>CAMJRR010000029.1 GCA_946408345.1 uncultured Bacteroidales bacterium | reverse complement strand
ACAGCCACATCATAGAAACTGCCGCCAATGCTACTACAGCCATGATGAAAGCCGACATCTACGACTACGACTGCATCCTTTTGGACATCATGCTGCCCGATGGCAACGGGCTTGACGTGTTGCGCCATCTCAAGGATGCCCGCAAAGAAGCAGGCGTCATCATCATTTCAGCAAAAGATTCGCTTGAGGACAAGGTGACTGGCCTCGACCTCGGTGCCGACGACTATCTCACCAAGCCTTTCCACATCGCTGAACTTTCAGCCCGCGTGAAAAGCGTTTTCAGAAGGAAACAGCAACATGGAGAGAACTTCGTCGAATTCGGCAACGTGAAGATTTCGCCCGAAACGCGACAAGTCCTCGTCAATGGGAAATCCATAGAATTGCTGAAAAAGGAATTCGACATTCTCCATTTCTTCATGACCCGTCCGGAACGCGCCGTCAGCAAAGGCACCTTGGCCGAATCCGTTTGGGGCGACTACATCGACCAGGCCGACAACTACGACTTCATCTATGCCCAGATGAAAAACCTGCGCAAGCGCCTCACCGAAGCACAAGCCAACATTGAAATCTCGACCGTATATGGCTACGGCTACAAATTGGAGCAGCAATGAAACTCTCGCACCGCATCATATTGTCGATTTCTGGGGTGTTGCTTCTCCTCTTTACGTTGTGGGCACTCGTCTTCTACCAATCCAGCAAGCGCCGCATTTATGGGCGTATCGATAAAGTACTGGTTGAACAATCCGACAAAATCATCAAGCGTTTTCTTGAAATCGACAGCCTTCCCAACTCCCTTTCAGGGGTTTCGGGGACGGTTGATTTCACTATCGAAAAGGTCTTTCCGGAATATGCCGAAAGCCATCAAACATCTGTTTTTCAAAGCAATGAAGAATACATAGATGCCATCCAAAATGTGGAATCGGTCAGGGAAATGACGCAGGTTTTCCAAAAACGAGGCATCAACTACGAACTAACGCTAACTACTGAAGTCTTTGCCTGGAACAAGACCCTCGACTTTGCCGTTTTCAGCATCCTCATCCTCGCCATCATTCTCCTCTTGGCCATCATCAGCATCGTCAGCTTCATTATTGTCAGGAACATGAAGCCCATCTATCGACTCACCGATTGGCTCAGGCACCGAAAGACCGACGAAGACATCCCCCAACCCGACAGCAACATCAAGGCACAGGAATTCAAGGAGATAGAATCAGCCGTTTTGGAATCCTCAGAAAAAACGAGACAGGTTTTTGAAGCGCAGAAAAGCTTTATTGGCAATGCCTCGCACGAGATTCAGACCCCATTGGCCATTTGTCGCAACCGCCTCGAACTTTTGGTTGACGAAACCCAACTCACCGAGCACCAACTGAGCGAAATCGAAAAGACATTGGACACTCTGGGCTATATATCGCGACTCAATAAATCATTACTCCTCTTGTCGAAAATCGACAACCACCAATTCAAGGGGGAAACCGAAATTAGAATCAACCAGATTGTAAACCAAGCACTTGAAAACCTCAAGGAAATCTACGAAAGCCTTAACATCAAGGTAGACATTGTCGAGAAACAACACATCAGGACCCATATGGATCCAACCTTGGCCTCCTCATTGGTAAACAATCTGCTGAAAAACGCTTTCGTCCACAACAAAAAAGATGGATACATCTCCATCACATTGAACGACAACACCTTGTCCGTTGCAAATTCGGGAATCGAGGAAGCATTGGATGCCGATATTGTTTTCCAGACTTTCTACAAAAAAGGCGAAAACAGCAGCTCAACGGGCCTCGGCCTCGCCATCACAAAAGCCATTTGCAACGAATATGGTTTTGAAATCAGCTACAAATTCGTGCAGAACCAGCATGTCTTTAGCGTGAGGTTCAAATAAGCAAAAACCCCATTTCAGATTTTTTTCAGAAACATTTCGGACTATTGCAGCCGAAATATGCCTTCGATATGGTGAATAAAGTGATAATTATATTAATTAACTTATTGATTTTCAGCCTTCCTCTGCAAATCAACTATGATTATCGCTTTATCAGTTTCGAAGACCTTCCGACCAAAGCAAAAACTTTTGTCAGAACCTATTTTGGCCATTATGACATCCGTTTTGTCAGGATTGAAATGACGATGACGAGAACCGACTATACCGTGCAATTCGAGAACGGCATGAAAATCGAGTTCAACAGCAACGGCGATTGGGACGAAGTGAACAGCCCATCCGATTGTCTTCCATCTGATTTTCTCAACAATATGATTCTCAACCATTTGAACAAAAACTACCCAGATTATTGCCTACATGTGATTTCAAAAGGCAAACACAAATTTGAGGTAGAGCTGACAAATGGACTGGAGCTCGTTTTCAATAAAAAAGGTGAGTTTCTCCGATATGATCACAAAATATTACAAAATAACACTTAACAACTAAAGAAGATGAAGAAACAACTGATTATCGCCACCTTAGCAGCATTAGCCCTCATTGTGACGGCATGTGGCAAAAAATTAGGAGCTACCAACAACGACGACATTACGCCGAAGACTTCCATGAACCAAGAATGGAATGTTAAAGAAGTCAGCACCATCGTCGACAACAAGGACATCAGTCCCGAGATTCTGAAGTTCGTCGAGATTCATTTCCCGAAAGCCAGCATTTCAAAATGCCAAAAGGCAGAACATCTTTACAAAGTGAGCCTCAACGACAAAACCAGCATCGAATTCAGTCCAAAGTTTGAGTGGACCAAGGTAAAATGCGAAAATTCAACCATTTACAAAACCGTTCCTGAAAGCATCGTACCTAAGGAAATTGCCGCCTACGTTGCAGAAAACTATCCCCACAAATCCATTGTGGAGGTCGAAGAGATGACCTTCGGCTGGGAAATTGAATTGGACGACAGCCAAGAAATCAGGCTTGACTCCAGATTCAATGTCATCCCGGCAGGGAAAAGCTACCTCAACTGCCGGGAAATCCAAACTTTCGTAGCCACCCACTTCCCCAAGGCCAAAATCCGGAATGCGCAACAATTTGAAGACGAAATTGAGGTGAAACTCACCGACAACACAGAAATCGGCTTCTATCTTAGCCTCGACTGGAAGAACATCGATTGCGAGAATGCCCTCATTTACGAGAGCGTGCCCGCCGAACTCGTCCCTGAACACATCACTACCTTCGTGAAGAAGAATTATGTCCACAATCACATCCAAGAAATCGAAAGAGAGCATCAAGGCGGCTGTGAAATCGAACTCGACAATAATATGGAATTCAGGTTCGACGGCAAGTTCAACCTCACTGATATTGAAGACAAAAACCTATAATGAAGCCTTTGTTATTGTAACAAAACGCGGCCTGAATTGCTTCGGGTCGCGTTGTTTTTTACTTTCCTTTCTCCGTGATTATCACATCGATAGCCCCGACTCCGAACTTGGCAATGCTGGCCATGCGATTCTCTGTGTTCTTATAGTTTTTCAGTTCTTCGATGATGGCATTTTTCAACACACCGTTGCCCACACCATGAATAAAGGTCACCTTGGAATAGTCGGCAGCAATCGCGCTGTCAAGCATCTTTTTGAAGTAATCAGTCTGTATCTTGAACATATCGTGACTCGACATACCCAAAATGTTGTCGACCAACTCGCCAATGTGCAAATCAACAATAGCCTCACCCGGAGCAACCCTATGCTTGTCGATGGGCGCTTCTTGCTTCACCAGATTCTTCGCGGGAGCTTGAGCGCCAACACCTTCCTTCAAAATTTTAGTAAAATCGCTGTCACCATGTTTGAGAGCAATGAGCTCGGAAAGGCAAATCATCACCGACTTCTCGCCCAAGATGCCCGAAGGCAAATAACTGCCTTCCTTATAAAACCGTCCGGGACGCAGCGAGAAGGGCGCATTCAGCGGAAGCAGCACACAATCAGAGGTTTCAGCCGTCAAAATGGCTTGTACCACACCGTTGAGCCAATACTCGAGGTCGTCGCGCGAGATGGTCTCAATGACAATTTTCTCGTACTTGTCGACTTGGCCGAAGTCCACATTGGCGAACTTGTCCTCCTCCTTGATGGTGAAGGTGTAGAGCATCTCGTATGGCGTGTGATTGACCAGCACCACATCAAGCGGTCCCGTGAGGAGCCACTGTTGCTCGTGCGGTACAAAGGCCATATAAATGCCTTCCTTCTCTGCCTCTTTTGCGAAGCGACGCAGACCGCCTTTTCGAGCCTCTTCAGCTTGTTGTTGTTTCAGAAGTTCCTGTCCCTGAACCTCTTTCTGCACCTTTTCGACCGTTTGTTGTTGTTTGCTCGGAGCGGGCATAGAACGGTAGTCTAACACCAAATCTGTTATCAAAGTCGGGATTTCGAAACCATCCTCCACCTCAACCATTACCATACGGGAATCTATAATTTTCGTGACCTTACCCCCACCTACAGTGCTGAGGAAATTCACTTTGTCGCCAATCTTGAACTCTGCCATAGTTTTTCGTATTAAGGCGGCAAAAATACGCAATTTTGGCAGATTTTTTGTATCTTCGCCGCTGAATTTCAAAAGATGATGAAACCGAGACTCCTTGCCATAATGCTCGCCTTGTTGGCGGTGGCTTGCACAAAGCCCAAAGAAAAGGCTGAAATTTCCTTGAACCTTGGCTATGAAGTCAATGGGAAGTCGTTGGTTACCGACACGTTATGCTACGAGAATGAAGCTGGAAACCAGTTTCTCATCACTGAGATACAATGGTTTCTCTCCAACATTGAGCTGAAAAACGAGGCAGGCGATTGGATGATGCTCCATCAGCCAGGTCTTGCCGACACTTTGGACATCAGCCGAGTCTATTACATCGACACCGATATTCCGGAATCGCAAACCTTACATTCCAGTCCTGTGAAGCCAGACCACTACACCGCAATCCGTTTCACTTTTGGACTGGACGAATCCGACAACCAAACAGGTTTATTCACCGACCCGCCCGAGTCGGAAATGTTCTGGCCCGATATGCTGGGCGGTGGCTACCACTACATGAAACTGAATGGCAAATATTTGAATTCAGAAGGCCGTCTTGCACCCATGGCCATCCACCTCGGCATCGGGCAGAACGAAGACTGCACCGAGTTTTACCAAAACTACTTCATCGTTGAGCTCCCTATTGAGTTCAATGTCAAGGCGAACACTAAAAACCAACTTGACTTGACCATGGTCATCGACAACTGGTTCCGCAATCCACATACCATCGACTTCAACGAATTCGGGAGCCACATCATGCAGAACCAAACCGCGCAACGATTGCTCAACGGAAACGGAAAGGATGTGTTTAGAATCGGAAAACCTACTGAAAATGAAAACGATATAGACATGAAAAAAGATAATAAACTTGCAGAAAAAATCAAAAATGTGATGCAAATGGCAACGCCCAAACCACATTTTTGGAATTGGGAAAAAGTGAAAGAAAGAATTGTGGATTCGAAATTCAAAGATTCAAGATTTAAGATTTAAGATTCGGGATAAAGATGGCGAGAAGGATGAAAAAAATATGCAAATTGGCAATGGGGCTTCTATTGATTATGTCGGCCTGTAAACCCGAGCAAAACCATTATACCCCAACGCCTTATGAGCTCACACAGCCATCCTATTTCCCTACGAAAAACAACATCCCTGCCGACAATCCTATGACCGAGGAAGGCGTGGCGTTGGGCAGAAAGCTGTTTTATGACCCGCGTCTTTCGGGTCGCGACGGAACGGATGGCATCCGCAGCTGTTCCTCTTGCCACCATCAAGAACACAACTTTGAATACGGCGCTCCGACCAACACCCATCATGCCATGCTGCCCTTGATTAACTTGGCTTGGAACCGCACTGGATTGGGCTGGAATGGTGGCGTGGCCACCTTGGAAGACATGGTTTTGGCGGCAGTCACCAGTCCTGTGGAAATCAATGCGGACACCAACCAGGTAGTAAAATACCTGCAAAAGACCGATGACTATCCCGATTTGTTCGAGAAAGCCTTCGGAAGCCGTGAGATCACCTTTGTCCATGTCGAAAAAGCCATAGCCCAATTTGTGCGGAGTTTAGTCTCAGCCGACAGCAAATTTGACCGTTACCTGCGCGGCGAAGAAGAACTTACCGAAGATGAATTGGCTGGTTATGAACTGTTCTGCACCGAGGAAGGTGCCGACTGTTTCCACTGCCATGGTGGCGGTGGTCTGGCACTGATGACCACCAACTCGTTCTACAACAACGGCTTGGATGATGAGTTCAACGACCCTGAAGACCGTTCCGCAATTACGGGAAACCATTGGGACAGAGGTGCCTACAAAGCCCCTACCCTGCGCAACATCGCCGTTTCGGCACCTTATATGCACGACGGACGTTTCACCACTTTGAACGAGGTCATCAACTTCTACAGCGAGGGCGTGAAAGACTCCGAGAACATCAACCCGCTAATGCACCATGTGATGGATGGCGGTGTGCAACTCACCGATTTGGAGAAAGCACAACTGAAGACGTTTCTGAACACCTTGACGGATGAACATTTCTTGAACAACCCCAATTACTCCAAACCATGACATACCCCTGGGGCGACAACCGGCGTTTCAACAGCTACAGCAACTACTTCACGAAGCAGTTTGGCGGGCGTGTGCAGAAAATCAGTATCGACGCGGGCTTCAGCTGTCCTAATCGGGATGGAAAAATAAGCACGGGTGGCTGTACTTTTTGCAGTAACGAGGCTTTCAACCCGTCGTATTGTCGACCAGAAAAGAGCATTAAGCAACAGATTGAGGAAGGTATTCAGTTTCATAGAAAGCGTTACCGTCGGGCGAGCCAATATTTGGCTTATTTTCAGCCGTTTTCGAATACTTATAAGCCGTTGGAGGAGTTGAAGAGGATTTATGAGCAGGCTTTGGAAGGCATAGATTCCATCCCCGCACTATCCATCGCTAGGAATGACATGCCTTCCAAACCACAGATTGTCGGTATTGTTATTGGGACAAGACCGGATTTGGTTGATGAAGCTTTATTACAATACCTCAATGAGATACACAAAACGCATTATGTCATGTTGGAATACGGCGTGGAAAGTGTCTATGATGAGACTTTGAAGCGCGTCAACCGAGGACACGACTTCGCCACGGCAGAACGCGCCATCCGCATGACTTCCGAATACGGCATTCCTTGTGGGGCCCATTTCATTTTCGGCCTGCCTGGAGAAACCAAAGCTATGATGCTCGATGCCGCCGACATCATCTCACAACTGCCTTTGACCACCGTCAAGTTCCACCAACTGCAAATCTTCAAAGGTACCACGATGGCTGAGGAATATCTTGAGCACCCCGAGCATTTCCATCTTTTTGACCTTGAGGAATACATTGATTTTGTCATCGACTTTGCCGAACGGCTCAACCCTGACATTGTCATTGAGCGTTTTGCTGGAGAGGTGCCACCATGCTATCTCATTTCTGAACCCTGGATGAAACTGCGGTATGATGAGGTGCTCTCACGCATAGAAAAAAGGATGGAAGAACGGAACACTTGGCAAGGAAAAAGATTTCTTACCACAACCGCATAGCTGACAAAAAAAAGTTGTATTTTTGAGGCATTCAAAACCTCATTATCATGAAAAAACTATCTATCTTTTCAAAAATGGGAATGGCCATTGTGGTCTTCGCATCAGTTTTAGTATTCAGCGCCTTTATGAGTGGTGGCGACAATAATGCACAGCGTTTCAAGGACGCTGCCATGAACCTAGACAAGACCCGTCACACCTTAGTTAACGAGTATGACTATTGGCCGGAATGTGGCATCCGCGTCACGGGAAGCCATTTGGCCTCCCTTATATCCTTAAATGAGTTGCAGGGAATGCTTCCTTGTCCACTTTATGTGTCTGGGCCACATCATGACGGTCAATGGGACCTTAATAATGAGACTACTTTCGGACATTATAATCCAGAGGCCATCGAATATCTTGCTGGTCTCGCACAAAGCGTGGTATCCGACAAAAAGTTTGTAAAGATAAGCAAACCTCTCATTGACAACTACTTATACCGTCAGATGCATATTATGATGGTGATTCATGACGCGCTTTATGACGGCACCTACAGCCAAGAAGAACGTGAAAGGATTTTCAGCACATCCGTTGAAACAAAAGGCTTGGAATTTGATGATTATGATGCTGGTTTCTATTTGAATCGCTTGAAGCTCGATGACGACAGCTATGTCTTTTCCAACATCAGTTATCGTTTCCTCCATTTTTGGGCACGCCGCTGGAGCGATGGCACCATTGATCCTTTCTACCAAGGACTTAGCACCATTTTCAAGGCATACTACCCTGAATATGAATATTCGGCAGAAAGGTATTTGATACCTGATGATGAATGGTTCGAGGAAGGAGGATATGAAGAAGATGTCTATGTTGTCATCGATGGATCAGAGTTACGCTTGCGGTTAGAGCCATCGACGAGTGCCGACACCTTCAAATGGGGCGACGGCAGCAACCGTCATCCCAAAGTGGGCGAAAGGTTTTTATACCTCGGCGAAGATGGCGACTTTTACCTGATCGACTTTCACGGCCATGCGCTCTGGGTATCGAAGAAGTTTACGCATTTGGAGTGATTTCGGTCGCACAGAGCCTTATGATGACGGTGTGCCTTTCAAGGTGCACCGTTGTTTTGTCAAAATATTGCTCAAGTGTTACTATTTAGTTATTTTTTGCGCCTAATAATTAAACTTGAATAAGTTAAACTTGGATAATGAAAAGACTTATCTTTATTTTCACCGTGATTTTTCTCAGCCTCGCTAGTCTTGTCGCACAGCCCGTCATTGACCCCGAGCTTGAAGCGGAGATGCAACGCATTGGCAATGAAGAGAAAACAAAGGTTGTCATCCTCCTTTCGGAACAATCCGATGCAATGGCTTTACTTCGTGAGGCTGAGTATTTCGACTCTAGACAGGAACAACGACAATTTGTTATTGAGACCTTGAAGCGACAGGCCGAAACCACTCAATATGAATTGATTGGACTTTTGAACGAGATGGAGCGCAACAGCATGGTGGACGAAATTCAACAGTTTTGGCTTGTGAATTGCGTCAGTTGCAAGGCCAACAAAGCAGCCATCAACGACTTGGCGCGGCACCGCGACATCATGACGATTTACCACTGCCAAGAAACCCAATGGATTATTGAAAACGAGGCCACGCCTGCCCCGAGAGGCAATGGACGCGAAATCACCCAAAACCTGCTGCAAGTCAATGCACCACAGGTGTGGGAACAAGGCTACACGGGCACAGGTGTTTTGATTGCTGTCATTGACACAGGCATCCGCCTCGACCATGCCGACTTGGCCGGTCGACTTTGGGATGGAGGCGCGGAATATCCCCATCACGGCTACGACTTCTACTACCACGACAACGACCCTTCCGATGATTGGGGACACGGCACGCATGTAGCTGGAACCATTTGTGGCACAGGAGCTTCTGGTTCACAGACGGGCATCGCTCCAGAGGCCACCATCATGGCTTTGAAAACCTTCAACAGCGATGGTGTTGGTGAAGAAACCCATTGGGTGGCCGCCATGCAGTTCGCTTTGGAGCATGGTGCCGATGTGATGAACATGTCGTTGGGCCGACCCCAACCCAATGCTGCACAGAAACTGATGACGCGCCAGGCCTGCGACAACACTTTGGCAGCAGGCGTGGTGGTGGCAGCCTGTGCAGGCAACATCCGACAAATGCAGTTTATGGTGCCCGTGCCGAACAACATCTATACTCCGGGCGACTGTCCGCCGCCACATCTGCACGAAGACCAGTTGGTTAATGCAGGCGGAACAAGTTGCGTGATTTGTGTTGGCGCAGTGAATTATGACAACACCATCGCCTCGTTCTCATCCGAAGGTCCTTCGCAATGGACTGATGTGACTGCATACAACGACTATCCCTATACGGCGGGCAGCACGACCGAGATTGGCCTCATTCGTCCCGACATTTGTGCTCCAGGTGTACAAATCAAGTCATTGGATTTCAACACCACCGACGGCTACACCTTGATGGACGGCACTTCGATGGCCACACCCTTGGTGGCTGGTACCATCGCCTTGATGCTCTCCAAAAACCACGAACTCACGCCCGCACAAATCGACGAGATTCTTGAGCGCACTGCTGTTAAACTCACTGAACACAAGAGCAACGACTTCGGCTCAGGCCTTTTGGATGCTTTGGCTGCCGTAAATGCCGTGGACTATGATGCCGTATACGAGCAAAGCATTGAGACCACAATCTTCCCAAACCCATCAAATGAGCGTTTCACCATCGTTTGCGAAGGCTTGAAACAGGTTTCGGTTTATTCTGTTGATGGTCGTTTGGCGAAGGCTTTTGAAGTCAATGGAAAGGAGTGCAGCTTAGATAATTTAGAAAGAGGCGTTTATTTGGTTAGGATGGAGTCAGAGAAAGGGATTGTGAACAGGAAAGTGGTGAAGATGTGATAGTTTTTCGTAATTTTGCGGAAAATATCATCTAATGCTTTCATTATCCATCAACAAAACATTAGAAGATCAGATTTCAAATTTTTGGCAATTTATTTGGTTATTGCCAATAATTTGTATCTTTACATTCGAAAGTTATGGACAATAATAAGGAACAAAAAATAGGAAACACTGGCGATATCATCATCTACCAGACCGAAGACGGTTTGACGAAGATCAATGTAAAATTGGACAATGATACTGTATGGCTAAATCAGCAACAGTTGGTCATGCTTTACCAATCCAGCAAATCGAATATCAGCGAACATATCAAGCATATTTTTGCAGAAGGAGAATTGGATGAAAAATCAGTTGTTCGGAAATTCCGAACAACTGCCGATGATGGCAAAAACTACGAGGTCACCTATTACAACCTCGACATGATTATATCGCTTGGCTACCGCATCAAATCTGCCATTGCCACCCGTTTCCGCATCTGGGCCACGCAGCGCTTGAAAGAGTATATGATTAAGGGATTCACAATGGATGACGAGCGGCTGAAAGGCAATGGTGGCGGCAACTATTGGAAAGAACTACTTGACCGCATCCGCGACATCCGTTCATCGGAAAAAGTGTTGTACCGCCAAGTGCTTGACCTCTACGCCACCAGTGTGGATTACGATCCCAAAAGTGACGAGTCTATCCATTTTTTCAAGGTCGTTCAGAACAAACTGCATTATGCAGCACACGGACACACCGCTGCTGAAGTCATCTACGAGCGTGCCGATGCCGACAAACCATTTATGGGATTGACATCATTTTCGGGCGAACTTCCTGCACTGAAAGATATTGGTATTGCCAAAAACTATTTGAGTGAAAATGAGTTGAAGATTCTGAACAATCTCGTTTCGGGTTATTTCGATTTGGCAGAAATCAACGCGTTGGAGCACAAGCCTATGTATATGAGTGACTATATCCGCCAATTGGATTCCGTGCTCACCTCAGGCAACCGTCCTTTGCTTGAAGGCGCAGGTTCTGTAAGCCATGCGCAAGCTTTGGAAAAAGCCACCAACGAATACCGCAAATACCAAAATAACACGCTCTCACCCGTGGAAGAGGCGTATTTGGAAACCGTGAAAGAGACAGTCAAAATGGTGAAGAAAAACACGAAGGGTAAGAAGCAATGAACGAATCGGGCCATTGCTTATGGATATGGGCAAGAAAAGCTTTGCAATTGGGGCGGATGGTTTGTTGCGAAAAGCAAAAATGCCATGCGAGGTTCAAATGAATAACCAACAATAAAACAAAGAAGTATGAACAAACAGGAAAGAATCTATTTTGAAGAACTAATAAAAGATAGAGAAGATAGTTATAGGTTGATGGAAAAGCAGAGCATGAGTGCCATAGAAGATTTGGTGGTGCAAAAGTACTCTGAAAAGGCACATTTTATTCATGAACTTTTGCAGAACGCAGACGATACTAAAGCGACTGAGGCACATTTTGAATTGAATAAAAATGGACTTCGTTTTTGGCATAACGGTAGTGAACATTTTTCCATTATTTCGCCTCAACTGGAAAACGATAAAAAATATAGGGGACCAAATGGTCATGTTAATGCCATTGTCGCAATAGGTAATTCTACTAAGGGAAGAGACGGCAGTCAAGAATATAAAATTGGAAAATTTGGTATAGGTTTTAAGGCGGTGTTTCAATACACTAAGACGCCACATGTTTATGATGACTGTTTTTCGTTTTATATAAGGAACTTAATTATTCCTGTTCTGCTTGATAAAGACGATAGTAAAAGAAAACAAGGAGAAACTCTTTTTTATTTTCCTTTTAACAGTGATGATAATAGTCCAGAAGCCTCTTATGAGGATATTGCAGAGAAACTTCAAACATTACAATTCCCATTATTATTCCTAAATTATTTGCAAAAGATTTATTGGACAATTGAAGGCATTACTGGAACCTATTCACAAAAAGAAAAGATAATACCTCAATTTAAGGGAAGTGCAAAGAGTATAAAAACAGTATTTACTTCCAGTGCTATTTCTTCACATAGAATTCAGAATTTGATTTTATTTACACGTAAAGAATCAGAAACAGGACTGGAATATAGTGTAGGTTTTTGTTTAAATGATAGAAAAAACACCATTGAACCTGTTACAGTGCCAGTGTTTTGCTATTTTCCTACCACAAAAGCAAGTGGCCTTAGTTTTATTGTTCACGCACCTTTCAAATTAATAAATAATAGAGAAGGCTTCCCAAACAATAAATGGAATAGTTATCTTGTTGACTTATTAGCTTCATTGGCTGCTGATAGTTTGATTAACTTGTGCGAGTTGAATTTAATACATGACGATGTTTTCGATATTATACCTTATACATACACTTATGATTGGTTTCAATATCCGTTTTATAATCGTTTTTTGAATGCATTTAAAACCCAACAAATAATTCCTTGTTTGGGTGGTGGGTATGTTACTGCTGAGCATGCTTATTGGCCAAGTTCAGCCTCAATTCCAGAATTTTTCCCTAAAGAACAGTTGAAAAGCCTTACAAAAGATGAAAAAGCCGAATGGGTATTTGTTAAGAATAATTACAAGGCTTTGGCAAATAACTACAAGCCATTGGCAGCTTATCTTGATAATATCATTAAGGATGATAACAACCAAAAGCACAGATTAGAGGAAAGCACAATATTTGCAAGGTTTACCCCCGAGTTCATTAAAGCTCAACCAATAGAATGGTTTCATTTATTGTATAAATATCTGCAAAAAGCAGAATCAACATGGAAGGATGTCAAAACAAAGCCGATTTTTCTTGATCAAAACAGAAATGCTGTTGCTGCATATAAATACGACTTTTCTAGTAAAAGGTTTGAAAAAATTCTCTTTGTAGATACCATTGAGGGTTCAACACTGACTACCATACTGGATGAATTGCTTGAAAATGATACATCCTTTGAGTTTATTAAAGCTTTCGGAATCTGCAAACCAGAACTTAGAGATGAGATTTATAATGATATTTTGCCTCAATATTCGAAAAGTGGAGGGATAAACACAAAACCTCATTTTAAAAAGTTCTATCAATATTATAAACAATGTGGTAATGAAGAACAATTAGCCTTTCTTGATTTGATTAGAAGTTTAAACTTTATTATTGCGAGAAAATATCCTTATGCAGAGGATAAAACATATAGAGTAAAAGCTGACGAGATCTATTTCTATTCCGATGGGCTGGCTGCCTATTTTAGAAATAGCAAGAATTACATATGGTTTATGGAAGAAGATGACTATGAAGATGTTTTTGAAGAAGAGGGTAGAAAAAATGTAGAGGATTTTTTGCAAAAACTAGGAGTAAGGAAATATATTGCAAAGAAATCGACGTGGAAGTTGGCAAATTATGGTGAAGAACAGTATTTGAAAGAAATCAAAGAGAAAAACGGTATTACGCCAAACAGCCGTAATATTATAGACTATTATTATCCTTTGTTTGAAGAAAATTTGATTGAAATGACTAAAGCCATTTCAATAGAAATTTGGAATTCTGCGGTTTATGAAATAAGCTTAGACCCTATGGGATTAATGGGTAAGCACAAAAAAGATTACTTTGTCTCATATTTGTTGTGGATGCTCCAAAATAAAGCCTGGCTGTATTCAAAAACTTGTGAGTTATTTGCGCCGATACAGATATTTGTTGGAGATTTAGACGAACAATATGACATAAAATCAGAAGCAGCACTAACGTTATGCAAACTGCTGCATTTTAAGAGCGAACAAATGTCGGTGACGGAAGCGTTGAAGCATGCAAGAATGGTGCTTACAGATGAAGTGATTAGCAGGATTCTAATGGAAGCTGCAAAGGAGAAAAATGCAGGCGAATATTTTGGCGAAAAAGGTGAACCAAAACTAAACAAGGAGTACGAAGTGAAGAGAAAAGAACTTGCTAACAGTCCAGAAGGAAATGAACCAATATATAATGAAGTAGAAGACGAAGAGCAAACACCTTCTTATGATTATGACCCTGAAAAAATTGAAGAAGAAATAAGAAAAAGGTTAGATGAAGAAACGAAACTTAAATGTAACCGAAAAGAATTAGTAGAAGGCATTAATAAAAGTAAAAAGTATTCTTATGAATGGTTCTTGAATTATATTGCATTGATGTCAACTTATTCCGAAAGGCTTTCGCCAGATAAGCGTTCTTCTGTCTCGTTTTCTTCTATTGAGGCGGAAAAGAGAAGTAATCGTTTCTTTATTTTGGATGGTGCGAATAGGTTTATTCCAGAAGACATTTCGGAATCTGAAGGAGCAATGATTAGGCTGTGGTATGACGACGATACAGCTTCGGATGAAATCAAGATAGAAGGCGTTTCAAGAATAGGGCAAAAGGTTCAGATTCTTACAGACAGTGCTGTTTCAGAGATGGTATTGGAAAAGATGAAAAGAGTACGGCGAGTAGAATTTCAATATACTCCAGTAATTGATTTGATTGGTCGTTTGCAAAATGCTTTTGTTAATAGTAGCATTATTGACAGATGGGATGATATTAGTGATGCTTTACCTTCAATTCAGTACATATATGGGCCTCCTGGCACTGGAAAGACCTGGACAATAGGGAAAAAGATTGAGTCTATTACAAAATGTAACAAAGCCCATATTTTGGTTCTTACGCCCACAAATAAAGCAGCGGATGAAGTATGCAAGAAAGTGCGTTCCAATGAAATATATGTGAGTGTCGTCCGATTAAGTAAAGCTACAGATATAGAACTTCAAGATATGGGTGGAATCTATTTCGACAATTTATCTGTCAGTGAAGTAGACCAAATCCCTGTAGTAGCTTCAACAATCCATAGGTTACCTTATTTTGAACTTCAAGGAGGCGACGATATGAATAGCTGCAAGTTGTTTCAATATCCGTGGGATTATGTTGTATTTGACGAATCTTCAATGATAGGCTTGCATTATATAGTATTTGCAATTATGGCTATTTATAAATCAAACCCTAGAGTAAAGTTTATTGTTGCTGGCGACCCAATGCAAATACCTCCTATTGTTGAGATAAATGACGAAGATTTGGAACACTTTGAAGTACAAGATGAGAATATTTATACAATGATGGGCATTTCGAGTTTTGATAATACACAAAAACAAATACGTTTTATTGATAGCATTGAAAACCTTGACACCCAACATCGTAGCGTCCCTGCTATTGGCCAACTTTACAGTGACTTGTCGTATTCTTCGTTACTTAACCATAATAGAGAAGATAAACCAGATAAAGCATTGCCTACAGCGTTCCAATCAATTTTACAGTCAGCAGTTACATTTGTGGATTTGCCTTTGGTGAAAACTGTTGACACCTATAAAGTGTATAAATTACATGGAAGTAGCTACCACTTCTATTCTGCCATTTTGGTAATGGAGTTTTTGAAGCGGTTTGATATGGAAAATAATAAAGAGCAGAAACAAGAATGGAACATTGGATTGATTGCACCATACAAAGCGCAAGCAATACTCATGGACAAGTTGGTCACATCGTATAACTTTTCACCGCATTTAAAAATCGTCTCAGATACAGTTCATGGTTTCCAAGGTGGAGAATGTGATATCGTGTTTTTTGTGTGCAATCCTAATAGTTATGGCATTAGTAATAATAGCAAGTTGAAAGATAAATGTTTGCTTAATAAACAATACATCTATAATGTAGCCATTAGCAGAGCGAGGGATTATCTTGTGGTTTTGCATCCTTTTAGTTGGATAAAAAACAATCTATTTATCAACAAGATAACGAAAGCATACGCTATACAGAATGGGTGTCTAGATTATGTACCTTATGATGAACTAGAGCGTAAATTATTTGGAATGGATGGATACATAAGAGAAAACAGCTACGTAACCAGCCATGATTCGGTTAATGTGTATAATACGGCGCTGATGAAAAGGTATATATTAAAGCATGGAGTAGACACATTGGATGTTCAAGTGTTGGGAACAACAAATAATAATACACAATCAAAATAAAAATAAAAGAAGTTCTATTCCCATAATTTAAAGTCTAAGAAAGACAAAAAAGACCATACTTGATACAAAAAGCCCTGACATTTCAAAAACGCCAGGGCTTTGTTTTCAATAACTTGAAGAATTATTCAGCCACTTCCTTAGCTTTCGCCCTAAAATTCACCAAGTCTTCCTCGATGAAGTTCTTCACGTAGACGCTCTTGCCGATGACGTCTTCCTCAGCGGCACGGACCTAATAATGAAGAATAACTACAGCTCACCGCTTGACTTCACTGCGTTTATCCCCCTCAATCCTCGTTCACTTAAAACCATATCCCAAATAACATGTATCTTTGCCATCGGTTCGTCCCCTAGATAGCAAGGAGCAGCCTCCTATCAGACAGGGAACAAGTCCGATATTCCTTCGTTAGTTGTTCGATAGTTCTCCGATAGTTGTCCGATAAATTATCGGAATAATATCAAAGCTGTAATGAAAGACTATCGAATATCTTCCGGACCTGCTACCTGCTTGGTACGAAGTTATCCCACAATAATGGTAAGCCAAGTCCGCCTGCTGGTCAGCAACAATAATAATTCCTAGGATTAATAAAAAACGGTACACCTCATTCGAGGCATACCGTTTATAATTCAACAGGACTAAAGTCAATCAATCTAGATCTTCCTTCGCCTTCGCCCTGAAGTTCACCAGGTCTTCCTCGATGTAGTTCTTCACGTAAACGCTCTTGCCGATAATCTTAATAAACCATCCCAAACATCCACAAAGGAATGCGGTTGCCATAACCCACTTCTGTGTCATCAACAGCGAGGAAACTGTTAGCTACATCCGCTATCTGGTCGAAGTTCTTTTTCTTGCCACCAACCTCGAACAGGTACTTGTCATTGATGAGGAAATCACCTTGCTTTGGAAACTTGACTTCATTAGCGACACGCATCTGACTATAGAAAAATGTTTCTCTCTCATTGCCTTTGTCAACTTGAGGACAAAGGACGTGCATCAAGTTCGCGTTGTTTAAGAATATCTTTTCGGGTTTGCAGAGATATTTATAGCTCTTTGTCTGATTAATCAACAACGCCAATATTTGTGCCTTGTCAAGTGCATAAAGCATACGCAATCCCAAATCATTGTTGGTGGATAATTGTTTCCATAACTCTGACATGTTTGGCTCAAACGGTACGCGCTCACTGATGATCATGAGCAATTTCTTGGTCTTCTGAATGGTGTCGAACGACACGTTTTCCACGGCAGGCAAATCGGTATCGATGACCACAGAGACCGTTTGGCGCAATCGGCCAAAAAAGTCCTCAACGGATTCGCGATAGAAAGGATAGTAACCATGAGCCAGATAATCTTCAAACAAAGGTGTCACCTTAATCTCTTGAACTATCTTCATGGCATGACGGACATGGTGCTGCAAAAGGTCTTTAAGCGGGATAGGTTCTATGTCAAGCACACCTTCAAAATTTAGGAACTCACGAAAAGAAAGGCCATGGAGCATGTATATGGTTTGACGGCGCGACAGGTCGACTTTGGCATTGTCCATCATCAAGATGGAGCTGCTGGTATAGACAATGCTCATGTCGGGATAATTGTCATAGATGTTTTTTAGTGTTTGAGACCAATTGTCGTAACGATGGACCTCGTCAAGGTAAAGACGGGAAATGCCATGACGGTCAGCCCAATCCACAAGTTCGAGCAATGAATGGGTAGTAAACCAAAGGTCATCAAGCGAAGCATAAAGCGTCTGATCAATATCTTGGTAATGCTCTAGAATATGTTGTAATAGCATAGTTGTCTTACCGACACCACGCGCCCCTTTGATAGCGATAATTCTTGCATTCCAATTGATTTGAGCATATAGATAACGTTTGAACCGAAGGCTTATTTTTGCAATCTTACGGTGATAGTTGTCAATAAGAGGCTGTAATTCTATGGTTTCCATCGTTTTTTTATTATTGATTGACCGTGCAAAAATACAAATTTACATTTTAATATGCAAATTAATATCACTTATTTATATTTCAAGATGTAAATATTTACATGTTTTTACATTTTAATATGTAAAAATTATCATTATTCTTACATTTTAAAATGTAAAATTACCAGCAATGACCACAAAAAAAGTACGCTTTAAGAAATAAAGCGCACTTTTCATTTAGAATAAAAGCCTGATTACTCAGCCACTTCCTTCGCCTTTGCCCTGAAGTTCACCAAGTCTTCCTCGATGAAGTTCTTCACATAGACGCTCTTGCCGATGACATCAACCATACAATAAAAATTATCTCAAATGATAATTATTTCAAAAAAGTTTGTACCTTTGCTGCATAAACAGTTTAGACTATGACAAAGGCAACCATTCAATCCGTTAGACAGACAGAGAAAGCGGGGCTTTTCACCATTTGCTTTGAGGGTGAGAGTTATACGGAGTTTCAAAAGTTCATCATCAAAGGCAATGAGAACGCGACACTTCAACCCGACCTCCAAAAGATTTTGAACGCCATTCAACGCATGATGAATGCAGTAGGATTTTTGGAGAGATATTTCCGCCCCGAGGGGAAATATAGCGATAGGGTTGCGGCATTACCTTTACAAACCAGCAAGTTAAGACTTTATTGTTTACGGCTATCTGACAGTGTTCTGATTGTCGGCAATGGCGGGCAGAAGACCACAAAGACATACGATGAAGACCCCGAACTCAACGGATATGTCATCACACTTCAAAAACTAGATGATATTCTGCGACTTGCCGAACAAAAAGGCACCATCCGCATCGAAGAGACAGAAATCGAGGGCATTGACGACCAAATATTTGACCTATGAAACACTCAACAGAAACCGAGCAACTCTTTCAGCAAGTTCTTGACGAAACGCCTAAAGCCATCAAGCAGCAGGTGGAATGGTCATACGACATTGCCGACCATATCGATGCCTCTTTGCACCGTAAAGGTTTGTCGCAGAAGGAGTTTGCCAAATTGGTAGGCACTTCGGAGGCTGCTGTGTCGCATTGGATTGGCGGCGGTCATAATTTTACACTATCCACATTAGCGAAGATTTCAGCAGCCTTAGGTGAGCCGATTATTTCAGTAGTCCATTGATGGATTCCAAAACAAACAACAAAAAGCCCTGACATTCTCCAAAACACCAGGGCTTTTTTTCAATATGCAATCCGAGGATTGATTACTCAGCCTCTTCCTTCGCCTTCGCCCTGAAGTTCACCAAGTCTTCCTCGATGAAGTTCTTCACGTAGACGCTCTTGCCGATGACGTCTTCCTCGGCGGCGTGGACGTAGACGTTGGCCGACTGGGTGAAGAGGTGCGGGGCGTGGGTGGCGTCGTCGAGGATGAGCAGCGACATCATGATGTCGCCAGTCATGTCGTAGAGACGACGGGCCAAGAAGTCCTGAACCTCCTGGTTGTTGGCGCCCTTCACGTAGTTGATGCTCTGCTCGTAGAGTTCCACGAGGGTGCGCACCGTGTTCTGCAAGGGCTTCAAATCCTCGGAGACCTCGTTTTCGAGCATTTCCTTCATGATGGTGAGGTAGGTGCCGTTGGTGATGTAACGGATGGCGGCCACCACCTGCAGCTGCGTCGTGCCTTCGTAGATGGAGAAGATACGGGCGTCGCGGTAGAGGCGCTGGCACTTGTACTCCATGATGAAGCCCGAACCACCGTGGATGCTGATGGCATCGTAGGCGTTCTGGTTGGCATACTCGGAGTTCATGCCCTTGGCCAAAGGCGTGAAGGCATCGGCGAGACGAGAGTACTTCTTGCACTCTGCACGCTCCTCGGGCGTCAGCGGACGCTCGCGCTGGATGTCCTCAAGGCACTTGTAGATATCGACATAACGGGCAGTCATGTAGAGCAGCGAACGACCTGCGTCAATCTTGGCCTTCATGCGCGAAAGCATGTCGTAAACTGCCGGGAATTCGATGATTTTCTTATGGAACTGCTGACGCTCACTGGCATACTTCAAAGCCTCGTTGTAAGCCTCCTGTCCCAGACCGACGGACTGGGCAGCGATACCCAAACGGGCGCTGTTCATCAGGGCCATGACGTACTTGATAAGGCCCAGACGGGTCTCACCGCAGAGTTCAGCCTTGGCGTTCTTGTAAGTCAACTCGCAAGTCGGGGAGCCGTGAATACCGAGCTTGTGCTCGATGTGGCGCACATTGACGCCGCCCTGACGCTTGTCGTAGATGAACATCGACAGGCCGCGACCGTCCTTGGTGCCTTCCTCGGAACGGGCCAGCACAAGGTGGATGTTGGAGTCGCCATTGGTGATGAAACGCTTCACGCCATTGAGCAGATAGCAGCCATCCTTTTCACTATATGTAGCCTTCAGCATGACGCTCTGCAGGTCGGAACCGGCATCGGGCTCGGTGAGGTCCATCGACATGGTCTCGCCGGCGCAAACGCGCGGAATGTACTTCATGCGCTGCTCCTCGTTGCCGAATTCATACAAGGTGTCGATGCACGACTGCAGCGACCAGATGTTCTGGAAGCCGGCATCGGCGCTGGCCACCATCTCGCTCAGCATGGAGAAGACGGTGATGGGCAGGTTCAAGCCACCGTAACGGCGCGGCATGGAAACGCCCCAAAGGCCGCCCTTGGTGCAGGCATCGAGGTTCTCCACGGTCTTGGAGGCATAAATCATGCGGCCATTCTCCAAATGCGGACCTTCGAGGTCGACGCTCTCGGAGTTGGGTTCGATGATATTGGCGGTGATGTCGCCCGTGATGTCGAGCACGCGGCGGTAGTTCTCCATCGCGTCTTCGTAATCGACGGGAGCATAATCGAAGTTGTCCTTATCTGCGAAATTGCGTTCCTTCAGCTCGACGATGCGCTTCATCAGCGGATGGTCGAGGTAGAATTGCAGGTTCGGGTTGTCGTTATAATAATTTGCCATTTTGTTCTATTTTTGTGGATTGTTGTTCTCGGATTTGTCCTTCTTTTTTCCTTTCATATTGATAAAATCTATCACCCCTAAAATCTGGAATGCAGATAATACCACAGCAATTACACAGAGGACAATAGCAACAATTACCATATTATTTACTGTTTTGCTTGTAATACTTGATCAGCTTCGGGACGACTTCTTCAACCGTTCCAACAATCACATAGTCAGCAATCTTATTAATAGGTGCATCGGGGTCGCTGTTCACCGAGATGATAATCTTGGAGTCCTGCATACCGGCGATGTGCTGGATCTGACCGCTGATACCGCAAGCGATATACACTTTCGGGTGCACGGTGACGCCCGTCTGACCAATTTGGCGGTCGGTGTCGCAGAAACCCGCATCGACAGCGGCACGCGAGGCACCGACTTCGCCGTGGAGCACCTTGGCGAGTTCAAACAGCATATCGAAGCCTTCCTTCGAGCCCATGCCGTAACCGCCGGCCACCACGATGGGCGAGCCTTTCAGGTTGTGCTTGGCTGCCTCCACATGGTGGTCGAGGACCTTCACGACATAAGCCTCGGGCGAGACATACTTGCTCACCTCGGGATAGACGACTTCGTTCTTGGCTTTGCCTTCGTAGATGGCTTTCTGCATCACGCCCGAGCGGACGGTAGCCATCTGCGGACGGTGGTCGGGGTTGACGATGGTCGCCACGATGTTGCCACCGAAAGCGGGACGGATCTGATAGAGCAGGTTGTCGTAGTGCTTCTTCGTCTTGATGTCGTCGAAGTCACCGATTTCGAGTTGGGTGCAGTCGGCGGTGAGGCCGCTGGTCAGCGAAGAGCTGACGCGCGGACCGAGGTCGCGACCGATGACGGTGGCACCCATCAGGCAAATCTGCGGTTGTTCCTCCTTGAAGAGGTTGACGAGGATATCGGTGTGGGGTGCAGAGGTGTAGGGGAACAAGCCCTCGCCGTCGAAGGCGAACAGCTTATCCACGCCGTAAGGCAGGATTTGGTCTTCCACCTTGCCTTTGATGCCAGTGCCAGCCACGACGGCATGCAATTCCACGCCCAGCTGGTCGGCCAGTTTACGCCCTTTGGTGAGCAACTCCTGAGACACTTCGGCCACTACAGTGCCTTCGGTCTCACAATATACAAAAACATTATTCATACGCTATTTCACATTGGCCTAATACGAAATCAATCACGATGGTTGTTCCATAACGAGAAAAATATCAACAACGCGAGGAAAGGATGTTCCTTACACCAAGCAATGATTCTATCTATCAATCTCATATTAAACCCTTTCTATAAATTTAACCGATAATCTTCTCCTCTAATAATTCCTTAATCAAGCTTTCTACATCGGCATCGCTGGCGGTGAGAGTCTTGCTCTCCTTGGCCTGGAAGACGATGTTCTGCACGGTTTTCACCTTAGTGGGACTACCCGAGAGGCCGCACTGGTTGGGGTCGCCATCCACATCGGCCACGCTCCACTGGTTGAGGTTGAGGTAGTCGCGGCTGGCATAGAGGTCGGCGCGAGGATCCTCGGGCTGACGCTCCAGCGGGCATGAGGCATACTTGTATTTCATCACCAACTTGGCGTTGCAGGGACGGCAGGGAGCCGCGCTGCCGTTGACGGTAATCACGCAAGGCAGCGGCACTTCCACGGTCTCCACGCCACCGTCGATATGACGGCGGATAGTGGCGATGTTGTTCTCGATCTTGAGGATTTCCTCGGCGTATGTCACTTGGTTGAGACCCAGTTTCTGTGCCACTTGAGGACCCACCTGGGCGGTGTCGCCGTCGATGGCCTGACGGCCTCCGATGACGATGTCGACATCGCCAATCTTCTTGATGGCGGTGGCGAGGGCATACGAAGTGGCGAGGGTGTCGGCGCCTGCGAAGAGGCGGTCGGTGAGCAGCCAGCCCGTGTCGGCTCCACGGAAGAGGCCTTGGCGGATGATCTCACCGGCGCGCGGCGGGCCCATGGTGAGCACGCCGACGGTGCTGCCTGGATTCTGCTCCTTGAGGCGTAGGGCCTGTTCAAGGGCATTCAGGTCTTCGGGGTTGAAGATGGCGGGCAGGGCGGCGCGGTTGACGGTGCCTTCCGGCGTCATGGCGTCTTTGCCCACATTTCTAGTATCGGGCACCTGCTTGGCAAGCACCACGATTTTCAATGGTTTGGTCATAAAATAAAATTTCTCGTTTTCAAATCGGCGGCAAAGATAGGGATTTTTTTGCAAACGAACGAAAACATGCATGCGGAGGTCAACTCAAATGTGTTATTCTGGATGTTTTTTGAAATAATCTTCAACCTCTTTTCTACATTTAGCAATTATAGCTTTTAATTCCTCATCAGAATAACGATTGTCCCCTTCTATCAGCCATATTTGTAAATAATCCTCCCACTTTTGTGATTTAAAATAGGCTCGTTGCTCCTTGATATATTCTCTCGCTTTCTTCTTTGAACCGTTCAAATCGTCAACCATCCATTTTCCATTCTCCAAAACCAAAATCATCTCATGGTCCTCATGGAAATAATTCATCTTCACTTCGGCGGTTTTATCATCAATCAACTTTACAGATTGAATGGTCTTGGGATGACTTTCACACATATCATCTCCATTAAAAGAGCCAACCGACATAGCATATTGAATAATTTCCTCACTTCCAATTCCTTGTGGATTATCACTTGGTATATCATGTGCATGCCTGTATAACCTGCAATACTCCTTTGAGAAGGCAGATTCTATGCCTCCCCGAAGATTATAATAATGAAAATAATCAATCAAGACTTTAGCCCGTTCTGAGATTTGGTTCTTGTCATACAAATCATTCGAAATGAACTCTTTTTCATTCTGGTTCTCAATGTGTGTAAACTGTTTCGACACCCACACTTCATTCCCTTTAAAGTCAATCTTGTAGAAATCGCCCGACTCATCCAAAAGCCTAAATTTTCCTCCAACTTCTGGATGACGGTTAGATCCATCTCCCCATTTCAAAGTTTCATAACTTGTTGAAGGGCCAAGGCGAAGCCTCAATTCTGACCCGTCAATGACGACAATCTGATTCTCAAAATTGACAGATTGTTCATGATTCTTATTATTTTGATCCTCCTTTTCACTATGGCTTAGACTGGCATCATTTTTTACACCATCCATATAGTTCAACAAAACAATCATCTGCTCATTAATAGCTATCATACCTTCATCACCCATCCTTTTCCACAAACCCAAGCCGTTAGGAGACCTATATGAAATTGAAATGATTCCTTTTTCTGCCATTCTTTTAAAATCTGTAGTTTTGAAAGAGTAATAGCCAATGTTTTCATTAAACGAGGTCATAACTGAAGACTCCATTCTTTTCCCATTGTCTAATCTGACATACATTTTATCATACCACTTAGACGATGTCGGTTTGTTTATTGTTCTTGTAGTTTGGGGAAATGCAAGGCGAATTGCATATTCACAAAACTTGTATCCACGAGAATCGGTTTGTTCTTGATAACTCAAGCAAACTTGAACATTATCTTCTATCCAAGCTGGACACATTACGATTAGTCTTTTCCTACCATCTTGTTCTTCATGGCAGACTTGTGGATTTGTCTTAAAACTCCAATCAACGCCATTCACTGTAATTATCGGCTTGACAAAATCTACAATAGAACGCTTGGGGTTAAAATAAATAATAGTTGCAATTAAGGTTATTAAACCCATTGACAAAACTATTCCGATTACATCCAAGATCTTACATTTTCTTGTTTTGATGATGCCAATTATTATCAATGCCAATGCAGCAATGACAACAATCAAAAAAACGTACGCTAAAGTTATAAGAGTATTCATGACTATAGATTTTAAATTGTTTCATTCATTTCAAAGCACACAGAAAAAGCGTGGAATCAATTCCTTGCTTGAATCCCAGGGTTTCCACGCCCCACATTCCTAACAAGTATTCCACGCCGTACCATGTACGGCATTTGTAACTTGTCCTTGGAATGTTGCCCCCGCAATCGAGGACTAGTGGAAAATTTGGGATTCAAGGACAGCAACAAGTGCTATCTGATTATAATATGCCTTTTGAGTTTATGTCTTTTCTATTATCGATTATTTTGGTTCAACTAGTGTTTTTATCTTGTTTATGTATTCTTCGACTTTCTCAAACAACGGCTCTACATCTTCCTGATACCATTCAATGAAATCATCGTAGTCGCCAGTCTTGCGCATATTCTGAAGACGAGCCAAGAGCTTTGCCTCCTCTTTCGAAAGAACTTCTGTGACAACAAATTTCTGACCTATCATGCCGATCACGCCTTCATGCGATTTTGCGACAATCCCATTCTTAATCAGCAAAGCTGAAGAAGCATAATACGCAGCATAATACAAACGATTGGCAGCCAATGTCCAATGACCCATTTCTGAGCAGTCACGTGCTTCTACTAACGTTTCCTCTGCTTTTTCAAGACGATATTTCACCAAGGCTTCTCTTTCTTCATCCGTCAGCATAACTCAATCCCTTCCCTCATTACATTTTTATAAAACGGAGTGATTTGCCGCTGCAGCCATTCTCCATAGGTATATACCACAGGATTGATATCAACACCAAGCGACCAACCCAAAGAGATAAATGGAAACACCCACTTGTCGAAGTCATCATTACTAACCTTCTCACCTTCAATAAGGATTAGCAAATCCCAATCGGAATCGGATGTGGCTTCATCACGAGCCTGTGAGCCAAACAGCACAAGCCGGGCATTCTTCGGAAGTATTTCCATCCCAAGACGCTTAATCATGCCTTCTATTTCAAGTTGCCGTGTTGACATTTTTCCTTCTTTTTCAACCTGCAAATATAAGCATTTTTTGGAATTTCCTAATTTTGCAGCAAATTTCAAATTGATGTCTATTGACGAAATCCTAAATAAAGTCGGCCCTTCGACAGGCTCAGGGACCTTAACCCAGAAGGAAATCAAACTCCTATTATCAACCGCAGGCGAAGACAAAAAGAAACTCTTCGACCGTGCCTTGCAGGTGAAGCTGGAACATTTGGACAATTACGTCCACCTGCGAGGACTTATCGAATACAGCAACATCTGCACGAAGTATTGCCTTTACTGTGGCGTACGCTGCAAGAACCTGAAGGTGGAACGCTACCAACTCAGCGACGAGGAAGTCATCGAATGCGCCAAGTTGGCACACGAGTTAGGCTATGGCTCGGTGGCGCTGCAAAGCGGTGAGCGGAGCGACAAGGCCTTTGTGGACAAGATTACCCATTTGGTACAGGAAATCAAGAAGATAGACAACGGTAGTTTGGGCATCACGCTGTCGCTCGGCGAGCAGACCGAGGAAACTTATCGTCGTTGGTTTGAAGCGGGTGCGCACCGCTACTTGCTCCGCATCGAGGCCTCGAATGAAGACCTTTATTATAAGATTCACCCGCGCGATGCCAAACACGACTTCAAGCAACGCCTTGACTGCATCGACAGCCTGCTGAAAATCGGCTATCAGACGGGTACCGGTGTGATGGTCGGCCTGCCGTTCCAAACACTCGACGACCTCGCTAATGACCTGCTATTCTTCAAGCAAAAAGACGTGGCCATGGTCGGCATGGGACCTTTCATTCCCCACCCCGACACGCCATTGTGGCAATACAGAGACCAAATCCCTTCTGCCGATAAGCGTATGGAGTTGACCTTGAAAATGATAGCTGTTCTTCGCCTAATGATGCCCGAAATCAACATGGTGGCGGCCACCGCCAACCAAACCGTTGACCCGCAAGGTCGTGAGAAGGCCATCCTCGCTGGTGCCAACGTCATCATGCCCAACCTTACACCCAACGAGTTCCGCGAGAACTATCTCATTTATCCCGACAAGGCCTGCGTGAAGGACAAACCCGACGAGTGCCAATCCTGTTTAGACATGCGCCTCGCAGCCATCGGACACAAGGTTTTGTACAACGCTTGGGGCGATTCTGTCGCTTTTACGCGGAAAAATGCTCCAAAATGATGGCCATTCCGGAAAAACAACTATTTTTGTCTTTTTAAATCCTCATCAAATCAACATTCATTTTACTATGAAAAAACATATCCTAACCGCTCTGCTCGTCATGCTTTCGGTCGTAACTTTCGGCCAGCAGTGGGTCGCCATCAAGAGCGATGCCCCGAGCACCATCCAGACGACTTTGGTTGCCTCTTCCGAAAGCCAAATCACCGTCAACATGCAAGTCCCGGGTTTCTACACTTTCGAGGTGACCACACCTCGTGGCGAAGCCAACATCATCTCGGTTCCGCGCACCGTCAGCACGTCTGAAGCGGGCGAACCTAACCTGCCCATGATTGCCGTTCCGGCCATCATCGGCGACATGCAACATTACAGCATCCGACTCATTGATGCGCAATACACTGATTTCCAAATGGAAGTCGCGCCCTCGAAAGGCGATTTCCCGCGCACTGTGAATCCTGATGATGTGCCTTACACCTACGGTGAGGCCTATTCGACGGATGCATTCTTCCCCGCCGAGAATATCGGGTTGTATGACCCTTACATTCTCCGCGACTTCCGTGGACAGAACATGGTTTTCCATCCCTTTGCTTACAACCCCGTAACGCACACATTGCGCGTGTATTACAACATGACCGTTGAAATGTATGCCGACGGTCAGCAAGGCGAAAACACCCTCAGCCGCCGCTCGA
>CAMJRR010000028.1 GCA_946408345.1 uncultured Bacteroidales bacterium | reverse complement strand
TAAATCAACCATAAATGAAAAAACTCACCTTATTAGTTATGGGCACAATCACCCTATTCGGCTGCAACCAACAACCACAGCAGCCTGAACGCTATTCCGTCAAGGCCTATCCCGAGACGAGAAAAGACACCACCGTCGTTGACGACTACTTCGGCACGAAGGTCGCCGACCCGTACCGTTGGCTCGAAAACGACACCTCCGCCGAGACCGCCAAATGGGTCAAGGAACAGAATGAAGTCACGCAAGACTACCTGAGCCACATCCCCTTCCGCAGCGCCCTCAAGGACCGCCTCACGCAACTCGTGGACTACGAACGCTACGGCATGCCTTCGAAGGAACACGGCCGCTACATCTACTCGAAGAACGACGGCCTCCAGAACCAAAGCGTCATCTACATGCAGGAGACACTCGACGGCGAGCCTACCGTCTTATTAGACCCCAACAAGCTTTCCGATGACGGCACCGTCTCGTTGGGCGGCATCAGCTTCTCCAACGACGGCAAATACATGGCCTACACCATCCAACGCAGCGGCTCCGACTGGGTTGAGATTTACGTGAAGGACATGGCCACCCTCGAACTCCTTCCCGACCACATCGAATGGGCCAAGTTCACGGGTGCCTCATGGTACAAGGACGGCTTCTTCTATGCCGCCTACGACCGCCCCGAAGCTGGCAAGGAGTTCAGCAACGTGAACGAAAACCACAAGATTTACTACCACAAACTCGGCACGCCGCAGGAACAGGACGAACTCTTCTACTCCAACCCTGCCCAGCCGCGTTATTTCCACCAAGTGGATTTGACCGAAGACGAGCATTACATGTTCCTCTTCGAGAGCGGTCAAGGTGCAGGCAGCACACTGTGGATCCGCGATATGCAAGACCCGAAAGGCAAGTTCGTCCAAATTGCCGACGATATGGACTACCAGTACGGCCCCATTGATGTGATTGATGATGTGCTGTATATCTTCACCAACTACAACGCACCCAAGGGTCGCATCTGCAAAGTGTCGGCCAAGACCCCACAGATGGAAAACTGGGTGGATGTAATTCCTGAGAGCGAGAACGTTATTTCGGGCATTAACTTGGCCAAAGGCAAGATGATTGTCACCTACGACAAGGATGCCGCCAACCATGCATACGTCTACACCATGGACGGTCAGCAACTCCACGAGATTGACCTGCCCACCTATGGTGCTGTCGGTTTCAGCAGCAAATACGAAGAGCCTGAAGTGTTCTATGCCTTCACCTCCTTCGCCTTCCCGACCACCATTTACCAATACAACATCGACGACAACACCTCGACGGTGTTCCGTGCTCCCGCCATCGACTTCACGTCAGACGACTACATCACCGAGCAGGTCTTTGTCACCTCAAAGGACGGCACCAAGGTTCCGATGTTCCTGACTTACAAGAAAGGCTTGCAGAAAGACGGCACCAACCCGACCTTCCTGTATGGCTACGGCGGCTTCAACATCACCCTCAACCCAGGCTTCAGCACTTCGCGTCTGCCCTTCATCGAGAACGGCGGCATCTATGCCCAGATGAACCTGCGTGGCGGCAACGAATACGGTGAGGAATGGCACATCGCCGGCACCAAGCTGCAGAAACAGAATGTCTTCGATGACTGCATCGCCTGCGCCGAATACCTTATCAATAATGGCTACACCTCACCGAAGTACTTGGCTTTGAATGGTGGCTCCAACGGTGGTCTGCTCGTCGGTGCTGTCGTCAACCAGCGTCCCGACCTCTTCGCTGTGGCCGTGCCTCAAGTCGGCGTGATGGACATGTTGCGTTACCACCTATTCACCATCGGCTGGAACTGGGCCAGCGACTATGGCACTAGCGAAGATGATGAGGCTATGTTCAAGGCTTTGTATGCTTATTCGCCGCTGCACACCATCAAGAGCGGTGCTGACGTACACTATCCTGCCATCATGGTCACCACTGCTGACCACGACGACCGTGTGGTACCCGCCCACTCATTTAAGTATGCGGCCACCTTGCAAGCAGCCCAGACTGGCGACCAGCCTAAGATCATCCGCATCGACACCAAGGCCGGTCACGGCGGTGGCAAGCCGATTTCCAAAGTCTTGGAAGAGCAGGCTGATATTTATTCGTTTATCCTTTATAACATGGGATTGACATATCCGAAGGAAGCGAAATAATCGCTGTGATTTTTTAACTGAAATCGCCCATTAGGAACAATCCTGGCGGGCGGTTTTTTTTAAAACCATTCAAATAATTCAATCTACAACAACAAAATCTTCAAAAATGTTGTTACTTTTGCAGTCAGAAAGAAAAAGTAGATTAAAATGCACGGAGTATCCATCAATATCAATTTGCCCACTTTTGGAGGTTTTTCTCCTGAGGAACTTACTCGAAAAGTGAGGAATTTCGCAATGGAATTGGTGTCGCAAAAGGAAAGAAATACCGATACACCACCTTGCTGCTATACCGAGGATGAAGTAGAAAGACTTCTCAATGAGCGTATGCAAAGTATCGAAGATGGCACTGCCGAATTTGTTTCGCATGATGAGGTCAAGGCTCGAATCAAAGCGATGTTGGCATGAGAGAGATTCGATGGCTTAAGGAAGCCGAAGACGAATTGGCTAACATGGTTGATTATGTTCTTCAGAATCAAGGACAGAATGTGGCTTTACAGGTTTACGACAACATTATTTCCCAAATTGATTTGTTGGCTGAGTTTCCCGAATTAGGCACTTCTGAATCAAGATACAAATTCAAAGGCAAGCCTTTACGAGTGCTTCATTCTCGACATACAAGGGTATTCTATTCCGTTCAAGAAACAAGAATTGACATCATTCTGCTTTGGAACAATCGAATGGATGACAGAAAAATAGGCAAGACTCTTTCCAAAAGGAATTAATTGTTTATATTTGCATTTAGAAACAAACAAGATTCGATGCTTTTCGACGATTATAAGCTACATACCGACACCGTCATTCGCCCCTCGCTTTTGTGGGAGTACGACCTAAGCCGTTTTGATTGGGCAAAGATGCGCAATGTCGTTGTCCAGCGCGTGTTGGAACGTGGCCGTATGGATGACTATTACGCCATGCTTAACCTGTATGGTTGGGAAGGTGTGCGTGATGCCTTGCGAATGATACCCTACATGAACCGGAAAGACATGAATTTTGCCTGTTTCGTCTTTGACCTGAAAAAAGAGGAACTGAGATGCTACACTATGAGACCATCGCACCCGCTACACGGGAGCTTCTGAACAAACTGATGTCGGACGACCGCCTGCAAGACTTTGTCCTTGTGGGCGGTACCTCCCTTGCTTTGCAATTAGGACACCGTTTGAGCGTTGACTTGAACTTATTCACCAACACTGATTTCAACGAAGACTCGTTACGATCCTATTTAGAGCGAAACTATCAATTTCAAGCCGACTTTATGGAGCACAGCACGGTGAAAGGCGAAATCGACGGCGTCCAGATAGACTGCATTGCCCATTGCTATCCATGGCTGAAACCATGTATGCAGGATAAGGGATGGCGTCTTGCACAATTGGAAGACATCGCTGCCATGAAACTGAATGCTATTGCAGGCAATGGCACGCGCATCAAGGACTTTATTGATATGGCTTACTTATCCTCCGTGTTTTCTTTGGAGCAAATGCTCGGTTTCTATGAACAAAAATACCATTCAAATACGTTGATGCCCCTCAAAGGCCTAATCTTTTTCGATGACATCAACAAAGACGAACCCGTCCACATGGCTGACGGAAAGCCTTTGCAATGGAAACGCATCGAAAAACGCTTGCTTTCGATGGACAAATATCCAAAACGAATTTTCGAAGCGTTGTAATTGTCATTCAATATTGTATATGAAACGCAACTTACTAATCTTAATCATTTTGACCGCTGGGATAGGAATCCAAGCCCAAGAACTCACCATTTGGCAAAGAGCCAACCATTTCCTGACCAAGCCTGCCGTGGTCGATACGACACGTATCTACCAGCCGAGCCCCTGTTTCTCATTAGGGTTGTTCACCACAGGACAAAAAGCAGGCTTCGATGTTGATGTCAACTTCATGATTGATTTTGCTAACAATGAAAGCCTAGCAGGCTTGTCGCAATACAGTCTCTCTGAAAACCTATGCAAAAAGATAGGCCTTGAAGTGGGCTATGGCAATGTCGCTTTGGGTTACAGCCTTGAAGTGGGGCCTCGAAGCGCATGGAAAAAGAGTGCCTTCGGCTTAGGCATCATGGGCAAGTCTTGGGGCGCGAAGTTCAATTATTCTAAAATCACCAATCCTTTTATTTCATCGTTGACCGTTGGTCAAGAAGGTGTCGAGGGCTACTTTCACGACACAATCACCACCAAAGAGGCTGCCGTTTTGAAGAACTTTACCGTTGACGGCTACTACGTTTTCAACAACAAGTGTTTCGCCTACCCTGCCGCCTATAAGATTGGTTTCATACAACGCCATACAGCAGGCTCGTGGATGCTGACGGCACGCTATATGCAAGGTAGCCTATACAACTCTCCCAATGCCTCTTGGAATTCATACATTATGCTGGATTGTTTCTCTACTATGCAAGCCTCAATAGGTGGCGGCTATTCGGTCAATTTTGTTCTATGGCATAAAAATCCCATTGGACCTCGTGATCAAGGCCTCCGCAACCTTACCATCAACCTGACAGCTATGCCAGTGATTACCTTGGTCAATTATCTGAAAACCACATCATATGAATACGGCTCTGATGAGGAGACCAATGAGGTTTACAATACAGGAGAAAAGATTTCAAAGATCTGGTGCTATCCCATGCCTAACTATATTGGCAGTGCCGCCGTTGGCCTTACTATGTGGCACTTCTTTTTCTCGACCCAATTCACCTACAACCGTTTCTATTTCCGCAGCCGCGACGCTTTCGATGCCGGCCAAATGAACCTTCCCGATTATGTGGACGACCCCAGTTTCAAAGGCATTTTCCACGACTGGATGCTGAAAGGGATATTAGTTTACAGGTTCTAAACTAACTGTTCATCAAATAATCCTCAATACTTCCCCGTGCCTCGGTCATCCCGAGTTTCTTGCGGATACTTGTGCGGGCTTTGCCCACCATAGCAGTCGAAACCTTCGTCATCTCGGCCACTTCCTTCACGCTGAACGGCATCATAGATAGGATGCAAACTTTGAACTCTGTCTCTGATAAACTTGGTTGGTTGTCTTTAATGTGTTGCACCACATCAGGATAGACTTTGCAATATTCATCAAAGATGACATCATAGGCAGAGTCGGCCTGTCCACAGACGCATGATTTCAGCTTTTGGAAGGAAGGCTTGTCAATGTCCTTGTTCTCGCCAATCAAGAAGACCTTGTAAATCATCATCACCTTTCGGAAAAGATTGTCGCGGTTGGTCTCTGCCATAGCTTCGGACTCCTGTTGCAGACGGCTGATGTCCAAATTCAACTCTGCTATGGTCGCTCGTTTTTGCGCTGAGCGGTATAGTAGGAAAAAGACAACACCCACCAAGGCCACCAAAGCCAACGAAATGATAATGATTATCTTACGTCGGTGCAGAAACACTGAAATCATATTCTCGCTATGGTCCAGATCGCTATTCAAGGTCGAGATGGTGGTCTGCACCTTTTCCATCAGTTTGATGTCTTCGCTCGACTTGGCCAAGACAATGGCTTCATTCAAGGCCGCCATTGCGGAATCGTAGTTGTTTTGCTGCCAATAGACACAACCGCTGTAAAGGGCCGACAAGGTCTTCATTTCGGCATCGTCAGATAGGTTGAAATAACGCCTCGCCTGAAAGATGGAAGTGTCCTGTGAGATATCTTCTCCCCTGCTGAACTTGCCTTCGATTTCCAACACTGTCCGTTCCATATTGTCTATGTCGGACTTCACATTACAGGCCGCCAAAAGGCATATCAGCACAAAAGCCAACCAACATCTTGATTTGTATATGAGTTCTAGCATTTTTGTCTTGATTAATAAAGCTTTCAGCCATCAGCAGTCAGCTATCAGCTAAGTCAATGCAAGCTGAAGGCTGATTGCTGAAAGCTGAAAGCCCTTTTATTATGTAGGCGCTATATATTAACTCAAATAGAAAAGTTTTATTGTCCTCCCTGCTCTCCCGCCGTCTGCGCCTCGTTTTCCAATTCGACATTTCCGAAACGCAAGGTGAACCCCACGCAGAGATAGGTGGAGTTGGTTCGCATAGTCGAATTGCCTTGCATCACGGGATTCGTATAGGTATTGTTATATCGCTTCAAACCGAAGAGGTCGTAACCGTTGAGAAACACCGACAACTTATGATCAAAGAAATCGGTGCGCATACCGCAGTCGATGGAATAATTCGCGCCCACCTCCTGAAATAGTGTCTGCACTGGAGAGGTGTAGCGGCCGGAAGCATGGATTTCCAATCGATTCCATAGTTTGGCCCACGCGCTAAGTTGTAGACTGTATGACCATAACTCGCTTGGTTTCATTTCAGAAAAGCCATAATCGGACTCAAGATAAGAATCATACAAATTGGCATAAAACCGTAGATTGAACATCCCGCTTGGGCGATACATCATATTGAATTCCCCACCCGCCGTGTAGGAGCACCCCACATTAACTGGTTTTGTAAAGAACACCGTCCTGCCGAAATGCTCATGATATCCCGACTCGTAACTCGTGTTGATGTCGTTCTTCTTGCCTTTGTAATAGCCTGTCAGCCCCACCGAACCAAAGTCGTCCCAATACTTTGTCCAACTCGCTTCCAGGTTTTGTGTGTAAATCGGTTCCAAATAAGGATTGCCAGTAGTATACATTTCTATGTCATATTGGTTAAAAGGAGAGAGTTGCACCGCCGTAGGATGCTTGATTTTCATAGAATAACTCAATTTGAAGTTGTGCATCGACTTGGTGCGATACGAAAGATGCAGGGAGGGCAAGACATCAAAGGGCAAGACATCAACATTATCCTTAACAAAGTCATAACCGTGCGCATCGGGATAGGCAATGCTTGTCCGATAGTATTTCAGACTGATGCCTGGCTGCACTGTGAAATCCCCGAAACGATGACGCACCATTAAATACCCGCCCAAGTTCTGGTTCTTGTTGAGATAGCGATAGGACATGACGGAATCTCTTTCATACACATCGCCTACCAAGGTGTCTACCAAAACACTGGCACGCTCAGTTTCCAAACTGCCATTGAGTCCCATACTGAACTCTCCATTTTTGGAATAAGGCAAGTTGTAGTCAACTTTTGCCGAAATTGGCGCATTGGAATAGAGATAATCCATCGTAAAGACGTTTTTGCACAATACAGGCAAGGTGTAGTTGGTATGGTCTTCCAAAAACATTACGCTCCGATTCCAATCGCCGTTCACGCGGAAAGTCAGGTTGTGACCTTCCTCGTTGAATTTGTGCTGGTAATACAGCCCTGAATTGAGGTAAAGATAATTGGAATTAGATATATTGGTAATCAAATACTTATAAATTCCTGCTTGCTCTATGTATTCAGTGCGTTCCCGCTCTTGCCGTACCGTTGAAGGACCAAACGAATCCCAACAATTCACATAGAAGGAATAGGTGTTCTTATTGTCAGGTGTATAGGTAAGGTTCAATGCCAGTCCCGGGCTATAGGTGCGGTATTCGTTGTGCCTCGTATTAGTTATGTGACTGGCTTGCACAAGGTTACTGGTTTCTTCCTTACGGTAAAGGTCTCGCTCGAATTGGGCATCCATCTCGCCATGATAGAAATAGGTGCTGGCAAAGGCGTTCACCGTCCATTTCTCGTTTTTCCAGACATATGAAGCCCATGGCATAACATAAGGTTGTGAAGAGACATTGGTTCCAAGACATAGGAACTCGTTCCGTTTGATTTTGGCGTTCATTACGATATTGATGATGCCATCGGCGGAAGTGGCATAACGTGCCGAAGGGTTGGTGATGACTTCGATGCGGTCAATGGCATTGGCGGGCAAGGTCTGGATGTAAGTCTTGAGGTTTTCTTGGGTGAGGTTGGAGGGCTGGTCGTTAATCCAAATCTCCACCGAAGAAGTTCCGCGCAACGTAATGTTGCCTTCCACATCGACACTCACTCCAGGCGCGTTTTGCAAAGCATCGGAGGCCACACCGCCTTGCACGGTTGGGTCGTCTGAGACTTGATACAATGTTTTCTCACCTTCGACAGAATACAGCGGTCGCTCGGCAGTGATGGTCACGCCTTCAAGCAGCAAAGTGTCTACCGCCATCTGCAAGCTGTCGACTTTCGGTTTGACTTCAGGAATTTCAACTTGGGCAAATGTCACCGCACAGAGCATCGCAAAGGTGGCCGTGAAGAATAGGTTTTTTGTGTTCATTGCATGGTACAATTTTAGGTTTGACCATGCAAAAGTATAGTGAAAAAAAAGGCTTTCCGCAAGCCTATGCCTCGTGTAGAGATATTTGCGGAAAGCCCGAAATCAACTATTTGTAATTCATTGCGTTGAAAAGTAGATGGTAGAGAACTTTTTACTCCATCTCCAACTCTTCATACTCATATCTGACCTTCTCCCCGACCGTCAGCACCAGATAACTTGGTGTCCCACCGTCATTGAGGTTGTCGGTCATAAGGTACTGCACACCGCCAAACTGACGTTGCTCGCGCATGTGGAAGTGACCCATGATAACCATATCGACATTGTTGCGGCTCATCAGATCCATGAAGGCGTATTGCTCGTCTTGTGGTAAGTTGGCAGCAGGTGTAGTGGTGTAATTGTATGAAGTGCGGAAAAGCCAGTTATGACTAATGACGAAGCAGTGACGATAGTCGGCGCGATGCTCCAGTTGTTCCTCAAGCCATTTTGTCTGTCGTTGGCCGAAAGTGCCATTGCCTGAATCCAAAAGAATGTACAGATCTAGATAGCCGCCTACGGTCTTCACTGTCACAGTATAAGTCGAGGTATGAAAATGTTGCTTGAAGAATTTGGCGCAATCATAGTATAAGTCGTGATTGCCAATGACGGCAAAACACGGATCGTTTTTGATTTGGGTCTCGGCATTGAATCGCAAAGAGGAATCTACCCTAATGTAGCCCGCCTCTCCACTTTGGTTGGCCAAGTCGCCCACTAGGAGAGAGAAGATAGCCTTCGGGTCGTTGCGCTCGGCGGTCACATACTTGTATAAACGGTCATTAGGCCCTTGCAGTTCAAATCCGTCGCGATCAGAGTAGTGTGAGTCGGATGTGGAATAGATGCGGTATTCGTCAGGAACATTTTCGATGACGGGCATCGGATTCTGGTTGTTGTAGTCGAGCCAGTCGGCCACGCGCTCCTCGGTGTCGCTGCGATTGATGACCATCGCGGCGATGTCCAAACGGTCGCAGCCCGTGGCCAAAATTGCAATGGCTGCCATTAAAATAAGGTGTAGTTTTTTCATAGTAGATAGTTTTTATGGTTTCCAAATCAGTCCTACATTGCCAAACCAGCCGTTGTATTGTGCCGACAGGTTGAGCACGCCACAGGGATGTACTCCTGCCTCGGCTGTCAGGCGAAGGCCATTGCCAAAGTCGTAATATCCATTGAGGCTATAGAAAAACAAGGTAAAACGCTCGATGACGAAGTCTCTGTAATTCGAGATGCGTCCACCTACATTCCACGGATGCTCTTGGTCGAAAAGATTGCCCTCGACGCAAAAGGTAATATTCATCGGCTCAAAAGTCACGTCCATACCACCGTTCTTGCGCAGCGGGATGGGAGCCGTGTAGCGATTGGTCAATCCCAACTGGAAATTGAAATGCCGGTTGCGCCAGCCCAAGTCCAGCACTCCGTTGAATTCCTGTAAATTGTAGTTCGGGAACAAACGATAGAGATAGCGGTTTTCCAAATAGAGCGTGCCGCAATTGGCTTGCAGCAGTTTGGTCTGCCATTGCAAGTTGATAGCGTGACGGTTGAAGGTCGTGACTTGGTAACCCAAACCGATGTTAAAGTTGTCAGCCAATTGGTAATCACCCAATAAGGCCCAAGAAGCACTACTTCCCGAGGTACGTGCGTAGTCGTACTCGCCGTAAGTCTGCAAAGTCCACTGCGCCCTTGCAACGAAAGCAAAAAGCAGCAAACCACACGTGATTAATACTTTCTTCATAGGATTAAAAATTTGTGCAAAAGTAAGGAAAAGTCGCCATCAAATCCTATGTGGTGCTTCTTTTTCCTATTTTTGTTGCTTTATAAATCAATTCCATAATTATGAAACGTCTCTTTATTGGCACTATTAACTTATTTATTTTCAATTTTTTAAGCATCAACCTTTCCGCACAATACGGTCCTCAGTTCGACAATCGTGGCTTTGAAGAATGGACCACTCGCAATGAAAAAGCAGTCAGCGAACCTATTCATTGGCATTCGGGTGGTACAGCAACAGGAACATGGTCAGGCTTTCTGTCGAACCAAATCGAGCAGTCTTCACATACGCGACCTGGAACTACAGGGAGCAAGAGCGTCAGAGTGTTCCCCGACAGTGTACTTGGCATTACTGCCAATGGCACACTGACCAATGGACGCATCAATGCAGGCAGTATGTCAGCCACTGGCTCTGGCAATTACAACTATACGCAGCACTCCGAAAGTGCATTCAACACTCCCATCAACCAACTCCCGGATTCGCTCTCTGTTTGGGTGTGTTTCCGCAGCCAAAGCACCACCGACAAGGCGCAACTGAAAGCCGTTGTCCACGGCAATGCCGATTACAAAATCATTGCCAACGGCACCGAAGAACCTGCCAACATGCATGTGGCTACAGCGGTTTCATCGTTCACCCGCACTTCGACCGCTAATGGAGCCTACACTTGGCGTCGTCTGAGCATCCCGTTTAGCAACAACGGTCCCTGTACCGACATACACTACATTCTCCTTGCTGCCACCACCAACGAAATCCCTGGCACGGGCAGCACCAACGACGATCTTTTCGTAGACGATGTTTTGTTAATTTACGATCCTACACTCAGGCTCGAACAGTTAGCCTCCAACGAATATGCCATCAACTCAACCATCAATATCCATTTCACGTTAACTGGAACAATGTCGCCCGAAAATCTTAATGCATCTGCCAATCAGGTCATCGCCCAACTCTCCGATGCCAGTGGCGATTTCAGCAATCCTATTGAGTTGGGGCGCGTCACCACCAACACAAGTGGCAGCTTCACAGTACAGATTCCTAATGTGCCGGAAGGACAGCATTACAAAATCCGTGTGGTTTCGACCAACTACCCCATGATTGGCGGCAACATTCAGGGAATCAGTATCATCGACAATTCCGCAATTGACGACTATCTCGTTTCTTGCTTAGTACATGACAATTTTTAATAGCGAGTCGAAAAAGACCAAAATTAGTCGAATTTTTTTGTGGAAATATTTGCATAATATCTTGAGAATCAGTAACTTTGGAGAAAATTTCCAACGATTCCCAATGGTTACTGATCTCAAGACATCTGGCAAAGATAGCGATTTATTTGACACGCTGTTCGCTCATTTCGGAAAAACCATCAACCTGGCTCGTATAAAGTTCCTGTCAAAGATGATAACGGCCATCGTCATATTGCGCACCGTCAACTTCGCCAGGCTTTCGACTGCCTTCGGCGGGAAGGCCGATGCGCTGTCGAGCATGAGGCGCATCCAACGCTTCATGTCGGGCTACGACCTCGACTTCTCGCTCGTGGCCAGGCTCATCTTCAAGCTTTTACCCCACAAGGGTCCCTACGTGCTCTCCATGGACCGCACCAACTGGCAGTTCGGGAGCTTCGACATCAACGCCCTTGTGCTGGCCGTCACCTACCACGGTGTCGCCTTCCCGCTGCTGTTCAGCCTCCTCCCGAAGAAAGGCAACTCCAACACCAAGGAGCGGATCGACCTGATGGAACGTTACGTCGCGCTCTTCGGCAAGTCCTCCATCGACTGCCTCGTGGCCGACCGCGAGTTCGTCGGGAACCGCTGGATCGGATGGCTCAACGACAACCGCATCCGCTACCACATCCGCATCCGAGAGAACTTCTGGGTCCACAAGCCAGGCGACGGCAGCGACTTCAAGGCCTTCTGGGCTTTCCAGGACCTCGCTATCGGAGAGTCGAGACATCTTTACGGCATCTACCTCGTCAACGGCCAGTACTGCTACCTCTCAGCGGCCCGAATGAAGAACCGCGACGGCAAGCCCGAACTCCAAATAATCCTCTCCTTCAACAAGCCGGAGGAAGCCATCGACACCTATAAAATGCGCTGGCAAATCGAAACCTGCTTCAAATCCTTGAAGTCCAGCGGCTTCAACGTCGAGGACACCCACCTCGCCGACATCGACAGGATCGAAAGGCTCTTCGCCATACTCACCATAGCCTTCCTCTGGGCCTATCTCGTCGGCTTTTTCAAACACCGATTCATAAAACCTATCAGGACGCTTAACAACGGTAGGATGGCTTTCTCTTTCTTCAAATACGGCCTCGACACCATCGCTTCCGTACTGCTAAACGCTGATAAACAAACAAATATTGATGTCTTTAAAATTTTGTCATGTACTTAGCGTTTCTTGCCAAATCTTCCCCAATCCGTTCAATTCGACTTTGAGCATTATAACAGAAAAAACGGCCAAAAACATCTTGATTTATGATGTCTTTGGCCGTTTAGTAAAGAACCAACCTGTTTCAGAAACGCAGATTGACCTCAATTTGGAAGGATTAAGCGAAGGTGTTTACTTGCTACGCCTTGACTATGGCGATGACATCAGCACCCATCGAATCGTTAAAGTCGCTCGTTGACCACATCCCAGTCAATGATTTGCCAAAGGGCATTCAGATGGTCGGGACGACGGTTTTGATAGTCAATGTAATAGGCATGTTCCCAAACATCGAAGGTCAACAACGGTCTGAATCCGCGTTGTACGGGGTTACCGGCATTGGTCTCTTGCGTGATTTGGAGTTTTCCTTCCTTGTTGACAGAGAGCCATACCCATCCTGAGCCGAACAAAGTGGCACCTTTCTTCGTAAACTCTTCCTTGAAGGCATCGAAGGAGCCGAATTGTTGGTCAATCCACTGGGCAATAATTCCAGTAGGCTTGTTGTCAGCTCTTGGAGCACGGAACTGGGTGAAATACAGATTGTGGTTCAGGATTTGGCCAGCGTTGTTGAAAATGCCACCGTCTGCGGTCTTCACGATTTCCTCCAAAGACATATCCTCGTATTTCGAGCCTTCGATGAGACCATTAAGGTTGTTGACGTATGCATTCAGATGCTTACCATGGTGGAAACCTAATGTTTCCTTGCTAATAACAGGTTCTAGAGTGCTTGCCTCGTAAGGCAATTGGATTAATTCAAATTTTTTCATAGTTTTACTATATTGACATACAATTATTTATCAAATATGTTTTATTAAAATGATTACTTTGCCTTCGTTCTTCAATGAGTCAAGTGTTTGGTAAAACCTGTCTCGCGAAGGGACATCCATCCATGCCGTTGGCTCATCAAAAATTAGAACTGGAGAATCGGCATAAAGTTGTCGGGCTAAGGCAACACGCTGCCACTGGCCCATACTCAATTCTTCTCCGTCATCAAACAAACGACCTAATGGAGTCGCATATCCTTTAGGCAAACGTTCGATGAATTTGTCGGCACCCGTCAAACCTGCCACGTATTTTACCCTATCGGAATCGAAGTGTGACACATCGCCAAAAGATATGTTTTCTTCTGCTGTGCAATAAAAACGGACAAAATCCTGAAAAACGGCTCCTATTCCATGACGAAGTTGCTTTAGGTCATAATGGCGAATATCCACACCATTAATCAAAACGGAACCTTCGTCAGTATCATACAATCTGAGCAAAAGTTTTAGTAAAGTCGTCTTACCAAAGCCGTTTTCTCCCTCGATTTGGGTCACATCTCCTGCTTTGGCAACTAAATTGTAGTGTTTCAAAACATCATGACTCATTTTCGGATAGCGGAAAGTGATATCCCTAAACTCGACACTTTCCACCTTCTCTGGAAATGGAATCGGGTTTTCTGGAGTGCAAATGGTAGGCTCAATATCCAAGAACTCAAATAAATTGCCGATAAACAGCCTGTTGTCATACAAACTAGTAACGCTATTGACCAAACTCGACAGTTGTGTTTGCCCACGTCTAAAAGCCTCAAAGAGCATCACGAAAGAACCTACAGTAATGGCGCCGCCAGTAGTGCAATTAATTAGAAATAGTGTGACAAAAAACAATGCAGCCATCTCAACAATGGCACTCGTCATATCATAAACGGCAATACGGCGCGAAATTCGTATCAAATCCAATACATAGGCTTTGCGAATCTTGACGAATCGCTCACGAAAGTATGAAACAAGGCCGAACGTCCGCATTTCCTTGGCATAGTCTTTACTATTCAGCAAAGAAGAATAATAATTCGTACGACGAACATTTTGAGTGTTTTCACGACGAAATGCATAAATCTTCCGAGCTTTAATGATACGAACAACAAATGAAGGCAGGACGGCAACCACCATAACAACAATGATCCACTTGGATGCTGTCCAAAGCATAACGACAATACCTGAAATCGTGATGGTTGAACCAATCAGCCCCATAAATCCATCCAAAATTCGCATAGGCCTGTAATTGGCTTCAGTTTGGGCACGATGATAGGTGTCGTGATACTCGGGATTGTCAAAATATGACATATCTAGTCTGGCAGATTGGTTTTGTATCTTGTCACTGATATAGTCCATCAGACGTTGTGTTATAATATCGCTATTCACTCCGTCCAAGACATTAACCATCCGATTAATTAGAAATATCAGGCAAAAAACGCCCAGCAGGACATAAGAATTCATTTCTATCCCCCAAAACATAGGAACAGTATCATTGGAGACCGAATCAACCAAGAACTTGAGAATATAGAGACTAAGTAAAGGGAGGACACTCAATACAATCACATAGGCAATGCGCAACCAAAATGACCGGCTATCACACTGACGAATGAATTGTAGTGCTTTGAATAATTGTTTCATAATACTGAATCTATACTGACTTCGCCATAAATACAACCCAACGAACCTCTTATGAAGTAGTGCGACACTATTGTGCAGCAAAAATAATCATTTTTTTAATTTCCAAGCTGATTTTTATTTGCCTGAGTGCCTTAAAAACAAAAAAAGGCTCCAAAGAGCCTTCACGTTACTGATTCATATACATCTGATAAAGCGGAGAGTCAGGCTCCGATTTCAGACGTTTCAAAGCGCGGTCGCGGATTTGTCGGGTGCGCTCACGAGAAATATTGAGCTTCATCGCAATTTCCTCCAATGAGTATTCGCGCGAAGTTCCCAATCCAAAATACATATAGATGATGGTGCGCTCCTTCTCGTTAAGCCTATCAAGCGAATTGCGAATGGCTTTACTGGTCGACTCTTGCTCCACAGCCGAATCGGTCTGAACTGAATCCTCAGCGACATAGACATCCAGGAAACTAGTATCGTCTTCATCGTCCAAAGGAGCATCTGTCGAGACAGCACGCGAGTTGAGATTTAGCAATTGATCCACCTTGTCATCGGGCATGCCGAGTTCATCGGCAACTTCCTTTACAGTGGGACGACGTTCCAGCTTCTGTTCCAATAACGACACGGTTTTTTTCACTTTGGCCAAAGCCCCCACTTGGTTCATAGGCAGACGAATGATGCGCGCCTGCTCTGCCACGGCTTGCAAAATGCTCTGACGAATCCACCACACGGCATAGGAGATGAACTTGAATCCGCGTGTCTCATCGAAACGCTGTGCAGCCTTCACCAAGCCGAGGTTGCCTTCATTGATTAGGTCTTGTAAGCTAAGTCCTTGATTTTGATACTGCTTCGCCACCGAAACAACAAAACGTAGATTGGCTCTAACAAGTTTGTCCAAAGCGACCTGATCGCCTTGCTTGATGCGTTGCGCCAGTTCGACTTCCTCATCGGTGGTCAGTAGCGCTTCCTTCGCAATATCGGCGAGGTACTTATCCAAAGTCCCCGCATTGCGGTCTGTGATTTGTTTTGAAATTTTCAGTTGTCTCATTTCTTCAAACCTTTATTATTGTTTTATGTCTGTGTTATTTTCGTCTTTACTCCTCATACCCTACTCCAAATATCCGTTTTTACATAATCTTCCGTCTTTGAGAGAAATCGATATGCTCGACTTCTCTCAAATCCAATCTGAATATACTATCAAAAACCGTACCGAAACCTTTGTGTTTCAGGAAAATTTGATTTACGCTCCACCTTAATAGTAGAACGAACCCATCATACCGTTGGGATAAACCCCCTCGATGGTTGTTCGGCGTGAGCGACCATTCTTTAGCGCACTCTCAAGGTCGGTCTTGTTATTGACAGCGTAGCCGTTCACCTTAGTGATGACGAAATCAACGGGGACACCTGAATTCATAAAGCGACCTTCGCGAATTTCAACAATCTTCAAGCCGTTCTTTACGTTCAATCGGCTCATATCATTTTGGTTGATGGGTTGAAGCATCAGTCCAAAAGTGGAGTTATAGAAAGCTTCACCGTTTTTTACCAGATTCACGTTACCGGCTTCATTTAAAAGAGTCAATTCATAGTGATGGTGATGGCCATTACGGTTCACCTCAACATCCACTTTGTCGCCTGGGCGGTATTGGCCTATGTTTTCCTTAAGTTGAGTTGTAGAGTTCACTTTCTTGCCGTTGATGGTCGTAATCACATCACCTGATTTTATGCCTGCCAATTTGGCAGCACCTCCTTCGGTAACTTCGCCAACATACACGCCCTCTATGTTTTCCAAGCCTTCCTTCTCTGCCAGTTCCTGAGTCAATTCTGCGATTTGAACACCAAGATAGCCACGCTGGGTTGTGCCATAAAGCAACAGGTCGTCAACAACTTTTCGAACAATGTTGGAAGGAATCGCGAAAGAATAGCCTTCATAAGAGCCAGTATGCGAAGCGATAGCTGCATTGATGCCAACCAACTCACCTTTTGTGTTCACCAAGGCGCCACCACTATTACCAGGATTAACTGCGGCATCGGTCTGGATGAAGGATTCAACAGAAGTTCCTTCACCTAAAATACTGAGGTTACGGGCTTTGGCACTCACAATACCCGCTGTAACGGTTGAGGTAAGATTGAATGGGTTTCCTACAGCAAGCACCCACTCACCGATACGCACATTGTCAGAGTCACCAAAAGTAAGGTATTCCAAATCAGAAGCATCTACTTTGATTAGAGCCAAGTCTGTGGTTGGGTCTGTGCCGATGATACTAGCTGTTTTCTTCACCTTATTGTTAAAGGTCACTTCCACCTCATCGGCACCTTCAACGACGTGGTTGTTGGTGACAATATAGCCGTCAGGAGTCAACACGACACCAGAACCATAGGCCACCATAGTATTATTCCGTGTTTGACCTGGATAGCCGTAAAGCTGACCGAGCAATGCTCCGAAGAAGTCATCGTATGTATTGCTCTGTTTCACAACTTTAGTCATAATATGCACCACTGCATCAACACTACGCTCGGCGGCATCGACAAAATCAGGAGTGTTTGCTGATGGCAAAAATGCCGCTCGTTGCACCTGAGCTTGTTGAACCTGCTCTACTTGTGATGCTGGCTCTACTGTCTGGTTCGACTCATCATCTGTTTTTTGGGTCAGGTTGCCACAAGATGCCGCCATCAACAGTCCGGCAAGCATCACGATCATACTCACTTTTCTCATCATATCTTAATTTAGGGTTACTATTTTTGCTTTTATAGTCTCATTAATGCTTTTTTTCAACCTTTATTGCGCCGAAAAGCGTATTTTTGTCGAAAATTTCAGCGGCGGGGATATATCAAAATATATGCCAATCTGTTGAAACCACAAGGATTTTTCAACGAATTGAACTGATGTTCATCAAAGATGAAATAATAGCACTGCGTTGCGCCGAGCCTGAGGATGCTCAACAAATTTTCCTTTGGGAAAACGACCGCGACATCTGGCGGGTCAGTGGAACATATGTGCCATTCACTCGTTTTCAAATTGAGCAGTTCCTGTTGAATAGCAATGACTTATTCAGCCAAAAGCAACTTAGATTGATGATTGACATGGTTGAAACCGGAGAATCTATCGGTTGCATCGACATCTTCGATTATGACAACATCAACAGTCGTGCTGGATTAGGCATTTTAATCGACAGGGCTTTCCGACAGCAAGGCTATGCCAAAGCTGCATTGACTTTATGTATTGAATATCTTTTCAAAAACCTGTTATTGCATCAAGTGTATTGCTCCATTGACGAAACCAATACAGAGAGCCAACAATTGTTTCTTGGTCTAGGTTTTGAACTTTGTGGAAAACGAATAGATTGGATTAATACTCCAGATGGTTACCTTGACACACTCGAATACCAACTTATTGAAAGGAAAGAACTATGATAAGAATACAGACCACACTCCCAAAAGAAAACCGAACCCCCAAAAAGAAAAAAAAAGGTAGAAGTATTCGTTTTACTGTGCTGCTTGTCCTGTGTATTCTACTGATTTTCGCCCTAGCATTTGGATTTTGGCTCTACAAAACCGTGATGTCACCCAATGTGCAAACTGCTAACGGAAAAGACATTGAGTTGTTCATCCCTACAGGCTCAGATTACAATCAAGTTAAAATCATCTTGGAAGATGCCCATTTCATTGTCAATGAAAAAAGTTTCAACTGGATGGCAAACAAGAAAGAATATCCCGACAACATCCGTCCTGGCCATTATGTGGTAAAAGATGGAATAAGCAATAACCAGTTGCTCAATATGTTAAGAGGAGGATTGCAAACCCCTGTTAAAGTCACCTTCAACAACATTCGAGATGTTGATATGATGGCTGGACGTATCGCCAAACAAATTGAAGCCGACTCTGCCTCAATCTCGAATTTGCTCCACAATCAAGAGTACATCAACCAGTTAGGCTTTAACAGTTACACCATCCCTGCCCTATTTCTTCCTAACACTTACGAATTCTATTGGAACACCGATGCCGAAGGCTTTATAGTGCGTATGTTTCAGGAATATAACAAGTTTTGGACTGAGGAACGCAAGCAACAAGCCCAATCCAAAGGCTTGACACCAATCCAAGTCAGTACATTGGCTTCCATTGTCAATAAGGAAACTAATATGAGCGACGAAATGCCACGTGTGGCAGGTGTCTACATCAACAGACTGAGGAACAACTGGTTGTTACAAGCCGACCCAACCCTCATCTTTGCATGGAACGATTACAGCATAAAGCGTGTTCTCGACCGCCACAAAGAAATCGAATCACCTTACAACACGTACAAATACCCAGGCTTGCCACCCGGCCCCATCTGTGTACCCTCCATCACTGCCGTCAAGGCGGTATTGAACGCCGAAAACCATCATTATTTCTATTTTTGCGCAAAGGAAGATTTTTCAGGATACCATAACTTTGCCAAGACTCTTGCCGAGCACAACCGCAATGCCCAAAAATACCAACAGGCACTTAATCAACGTGGAATCAGATAAAAACGCTTCTGGCTACTGGCAGCTTATTAAAAAGCTTATGAGCTTACTTCTATCATTGAGTTGCCAAGTAGCCAAGAGCCAGCAGCAACTGAACAACTGAATAACTGAATAACTGAACAACTGATACAATGAAAGCATTTAAAGCATATGACATCCGTGGCGAATGGGGTACCGACCTCAACGAAGACATCGCCTATCGCATTGGGTATTTTCTGCCCGATGTGCTTGATACCGACACCTATCTTGTGGGACGCGACATGCGCCTTTCTTCCCCAACTCTGTTTGATGCCCTCACCCGTGGTCTCACTGACCGGGGCAAAAATGTAGATTTCATTGGCCTATCTACTACACCTTTGGTCTATTGGTCGACGGCGAAATACGGTTATGGAGCCTCCATACAAATCACCGCCTCGCACAATCCGAAGCACCACAATGGCTTGAAAATATCTGCCAAAAACGCCCTCCCCGTAGGTTACGACTCTGGATTGAACCACTTGGAAGCTTTGGTAGAAAGCAGCAAGGCCATAATACCAACAGCCTTAAAAGGACAAATTAAAGAAAAGAATGTCTATGCTGATTATCTCGCATTCCAGCATCACTTTGTCGGCTCTCACGACAACCTCAACATCGCTGTGGATTGCAGCAACGGTATGTCGTCCATCTTCGTCCACGAACTCATTGGCAAGGCGCATTACATCAACGACACGTTGGATGGCAACTTCCCCAGCCATGAACCCAATCCTTTGGAAGCCAATGCCCAGGAGCAAATTAAGACCTTAGTAAAAAAAGAGAGGTGTGACATTGGCTTGCTTTTCGACGGCGATGCCGACCGCATCACTTTCATCGACGAAAAAGGCCGCTTTATCAGTCCCGACCTCATCATTGCCTTCTTGGGAGACTTTTTCATAGGTGAACAGCACCAGAAAGGCATCGTTTTACAAGACATCCGGAGTTCGCGTGCCATCCAAGAATACCTCAATCGTTACTATGCCAAAGTAGAGACCTGGCGTGTAGGGCGCGCCTATGCCGCACTGAAGCTCAGAGAGTTGGATGGTTGCTATGGTGGCGAATTGGCTGGCCATTACTATTTCCGTGATTTCTATTACTCCGACTCTGCCCTATTAGCTGCCTCTATCGTACTTCGACTCTTGGCCGAACGCAAGAAAAAAGGCAAGACACTTAGCCAAATCATTGATGAGATTTCGCCATATTCCAATTCTGGCGAAATAAACTTCAAAATTGAGAGTAAGCAAGAGGCTATGGACGCTGTTCGCGACTTTTTTATGTGCAAAGAAAAGCCCGAACGCTTCCTTGACTTTGATGGTTATCGCTTAGACTATCCTGATTGGTGGCTTAACATAAGGCCTTCCAATACTGAGCCGTATCTCCGCTTCCTCTGTGAGGCTAAAAGCAATACGAAGCTTCAAGAACTCATCGCCACGGTGAAAGCCATTGTTGCCACCTTTGCATAACAGAAAAAAAAGCGTATCTTTGCAAAAAAAAGAAGCAATGAAAAAACTGACATTCATATTTGCCCTATTTACTACCTTCTTTATTTTAAGTAGTTGTGAAAGCCCATCGAAATCACGCCTTTACACCGAAGAAGGCTCCAAACAATTGTTACGTTACAGTGACTTTAAAACGGCTGAAGAGACCCTAACGAAAGCCATCAAATATGATAAAAACAACTTTGAGGCCTACTATTTCCGTGGTTGTGCCAAGGTGAATGCCATGAAATACCATGAAGCCATTGAAGATTTCCTGAAAGCCGTTGAGCTGAAACCCGACTATGCCGATGCCTATTTCAACTTAGGTCGGACTTATTATATGATTCACGAGGAGGACAAAGCGTGCGAGTACTATAAGCTGGCCGACCAATATGGCCGACCAAATTTGGAGGACTATATAAAACGTTGCAATTAACTCAACAATTCAATATCCTATATCACCCCCTTGAGGTCGCAAGAGGTTGGCTCCGACAGTTCTTCGATTTCCTATCGCACAAGTACTTAAGGGATTATCATTGGAAATCAGGCAAATAAAGAGAACATTTTAGATGGTTGATTTAGCTGTTAGTATACCTGTTCTCCAAAAGCCTCCTCGGCAATGACATCGCCTTCTTCATTGTAAGTCTTCCAAACGCCTGCTTTTTGTCCTTTGATGTACTGTCCTTCCTCTTTTATGGCTGAACTAGGATAATACGTTTTGGTAGGGCCTTCTAGCAGTCCGTTATGATATTGGCATTCCATAATCAAGGCACCCGAGTCTGAATACTTTTTGCATTGGCCTTCGGGCTGCCCCTCAACGAAGTGAGTCTCTTCCGCTAGCACACCATTGTTTGGATTAAAGATTCTTGACCAGCCATGAACCTTACCATTTACGTTGTCCTCCACCAAACGAAGTTGACCTGAATTGGGGTCATAATACTTCCACTCCCCTTCTTTATTTTGGTTCAGGTAATAACCCGTTGCTATCACCTTACCATTAGGAGCATAGGTTTTGTTCAAGGCTTTCTCACCCGATTTGTCGAACTCGTTAGTAGCTTTCAGCTTACCTTGTTCATCATAGTAACGAAATGTCCCTTTGCATTTGTCGTTCTTGAACACACCCTCATAACGCAGTTGCCCGTTAGGATAAAAACCACGCCACTGTCCTTGACGACGGCCTTTTGAATCCACCTGGTTGAAGTTCTGCGCCATAGCAGTAATCACAAGTAACAATGCCACAAGGATGAAACAATATCTTTTCATGATTTCTTCAATTTTAAGGCTGCAAATTTAAGGAAATAACTTAATTTTGCACCGATTATTGTATGGCCGAGTATTCATCCATATTGTTAGAAAACGCAGTAGAGTCGCTTTCAAAGTTACCTGGCATTGGCAAAAAAACGGCATTGCGTTTGGCGTTACACCTGCTCAACAGCGAAGACCTTGAGACCGAACAACTCGCAGATTCACTGCTTAAAATGAAGCACAATATTATGCTTTGTGAGCGATGCTACAACATCAGCGACACCAAAATATGCTCCATTTGTAGCAATCCACGTCGCGACGAAAACACACTTTGCGTGGTGGCAGATATGCGAGATGTATTGGCTATTGAAAGAACCGCCTCTTTTAATGGGCTTTATCACGTTTTAGGTGGGGTTATTAGCCCGATTGAGGGCATTTCACCCAATGATTTGAAAATTGTCCAGCTTGTGCAACGCACTAAAACAGAAAACATTAAGGAAGTAATTTTGGCTTTGCCCGCCACCATTGAAGGTGACACGACCAATTTTTACATATTCAGGCAACTGAAAGACTTTGAGGGAAAAATCTCTGTGATTTCAAAAGGCATTGCTGTTGGCGATGCCTTGGAATATGTTGATGAAGTGACTTTAGGGCGGTCGATACAAAACAGGATTCCTTTTAATCAGAAATAATCAACGATGTTTAAACGCGTTTTGAGATGCGACGAACGGCCTCTCTAAAGATTGTTTTCTTCAAACAGATTCAGCTGATTCTCCGTGAGATACAAATCCTGTGGCATCTCGTATTCATATGCAGTGATGAACCGTTCTATGTTTTTTTTGATTAGCTTTATAGGTGTTGTTCGGCGTGCTTTACAATAATTGCGCAACGAACGGTACTGACCCGCCGACAATTTGAAGGTAATCGCGTGGTAATGGTAATTGCGACGTTTCCGTTTCTTGTTTTGTGCCATAACACATTGATTTGATGGCACGAAATAACAAAATAATCATGTGAAATCCAAATAATCGCAAAAGTTTTCTAATTTTGTCCACTTCAAAATCAAAAAGATGAAAGTCACCGTCATTGGAGAATCCAACATCGACATTGCCGTAATGCCACAATCAGAACTTGTTGCAAAAGGTTGCACATCTGGGTCTATCAATTTCCATCATGGAGGTGTGGCGCGAAACATAGCTCATAATCTTTGCCTTTTAGGCCATAAAGTTCAATTGGCTACCGTATTTGGCGACGACAGTTTTGCCCGAAGCATGATGGAGGAATGCAAGCAATTAGGAATGGATCTTTCTCTTTCCACTCAATACGAACATGCCAAAAGTCCCATCTTTCTCAGTTTCAATAACGAAATAGGCAATATGCTCTCTGCCGTATCAGACATCAAGCTCAACAACAGTTTGGATTTGGACTGGATTCGTGATAGAATAGATGACATCAACCATTCCGATATAGTTGTAGCCGACACGCTTCTCACCGCCGAAGCCCTCACTTTCCTCATTGATCATTGCCTTGTGCCACTCTATATAGACACCGTTTCGCCCAACAGAGCTTTGCTACTTGCCAATGCTTACAAAAACTCATGGAAGAAATCTTTTTTTGCTCTTAAATGCAATCTTTCTGAAGCCCAAGCTTTAACGGCAGAAAAGGATGAAGAAGATGCTGCCAGACAATTGATTTCCAAAGGAATCAATGAAATCTATCTCACTATGGGTGAAGACGGGGTCTGCTTTTGTTCTGCAAAAGGGTTCCATCGTTTTCCCGCATTAGAAGTGGAAGCCGTCAATGTGACAGGTTCGGGCGACGCATTCTTCGCCGGGGTGATATATGCCCATACAATGGGAATAAAAGGTAAGGAATCAATCGGCTACGGTCTCAAAGCCGCCCGCCATAATGTAAAGAGCGAAACGCCTGTCAACCCGACGCTTCGCCCTTCAGTTTTCAATGAATCGTATTAGAAACGGAATCCGATACGCCCCAAGACCATAATAGGATGAATCGTACCGAAAGTAGAATATGTTGTTTGGGCGTTGGTTGTACCGTCTTCCCCACTATCGGTTATCTTTACAATCTTATCTCCTTTTACTTCAGCATTACCTAGGTCATAGAAGCTGCATCCAACCACCAAATCCTTGGCAACCTCAATACCGGCCCCTACCTGATAAGCAAAGCTGAATGCCTTGTCATAGTCTTGAGTGATTTTAATAATTGAAGACTGGGTCTTAGCAACACTTTGCAAATCAGTAATGAGATGAAGGTTGCCACCAGCACCTGCTTCAACATAAATGCCTAAATTTGGATTGAAATGATAGATATAGTTCATTCCAAGCATAGCAGGAACATTAATGTATTTGGGAGTAAAAGTGTAAGAAGACTCATCACAATTCAAATTCTGGAAAATAGACGAAGTGCCTTCACCATTGCGATAGGCATCCTTCAGATTCGAATTCGGACCATTGTAGAAACCATCAAAGGAAAGCATCACACCAAGACCTTCCACACCCACATTGAAATACCACTTGAGGCCTACGTTAAAACCGATTCCCGCACCTGCATCGGTCTGGCCAAGTTTTGTCAAAGCAAAATCATTGAAACCATCGAATTCTGCGAAATCTTTCAAAGGGAAAGAAGCACCAAGAAACATTGAGCCACGAGTTTGAGCCATTGTCTGGCAGCATAAAGTCATCATAACAGCCAAAACAAAAAATTTAACAGTTTTCTTCATCTTCTACAATTTTTAGATTAGGTACTTTTTAAATCAAAATCGATGCAAAAATACAAAAAAATCGTATTTTTGCGTTTTAAACGACAGGAATATGTTACAAAGATTCAAACGCTTCAAGGAGCGCCACCCTTTCACCTCACTGATGCTAATTGCAATCATAGTGAGAATCATTGCCATAGTGTTTGTGCCTGGCTTTGGCTCTCATAGTGAATTGCAGCCCACCCTATTTATTGCCTTTTTAGATAAAATAAAGGCTGGTTTAGGCATTGGCCAATCTCAAGGAATGATGTTGCTCAGCCGCTCACTCTACGCCCTTGTCTCAATCTTTACCGTGTCAATGGTATACCGAATAAGCGACTTGGTTACTGGCAAGCGAAGCGCTTGGCTGTTGGCTCTCATCCCAGCCATCAGTTGCATTATGCCTTCTTTCGGCATCATCGAAAACGCCAGTGCCTTTTTGGGTTTGCCTTTGTTACTCTATGGGGCCAATGTCGTTTTGAGGCAGGAAGTATTGAGGCAAAACAATCTTACCGTCAATGTGCATCGCACTTCTTTCCTCATTGCTGGACTCATGCTTGGCTTTGGCATCTGTGTGTGGTATGAAAGTGTCTTTATAGTATTTAGCATCCTCTTGATTCTCTGCATTAAACGCAATTTCAAAGGTGCTTTGATGACCATTATTGGAATGTTGGCCTCCGTTGCTGCCATTTGGCTTATATTGATGTTAATCAACGTTGATCCATTGAAATACATCACTTTATGAACAAGAATGAAGCACGTGAACGAATTGCTGCCCTAAGCGAAGAATTGGAGCTACACAATTATAATTACTACATTCTCGCAAAACCGACTATTTCAGACTACGAGTTTGATATGAAACTCGAAGAATTGGCGCGTTTGGAAAAGGAATTTCCAGAATACCTATCACCGGCATCACCTACCCAGCGCGTAGGCGGAGGCATCACAAAAGAGTTTCAGAGCGTCAAACACCGCTATCCAATGCTCTCATTGGCAAATTCATACAGCCGTGAGGAAATTGCAGATTTCATCAACAGAATCAAAAAGACCATCATAGAAGATGTTGAGTTTTGCTGCGAACTAAAGTTCGATGGCCTTTCCATCAGCCTGCAATATGAAAACGGTGTGCTTGTCCGTGCCGTGACGCGCGGCGACGGCACTCAAGGTGACGACGTGACCACCAACGTGAAAACCATCCGTACCGTTCCGCTCAAACTGCACGGCGACTATCCCGAGTTCCTCGAGATGCGGGGCGAGATCGTAATGCCCTTTGAGAGTTTCAATCGTTTAAATGAAACCCGCGCCGAAGTTGGTGACGACCTCTTTGCCAACCCACGCAATGCCGCAGCTGGAACGCTTAAGTTGCAAAACAGCAAGGAAGTTGCTCTCCGTAAACTGGACAATTATTGTTATTATATGATGATGGACGGCCTCGAAGACCGCTACCGGACGCATTACCTAAGCCTTCAAGCTGCCAAAAAATGGGGGTTCAACATCTCCAACTACATAGCACTTTGCAAGACCATTGACGAAATATTCGAGTTCATCGACTATTGGGACGCGAAACGCCATGAATTGCCATTCGCCATCGATGGCATTGTGCTAAAAGTCAACAGTTATGCACAACAACAGACTTTAGGTTTTACGGCCAAATCACCAAAATGGGCTATTGCCTACAAGTTCAAGGCCGAGGAAGTTGAGACAGAGCTGCAAAGCGTTGATTTTCAAGTTGGACGACACGGAACAATCACCCCCGTGGCCAACCTTGCGCCCGTGCAGTTGGCAGGTACCACCGTGAAACGCGCCACCTTGAACAATGAAGACTTCATTCGCCAATTCGACTTGCATTACGGTGATACGGTCACCGTGGTGAAAGGCGGTGAAATCATCCCGAAAATCATCGGCGTGAATTTGGACAAGCGGCAAGTCGGTGCAAAACCCGTTGAGTTTGTCAAAATCTGCCCGATTTGTGGTACTCCACTTGTTCAGAATGAAGGTGAAGCGGCTTGGTATTGTCCCAACAGTTCGGGCTGTTCGCCACAGATCCGCGGGCGTATCGAGCATTTCATCGGACGCAAAGCCATGAACATCGAGAGCCTTGGCGAAGGCAAAGTGGAATTGTTGTATGAAGAAGGCCTAGTTCGTAATGTTGCCGATTTGTACGACCTTACCTACGACAAACTTTTCGGTTTGGAGAAAGTTATCACCATCGAGGATGAATTTAGTTTGATGCCTGTCGCCACGCGCAAGGTCAGTTTCAAGGAAAAGACAGCTCAAAACATTTTGGACGCTTTGGAGAAGTCGAAGTCGGTGCCCTTTGAACGGGTGTTGTTTGCCTTAGGCATCAAGTTCGTGGGCGAATCCGTGGCCAAAATCTTGACTAAAGCCTTGAAAGACATCGACCATATTATCAGTGCCAGTGTCGAAGAAATGACTGAAATCAACGAAATCGGTGAAAAGATTGCGCTTTCGGTGAGGAATTTCTTTGATGATGAGCGCAATATTAACATTGTCAACCGTTTAAAGCAAGCAGGTTTACAGTTTGCCATGGCCGAACAAGCTACTTCTGACAAGGAGCAAGTCTTGGCTGGAAAGACCTTTGTGGTCAGCGGTGTGTTTTCGCACTATTCCCGCGACGGCATCAAGGAAACCATCGAAGCTTACGGTGGCAAAAATGTGGGCAGCATCTCTGGCAAAACCGACTATGTGTTGGCCGGCGACAAAATGGGACCCGAGAAACGCAAGAAAGCCGAATCGCTTGGCGTCCCCATCATCACTGAGGCAGAATTTGAGGAAATGATTGGGTTGAAACACGAATCAAACATTTTTTCTCAAATACAGCTATCCTTTTAAAACAAAAATAGTATTTTTGCACATTAATAAAAAATTTCATTCTATGAAAAAATGGTTTGTTATTCTGTTTCTCTTTTTATCATTGTTATCTTATTCTCAAATTACAATATTGGGAGAATCAATAAAAGAAAAAACACCTAAGGAAACAAAAAAAGAAATACCTATCTATGATAGTTTATCAAATTTTATTAAAATCAACGATAAATATGAACATTTGATTGGTCAAAGAGTGTTTTGCTATAAAATGCCATTAGGATGCTATTTCTCTTCTGACAGTAGGAGCTATTTTAAACAAGAAATAGAAGGAAAATACTTTTCTATAATAAAAAGTGATAACAAGTATGGAATAGCTTTCAAATTTGAAAACAATGATATTTTTCATATTAGTGAAAGCTTATCTTTCAATCCAAATAATTACTTCATAGTTGAAGGCTATTTTGAAAAAGCAAAAGCACTATACGTAGGAAAGCTATTAGTTTTTGTGAAAGATGATAGGGTTTTTGAGAATAATTCCGATCGTTTCAATGGGCTTTTTAATATGGAAACTCGAAAAAGAGATAAAACTATTAAAATTAACACCTTATGGAATTTTACAGGTGTTTCTATAGAAGAAAATGCATATTGCATTTTAGATGATGAGAATCCTGTTGTTCTAACACTTTCTAACGAGGACTATGGAGAGTATTACTGCTTTTTACGATCGGAAGATATTAATTGTGATAAAGCGCCAAAGAATTACATTTTAGGAAAATTCCTTACATATGAAGATTATGTAAAAAAAGAGGAAGCTGACCTAGCTAAAGCCAAAGAAAGAGAAGAAAAAGAGCAACAGCGAATTCAAGCTTTAGTTAAAAAATACGGTCAAAGCAATGTAAACCTTGCATTGCAAGGCAGTGTAAAGATTGGTTGGAATAAAGAGCTTTGTAGGGAAGCTTGGGGAGAGCCCAATAGCATTAATAGGACTACAACCACCTATGGAGTTCATGAGCAATGGGTTTATTCCACAAGTCGTTACCTTTATTTTGACGATGGAGTATTAACTGCAATTCAAGAATAATTGGTTTGCAAAAAAGTATATGCCTCAAAGAACCATTGACATAATAGATTACACTATAATGCTGGTAAAACTATTTGCTTCGCATTACCAACTGACTCCACGACAAGCATATCGGTATATTAGCCGTTATAATGGTATGGCTTTCATTGAACGTCACTATAATATTCTGAGTTCCTTGCCATTTAACGATATGGTTCAAAGCATGTCTGATTATTGTAGGAAAAATGGAGGATTATTGGCATGATACAATACAACTCCACATTTTTTACTACCTTTGCACCTCAATCTTGAATATTGAATCTTAAATCTTAAATCATTGAATACTATGAGAATAGAGAAAATCATTGCCCGCGAAATCTTGGATTCTCGCGGAAACCCCACGGTTGAAGTGGATGTTACTTTGGAATGTGGCATTATGGGTCGTGCTTCTGTGCCTTCGGGTGCCTCTACTGGCGAACACGAAGCCCTCGAACTGCGTGACGGCGACAAAAAGCGTTACGGTGGCAAGGGAACCCTGAAAGCTGTTGATAACGTCAACAAAATCATCGCCCCTGAAATCCTTGGTATGTCGGCCCTCGACCAGCGCGCCATCGACCACAAGATGCTGGCTTTGGACGGCACCAAGACCAAGTCGAAGCTCGGTGCCAACGCCATCCTCGGAGTCTCTTTGGCCGTTGCCAAAGCAGCTGCCAACTACCTTGACATCCCGCTCTACCGCTATATCGGTGGCACCAACACCTATACCCTGCCCGTCCCGATGATGAACATCATCAACGGCGGTTCACATAGTGATGCCCCCATTGCTTTCCAAGAGTTCATGATTCGTCCTGTGGGCGCACCTTGCTTCCGCGAAGGTCTGCGCATGGGTGCCGAGGTGTTCCACACCTTAGCCAAGCTCTTGAAGAAACGTGGCCTCAGCACAGCCGTCGGCGATGAAGGTGGCTTTGCCCCTGCCCTCAATGACACCGAGGATGCACTCACCATCATCTGCGACGCCATCAAGGAAGCTGGCTACGAGCCTGGCAAGGATG
>CAMJRR010000027.1 GCA_946408345.1 uncultured Bacteroidales bacterium | reverse complement strand
CTCGAGCAGATCCATAGCCTCGCCCTCAACGTTCAAACTCACCCAGTTCCAGTCCTCCGTCAAGGCTATAGTCTGGCTTCCACCAGCAGCCTCTGTGAAGCTGAAGTTGTCAACAAAGAGATAGGAATAGTATCCACCATTCAACGTATAAGGATTCTCACCTGTGTAAATAACAGCCACATACTTGGCACCAGCAGGTAAGGTCGTCGTATAGGTTGTCATTTCATCAGGATTAGTGGCTTCAACGTTATCGACCAGCTCTAAGTCAAATTCTTCAAAGGAGGTCAGATAACCCACTGCGAAGCTCTCAACATGATTTTCTGCATCATAGCGATTAGGTCTGTAGTCGAACGAAACAGTTACAGCAGCTTCGGTATTCAATTCAGGAGAAATGAGGATTTGCTGATAGGATTCACCATCTGCAATTGGATATGTTGAACCGAAGCCAACCATAATTCCAGATTGTGTGTCGTCCTCATAATAGTAACTAACTTCATTCTCATCGTTCCATGAGTGAGTAGTCCAGCAATTGATCTCGGGATTATCGCTGGTCAGCATATCGTCAAAGTTGTATTCGTAAGGCAGGTCGAAGGCTTCGCAATTGGTCAAGAAACTCTTTTCAGCCGACCATTCGCTATCACCTTCATCGCAATGAGCGAGCACTCTCACGGTATAAATGGTACCGGGATCAAGGTCATTTAAGGCGTAGGTAGTCTCGTTGATTTCTTGAGCAATGACTTCGCCGTCCAATTCGACGTCGAAGGAATTGGCCTCGGAAGTCCAGCTTATCACGGCGCTATTGGTAGTGATATCGCTCACGGTAAGATCAGTAGGAGCTTGGCAGAGCGGCAGCGTGGTGAACTCGGCAGTAGCCCAGTCGGTGTAGTCGTCTTCACCGCAAATGCAACGCACGCGGACCTCATAGGTGGTCTCAGGATTCAAGCCAGTGAGGGTGTAGGGGCTTGCTGCGATAGGACCTTCAACAGTAATCCATGCAGGCTCAGTGGCATTAGGCTCAACGATGGTGATTCCATCCACATTCAGATAGAACATGTCGGTGCAGTCGAAGTGACGGATGGCCACATAACCGGTCAGACCAGCATACTCACTCAAGTCAACGGTATATTCATACCATGTGCCTTCTCTGTTGCCACGGTTTCTTGTCAGGTAGTTACCAGTGATGGCTCTACCAGCCTTAGCGGTCATTGTCCATTCTTCGATGGTTCTGAAATCAGCGGCATCGGTGTTGCCCGTGGTGGACACGGCCACGCCGAAATGCTCAGCTGCATAGTCGGGATCCTGAGCGCAGGCCCAGAAACTGATGCTACCGCCCAATTCGATTTGAGGCGAAACCAGATAGTTGTCGGGAGTCAGAGCACCAGCGTCGCTATCATAGCTCTTTGATGTGGCGCAATCCTCACCATCATGTGAAGGAATGAGATAACCAGCCATTGCTACAGAACCGAGTTCCCAGGTATATCCGTCGCCGTCGGCGTCGATGGTGGTCCAAGCACCCATGCCGTTCTCGAAATCATTGCCAGCGCCAAGATACTTCTCGCGATACTGGATCTCAAAGTTGTTGTGTGCTGAAGTCCAGGAGATGGTGGCAGAATTGGCAGTAACGTCTTCAGCGGCAAGGTTGGCGGGCTTGATGCAAGTCGTTACGGTGCAGTCGACAGTGTAGTCGGTAAGCATGCCTGAACCGGCAGAACCACTGAGGATTTCAGCGCCGTTCACATCGTAAACCACATAGGAAGTCTCCGAAGCATAATTACCACTGACCCAAACGAAGTTGATGGCACGACCGTCGCAAACAGAAAGAGTTACAATATCTGTAATAGGAGCATTAGCATGGTCATTGGTAGTATTAGTAACCTGTCCGATTACTGCACCCGTCAGAGCATCCACCACTTGAATGGCGTTGCCATTCCAGGTGTCACCATAGCTGTCGGTGAGTTCGAAGGTGAGTGTGCACATGTCTTCAGGCAAGCAGGCATCAGTGATGAAGCTGACGGGGCCAGCCCACTCAGAGGTGGAGCTGCCGCAGTTGGCCTGCACTTCCACGCTGTAGGTGGTAGCCATTTCAAGGCCAGTCAAAGTATAGGGGTTGGTGATGGTACCATTGATTTCGGTGCCGTTCACGCGCATGTTCCAAGCCTCAGCATCGCTGGTCCATCTGATGGTGGCTTCGGTGCCGCCTTGGTAGTCGATAGCAATACCTGTGGGCTTCGGGCACGCAGGCGGTTCGCCGATGGCGAGGCGGATGCGGTTCTTGGTAGCCGTTCTATAAGAGAATGCAGGAGCAAATGGATCGTAGTTGGTTCCGTCGGCGTAAGCATAGAGCGCTTGATTCTTGTCCGAAGAGAATACATAGAAAGGAGTGCTGCTTACGTAGTCACCCGTATTGTTGTCAACCATGATGGCGACATTGCTGGTGCCGTCATAGATGAAAGGAGCGTCAAGTTCGATGGTGGTCCAAGCGTTGTCGGCAAAGGTTACCGTACCGCTATAGACGAGGTCGCTGGAAGTGACAGGGACAAAATCAGTAGCACTTGCGAACTCATCTTTGGTGGTGCTCACCATGTAGATGTCCAAATCAACCGCCATGGCAGTCGTACTGGCTTTGAAGAAGTCGATGCTCAGGATGGCACCAGCTTCGCCAATTTCGGCAGCGGTGTAGATTTGCTGTGTCAAACTATAATTGTAATAGTTGTTGGCAGGCAGAGAGGTGCTTGTAGCCGTGCCGTCACCAATGCAGATCTTACCCTCGGGGCAAATCTCCTTTGTGGTGAAGGTGAGCATAGTGCTCCACTCGCTTTGGCTGTCGCCACCGCAGTCGGCCTTAACATGGGCATAGTAAGTGGTAAACTCACTGAGGCCCGTGACTTCGTAGGTCGGAGTGCCATTCACAGTCACTTCGGTATAGGTACCCTCGTCGAAGTTGAAAGAAGTACCGTATTGCAGCACCCAATCGGACTCCTCATAGCCAGCAGTCCACGTCAACGTAGCCGAGGAGGCAGTGAGGTTCGAGCTGGCCAGCGCAGTAGGAGCGGGGCAAGCTGGTTGGGTGGTGAAGTTCACAACAGCTGTCCAATTGCTTTGAGCTGTTTCACTGTAATAAGCACGCACCTTGACGTTGTAGGCAGTCTCGCCAGTGAGGCCAGTGAGCGTGTAAGGGTTGGTGTTGACAACGACAGTGGTGAACTCCTCTTCAGCCGAGGTCTTGTAAGCCACTTCCCATTGTGTAGCCGTGCCGTTTTCAGTCCAGCTGAGGTCGGCAGTGGTGGGGTGTGGAGTGGCTGTCAAACCAGTAGGAGCGGGATGAGCCTGTTGGATACCACCAAGAACGATTTGGTTTTTGGTAGATCCCATATAAGCTGTTTGCACAGTTCCATTGTAAGTGCCATCGATGCCATAAGCACCAGCGTCTTGATACTTGTAAAGTGCTTGGTCTGCCGCAGTGAAAGCACGGCAGCTCATACCGCTTTCCCAAGATCCAGTCAGGTCGAGCACTCCGATGACCAAGTTGTCAGTGCCATTATAGGCGAACGGGGTGTCGAAAGTGAAAGTGGTCCATGTGTTAGCGACCATAGCAACGGCCTCTGCTCCTTGATAAACCAAGTTGGCATCAGTGAGCGCAATCCAGTCGGTAGTGCTTTCAAAAGCACTCTTCGTGGTGTGAGCCATGTAAATGTTGTACTGTCTGGCTTTCTCGCTACCAGCGTTGTAGAAGGCAATGCTGGTGATGTTGCCTGAAGCGTCAATTTCTTCGGCAGTGTAGATCTGTTGGGTGACGGAATAGTTATACAACGAATAACTCGGCAAGTACGAGTTCGTAGCTGTTCCATCTCCAATCTGAACGCTTTGCGCATTCGCTGCCCACGGCGCCAATAGCGCGAAAAGCAGCAAGAAAAGTAATGACTTTCTTTTCATTGTGATTTGAATTTAGTTAATAATTAAGTTAATTGTATTGGGTTCAATTCTTACATAATTATAGATATACGCGGCAAAAATAGAAAAAAAAATAGTATGGTGAAAAAAAAGAGAAAAAAAATAGGAGGTTTTTGGAAAAAAGGGAGAAAAAGTACACCTTATTAATATTAATGCAGAATGTTGAATGCGGAATGCGGAATGCAGAATGCAGAATGTAGAATGTAGAATGCAGAATGTAGAATGCAGAATGTAGAATGTAGAATGTAGAATGTAGAATGCAGAATGCAGAATGCAGAATTGAGAATTGAGAATTTTCAATTGTCAATTGTCAATTGGATGTCAATTGGATGTCAATTGGATTCAGAAGCGAAACAAAGCATTTACATTAGTGGTGGTGGCGGTGGCTAAGTCTTCCAAAGGCATTTGAAAGATTTCGGCAATGCGGTGTGCTGTATAAACCAAAAACGCCGGTTCATTGCGCTTGCCACGACAAGGAACAGGTGACAAATAAGGCGCATCGGTTTCCAAAACGATTCTATCCAAAGGTAGATTAGGAAGATAATCCTTCACGCCACAGTTTTTGTAGGTCGTCACCCCTCCCAGACCGAGGTGGAAACCCAATTCAAGATAAACTTTGGCTTCCTCTTCCGTTCCAGTGAAGCAGTGCATGATGCCACGCAGATTGCCGTCTTGTTTCTTTTCAAGGATTTTCACCATCTTGTCAAAAGCATTACGACAATGTATGGATAGAGGCAGGTGGAGCTGCTTCGCCCAATCCAGTTGGGTCTCGAAGGCATCAAGTTGTGGCTTTTCATAAGTCACGTCCCAGTAGAAATCGAGGCCAACCTCACCTACTCCTACATAAATGCCACACTCCAGCTCTTTTTCCATCGTGGAAAGCACTTCCTTATAGTCTTCCTTCACCTCTTCGGGCTGCAAGCCCATCATCACGCGGGTGCAATCGGGGCATTGCTCATGCAGTTCAAGCATCGGTGCAATGGTCGAGGCATCCACATTGGGCAGGAGCATCATCTTCACGCCTGCATCTAATGCCCGTTGTACGGTTTCGTTTCTGTCGAGGCTGAACTGATTGTCGTATATATGGGTATGGGTATCTATGAGGCACATTAAGAATTGAGAATTGAGAATTAAGAATTAAGAATTGAGAATTGAGAGTTTGAGGCATAGGATTAATAGAGGAAATTGTCGTATGGGTACCTTATGGCGTGCATATCGCGGATTTCCTTGTAGAGCAAATCACGGAATTCCTGATAGTTGTCGCGATTTTTGGCGGAGATGAAGATGCAGTTTTCATTCATCTTGGCCATCCAGGTCTTTTTCAATTCGTCGTAGGAGACATTGCGCTTGGTGGGTGGCGTCAGGTCGTCAGGGTCTTTCTCCTCCCAAGTGTAAGCATCGGTTTTGTTGAAGACGACGATGGTCTTCTTGTCGGCGCAACCCAGTTCGGCCAAAGTCTGGTTGACGACCTCCATCTGCGCCTCGAAGTCGGGATGCGAGATGTCGACCACATGTAGCAAAATATCCGACTCGCGCACCTCATCCAAAGTCGATTTGAACGACTCCACGAGGTGATGCGGCAGCTTTCGAATAAAACCGACCGTATCAGACAGCAAGAAAGGCAGATTCTCCACCACCACCTTGCGCACCGTGGTGTCGAGCGTAGCGAAGAGTTTGTTTTCAGTATACACCTCCGACTTGCTCAGCAGATTCATAATCGTGGATTTGCCCACGTTGGTATAACCCACCAAAGCCACGCGAACCAACTTGCCACGATTCTTGCGCTGCACGGTCTTCTGCATGTCGATTTCCTTCAGTTTCTCCTTCAGGAGCGCGATACGATCCAAAATCAAGCGGCGGTCGGTCTCGATTTGGGTCTCACCAGGACCACGCATACCGATACCACCACGCTGACGTTCCAAGTGCGTCCACATTCGCGTCAAACGAGGCAGAAGATATTGGTATTGCGCCAGTTCTACCTGCGCCTTGGCATGTGCGGTATGGGCATTGGAGGCGAAAATGTCGAGAATGAGGCTGGTACGGTCAAGCACACGGCATTCCAAAGCTTGTTCCATGTTACGAGCCTGTGTGGCGCTCAGCTCGTCGTCGATGACGGCAATCTCGATATTCTCGGCCTTGATGTACTGGTGAATCTCTTCCAACTTGCCCGAGCCGAGGTAGGTCACGCTACTCGGATGGTCCATGGCTTGCACAAAACGTGCCACGGGCACACCGCCAGCAGTTTCTAACAGAAATGCCAGCTCGTCGAGATATTCTTCCGTGCGCTCACGACCTTGTTGTTTGCTGGCAACGGCAATAAGCACAGCCCTTTCGGGAATTTTTTCGTAGGTAATAAAATCGCCCATTGACCTATTGATTATGAGTTATGTTTGATGATTTCAACCATTTCTGCAGGAGTGACCACAAAGTCCACTTGAGGGAAATGCCGGATGTTGCCTGTAACCAAAAACGAGTCCTCTTTCGATAATGCCACTTCGTAGAAAACGACATCTTTCGGGTCGGGTAGGATTTCCTTGGAAGGCACCCTATTGGAAGCAATTCCATCCGATTTCACCATTTCAATGAACTTTTCGACTTTCTCCCTTGGGAGGTGAAACTTCTCACGACGCAAAACATCGCCATATTCTTTTAATATTTCGTCGCAATACAAAGGGGTAATTGCTTTTTCCGTCAGATAATCCAACACCGATACCGTTGGTGAATCCATATTTTTGGCGATCATTCCCGAAACTACCACATTGGTGTCAACAACGGCAAATATCCTTTTCTTTATCCTCATTTTCCCTCCCTCGCCAATTGGATTTCTTCGTTGATTTCGTCCAAAGTGAGATCGGGGAAAGCACCTTGCTCAGCCATCTTGCGAATTTCCAGAAAAGCCCGGCGACCTTCCTCATGAGCGACATCAGCCTCCGACATCTCAATCTCAAAAGGTATCCTTCGCTTGCGAACCACGGTGCGGACAAAAATATTGAACGCAGTGGAGGCACTCATGCCGAAGCCTTCACAAAGCGTGTCAAAACGGTCTTTCAAATCTGAATCCAAACGAATAGTGTATGCTGCCTGCGACATAATGATGATATTTTGATGGCAAAAATACATCAAATAATTGAATTATGATGCATTTTTCAATAAAAAATCACAAAGCCGCCCCTGTTGTTTTTGACGCGCTTGTCATCATTGCGCGGAACGAAACAAATCGAAGATTCAACGAAGTTAATCCAGAAAAAGACCTTATTCTCTGGACTGCTTCGTCGTTCCTCCTCGCAATGACGCGAAGCGACCCTAATTAGTATTGTCTAAACCCGATAATTTTCCTCACTTCATTCAGCGTCTTCGCCGCGCTTTCACGAGCCTTTTCGGCACCCATTCGGGCGATACGGTTCAGTCTGTCCTCATCGGAAGAGAACTCCTTGATGCGCTCGCGGATGGGGGCGACTGCTTTTTCCAAGTCCTCTGCCAGTTGTTTCTTCATGTCGCCATAGCGGATAGAGCAGTCGTTCCACTTCTCGTCGAAATATTTCACCGTCTCAGGCTCACTAACGATGTTCATCATCGTGAAGAGGTTTTGTATAACCTCGGGTTTGGGACTATTGGGCTCAGTCGGGCCGCTATCGGTGACAGCGCGCATCACCTTCTTGCGCATAGTCTTCTCGTCCTCGAAGAGATAGATGCAGTTGCCATCGCTCTTGCCCATCTTGCCGCTGCCGTCCAATCCCGGCACTTTGATGGCATCGCCGCCGAAATAATAGTTCTGCGGTTCGGGGAAAAACTCCACCTTATAGATATTATTGAAGCGGCGAGCGCACTTGCGTGCCATCTCCATGTTCTGCTCTTGGTCCTTACCCACAGGCACCCATTTGGCACGATGTTGCAGGATGTCGGCAGCCATCAATGTCGGATAGGTGAACAAGCCCGCGTTCACGTTGTCGGGCTGTTGACGGGCCTTCTCCTTGAAGGTGGTCACGCGGCCCAGCTCGCCGATATAAGCGTTCATGTTGAAGTAGAGATACAGCTCAATGGTCTCCGGCACATCACTTTGGATGTAAATGGTTGCCTTTTCGGGGTCGATGCCGCAGGCGAGGTATTCGGCCAAAATGGTGCGGGCCGACTTTTGTATGTTTTCAGGCGTGGGATGCGTGGTCAGCGAGTGCCAATCGGCAATGAAGAAATAGCAGTTGTAATCTTCCTGCATCTTCACGAAGCTACGCACGGCACCGTAGTAGTTGCCGAGGTGAAGGTTTCCGGTGGGGCGAATGCCGCTTAATACGATGTCTTTCATCAGTTATCAGTTATTCAGTTGTTCAGTTGTCAGTTAATTGGGTGCAAAAATAAGAAAAAGCCCGCTCTCAGAGCAGGCTTTTTGAGGTTTTTTAGCAGTGACTTCCTATTAGAGTTTGATGTCGTCGCCATTGGCGTTTTGGAAGTTGTACTGCAGCATGTGGAATTCGGGCATCGACTGCACTTTGAATTTCTTGCCGTATTTCTTCATCCATTTGCGGCGAATCGAAAACAGACCATCTATGCAAAGGTAGGAATAGATGAAAGGATGTACCTGAAGGGTCAGATGGTTCTCGTTTTGGTCGACCATGAGGTACTTGAGATGGTTTTCGATTTCGTCGATGAAAAGGATGGCGGGGCGGATTTTGCCTTCACCGTCACAAACGGGGCATTTCTCCTGCACCTGTACCTCTGTCTCAGGACGTACGCGCTGACGTGTGATTTGGATGAGACCAAACTTCGTTGGGGGAAGGATGGTGTGTTTGGCACGGTCATGCGACATAGCCTCGACCAAGGCATCAAACAAGTCCTTGCGATGTTTGGCTTCGTGCATGTCGATGAAGTCGACGATGATGATGCCGCCCATATCGCGCAGACGCAACTGGCGTGCGATTTCCTTGGCGGCTTCAATGTTGACCTGAAAAGCGTTGTCTTCCTGCGAATTCTCCTTGTTCACACGGTGGCCACTATTGACGTCAATGACGTGCATAGCCTCAGTGTGTTCGATGATGAGGTAAACACCGTTTTTGATGGTGACCACGCGACCGAAAAAGCCTTTGATTTGCTTAGTAACGTTGAAATAGTCAAAGATGGGTTCTTTGCCTTTGTAAAGCTGCACAATATCAACTTTTTGCGGTGCGAAGGTCTGGATGTTTTTCTGGATCTCTTCATAGAGTTTCTCATCGTTCACATGGATATTGTTGAACGACTCGTTGAGCAAATCGCGCAGCATGACGCTGGTCTGGTCCATCTCGCTGACCATCCTGCCGAAGGTGGTCATCTTTTTCATCTCGATGATACACTGTTCCCACTTGGAGATCAGCGAACGTAGGTCGGCGTCGAGGTCGGCCACTTTCTTGCCTTCAGCGACAGTACGAATGATGACGCCGTAGTTGGCGGGCTTGATGCTCTGAATCAGACGACGGAGACGGTTACGCTCCTCGCTGCTGCGGATTTTTTGGGATACCGAAATGCGGTTGGAGAAGGGGACGAGAACGATATAACGCCCTGCAAAAGAGACTTCTGCGGTGATTCTCGGTCCTTTAGTGTGGATAGGTTCCTTAGCGATTTGCACGGGGAGCAAGTCGCCCACGTTGAGCAAATCCCCAATCTTGCCATTCTTGGGCAGGTCGGGCTCAAGCTTGAACTTGTCCATAGGCACATCGTCGCCACCGACGACCGCCTTCTTATACTTGATTAGCGAATTAGCCTGCAGACCTAGGTCAAGATAATGTAGGAAAGCCTCCTTGGGGTAACCCACATCAACGAAAGCTGCGTTGAGGCCAGGCAAGATCTTCTTCACCCTACCCAAGTAAACGTCACCAACTGCAAATTGGTTATTGGTCTTTTCTCTGTGAAGTTCGACAAGTGCGTTGTCTTCCAAAAGAGCGATGTCAACCTCCGAAGCGTGCGAATTGATGACCAAATCGCGCGTCACCGTCTTTACTTCCACAACCTCTTGCTGTTGTTCTTCAGACATAGTGCTTTAACTTTGGGGTTAACGAATTGATTGATAAAACAATAACACAACAATGGTATAGGCCAATGCTGTGTTATTGTCGTGTTTAGGCTCAAGAAGAGCTTATTTCTTCTTGTGTCTATCCTTTCTCAAGCGTTTTTTGCGCTTATGAGTCGACATTTTGTGTCTTTTGTGTTTCTTACCGTTTGGCATAATATAAAGATTTTACAAGTTGTTCTTATTTAACAGCGTTCATGAAGGTCTTAGCAGGCTTGAAGGCCGGAATCTTATGGGCCGGGATGGTGATGGCGATGTTCTTGCCAATGTTACGGCCAGTCTTTTCAGCTCTTGTCTTGATGATGAAGCTGCCGAAGCCTCTCAGATAAACGTTCTCGCCCTTAGCCATAGCGTTCTTCACAACTTCCATGAAGTTTTCAACAACATTCTGGACAGCGCCTTTTTCAATGCCAGTCTTGCTTGCGATTTCAGCAACGATTTCTGCTTTTGTCATTTTTTCTCTTATTTAATGGTTAGTTATAATGTTTGTTGTAAATTTGCGGCAAAGGTACGAACATTTTCAATACGCGCACCCGATTAATGCATTTTTTTCTTCTAATGAGTTATAAATAAAGAATTTCGCAGCAGGAAAATCAATGAATATCATACAAGATACCCTATTAAAATGGTTTGACGCCAACCGTCGCGACCTTCCTTGGCGACATAACCCAACACCTTACGAAGTATGGCTCTCCGAGGTAATTTTGCAGCAAACTCGTGTCAGCCAAGGAATGGACTACTACCTACGGTTTATTGAGCGATGGCCTACAGTGGTAGACCTTGCAGAAGCATCGGAAGAGGAAGTGCTGAAAATGTGGCAAGGACTAGGCTATTACTCACGTGCCCGAAACCTGCACCATTGCGCTCAACAAGTCACTTCAGAACACAAAGGCCAATTTCCTCCCGATTACGAAAAACTTAAGCAACTAAAGGGAATTGGCGATTATACTGCTGCCGCTATTGCATCCATTGCCTTCAACTTGCCCCATGCCGTAGTCGACGGAAACGTTTATCGGGTGCTCGCACGCCTCTACGACATCGATACACCTATTAATATTAATGAAGGCCAAAAACTCTTTGCCCAACTTGCCGAAGATTTGCTCAATCGTAAGCAACCGGGGCTCCACAACCAAGCCTTGATGGAATTTGGAGCCCTGCATTGCACACCCAAGAATCCCAACTGCTTACTTTGTCCCCTCCAAGCACAATGCCTTGCCTTTACCCACCAAACCGTAATGCAAAGACCCGTAAAACTACAGAAGGTAAAAGTCACAACTAGATATTTCAACTATTTGGTAATCAAGACTAATGGTTGCATTTACCTGCACAAACGCAGCGACAACGACATTTGGAAAAACCTATATGACTTCCCATGCATTGAAAGTGAGCAACCTATGTCCGTGGAAGAGGTTATCGCCACCGAGAAATTCAAACAAATCATTGAAAATAAGCCTTTTACCATCATCAAAACCTCACCCGTCTTTATTCACAAGCTTACCCATAGGACAATCCTTGCCCAGTTCATCGAAATAAAACTTGAAAAAAAATTGTTGCGGATTGAAACAAAAGATTTATTTTTGACGCCCGAAACGGATTTGGGCGACTTTCCCATTCCACGCTTAATCGACTTATACTTAAACAATTAAAAAACACTAAACTATGGCAAGCTTGAACAAAGTCATCCTCATAGGCCGACTTGGGAAAGACCCTGAAGTAACCACTTTTGACAACGGCAACCGCAAAATCTCAGCCACTTTAGCCACTTCGGAACGTTACCGCGACCGCGACAACAACTGGGTGGAACAAACCGACTGGCACAACCTTGTGGTGTGGGGCAACCTCGCCAACGATATTGCTGAAGGTCGTCGCAATTATGCCAAGGGTGACCTTATGTATGTTGAAGGCAAGTTAAAGACCCGTCAATACACTGACCAACAGGGCATTGTGCGCTACGTCACTGAAATCAATGCAGAAAAAATGATGCAATTGGCTCCCGCACGTTCCCCGCAACAGTCATCATACGGCCAACCCTACACTCCAGCTCCAGAGCCCACTCCAGGTTACGTTCCACAAAACAGCCCGAACTTCCCCGACGAGGGCAATGACCTGCCATTTTAATGAATAATGCGACATATTAGAAATAATTTGTAATTTTGCCGCGCAAAACATAAAACACATCATTTTGGAAACACCCGACCCTGACCCTCTCATAGGACTTCTCACCGTTGTTTCAAACAACTTCTACAAAGGATTTACCGAGCAACCCATCAGCGCCATCATCGGATTGGCGGTGCTTGTCTTGTTGCTCATCGCTTCGGCCTTAATTTCAAGCAGCGAGACCGCGTTTTTCTCTCTTCAGCCTGCCGACATCGATGACCTTGAATCGCGCACTGACGTTAAGAGCCAACTCGTACTGAAGCTCCGCGAAAAGCCCAAGACCCTATTGGCTACCATCTTGATTGGCAATAACTTTGTCAACGTCACCATAACACTGCTTTCGACCTATATCATGGCCCTGCTGTTCGACATGGTGAACTATCCCGTGGCCGCCTTCCTGTTGGAAGTGGTGATCGTCACCTCCTTGATTCTTATCGTGGGTGAAATCACGCCAAAAATCTATGCCGGCAAACGCCCCGTCAAGGTGGCCCGTTTCATGGCGCGACCGTTGCGTTTCCTCATCAGTTTCTTCAAACCTTTGAGCAAACCTTTGGTCAACTCTACTTCGTTCATGGACAAGCATTGGGAGAAGAAGAAAGGCGATATTTCGATGGAAGACCTCTCCACAGCAGTCGACATTGCCACCGAAGAATCCACACCACTCGATGAAAAACAAATGCTGAAAGGCATCGCCTCTTTCAGCGAGAAAGAAGTGAGTAACGTGATGATTCCCCGCGTTGACATCATCGGTGTAGAGAAAAGCATGGAGTTTACTGAAATGCTTGCCATTGTCATCAAAAGTGGATTCTCAAGAATTCCTGTCTATGAAGAAACCATGGATAAAGTGAATGGCATCCTATATGTGAAAGACCTTCTCCCCTACTTAGACGCGCAATCCTACGAATGGCAAAAGCTCATCCGTCCCGCCTTCTTCGTGCCTGAAAACCGCAAAATCAATGATCTTTTCCAAGACTTTCGAGAGAAGAAAATCCACATCGCTATTGTGGTCGATGAATATGGCGGCACCTCTGGTTTGATTACCATGGAAGACGTGATCGAAGAGATTGTGGGCGAGATTAATGACGAGTTCGACGAAGCCAACTTGGAAGAGCACTATACGAAACAAGAAGACGGCTCTTATCTCTTTAAGGCACAGACCAGTATCGTTGATTTCTGTAAAGTATTTGGAGTGGATGAGAACTATTTCGAGCCTATGCAGGGCGAAGCCGACACTTTGGCTGGACTCATTCTTGAAATTGAAGGGCGTATCCCTGAAATCGGGTTCAAGTTCAACTTCGAAAAATTCCACATGGAAATCACCGATGCTGACACCAAGCGTATCAAAGAAGTAAAAGTAGTGTTTGATGAAGAATAGACTATCCATATTGCTTGTAGTTCTTGCTATCGCTTTCATCGCCAACTCATGCGACGACAACGACAACTACCTGCCCAAGCCACGCGGTTATTTCCGTATCGATTTGCCCGAAAAATCCTATACACGAGTCGACACTATAGAGCGTTACAGTTTCGAGTGTCCTGACTATGCCCTTTTGACTTACGACCGTTATTCACCCGACGAGAAAAACTGGGTCAACGTCGAGATGCCGCAATTCAAAGGCTCCATCCACTTGACACACAAGCCTGTCAATGGCAATTTGGGTGAGTATCTGGAAGACGTTCACACCATGTTAACCAAGCATCTTCAAAAGGCTAATGGCATGCGTGACAGCCTGATTGTCAACGACGAGCACCAAGTTTACGGCCTCTTCATTGAGATAGACGGCAAGGGTGTGGCCACTCCAATGCAGTTTTACCTTACCGACAGCACGAAAAACTTCGTGCGTGGTGCATTATACTTCAATTTCCTGCCCAACAACGACTCGATGCAACCTGTCATCAACTTCATTCGTGAGGACATTGACCACATGATTAATACCTTCGAGTGGAAATAGAAAAGGCCTAACCCTTTATCTGAATCAAAAAGCCTTCATTAATCAGCGGCTGAACTAAACCTCGCATTTCATCTACCGTAAACTTTTGCAAACCAACCTCGGGAGTGGGGCGGTCGATAGTGTAAACCATTACTTCGCGCGGTTTTAGTAGGCGTACAATGCCCATCCAGCCGTCCAAAACTTCGGGACTTGAAGAGTCAAAATCCTTGCTTTTCAGAAACATAGTCTGCAAGATGAAGTTACCTTCAAACTGCTTCAAAGCCTCCACAACGCGGTGGATGTCATAACCTGGAGCGGGATGATTGATCTTTTCAATCAACTCATTCGTCGGGGCATCGATTTTCATGGTCGGGTTATCGACTTTACGCAGGGCGTTGAACACCTCAGGCTTGTGTACCATGGTGGCATTCGACAGCACCGTAATCTTGGATTGTGCATAGTATTGATTACGAAGCCTTATCGTATCGTCAATGATTTGCGGGAACTCAGGGTTAATCGTTGGTTCACCGTCACCACTGAAGGTAATGGAATCTATAGCTACACCATCAGCTTTACATTGCTGCAGTTTAATTTCCAAAGCATTGCGAACCTTTTCAGCCGATGGCAACTGGGTGTCATTGCGACCATCCTTGTTCCATCCGCATTCGCAATAGATACAGTCGAACGTACAAATTTTACCCTTTTCAGGCAACAAATTAATACCCAAAGAGCTTCCGAGACGTCGACTATGAATAGGGCCGAAAACGACTTCTTCTCTGATCATGGTTTTGTTTTTTTGGCCTATGGCTTATGGCCTATAGCCTATGGCCTGCCTCAACCACAAAGGTAATCCTCTTACCTATTGTTGAAGCAGGCCATTAGCCATAGGCCATAGTAATTATTTTGCGTACTGAACGGCTCTCGTCTCGCGGATAACCGTAATCTTGATCTGACCCGGATAGGTCATCTCGGTCTGAATCTGCTTCGAGAGGTCGTAAGCGATGCGGTCGGCATCTTGATCGCTCACCTTGTCGGCACCTACGATGACACGCAACTCGCGGCCAGCTTGGATGGCATAAGTCTTCACCACACCTGGATATGACATAGCCATTTCCTCCAACTTATTCAGTCGCTGGATGTAGGCTTCCACCACCTCACGACGGGCACCTGGGCGGGCACCAGAGATAGCGTCGCACACCTGGACGATAGGAGAAATCAGGTTGTCCATCTCGATTTCCTCGTGGTGGGCACCGATAGCGTTGCAGATGTCGGGCTTCTCTTTCAGACGCTCGGCGACCTTCATACCCAAGATGGCATGCGGCAGTTCTTCCTCATTCTCAGCCACCTTACCAATATCATGCAAGAGACCAGCACGTTTGGCAGCTTTCACGTTAAGACCGAGTTCGGCAGCCATGGTGGCACAGAGTTTGGCAGTCTCAATGGAGTGCTGCAGCAAATTCTGGCCATAACTGGTGCGGTACTTCATGCGACCTATCATCTTGATAAGTTCAGGATTGAGGTTATGAACGCCAAGGTCGATGCAAGTGCGCTTACCGGTTTCCATAATCTCTTGATCCACTTGCTTTTCCACTTTATGGACCACTTCCTCAATACGAGCAGGGTGAATGCGGCCGTCGACCACAAGTTTCTGCAAAGAAAGTCGGGCAATTTCACGGCGAATCGGGTCGAAACCTGAGATAAGGATGGCGTCAGGGCTGTCGTCGATGATGATTTCTACACCAGTGAGAGACTCAAGGGTGCGGATGTTACGGCCTTCACGACCGATGATACGGCCCTTGATTTCGTCGTTCTCGATGTTGAACACGCTCACCGTGTTTTCGATAGCCGTCTCCGAAGCTGTGCGTTGGATGGTTTCCAGCACAATCTTTTTGGCGGTTTGAGCTGCACTCATCTTAGCCTCTTCCGTAACTTCTTTCACATAGACCATGGCATCGGCCTGAGCCTCTTCCTTAATTAGTTCGACAAGCTGATCCTTAGCTTCTTTGGCCGACAGACCCGAGATGGTCTCGAGTTTCTTCGACTCTTCAGCATAGATGCGGTCCAGTTCAGCCTTCTTCTTATTAAAGGTCTCTATCTGGCCTTCCAATTTCTGCTGTGCGGATTGCACTTCCTTTGCCTTACGCTGTACTTCGTCCATTTTTTGGCTGGCATCTTGCTTCAGTTGGTTAGCCTTTTGTTCCACCTTTTGGGCTGCACGGTTGCGTTCCTCGCAAGCCTTTTCGTGCTCGTCCTTCATTTGGAGGAACTTCTCCTTGGCTTGCAGGATGCGTTCCTTTTTAATGACTTCAGCTTTTTCTTTCGCTTCTTCGAGCAAAGCGGTTTCTTCCTTGGTGACAGCCTTCTTCAGTAAAGTAGACGTAATAAAATACCCAACAGCCAAACCCACCAAGAGAGCAGCTATCGGAATAATGAAATTTAATGCATTGAGTAATAACATTTTAAAAACTCTGTTTTACTCGAAAAATGAGGAGGAAACAAAAAGAAACTGCCTGTCCTTTGGGAGATGCGTAAACCCCAAATATTACGCTTGTGGCCACCGCGTTGCGCAAACGTCCACCGGCACCAAAAGTGCTTCCCCGAAGGGAATGAGGCCTGTTTTTACAGAGCGCGAGTAGACCGATTAATGTGTTGATAGTGTTGAGTTTACCAAATGCGCTGAACAGGCAGTTCCAGATCTTCAAAGAACGATTCCACAAATGCTTGTGGAACTATGATTGTTCGCTCAGTAAGTTGTTCAAATCTTGCAGTTTGCGTTCCAAATTCTGATTACGGTAGGTCAGTTCGGCATCCATTTTCACCACTGACGTGGCAAATTGCAAGGCGGTCATCGAAAGCAAATCCTGCACATCCTTATATGCATAATGCTTAGAGTAATACTTTACTCTCTCGTTGATGAGGTTGCCAGCCTTGCGAACCTTCTCTTCGTCAGCGCGAGCTACCGACAATCGGTAGGGTCTATCCAACAGGTTGATATTGATTGTAATCTCATCCATCTCGCTGACATTCAAGTATCTGATTTATTCCTTACTATTCAAAATCGAAACGCATCTGTCAATCTCTCTCACCAACTCCCTAATGAGCTTTCTTCCTTCTTCTACTTCTCCCTCGTTGTCGAGTGCGTTAACAATTGTAGATTTATTTATTTTGTCCTGCAACTCCGCCGCCGAACGACGCAACGCCAGATTTTCCTTGTCCAACGCTTCATTTTCCTCGGCGAGCCGCTTGTTTTCCTTGGTCAGCTGATTTTTCTCCTCAATCAATCTCCGCAATTTGGTCTCAATTTCGGATACTATAATACTCAAGTCGGCCATGTTGCAAACGGTCTTGGAATTGTGCCACAAAAATACGGAATATTATGTTACTACGCCCTTTTTCGCGAAAAAAATTTTCCTTGAATTGACGTACAAGGCAGAAAATATCCTACTTTTATCGCTTCAAATCACGATTCAACATGAAGACAAAAGCTGCTTTTATGATCATTTTAACTGCATTATTTGCATCCTGTTCACAAAAAGAAACCACATTAACCTTATTGGAAACGACTGACACTCATGGTCGTTATGATGAATTTGCCAATGACGCTCTCATCATCAAGCAGATGAAATCGGAATTGGGCGAACGACTCATTCTCTTGGATAATGGCGACAATCTGCAAGGCACCGTATTCCAATATTGCTCCAATCAAGATGCCGAGCATCCGAATCTCGTTTCGGAAGTGCTCAATTACTTCCCATACGATGCCGTATGCGTCGGCAATCACGACATTGAAGCAGGTCGAAAAGTATTCGACCGCGTTTATTCAGAAGTCAAGATGCCCGTTTTGGCCGCCAATGTCATCGACGAAACCACGGGAGAGCCTTATTTCACTCCTTATATAGTATTGAATCGCGACGGATTCAAAATCGCTGTGCTCGGTCTGCTGACGCCATACGTCGTAACGTGGGTACCCGACCGACTGCGACCTGGCCTGCGCTTTGAACAACTGGAAGCCGCTGCCGAAAAATGGGTGAAAATCATCCAAGAAAAAGAGCATCCTGACCTAATGGTGGGACTCTTCCACTCAGGCTTCGAACCTCAAGCGCAAAACCTACCCGAAGGCCATTCATTGGGTCGTGAAAATGCCACCAAATGGGTTGCTGAGAACGTGCCCGGCTTCGACCTTATCTTTTACGGCCACGACCACCGTTCGAAAGCAGAAAAACTGACCAACAGCAACGGAGAACCCGTCTATGTGCTCAATTCGGGCAATCGGGGTATGGGACTTGCCTTAGCGGAAGTGACATTGAAGAAAGGACAGAAGCCCAACATTAGCGTTAGGCTGATGCAAACTGACCAAGAGAATAAAGATGAGGCGTTTCTGACCATGCTTCAACCTTATTTGGACCGCGCCGAGGCTTATAAGCAACGCGAAGTGGCCGAGTTACCCGTCAGCATTTGCACTGACGAAGTCTTCAAAGGTTCGTGCCTTTGGGTCGACGAGATCCATCGTTGCCAGTTTGAGACCGTTGAAGCCGAGGGCGTCCATGCCGACATCTCCATGGCTGCGCCCCTAAGCGGAGGCAAGACCATCGAAGCCGGAAAACTCACCGTGCAGGATTTCTTCACTTGGTATCCCTTTGAAAACGCCTTGGCCGTGATGGCTTTAACGGGAAAAGAGGTGAAAGACTTTCTCGAATATGCCTATGAGATGAAGAACCCCATTTATAACTTCGACTCGGGCGCAGGCATTCTCTATGAGGTTACCGACAAGAACACCATGGGCGAACGAATCAACATCCTCAGTATGGCCGACGGCACGCCCTTCGACATGGATAGAACCTACAATGTGGTGATGAACTCCTACCGCTCGATGGGTGGTGGCAACCACCTCATCAACGGCATCGGCTGGGCACAAGAGGACATCAAGAACCATGTCGTTTGGCAAAGCGAACGCGATTTACGTTCATTATTTATCGATTGGGCCTCAAAGAAAGGTGTACTGGACACTGAACCGTTAAACTGCTGGAAAATAAAATGACACGCTTCACTTCACTGCGAGGAACGAAGCAGTCCAAACAGTTATCTTATTCCCTGGATTGCTTCGTCGTTCCTCCTCGCAATGACGCAAAGCGACGAAGAAACACATGAATATGCGTGAAGAATTCCTATACTATATTTGGGAGAATCGCCTGACCGACAAGGATTTGAAAACCACGGAAGGTGACCAGGTTGATGTAGTAGCAACTGGCTACCGCAACACTGACTCGGGTCCCGACTTCCTTGAAGCCAAGATCCAAATCGGCGACAAACTTTGGGCGGGACATGTGGAAATCCATGTAAAATCCTCCGATTGGAACCGCCATGGCCATCAGTCCGACAAAGCATACAAGAATGTCATCCTGCATGTGGTATATGAAAACGACCTACAAGTCAACGACATCCCTACCCTGGAACTGAAAGGACATTTCGATGAAAGCCTCTTTGCTCAATATCAGAAGCTTATCGCCTCAAAGAATTGGATTCCCTGCGAGAAAAGCATCAGCCAAGTGCCTGTTTTCACCAGGCTTTCGTGGCTCGACCGCATGGCCGTAGAACGCTTGGAGAGCAAGTCGGGAACCGTCACCAAGATACTGGAAACCAACCAATTCGACTGGGAGGATGCCCTTTACAAACTGCTTATGCGCTATTTCGGCTTGAAAGTCAACAACGAACCTTTTGAGTATTTGGCCAATATCCTGCCTTTCAAGACCTTGCTGAAACATGCCGACAATCTGATTCAGGTGGAAGCCATGCTCATGGGCTGTGCAGGGTTCCTCGAAGAAGAGTTCACGGAGGAATATCCCCTACTGCTCAAACGCGAGTATAGTGTGATGAAGGCCAAGTTCAACCTGCTGACCATGCCTGCCGAGAGGTGGCGGTTTATGAGAATGCGACCTTCCAATTTTCCTACCATCCGCTTGGCACAAATGGCGCAACTCATCCATAAAAATGGATGTCTGTTCGCCAAGATCAAGTCTGCAAAAGACACGACTGAAGCCAAGGCTTTGTTTGATGTCAAGGCATCGGAATATTGGGAGACGCATTGGCGGTTCAATCAACGGCTGCCACAATGTGACAGCCCTACAACCCAACCATCAGGGGCTGTAGGGCTGTCGTACCACGGCAGCCGCAAAACGGCCAAACATTTAGGCGATGCCACAGCAAACATATTGATCATCAACGCCGTGACACCTTTATTGTTTTGCTACGGCAAATTGCATAAAGATGAATCGATGTGCGAGACGGCCATTCAGTTTTTGGAAGAGACTGAGGCTGAGGACAATGCTGTTACACGGCATTATGCCCTGTGTGGGATAAAGACGGAAAATGCCATGCAGACACAGGCTTTGTTGCACCTTTATTCCTATTTTTGCAAGCGCAAACGGTGTCTGGAATGCCGTATCGGAAATGTATTGTTACACAAAATCAATTCAATATCATGAAGAAACCTTTTTTAATCCTTCTCTTGGCTCTTTGCTTCAGTGCATTGTTTGGCCAATCCAACAATCTCCAACACGTCATCGTGATGATGGCGGAACGCTACAATGACAGCCAACTGTCGCAAAAGACCGCCTTGATGACCAAGGAGCAACGCCGCGTCTTTGTCATCACCGAACGAAAGGCGTTTTGTCAAGCCTCACAAGCCCAAGTGCTTGATTTTCTTGAAGGTTACAAAGCCAACAATATGGTCAGCGACCTGAAAACCTTCTGGTCGTTCAACGGCTTCAGCTGCTCGGCCAGTGCCGAAGTCATCGCACAACTCGCTCAGCGCAAAGATGTCGCCATGATTATCCCCGACGAGATGCGCCCGATGATTCCTCAAAACGAGAAAATTGGCCCTGCCACAAGAGACAATGCTTGGCATATCGACAAAATCAATGCGCCGGCGGTTTGGAACTACAACGACACGGGCTATACAGGCAACGGCGTCATCATCGGCCACATCGACACAGGTGTCAACTACAACCATATCGACATTGCCAACAGCATGTGGGACGGCGGCAGCGAGTTCCCGCACCACGGCTATGACATCTTCTATCAAGACAATGACCCCATGGACGACGATGGTCACGGCACTCATACCGCTGGCATCTTGGCGGGACAAGGCACGGCAGGCACCCAAACAGGTATCGCCCCAGGTGCCAAAATCATGTCCATCAAGGTTTTGGGTGAAGACGGTCAAGGTGAAGCCACCCACCTCATCCAAGGTGTTGAGTTTGCCTTGGAACACGGTGCACACATCCTCAGCCTCTCGCTCAGCGACGTAGGTGCTGGTCCCTGCTACTACTACCGTGACGTCTTCGCCACCTGCCTCGACGCAGGCGTGGCAGCTGCTGTGGCATGCGGCAACGAAGGCCAAACTCAATACACCTTCCCCGTCCCCTTCAACATCAGTGCCCCTGGCAACTGCCCTCCTGCATGGCTCCATCCAGACCAGAGGAACCTCATCGAAGGCGGCCTGACCTCCGTCATCAGCGTGGGTGCCACCGACTCCAACGACGAGCGCTGCGGCTTCGCATCTGTCGGCCCCACAACTTGGGCTGCGGGTGCCAATGTCGGCAACTACAACGACTACCCTTACGAAAACGGTGATGTCAACCAGCCCGGCTTAATTCGCCCCGATATCTCGGCACCTGGTGCCAACATCACCTCATTGAATTACCTGACCACCAACGGCTACACAGAGTTGGACGGTACATCGATGGCCACGCCCTGTGTGGCCGGCGTGTTGGCCATGCTGCTTGAGGCTAATCCTGAATTATCTCCCGCAGAATTGGACTCCATCATTGAACTCACCTCTGTGAGGGTCGGCAACACCATGAAAAACAACCGAGTAGGCTCAGGACGCATCGACGCCTTAGCTGCCATGAACGCCTTGTTCCACCACGGTCCCACCAACCTCACCGCCGACTTCGACGGCGAGCAGGTCATCCTCAACTGGACCGCCGCTCCCGAAGGCATCTCCTACGACGTCTATCGCGACGGCATGCGCATCGCCAACAATCTGACGGCAACCACCTATACCGACCACATCAGCTATGCGGGTTCCTACACCTATTATATTATCGCCCATCTCGAAAACGACATGACCTCGCTCCCCTCCAATTACGTTACCTTGACAAAAGCGGTCGAGATTGAGGCCGAAGTCATCAACAATATGCGCGTTTCACTGACATGGAACCTGCCTGCGGGCATTTACGACGGCTTCGAGTCGGGCGACTTCTACCAAAACATGTGGATCAATGATGCCACCAGTCCTTGGGTCGTCACCACCACGCAACCCAACACAGGTGCCTATTGCGCCAAGTCGACCAACACGGGCATGTTCTCCAATAGCAAGATCTCTTTGGCGGTCAACCTGCCCACCTCATGTGTCGTAAGCTACTATGCCCGGGTCAGTTGTTTTCCGCTCAACGGTTGTGGCTTCTTCATCGACAACGTGCAGTATGGCGAGACCTTGAAGGATGAAGTGCCGTGGACGCGCTACACCGTGGCCATCGGTCCTGGCAACCACATCCTGGAATGGAAATATGCCAACCAACTCGCTGAAGGCGAATATGACAACGCCTTCTATATCGATGACATCACCGTGGGCAACACCTACAGCATCTACCGCGCCAACTGCGACGGAAGCAATGCCGAGCTGATTGCTTCAAACATCGCTGATGCCCATTATGTGGATTATGGTTGGGATGCCTTGCCCATTGGACAATACAAATACGGTATCAGCACTGACGGCGGAAACACCATTGCCTGGTCGGAATGTTTGGACAAAGATGTGATGGTAGTTGATGAGAATAACGCGATGGAAATCATGATATATCCTAATCCTACAAACGGTATTCTGTTTGTAGAGACGCGGCGCGCCACGTCTCTACAGGCGGAAACCGAATACATAATCACCAACGTGACAGGCCAAACGCTGCTTTCAGGCCACATCACCGATGAATCACAACAAATTGATGTGTCGGGTTTGGCCGAAGGAATGTATTTTGTTAGGATTCAAGGAGACAAAGGGACAGTGACAAAGAAATTTACTATTGCAAAGTAACATCCTCTTACGCTTTTCGTCACTGCGAGGCACGAAGCAGTCCAGATAATAAAGCTCTTCATCTGGATTGCTTCGTCGTTCCTCCTCGCAATGACGCGAAGCGACGACAAGATTAATCCTCCTCTTCCAAAAAGAAAATCTCCTCCACCGGTTTCCCGAACACCTGCGCCATTTTCAAAGCCAAGACCGTGGAGGGCACATACCGCCCTGATTCTATGGCGTTTATCGACTGTCGGCTAACACCAATTAGTTTGGCCAAATCCTCTTGCGTGAGATCCATTTCGGCCCGCGCCACTTTCAAACGGTTCTTCATTTCGCGCCTCCTTTGTTGTAATGATGCAAAGCAATCTTGAATTTGAGGATGAACAGCAAGAGGAACACAAAAAACACCATATACGGTATCAAGAGGTAAGTGATGCCGTAAATCAACAAGGTGCCCAGAATGAACAAGCCTGCGGTGACGTACGTGGACCAGATCAGACTTTGGGAACGAAGATACTGAACGAATTCATCTTCGACTTTTTCTTTGGAGAAACCTAAGAAAATCAAGCCAATGATCAACAAAGGCATGGCAATGGAGAACATGCCAGTATCAGCCATGCGGAAGAAACCGCTATTGGATTCTTCGTCAAATGAAATATCGCCATTATAAAGGGCTGGCATCCGAATGGAAAAATCCATATTTGGACCAACGCATAGAGCCACAAAGGAAATGACAGCAATCGCCAATCCAATCCATTGAAAGTAGTGGGGAAACAAATAGTTTTTCTTCATAGTGTTTAGTTTTTAAGTTTGACACTGCAAAAGTAAAGTAAACTTTCCAAATAGACAAATTAATTTGTCATTTTCTCGCAAAAAAAATGTAGGAAGTAGTTTCACGCAGAATCCGCAGAACTCGCAGAACCTACCGGACCCAAGCTTTTCGTCGCTTTGCGCTTCATAAGATTCTGCGGATTCTGCGTGAGAAAAAAACACTACACAAAATATCAAACAATCATTTATTTTCCTATTATTGCAATTCATTTCCGTTGATATTTCAAACATTCACTATATGGAAAACGATCAATTCAAACTGCCCGAGAACGCGCAACGCGAACTGAAACCGGGCGAAGAGTATGAGCCCATACTCTCGAAAAACAAGAAGTACCAGGAAGTTACGGTATGGTCGGTGTGCATCGGCCTTCTGATGACCATCCTGTTTTCGGCTGCTGCCGCCTACCTCGGCCTGAAGGTCGGTCAAGTGTTTGAGGCCGCCATCCCCATCGCCATCATCGCCATCGGCCTGACGGGACTAGCGCGCAAGAACGACGCCTTGTCGCAGAACGTCATCATCCAAAGCATCGGTGGCTGCTCAGGCGGCGTAGTGGCAGGAGCCATCTTCACCCTGCCTGCACTCTACATCTTGCAAGGCAAGGGTTACCAAATCGAAATCAACTTCTGGCAGGTGTTCATCGCCTCCTTGCTGGGTGGCATCTTGGGCATCCTGTTCCTCATCCCCTTCCGCAAGTACTTCGTCAAGGAGCAACACGGCAAGTTTCCCTTCCCTGAAGCCACAGCCACCACACAGGTGTTGGTCAGCGGACAGAAGAAGGGTAAGGACTCCTTATTGTTGGTTATCAGCGGATTGATTGGCGGTTTGTACGACTTCATCGTCTCCACCTTCGGCTGGTGGTCGGAGACCCTCACCACCCGCATGATGGGTTGGGGTGCTGCCTTGGCCGACAAGGCAAAGCTGATGTTCAAGGTGAACACCGGTGCCGCCGTGCTCGGCTTGGGCTACATCATCGGCCTGAAATATGCTTTCATTATCTGCTGCGGCTCCATGCTGGTATGGTTCATCATCATCCCGGGCATGAACCTCATCTGGGGCGACCAAATCGTTGACCTGATGAATGCTGGCATCACCGCCACTATTGGTTCGATGGCGCCTGAAGAGATCTTCAAGAACTATGCACGCCACATCGGCATCGGCGGCATCGCCATGGCGGGTGTCATCAGCATCATCAAGTCGTGGGGCGTGATTAAGTCGTCGGTGGGCCTCGCCGCCAACGAGCTCAAAGGCAAGAAAGCCTCTGTGGAAACTGTCGAACGCACGCAACAAGATATCCCCATGAAGACCATCGTCATCGGCATCGTGGCCGTGCTCATCGTCACCTTCTTTTTCTTCTGGTTTGGCGTGGTGCACAACGTATGGCATGCCTTGATCGGCATCCTGGTTGTGGCCGTCATCGCCTTCCTGTTTACAACGGTGGCCGCCAATGCCATCGCCATCGTGGGTAGTAACCCTGTGAGCGGCATGACGCTGATGACCTTGATTTTGGCCTCTTTGGTGATGGTCGCCGCCGGACTGAGTGGTCCCAGCGGCATGACCGCCACCTTAATCATCGGCGGTGTGGTCTGCACGGCATTGGCCGTGGCTGGCGCCTTCATCACCGACCTGAAAGTAGGTTACTGGATTGGCACGACGCCCAAGAAGCAAGAGATTTGGAAGTTCGTCGGCGTGGCCGTGGCCGCTGCCACCGTCGCTGGCGTCATCATGATCCTGAACAAGGCCTACGGCTTCGTGGGTGATGGTGCTTTGGTCGCACCGCAAGCCAATGCCATGAGTGCCGTCATCGAGCCGATGATGTCGGGCGGTAGCGCTCCCTGGCTGCTCTACGGCATCGGTGCCGCCATCGCCTTGATCCTCAACTTCTGCAAAATCCCTGCCCTGCCCTTCGCCTTGGGTATGTTCATCCCCATCGACCTCAACGTGCCGTTGCTCATCGGTGGTGCCATCTCATGGTTCGTGAGCACCCGCAGCAAGGACCAGAAACTCAACGATGCCCGCTACAACCGCGGCACCCTCATCGCCTCGGGCTTCATCGCCGGTGGTGCCTTGATGGGTGTGGTGAGTGCCATCCTCAAGTTCTGCAATGTGGATGCCGTGGCCAAGACTGCTGAAGGCTCGCCATTTGCTGAGCTGCCTGTGGCCGGCCTCATCGCCTTGGTGATGTACATCGCCATCATCGTCTATATGATTTGGGACTCGAAACGAGCTAAGGTAGAAGAAGAATAAGAATATCAACACTAGAAATATGAAAAAACTTAGTTCATTAGTGGCATTAATGCTCATTGTGGCAATGCCGATGATGGCCGAGCACGTGACACCTGAAACCGCTCAAAAAGTGGCCAAGACATTCTTGAACAATAACGGAGCGAAATCAGCCCAATTGACCGACCTAACGAATGTAGCAGGTTTCTCTAACCTATACATCTTCAATGGTGAAGAGGGATTCGTCGTAATGGCAGCCGACAACTGCGTGCAGCCCATTTTGGGGTATTCGCTCACGGGGAAATTCGTAGCCGAAAACATGCCCTCCAATGTCAGTGGTTGGCTGCAAGGCTACAATGACGAGATTCAGTATGCGATTGAGCACCAGATGAGAGCCACGGATGAGACTGCCCAATTGTGGAACGACTTGATAGACGGCAACAGCAAGGCGGCAAGAGCGACTACCGTCGTGAATCCCCTAGTGCAAACCACATGGGACCAAAATGGTTTTTATTATTATAGCGGTGGGCAATTGCACATATTCGAGTTATACAACAACCTCTGTCCTTACGACAACACTGCAGGTGAGCGTACCGTTACTGGCTGCGTGGCGACTGCAATGGCCCAAATCATGAAATATTGGAGCTATCCTGCACAGGGTATCGGCTCACATTCGTATACACCTTATACTCGTCCAGACCTTGGGGTGCAATCCGCCAATTTTGGTTCGACCAATTACAGTTGGAGCAACATGCCCAATTCCTTGTCGCAATCGTCTTCGGATGTACAAATCAACGCCATTGCCGTTCTGATGTACCATTGCGGCGTATCTGTAGATATGATGTACGACATCAGCGCCAACGGTGGTAGCGCAGCCTATGCAGAAGACATACCCAACGCTTTGCGAAACTATTTCAATTACAAGTCCACAGCCAATATTAAATACAAATCCAGCTATTCCAACAACAATTGGATTAACCTGCTTAAAGCTGAGCTTAACGCTTCCCGTCCCATTGAATACAACGGACGCGGGGATGCTGGCGGACATGCTTTCGTTTGCGATGGCTATAACAGCAGTAACCAATTCCACTTCAACTGGGGCTGGAGTGGAAGCAATGACGGATTCTATTCTTTGACCAGCCTAAACCCAGGCAGCGGTGGCGCTGGTGGCGGCGGCTACAATTTCACCGACAACCAAAGTGCCATCTTTGGCATCGAGCCTGGATCGACGCTCCCTGCACCCACCAATCTCACCTACGCACTCCATAACACCCAAGATCTCACTTTGACCTGGAATGGTGTAAGTGCAGCCTCAAGTTATAATGTATATTGCAATAGTAATCTAATTGGCAACACGACATCCACCACTTATGCCTACTCAGCTCCGTATGGTACCAGCGCCTATTTTGTCCGTGCCTTAGATTCCAATGGGCAACTGTCGCTTCCCTCAAACACGGTCACTGTTACGGTAGATTACCCGATTCCCATTGTTAACGACTTGACTGCCACCTTATCGGGAAACAACATCAGCCTTTCGTGGACTGCTCCCGAATGGTGCTATCCTGCAACGCCATCAGTAACTTTGACTTATGGAGACGGTGAGTATTATGGTAATCTTGGCTTTGGCGGAGGAAGCAACATGTATTGGGGCCATCGGTACCTCGCCAGTGACCTCAGTGCCTACAACAACATGGCCCTATATAAGGCCTCGTTTTATGCCAATGAAACTGGCGCATATAAAATATATGTGTACAAAGGAACAGTTTCCAATCACCCCCAAACCCAGGTCTTGCAACAATCACTTAACGTCGGGACAACCGGTTGGTTTGACTTTGATCTTTCAAACACTATAATCATTGATGCTTCAAAAGACTATTGGGTGTTCATGTATGACCCAGAAGGCCGAAGTTATCCTGCAACGTATTGTTCCTATACAGGCAACAACGGTAACTATTATGCGTCTTCACCTACTTCATTCGTCGGCACTTATAGTGGTGCAGCTTTCCTCATCAAAACCTATGTCACTGATGGCGTCTACACCTACAATTTATACCGCAATGGGTCTCCCTTAAACCTCAATTTGACCACAACCAACTATACCGACTCAAACCGCAACAACACAGTTAGTTACTACACAGTAAAAACCAACTATTACGGTGGCGTAACGGCTGCCTCCAATGGCGTAGGCTATACTTTAGGACAAGCCGCTATCAGCAGCTTAACCCTTAACGCCAACGACCTGATGACCATCAGCCCAGGCAGCAAACTCACCGTTAGCGGTACGCTCAGTAGTGCAAACAACAACAACTTGGTCTTAGAGAACGGTGCGCAACTCGTCAATAGCACCACAGGTGTGCAAGCTACGATAAAAAAGAATATCGATGCATATTCACAATTCGGCGGTTGGCATCTCCTCGCCTCACCTATAGTTGAAAGCATCACCCCAACTATTGGCAACGGTCTCCTTGCCAATAATTATGACCTCTATTCATTCGACCAAAGTGAAGAATTGGAATGGAGGAACTTCAATGCAGGCGCGTTCACAAACATTGACAACAAAACCGGTTACCTTTATGCCAACAGCGGAACTTTGGAACTTTCGTTTGCAGGAACACTAGTCGCCAACACAACAGCCACTACTTTGAACTACGACAACAATGCCATTTTCAAGGGCTTCAACCTCATCGGTAATCCATATCCTTGCAATGCCTATATCGAAAGAAGTTTCTATGTCTTGAATGCAGATGGATCCGATTTCATCTTGGGCAGCAACCCCATCCCGCCTTGCACATCAGTTTTGGTACAGGCACAAGGCAATGGTGAAAGCGTCACTTTCAATAAATCAGCATCGAAAAATGAGTCCAACATTACCATTTCACTTGCCAAAGCCCATACGAGTGACAATACCATCCTTGACAAGTTAAGAGTCAACTTCAGCGAAAATGACTGCCTCATAAAATACAATTTGAGCAAACAAAACAGCAAACTCTACATCCCTCAAAACGAAAAAAACTTCGCCGTAGTCTTCGCTGCAGGACAAACTGAACTGCCCGTCAACTTCAAGGTTACCCAAAACGGAAAATACATTCTGAGTATTGAAAGCGTAGGCCTTAAATTGAACTACTTCCACCTTATTGACAACATAACAGGCAACGACATTGACCTTTTAGAAACGCCAAGTTACATCTTTGAGGCCAAGACATCAGACCCTCTAGAACGATTTACGCTAACATTCGAATAATTAACTCACCTCGTTTCATCAAATCCTGAAGATTTCAGTATTTTTGCGCCACAATTTTAGAACACTGTGGCAAGCATAAAGTACCAACCTTATAAAGCTGATGCCCACATTGACGCGATAGTCAAGACTTTGCGCGATGAAGGGCATTTGCTTTGTTCCAATCTGGCAGCCTCGTCGAAGGCTTTCGTCGTGGAAGAAACCTTCCGACAAATGGGCGGCCAACACCTTATCGTGTGCGCCGACAAGGAAGACGCGGCTTATTTTTACAATGATCTTGAAAACATGCTCGGCGAGCGTGGCATGGATTACAGTAAGAAACAGGTGCTCTTCTACCCCACCTCCTACAAACGTCCCTACGAGCCCGAGAAACCCGACAACACCTATATCCTCTCGCGCACCGAGGTGCTGCAACGCGTCTCCACCTCCGAGCGCAAGACCTTGATTGTCAGCTATCCAGAGGCATTAAGCGAGAAGGTCTTTACCCGTAAGCTCTTGGCCAAAAACACCTTCAAAATCAAGGTGGGTGACAAAATCAACCTCGATTTCCTCACCGATTTGCTCTACGACTACGAGTTTGAGAATGTTGATTTCGTGGTGGAGCCGGGACAGTTTGCCATCCGTGGCGGTCTGGTCGACGTGTTTTCCTTCGCCAACGACTACCCCTACCGCATCGAGTTCTTTGGCGATGAGGTCGAAAGCATCCGTAGCTTCAACATCGCCGACCAGCTCTCCATAGAGAAGCTGAAACAGATTGTGCTGCTCCCCAACATGCAGGAACGCGCCTTCATCGAAGAACGCGAGGCCATCCTGCAATATCTGCCCGATACCACCACCGTGTGGCTCACCGGCATGGCCTTCTTCGCCACCCAGGTGGACAAGGAATACGACCGCGCTGTTGAAGCCTTCGAGAAGATGCAGGAACAAGATGAAGAGATAAAGGCATTGAAACCTGGGCAGCTGTTCAGCAAGTCGGATGAGTTGCTTTCTAACCTTATAAAACACCCTACGGTTGAATTTGGCGTTTCCAGCAAATTAGTACTTACATCGCCCATAGATTCCAGCTCACCCACAGGCCTCAGCAGGAATGACATGGGCGATGACGATGACAACTCCCAACTAACAACTGTCAACTTCCACACCAAGCCCCAGCCAATATTCAGCAAGAACTTCAACTTGCTTATCGACGACATTGCAGCGCATAAGGAAGAAGGCTACCGCGTCATCGTGTTCTCCGAAAGCAGCAAGCAACTCTCTCGTATCCAAGCGATTCTGAACGACATCAACCACAACGACGAGAGCCATCGCGACTTCGAGACCGAGACCATCGCCATCCACGGCGGCTTCATCGATGAAGACTTGAAGGTGTGTTGCTACACCGACCACCAGATTTTTGAGCGTTACCACCGCTTCCACTTGCGCGACAACTTCTCCACCAAGCAGGCCATCACACTGAAAGACCTATACGAGCTGAAGCCTGGCGACTATGTCACCCACATCGACCACGGCATCGGACGCTTCGACGGGCTTGAGACCATCGAGAACAACGGCAAACCTCAAGAAGCCATCCGCCTGATTTACAACAACGGCGACCTGCTTTATGTGAGCATCCACTCGCTGCACCGCATCGCCAAATACAGCAACAAAGACGGCACCGAGCCCAAACTCAGCACCCTCGGCAGCGGCGCATGGAACCGCCTGAAGAACAAGACCAAGAGCAAGGTCAAAGACATCGCTCGCGAGCTCATCAAGCTCTACGCCGAGCGCAAACGCACGCCTGGCTTCAAGTTCTCGCCCGACAACTACCTGCAAAACGAGTTGGAGGCTTCGT
>CAMJRR010000026.1 GCA_946408345.1 uncultured Bacteroidales bacterium | reverse complement strand
TGTTGACGAAGGCGATGCGGGGCACGCGGTATTTGTCGGCTTGGTTCCACACCGTCTCCGACTGCGGCTCCACGCCACCCACGGCGCAGAACACCGCCACCATGCCGTCGATGACGCGCAGCGAGCGTTCCACCTCGACGGTGAAATCGACGTGACCGGGAGTATCGATAAGGTTGATCTGATAGCCGTTCCAATGGGCAGTGATGGCTGCCGAAGCGATGGTGATGCCGCGCTCCTGCTCTTGTTTCATAAAGTCCATGGTGGCTTGTCCATCATGCGTTTCACCCACCTTACGGTTGACGCCCGTGAAGAACAGGATGCGTTCCGAAACCGTAGTCTTACCAGCATCGATATGCGCAGCGATACCGATGTTTCTCAATTTTGAAATGTTTAAACTCATTATTTTATCTGATTTTCAATTATTTGCAAATACAAATCAGGCTTCTGATTCGGGCTGCAAAGGTAGGGAATTTTTCAACATCCTAATCCATATCAAACATACTAATTTGAACATTAGTTACCTCTCGGATTGTCTCAATGCACCTATTTCCGTTATAAAATGAGTATTGAAAACTCGATGAATCAATAAAATCTCATTTCTAACTCATTTCACGAATTCCGAAGGTTGAATTATCGGAATCTTCGACAAAACAAAATCCTTTTCGTTCCTAGTGACAATGCCATCTGAAATTCCTGCATAGACAGCAGAACAATATTGAACGGCATCTTCAAAATCGCTCCATCCAGAGTGCAAAGCTGCAGTAATCACATTACCATCAACTGGAGACAACAACAATACCTCGCCAATCTGAGTCAAACAGTTGATGCGTTCCTCATGAGACAGATACTTACGCAATGAATAATAGATGTTGGTGTATGACAAAGCGCACAGACTCAACTTGAATTCTCCTTTTTCGGCACCATCAAGCAATGCCGCAGCGGCATCGGCTCCTTCGCGGTTAAGCAAAAGATCGATTATAACGTTGGTGTCCACCAAATAATGTTTCATACCTCGTAGCGGTTTGCCAATTCTTCCTTGTAATCAAAATCTTTTGGAGCAGTCGCTATGCCACGCAGACGAGTGGATAAACTTTTACCATCCGTATCTTTTCTCTTGAGAGTCGTTGCATACTGAATCAACAACAGCTCCATTTGCTGCTGAAGCCAACGTGACAGGGCATCATCATCAGCAAAAGCTGGTCTCACACCGTCAATTACCGCGTCACTGATTGAAATGTTATAAGTGCACATAATACCTATCCTTTCTGTTTTACAACTGCAAAAATACACAAAAACTACGAAATCAACATGTTCTGCCAGATTTAATGACCTTATTTCGCAAATCTCCCCTTTCTAATCAATCCATTAACATCAACAGCATCAATGAGATACAATCCACTTGGCATCTGAGAGACATCCACATTGACTCGCAAAGCACTGTTTACAAGAACAGTCTTAACAAATTGTCCCAACGCATTATAAATGTTAATTGACTGTATTCCTTCTGCCTCAATCGTAACAAAAGATGTTGCAGGCACAGGATAAACCTTCAACGACTCCGTTTGTATTTGATTTTCAACCACTCCCGTTGGGTCAAAAGTATCGTTGCCGTCGGTAAGCCATTCGAGGCTGAAGTTGTAGAACACCGTCGAATAGCCTGATGCGCCAGCGTAGGCTTCCTCGACATAGAGTCCGATAGTGCCATCGGGCAGAATGCAGAGTGAGGAATAGGCAGAACTATAAGGCACGATGCACTTCTTCACTGGCCAGGTCTCACCTTCATCGTAACTCACATAAACAGTCACATCGGTGCGTGAGTTGCCGTAAGGCACGGAATGCAGCAGTCGGTTCTTATCGTGACCTTGGTTTTCGGAGGTGTAACGGATCATATCGCCGTTACAGGCAGGCGCAGTAATGTCGTACCAAGTGGAAGTGGTAGGCTGCCAAGTCTCACCGCCGTCCTCGGAGATGTTGTACCAGCGGTTGCCCGCATGGCGAATGCTCATCAGGATGCGACCGTCAACCAACTCCGTGACCTTAGCCTCGTCGCCCGAGGTGGAAGCACGACCCGACACATGCCAGGTCTGGCCGTTGTCATCGGAATAAACGGCATGGTTATAAAGTACTTGCGCCGTAGTCTCGCGAATGGCCGCCACAAACATAATACGACCCGTGGAGGTGCGCAACCCGTTGCCCGAGCCGAAGAACGATGCTCGCCATGTGCGTTGCTCGGGAATGATGCAGTTGTCGCCAAAGATGAAGTCGGTGATGTCTTCGGGCTCTGTCCAAGTCTGACCGTTGTCATAACTCTTACAGATATAAGTGCGGATCGGATTCGACGGAGTAGAATACCACAATCCAGGACCGCCCACGAAGCCTGCGATGAGGCCGTTGTCGTCGTTGCTCCATGCCAAGGCGCAGTCGCCGAAGCCGTGGTTGACGCCTGTGCCCAAGGCAATGGTGTAAGGTTCACTCCAAGTGTGACCGCCGTCGGTGCTGCGGTTGCAGACAATGTCGATGTCCTCAGGCAGGTCGCCTTCGTTATATTTGCGCTTGTCGGTGACCGCCACGATGCTTCCGTCTTTCGCTGTGATGACGGCAGGAATGCGATAATTCGTTGAGTTATAGTCTCCAGGCTGCAACAACAAGGTGTGTGCAAGAATGATTTCACGGTTGCCCGCAGGCGACGGATTGTCTATCGGGAAAGTCTGATCGTCAGTAAATATCGACTTTAGTGAGGCATCGATGACATGGCCTTCCGTGGCTTGGGATGAGACTTGGGCCACTATCCAGAGATAGTTCATGCCCGAATAAAGATAACCTCCGACGGGGACATAAAAGTCGCCCGCAGCAGGGGCGACGCTGCCAATCAAAGTGGCACCTTGCAACGTGCGCTCATCGAAGGCATTGACGGTGCCTGTGGAATACACCTTAATTCTTTCAATATCGTTCAGGTCGGTGGTGCCTTCAAGGTTGAGTATTATGTCCCACATCATAATTGAGGCATTGTCGCCGCCAAAATTCACAGCCGCCTTGAGAATCACATCGTTAGGGTTGCCGCATCCTGTTTTTCGTGTTTCTTGCGTAAGGGTGACGTCAAGGATTTCAGGGGGACCGGGCAAAGGCATATTCACCAATTGGGCCGTATGCCCATTTTCAGAAATATCCGTTACTTGGTTGTTGTAAGGATTTATGTTTTCCAGAGAAAAATCGTAGGCAGCAAGCAAATGGCTATGCATGGACGTAGGGAATTCATAAGGATAAGTCAATTCCATGTCAAATGCGATTTCATTCGGGTCGAGCGCCATGCTATAGAAACGGATGTTGCCAAAAGAGCCATTGCAAAAGTTGGTCGGTACTCCGCCGCTGTTGCCTGACCCGACGAACACATCATGCGTGTTGGTTACAGCCCAATCACCGACCGCCGCCGCCCACGCGCTTTGGGTCTCACCGTTGTGGTAAATACGGATTTCGTTGAGGTCGCGGTTCACGACGAGTGCGAAGTGCATCCACTCCCCTGCCGGCACGGTGACACCCGTATAGACCGACAGAGCATGTCCTGAAGTCGAGGTAGGCGTGTTGAGACCCAAAGACTGGCCCGCGCTTCCCGTGCCAAAGAACTCATAACCTGTGCGTTCACTACCAGATTGCGCAGACATATCGCGTTTGCAGACATAACGCGGGTAACTGGTATAGGTCTCGTTGCGCACCCAGCCTGTGACAGTGAAGCTTTGGTCGGCAGCGATGTTGAAGTCTTCGTGATGCGGTATGACCATGTATTGGTCTGTTCCGTTGAAAGTGATGTAATGGGCAGGTTGGGCAAATACCCCAGTCAAAGCCGTCAGCAGGACAACGAGAGCAAAGAGTTTATTCATGGCGATAGGTGTTATTGGATTAAACTTCAATGTATTGGGTGCAAAACTAATATTATTTCGGAAATCACACAACTATTTTCTATTTTTGTCTCGCGAATTAGCCAAACATCATCAATATACGAAAAGGTCTCAAGTGGTGGACGGCGGCCACAACGACGGCGGCACCATCCACACCGACATCCCCGAAGAATGGTGCGAATTGTCCTACGACAAGTTCCTTGAAAACGTGGTGACGCTTTCGGCGGCAGCACACTATGGTTTCACGCCAGATGAACTAAAAGAAAAGCAAGGACTGAAAGAATTCTTTGGTTTCGAACAAGACACAACACGCTATTTCCACCATCCTTCCAGTTTCAACAACGCGATTTTGTTGTGGATACCCCCTCCGTACCCCGTAAGGTTGCCATTTGCGCCCATCACGCGATGGCAGGGCACGATGAGGCAAATGGGGTTCCAACCCACTGCGCCACCTACCGCCTGCGCAGAATTGATTTTCAACCGTTTTGCGATTTCGCCATAAGTTAGGGTTTGCCCAAATGGTATCTCGCACACGATATCCAACACCGCCTTGCGGAATGGTGTCAGGTCTTCCATGCGGTAGGCTGGTGTGAAATCGGGCTGATGGCCTGTGAAATAGAGGTCCAACCAACGATAGGTATCATGGATTACAGGAGGTAGAGACGTGGCGCGCCGCGTCTCTACAACGCCCAATGGATGTTTGTTTTCGTCACGCGAACCTGCAAACCATAAGCCTATCAGCGCCTTGCCGTCGGTGCTCATCAGCAGATCATCAAAACCTTCTGGTGTCGGATAAAGGTATGTAGCCATATTCAATCCTCCAAAGCGAATTTTCGCAAAGCCGTTTCATCCAAGCGCTGGACGGTCCATTCATCCATGGGCACAGCACCGATGCTGCGGTAAACCGTCAGGGCGGGTTTGTTCCAATCGAGGCAGATCCATTCCATGCGGCCACAGTTGCGCTCCACGGCAATCTTTGCCAAATATTTCAACAAAGCCTTACCATAGCCACGACCGCGTTTCTCGGGAAGGATGAACAGGTCTTCGAGATACAGGCCCTTGCGCCCGACAAAAGTGGAGAAGTTGTGGAAAAACAAAGCGAATCCAATGACCACGCCGTCTTCCTCGGCAAAGACCACCTCGGCAGCATGCTCCATAAAAAGGGAATGATAGATGGTGGCTTCATCGGCCACTACCTCATCGGCGCATTTCTCGTAAACGGCGAGTTTCTTGATGAATTCAAGAACCAGGCCTGCCTCTTCGGGCTTCGCGGGACGTATAATGAATTGATTGTTCATGGTTTGACTATTTTCTGAAAGTGCAAAGATATCATTTTTTCAGCATCTTTCCCCTAATATGTTTCAACGCGGCCGGCAGCACCTCTGGCTCCATCATTTGGAGTGCCGTGTTGAACTCTTCAAGCAGTTCGGGATAGAATTTGCTTTGCGCATAAGTCAGCTTAATGGCCAAAGATTTCACGCCGATGGGTTCATCGGAGAGCATGGCGTTGAAGCAAAAATCGAGGAAGTCGGTGCGGATGCTATCGACCTCAAAGGGAGTTCTTTCCAACAGGTTCATGATAAGGCGGCGCTTGGTGGTGCTTTCGGTACGCATGACTTCGTCGATAAGGGTATTCTGCCTTTCGGCCAACCAAGCATCTGCGGTTTTGGGCAGGTGTGTCATCACCCAAGCTGCATTGTCGGAAGTACGCTTGTCTTCATCGAAGAGCAACTGTAACAGTTCCTCCTTGAAGTCGCCACTAGCCAAGGCTCGGGCATCGCCTCCACTGATTCTGCCGGACAATATGGTTTTCAGCTCCGACATAAACTAAACACACAATTCTCCTTTCGCCACAATCGCCGCCGTGCCGCCCACATAGATAGCACCATCTTTGTCGATACGCGTCGCAACAACGGAGGGCCGACCCATGGCCTCACCTTGCATGAAGGCACATTCCGCTTCTGCGCCAAGACAGCCGTTTTGTTGCAGATAGAAGGTCAACGCCGCATTGGCGGTACCAGTGGCCGATTCCTCGGGCACGCCGTACAAAGGCCCGAAGTCACGGACATGGGCTGTGTAATCATCATCGGCGAAGGCAAAGACATGGAAACTGACTGCATCATATTTTTTGGTGATGGCAGTGATGGCCTCCATGTCGGGATTCAATGCCTGCAAGGTGTCCACATCGGGCAAGGGAATCATCAGATCGGGAAGGCCAGAGTAGGCAATTTGTATAGGCATAACGGGATGGTAATCATTGACGCCCAATGCCTTATAGATTTCTTCCATTTCTTCGACAGTAGCCACAATACGCGGCATGGCCATCTGCATCATCACCCTTTCTCCTGCTTCGACAGTCAAGTCACCTGCAAGCGTGTGGCAAAGGCATTGACCCGACGCCAACCCTTCATGGTGCAACAAATAGAACGACGCTATGGTGGCATGGCCACATAGCTCAACCTCTGCTTTTGGGGTGAAATACCGGATAGTAAACTCCTTATCGGAGTGTCGCCTGATGAAAGCTGTCTCCGAATAGCGCAACTCGGCAGCGATTTGCAGCATCAATTTCTCTTCGGGGAACCGATCCGATTCGAGCAGCACAACACCTGCGGGATTGCCGCCGAAAAGTTGATTGGTGAAGGCATCGAGGATATAGTATGTCATTGTTTTAGTTTTATTCTTTTTTTGTACTAAGACTCATCTGTTTTGTTTTGCCTAACCACTATTGAAGCCTCTTTTTGTACTGGTTTGCAACAGCTTTCATACAATTCTTGATTCTCCTCGCGGAACAGCTTGCTATCGAAAATAGTACAATAGCTTCTGTATAGTTCTTCGTTTTTTTCTCGAAGAAGGTCGCTATCAAATTTCAAAACAGTTTTTGGAGGAGAATAACTAATGGTGAACCTTGTCGTTTTTATCTTCTCTTCATCATGGATTTCCATTTGTTGAAGCAGTTCTTTCCGCAATGCGCCAATTTGGCTCTCTGTCTCTTTCTTGAGGTCAATCAGACGGGCCAATTCTTGATCATAATAATCAAACCAATTACCTGATGAATCTTCGACAAGTAGTTTTTTCAACCGAGCACGGATAGATCCTTCATTCCGCTGAAATCGAGTCATGATTTCATTAAGCGAAGCACCCTGTCTATGCATCTCCATCAATAAACTATCATCCTCTTGACTCCATTTAGCATAGGCATTTGGATGAAGTTGTTTCTGCCGATCTATATATGAAAGCTCCTTGTCAGGAGAAGAAATTTCTTTCTTTTCCAATTCTATTTTTGGAGGCAAGAACACCCCTGCAACCAGTTTGAAATGAAAACCTTCGAATTCCAACCCCAATGAGAGTGTAAGGTAAACTCCTTTTAAGTCCGTGTATCTTTCCGGATTCTTCTTAAAGGCATCCAAAAAATAAGGATCCGTAATAGGGAAGTCATAGTTGGAGCCATAATAAGTAAACTTCATCCGATATTTAGACTTTTCCCTTTCTTCGTCAATATAGGCACTAGCTATTTCAGGGCGTATGAGCATCAACGAATAGTTGAGCCGGTCTATCATCTTTGCTGGGATGGCTTTCCCTCGAAAATAGAATACCGCTTGGTGAACAGGGTCAATGAGTTGGCTCATGAAATCGTCTTTGAACTCATTGTCATTGGGACAGCATTCCATGCGCGAACAATGCACATCCTCAGTGTGAGCCTTATGAGGGCAAGGTGCCACATCAGTTAGTCTTACCAAAGAAAGCAATTTGACATCTTGCGCCAATTGCATTGGGATTTCTCCGTTTTCTGCCATCGAAACCGGGCGAATCCAACAAGGGCGACCGTCATCATGGCGAACAATATCCATACGACCATCTTGACTTGGCGAGACCTCAATGCCGGCAATGCACCGTCCACCGTGCTTGTATGAATTAGCCAAACAAATGAAATACTTATCCATAATGGTCAAATGAGGTGAACAATCGTGACCTTTTCTTTACTGTGCGCTTGCAAATATTCGGCCAATAGCCTGCGGTGGCATTGTTCGGGTGTGTCTTCGCTACATAGGAAGCACGAGCCATCAAAAGCCTTTACACCGTATTTACGAATGACATCTCTGGTTTTCAGCAAGTTCACATAGATTTCTACATATTCTTCCCAGGTTACTTCCTCTTTGTGCCACTTGTCGAGTAATTCTTTTGTCGGTGCAAAATCATCAACATGCTGATAGGGAATATGGCAAATCTCGTTGACGAAAAACTCCAAGTCTTTTCCTTTGGCAAAACCAGCCAATTGGCTGCTATTGCTGATCCGTACATCAACTAACTGCTTTACATGGTTGTCGCGCAGCAAATTAAAGAAATGTTCGGCACTTTTTTTCGTAAAGCCGATGGTAAAAAGAGTAATCATACGTTAATAAATTTCTTCGTTCTGCAATTCGGGCTTGTATCCTATTTCCTTGTTTTTCAGTCGATAGGCATCTCTTCGCTGTTCTTCTTCAGTATACAATCCAAACAAGTAATCCACTTCTGAAAGATGGTATTTGCGTGAATGGATGTATGTTGCAATCATCTCTTTTTCCAACTTGGCTTGGGATGCCAATGAAGCGTCTTTCAGAATATGCTGAACATCGACTCCATCGTCATAAAAAAAGCGAGAAACAAGTGAAAAACGATGGCATTCTAAAGGATCGGCCTCAGAGCACATGAAAGCAATTCGGAAGCCTTTTTCCAAGCCCTTCATAACACGCTCAACACCTTTCTTGAAAAGGGGAGTCTCAACTGCTTTTTCAAAATCGACTTGTTCATTCTCATCCAAGCAATCCGTTCGTCTTGCGCCAAACTCGTCGCCAAAATGCAAGTACTGAATGTTGTGAGCCTTCAAATAGCATTTCAAACCATCTTGGTTGAATTGTGGAGAGTACTTACTCGCAGGAATGCTTCTGACATCAATCACACAATTGATGCTATGTACATTCAGTAGTCCAATAAACTCCTCTAAGGACTGGTTGGAATGTCCTATACTATATAACCTGTAATTCTCCATTCAATACTATTCAATTGTCTGGCTGCAAAAATAAAAAAACATTTCCATTATCGCAATAGCTTATAATATCTGTGCCGTATGGTTCTTGGTATCCACTTTGCCGATAGCATCGATGATAACGCCATCTTCATCAATGACATAAGTTGTGCGCAGCGTGCCCTCAGTCACCTTGCCGTACATCTTTTTCTCACCCCAAGCCTCATAGGCTTTCAGGATGGTCAAGTCGGTGTCGGCGATGAGATGGAAAGGCAGGTTATATTTGGCGATGAAGTTTTGATGCGACTTGGCACTATCGCGACTGACGCCTAACACATTATAGCCCAACGACAGGAAGCGCTCGTAGTTGTCGCGAAGGTCGCAGGCCTCGGCGGTGCAGCCTGGCGTGCTGTCTTTGGGATAGAAATAGAGCACCAGTTTCTTTCCTGCAAAATCCGTCAATTTGATGAGATTGCCGTTTTCATCTTGCCCTTCAAAATAAGGGGCTTTTGTTCCTTTTTGTAGCATGGTTTGTATGTATTGTTCGTGTGTGCAAAGTTACACATTTTGACACTAATTCAACAAAAACAAAGAATTTATCTGTCTACCAAAAAACCAGTAATTTTGCAGACGAAAACAACTCCGATATGAACATTCAAAACTGCTTAAACGGTAGTGGATTGAAGCGCTGTTTAGCAGGGATAGAAAAGATTGAAAAAAGTTGCTTTTTTCTTCTTTTCTGTTGCATGTTAGAAAAAAAGTGTACTTTTGCAAACAGTTGGTTGCGGCAACGGAAAGAAAAACGAATGGATTATCAAGACGTAAAGGACGGAACAACAGTTACGACACCTCCCGCAATAACAGATTAAGCCTCCTAAACGGGAGGCTTTTTTATTGGCCTTTTGTAGATTGTCTGAAAAGCCAAACTTTTGTTCCTACCAATTCTAATTTCTTCAACATATACGTATTGTTCTCCTATTGCTTTACGATAGATAATTGTTTTGTGATGATGACTTCTAGAAGTGTTATTAGAGATTTCCACTTTGTCTCGGTTTTTGATAATATATGGAATCAACAAATAATCTTCAAGCGATAGCGGCATCCTATCATTGCTTCTTTCACTATGTCTGTTTTGAGAATGATTTGTGCCACTAGTCTCGATAACATGCTTATACCCTGTCAGATCAAGACCTGCACTTTTAGCGATGGATTTCAATTCATCATCCACCTCATAATCAATGATGGCAAACTTGTAGTCGCATTTTTGACCTATTAATTGAACGAGTTCCTCAAAAGAAATGCGTTTCTCGGACTCTTTGTTGAAAGCATTATTCCTTTTTCCCATTGTCAACTCCCCCAATTATCCCTATCCAAACTACGATAGTTTATTGCCTCGGCGAGATGTCCCGTCTGAATGTTTTCGCTGCTGTCTAAATCGGCGATAGTGCGAGAGACTTTGAGAATCCTATCGTATGCACGGGCCGAGAGTCCTAAGCGATTCATGGCATTTTTTAGGATGGCGCGACAATCTTCGTCCAACTCGCAATATTTCTGGATGAGTTGCGAGGTCATTTGTGCATTGGCATGAATGGTTGGGTATTCTGCATAGCGTTCCTCCTGAATCTTCCTTGCCTTGATAACACGCTCACGCACCACTGCACTTGGCTCACCGCTACTCTTCGAAGACAAATCCTTATAGGCGACTGGCACAACCTCTACATGCAGGTCTATGCGATCCATCAAAGGGCCGCTGATACGGTTAAGATACTGCTGTACCATGCCCGGCTTGCAGGTGCATTCCTTGTCTGGATGGTTGTAATAGCCACAAGGGCAGGGATTCATCGCCGCCACCATCATGAAATTGGCAGGAAAGTCAACTGTCATCTTGGCTCTCGAAATCGTTACGACCCTATCCTCCATGGGTTGCCTCATGACTTCTAAGACTGTGCGCTTGAACTCTGGCAGTTCATCAAGGAAGAGCACGCCATTATGTGCAAGTGAGATCTCGCCAGGTTGTGGATAAGTGCCACCACCAACTAAACCGGCATCGCTGATAGTGTGGTGGGGACTGCGGAATGGTCTCGTCCTAACCAATGCTGCATTACGGCCAATCAATCCAGCTACGGAATGGATTTTAGTAGTTTCCAAAGCCTCAGCCATCGTCAAGGGAGGCAAAATGGTGGGCATACGTTTGGCCAGCATGGTCTTGCCGCTGCCAGGAGGACCGATAAGGATGACATTGTGTCCGCCAGCGGCCGCAATCTCCAAAGCACGCTTAATGTTTTCCTGCCCTTTCACATCGCTGAAATCGAATTCACAGCTGGTATCTTGCCATGACTCCGCTATGTCAATAGTCACAGGTTGGATTTGCTTCTCTCCATTCAGAATGGAGACTACCTCATGGATATTATCCACACCATATACCTCCAAGCCTTCCACTACAGCAGCTTCACGCGCATTGGATTTGGGGACGATGAGTCCACGGAAACCATCTTGTTTCGCTTTGATAGCAATGGGCAAAGTACCTTTAATAGGTTTGAGCGTGCCGTCAAGTGAGAGCTCGCCCATGATGATGAACTGCTCCAGCAGATCCCCATTCACTTGCTCCGATGCCGCCATAATACCAATAGCAATGGGCAAGTCATAGGCTGAGCCTTCCTTGCGAATATCGGCAGGCGCCATGTTGATGACGATTTTCTTGTGAGGATAGTAATATCCTAAATTAATGATGGCGGCCTCAATACGTTGTTGGCTTTCTTTGACTGCATTGTCGGGCAGGCCGACCAGATAGAAGTTGATGCCTTTGTCAATGTTCACCTCAATGGTGACCTGAATTGCTTCGATGCCGAAAAGGGCACATCCAAAAGTCTTTACTAGCATAATACTTTGTTTTTAAAGTTTCATGCTGCAAAGATGCAATCCTTGTAAAGAAAAAGCCGTTGATTAAACGTTTGTTGTCGACAGTAGTCGTTTGTTGTCGTTTGCTGTCGGATATATTTTTGATACTCAATAATATAAAAAATAATAGGCAGACACACAGGTCTGCCCCTACTCTAAACTCTAAACACTCAACTCTAAACTATTTCCTCGGCTTATAGCCCGAATCTTGGAAAATACTCTGCAAATCCTTTCGCTGCATCAGTTCTTGAAACGATGTCTCGTTGTTCGAGAAATAAGAACGGATGATGTTTAAGCCAAAAAACTCGCCCAGACGCGAAGGTGCGTCATTGCTGTAGGCTTGCGTGAAAGGTCCGTCACCAAAAAACATCATATAAGAATCCAAACTAGAGTCAAATAGTCTTCGGTTACCCACAATATCAGCCCACACTTGGCCTTCGTTCTCCATAGCCCATAGCCATTGACTCGATGAATAACCTAGCAAAACACTATCGGGCATTGTAGGGCACATGGCTTCAATGAAATAATCCACCTTGCCATTATTAACCATCTCGTCAATGACTTGACCTTGTTTACGCCATTGGCACACATAATTCATATACAGCTCCTGGGCTACGTCTTTTGCCAAGGTTTGAACATTTCTGCGCAGTGCTATATATTTCGGCATTCCGATTTGGTCGTAAACCTCCTCGTCGTTGAGATACCAGTCCAAAGAAATCACCATTGCATCATCAAAGAGTTGAACTGCTGGCACATCGGCAGTCACACCTGTCACACAAGTAAAAACCTTTGTTGGCAATTGAATATCAGGGTAGTAATAATGAAAATGAGCCAATACGTCTTCCACCATTGGCTTTACTTGCTTCAAGTCGGGGAATACAGCAATAACTTTCCGATATAAGGCGATGCTGAATGGGTCGGTGGCGAAATCCTTGAGATACTTGACTGCATCGGGGTTGTTGAGGTCACCATTGAGAAAAACACTATACTGGTCTTGTATCTTCATCAACTCGCTTTGAAAGTTTGCAGTATCAAGGTTGAAAAGCACCTCTTCATAACGGTCGAATTCAAGGTGGTAAGGTTCAGTCTTGATGTCGAGTTTGGCCTTGTAAGCTGGTGCCTTTTCTTTGCATGAGGCCATGACGAGGAAAAGGCTGAATAGGGTTAGAACATTTGTTATTGTCTTCATATTGTGTTATCTGTCGCCTTTACAAGTTTTGGTTGTTGTTTTGTCTGACGCAGGGACTTTAAAATCTATTGCCCTATGAAAGTGAATTGGCCAAAATGCCTTCACGCAACATCTCATATGCTGCTATCGTAGCGCGATTGATAACATTCTCGCGATCCTTTCCAAAGTTGAAACGCTTTGAAACGGCACCTGAAGAAGAGGCCACACCAATCCAAACCGTACCCACCGGGTTATCATCCGTGCCACCACTTGGTCCTGCGATACCCGTCGTAGCCACTCCGAAGTCGGACTCCATCAAATTACGGACACCAGTGGCCATGCTTTCCACCACTTGTTGGCTTACGACACCATACTTTTCAATCATCTCGTCAGGCACACCAAGCACTTTCGTTTTCATAGGTGTTGCGTACGTCACCGCAGTCCCTTTGAACACTTCGGAACTACCAGGAATCAACGTGAACACATGCGCAATATTGCCTCCGGTGCAGCTCTCTGCCGAGGCAAAAGTCACACCTTTATTTATTAGCAAGTCGAAAACCGTCCGCTCGATGGGCTGGTCCTGCATGGCAAAGATGTAGTCGGGAATCAATGCTGCTAATTTTGCGACTTCATCATTTAAAGTCTCATGAAGTAACCTCGCATCCTCATGTCTACCGCTCAAGCGAAGACGTACCATGCCATATTGTGGCAGATAGGCCAAAGAAAGGAAATCGGGCAAGGCTTCTTCCCAATCCTTGATCTTGTCAGCCAAGAACGACTCCCCTATGCCCGTAGTCATGATAACTCGTTTTTCGTAAGGAATGGCATGGAATCTTTCCATCATGCGCGGCAGCAACTCGTCTGTAAAGATGCCTTTCATCTCGAATGGCACGCCAGGCATAAATGCAAAGGCGACACCATTCTTTTCTATCCACATGCAAGGTGCAGTACCATAAGTATTCGGGATGTATTCGCACGACTTCGGCAACATCGCCTGACCACGGTTGCGCTCACTCATCTGAAAACCACGACGATTAAACAGAGACACAATATTGTCGTATGCCTCTTGACAAAACTCCAATTCAGTTTCAAAAAATTTGCAGACCGTTGGCTTTGTGATGTCATCAGCCGTCGGCCCTAATCCACCCGTGACCAAAACTAAGTCGGCATCCATGCATGCATTAAAAGCATCAAGAATCGCTTTTTCGGAATCACCGATGGTCAACGTGGAGTTTAGCTGAAACCCTGCGTCCGACAGACGCTCACCCAGCCATGCGGCATTTGTATTGACTACCTGACCAATAAGCAGTTCATCTCCAATGGAGATATTCTTTATGACTGTTTCTTTCATTTCGTTCCAAATTTGCGCAAAGATAGGTCATTTTTCGGCTATCGTCACGAAAAAAACGTCATTTCAAATTATTTCGTATCTTTGCAGTCTCAAAATGAAAAAGATATGAACCAACCCATTCCCGCATCTCAACTTGTCCTCAATAGTGAGGGCGCAATATATCATTTGAATTTACATCCCGACCAACTGGCGGATGATGTCATCCTTGTCGGCGATCCCGGTCGAGTAGGTGAAATTGTCGCATTTTTCGACAAAATTGAGGTGGAACGCCAAAACCGCGAACTTGTTACCCGTACGGGCTATTTCAACGGCAAACGTATCACCGTACTCAGCACGGGCATGGGCACCGACAACCTCGACATCGTAATGAACGAGCTTGATGCATTAGCTAATATCGACCTGAAGACAAGGATGCCGAAAGAAGAGCATCGTTCGTTGAACCTCATCCGCCTTGGTACATGCGGTGCCTTACAGCCCGACATCGAAGTCGAAGAAAGTTATGTAGCCACACGATATGCCATAGGTTTGGATGGCTTGTTGTATTTCTATGAGAAGCACAAGGAAGTGAACGAGATTGCCTTACGTGATGCCTTCATTGAGCAGATGGATTACCCAAAAGACCTGCCTATGCCTTATGCTGTGGAAGGATCAAAAGAGTTGTTTGACCGTTTGGCACAAGGCTACTACCAAGGCGTTACTGCCACTGCGCCTGGTTTCTACGGTCCCCAAGGCCGCACTTTAAGGATGCACCTCACCTATCCCGAGAACAACCACAAGATTGAAGCCTTCAACTACCAAGGTTGGCGTGTATGCAATTTCGAGATGGAGTCGTCGGCACTTTACGGCCTCGGTAAGATGATGGGGCATAACTGCTTGACCATCTGCACAGTCATAGCCAACCGTGTGACAGAAAAGTTCGCCGTTGACTACCATCCATATGTAAAGAAACTTGTTTTAAACACTTTGGAAAGACTCTCAGCAAAATAAAGCCCCAAAAAAACGGGAAAAAGTGACTTTTTTCACCTATTTTTAAAATGGTATAAAAAAAATACCTATTTTTGCCGTTCAATAATGCTTGTATTAGAAGCCAAACATCAACAACACAGAGTATTAGAAACAGAAATATATCAAAAGCAATGAAAAGAATACTCATTACAATTATTGCATTAATCGCTATTTCTTCATCAGTGATGGCTGATGGTCACGCAGATTCTGTTAGATATCTAACAACCCGATGGAACAGAAACTGGTTCGTTTCAGCGGATGCTACCATAAACTGGTGGCAAGGTAGCATGAGAATGCCGGAAGGCTTTACTAATAGCTATACAAAAGTCTATTGGGACCAACCTCATTTCGGTGTTTCCGTTAACTTCGGTAAGTGGATTAACCATAAAACTGCTGTGAGAGTGTCCTATGACAACACCGTGATCAACAGCTTTATCAACGGAAGACACAATACTCCCAACGAACAACATATTCAATACATTTATGGAGATGAACCCGAACTGATTGAGGCCGTCAACGGCATTGAAGTGTACAGAACTTTCATGCATTACAAGAACTTGACGGCGCAATACATGATCAGCCCGATTGATTTCTTCCAAGGTTATTACAATCCAAATAGAATATGGACGCCAGTGCTTTATGCTAGTGCAGGTGCCGCGTTGACTTCCAATCGTTTGTTCTTTACCCAAAACGTAATAGATTTTGTCAATTATTCCAATCCATATGACCTTACAAAAATTGATGGAACTAATTTCGAGTTATCGTTAGGAGCAGGTTTGCTCAACAACTTCAAAATAAACGAGCACTTCGACGTCAATCTTGATATCAAATGGAACTTTTTCAGATGGACCATTGACTCATGGACGCATGAATATGATGAGTACAATTCTTTCTTCACTGAAAATGAACAAAATATCAGACCAAAGAGATTCGATAACATGTATACGGCTGCATTGGGATTGACCTATTACTTCAGCAGGATATATGAATTATGTGAACAAGACACCTGCAACTGCGTTGATGTCACCCCAGGCGATACGATCGTGAAGATTGTGACCCTTCAAACTGATGAAATGGTCTGTTATCCCTTCTCCATCTTCTTCCATCGCGATTCTTATGAGCTGATGTCTGGCAGAGACCTGGTTAATTTGGCAGAAATCGCCAGAGTTGCACTTGCATACAATTACAAGATTCGTTTGAGAGGTTCGTGCGATAGCGCAACCGCCACTCCTTCCTACAACCAAACCCTTTCAGAGAATCGCTGTAGAAAGATTATGTCTGAACTGACAAAAATGGGAGTTCCTGAAGGACAAATCATCCTTGTTCCAAAGGGTGGCATTAAGGAACTTGACCCGACAGAATACGACCGCCGCGTAGTGATAGAGTTGGTGAAGGATTAATAACTCCTTTATTCATCGATAAAAAAGCCTGACGGGACACCCGTCAGGCTTTTTTATCGACCTTAAAAGTGGACTCAATACATGATACCCACTTCGATGCCTATGTAATTGTTACGGACGATACTGCCTGTTTGTTTCTCCAAAGAACTAATGAAAGCATTAGAGAAGGCATGGTCGAAAGTCAATTGGGCAAAAGCCGTCAAATTACGGCTGATTTCATATTCAGTACCCAAGCCAAAAATCATAGACAACTGCAACGGACGATATTGATTGGTACAATCGACATAGCTTGCATCCTCTTCATCGTCCACCCAATAAAAGCTATAACTGTCCTTGCCAACGTCCCTGCAATTGAAACCCAAACCAAGGCCTGCCTCAACGTATGCCTTAAATGAATCGGCCACGTCAAAACGGAGTTTGGCTTTCACTGGAATCTCCACATTGACAGCATTCAACCGGCGCGACACTAGCACATTGGTCTCTTCAAGAAAATCTTCCACATACCTACGGTCAGTAAAGGTATACTTCATATTTAGGATGTTGAAATCCCCACCCGATGAAATCGCAAAATAGCTCGTGACATAATAATCGCAAACCAAACCCAAATTGGCACCTAGCCTGAAGCCCTCGTTAGTGACCACATTAGAACCTGAACTGGCCCAATCAAAAGTAGGCCCTACTTTAATGCCTAACCTGACATTCCCTGTCTGAGCATTGGCACCCACGGCCATAGCCGCTACCAAGCTGATAATCAACAATGTTTTTCTCATAATAACAAATTTTAGACCTACAAAGATAATTTATTTTGCTGACATTCCCTCAAAATCCGAAAATGATTCTTAATTTTGTCGCCAAATCTTTCTTAATCATTCACTAAAACAAATTCAAAATGAAAAAGACATTCTTACTGATTGCAGCCCTGCTGATGATGGGCAGCGCAGCATTCGCGGGTGGCGGCTTCGACATCGCCATCGGACCAAAAGTGGGTTATCAGACCACAAAACTTTCTTACAACAAGGCAGACATCAAATCGGGATTCGCGAACCATTTCACCGCTGGTCTTTTTGGCCGCGTGACCATTGGACGTCTCTATGTGCAGCCCGAAGTGCTGTATTTCAAGACTTCCAATTTGTTTGCAGTCGATGTTGCTGGTACAGGTAGCGATAACTTGTTTAACCTCCCTACAGGTGCCAATGTCAACCTCACCTTAAACCAAATGAACCTTCAGGTGCCCATCTTGGTTGGTGTTAAGATTATTGACCTTGACCTCATCGCTCTTCGTGCCCAAGTAGGTCCTACAGCCAACTTCGTCCTGAAATCACAGACCTTGTTTGACAAGACCTATACCATTAACGGTCAACAAGAAGAGTTGGAAAGCACCACTACAGACCAGAATTTCAACACCAAAAACATTGCATGGGGTCTTCAAGCTGGTCTTGGCGTTGACGTATTGGATTTCATCACCCTCGACATCAACTACAACTTTGGCCTCAGCAAGGTGTTTGAGAACCTGAACAACACCACTCTCGGTGAGACTTTCGATTTCAGTAACATCGACAACACTAAACAGAGCATGTTCATGGTGACTGTTGGCTTAAAATTCTTCTAAGCTGTTTATTACAAACAAAAAGAAAGAGAGCGACTCATCGAGCCGCTCTCTTTTGGTTTGATAAAACCTGACGGATTAGAAGAAGACACCAACTTCAATACCGATACGGTTTTGCAGAACATTTAACTTGATATCACGTTCGCCTAAGTCCTTGTTACCAGCATAGTACTTCTCGTAATTAGAAGTCACCAAAGCACCTCTGCTGATGCTGTTCAAGAAGTCGTGGGAGAAATAGATACCAGCGAAAACACGAGTTGTCTCCAACAAAGTATATTCTGCACCAGCACCAATACGCAATGAGGCGTGGAAGGGGTTGTACTCACCATCTGTAGCTCTGAAAGCATCATCTTTAAGGTCACCCAAAGAGAAAGAATCCATCACCTTTACGCGTTGAGTGTAGCCAAAAGCACCACCCACTTGGGCAAAAGCACGAAGCGGAAGGTTGCCAAGTTCAGGGGTAACCAATTTCAGCATCAACGGGATTTCATAGATAGTGGTCTTGAACTTTCTATCAACAGTACCCAATTGATAATCAGTGATACTGTCAATGGCACTCACGTTGCGCTTGTCATCGAATTTATATTGACCATTTACAAAGTCAACATTAACACCCGTGACAATGGCATAGTTTTCAGCGAAATAGTACTCAGCGACAAGACCGACATCAAAACCAGTCTTTGTACGTTGGTTGATGGCAGAACCTGTTTTTGAACCAGTCCAGTCAAAGCTAGGACCTACCTTAAAGCCAAAGGAAAAACCTTTGTACTGTGCTGACGCAGTCAGCGACATGGCCATTAAAAGGCCTACAAATAATAAACTTTTCTTCATTTGATTATAGATTTAGGTTAGTATTTAATTTCGTTGAAATGCTCCGCATTCGGCGTAGCCAATTTCCAATTTGGGAACAAAAGTAGTCTTTTTTTTGATAAGGTGAATAAATCATGGAAAATTTCTAATTTTGTAGGACTAAAACGTTACACTCATTTATTATGAACACCCATATTTCCAACCGACTTTTTATTCGAAATAGAGCTAACTTTGTGGCACAGTTACCTCCCAAGTCTGTGGCTGTCTTCACCGCCAATGAAGCCATGCCGCGCAATGGTGATGAGTTCTACCCTTTCCGACAACAGTCAGATTTCTTTTATCTTACTGGTATTAACGAGGAGAACGCCTATCTCATCATTGCACCTGATTATCCAGATGAGACCATGCGAGAGATCCTTTTCATTGAGCCATACGACGAGGTGAAAGCCACCTGGCAAGGCGAGATGCTCGACAATGCACATGCCTCCAAACTCTCAGGCATAAAAACCATCAAAGGCAGCGGCGCATTTTGGATGACTTTGAACGACATTGTCTTTTCGGGCTATGGCAATACGATTTTCCTGAACAGCTACGAATATCCGAAATATGAATGTGCAGTAGAAACCATTCAAAAACGATTTGTCAAAAAAGTCAAAGAGTCGTATCCGATGCACAACTATGGACGAACTGCTCCGATTCTCAATGCCTTGCGCATGAAAAAGTCGGAGGACGAGATTGCCATTACGCAGCAAGCCTGCAACATCACTGCAAAAGCCTTCCGACGCTGCTTGGATACCGTGAAACCCGGTATGTATGAATTTGAAGTGCAGGCAGAAATCGAATACATCTTCAAACAAAACAATGCCACAGGCCATGCCTACGCCCCTATCATCGCTGGAGGCAAGAATGGCTGTTGCCTGCATTACTCCAAGAACCAAAGTATGCTCAACGATGGTGACCTGCTGCTCTTCGACATCGGCTGCGAGTTGAAGAACTATTCCTCCGACCTAAGCCGCACCATTCCAATCAACGGAAAGTTTACTCCGCGACAAGCTGATTGCTACAACGCTGTGCTCCGCGTGATGAAAGAAATCACCAAGCTCTACCGTCCCGGTGGCACCATCAACGAAATCAACGAGACAACCCATCGCCTGATGGAACAGGAAATGATCAAGCTCGGTCTCTTCACCGCTGAAGATGTGAAGAACCAAGACCCCGAAAAGCCTCTGGAACGCAAATACCTGATGCACGGCATGTCGCATCACATCGGCCTAGACGTGCACGACAGCATCGACAAGTTCAAACCTTTTGAACCAGGCATGATACTCACCTGCGAACCGGGTATCTATATCCGCGAAGAAGGTATCGGTATCCGCATCGAGAACGACTTGCTCATCACAGAAGGTGAGCCCATCAACTTGTTTGAAGGTCTGCCAACGGAAATCGAAGAGATTGAGGCGGCGATGAAAAAATGATTATTTTTGCAGAATTATGTAGAGACGCATAGATTGACTACGTCGAATGGAGAGCATTTCCATGCCACCTCACAATCAACCATAGGAATGACATGCGTTTCAACAGTTCAACGATTAAACAATCAACAATTAAACAGTAATATATGTTCACAAAAGACGTTTACAGTGGCCGTCGAGCCACATTGAAAAAAAAGATTTCGAAGGGCATCGCCTTCTTCCCTGCCAACAACGAAGCACCCTTCAATTATCCTGACAACACCTACATCTACCGTCAGGACAGCAATTTCTCCTATTTCTTCGGCCTCAACCATCCCGATTTGGTCGGTGTCATCGACTTTGAGACGGGCGAGGAAATCCTCTTCGGTGTCGAGGTCACCATCGACGATGTGATTTGGTGTGGTCCCCTGCCCTCACTGAAGGAACAAGGCGACTGCATCGGCATCACCGATTGCCGCGATTTCAATAAGTTTGGCGAATACCTACAACAGGCTATCGCCAAAGGTCGTCAGATTCACATACTGCCCACCTATCGTGCCGATACGAAGATCCAATGCTCCGAATGGTTAGGCTGTAATATCAATAAGGTGTCGGACTATGTCAGCCTCGAACTCATTAAGGCTGTCATCTCCATGCGCGAGGTGAAGAGCGCACTCGAAATTGCAGAGATGGAACGCGCTGCCAACACCGCCTATTACATGCACACCACCGCCATGAAGATGTGTAAGCCCGGCATGGTCGAACAAGAAATTGCCGGAGTAGTGGAAGGCCTTTCTCTTTCGGGTGGCGGTCCCGTGTCTTTCCCCGTTATCCTGAGCGTGGATGGTCAAACTTTGCACAACCATGGTCACCACAACGTGTTAAAGGAAGGCCGAATGATGGTGTGCGATGCTGGAGCCGAGACAGAGAACTACTACGCATCCGACTTCACCCGCACCACCCCCGTGGGTGGCGTGTTCAACCAACGCCAGCGCGAGATTTATGAAATCGTGCTTGCCGCCAACCAAGCCGTTGCCGCCAACACGCGTCCATACATGCCTTATATGGTGATGCACACCTTGGCCTGCCGCACTCTGATAGAAGGTTTGAAAGGCGTCGGGCTGATGAAAGGCGATACCGAAGAAGCCTTAATGAATGGTGCCCACTGGCTCTTCATGCCTCACGGTCTCGGCCACATGCTCGGCATGGACGTGCACGACATGGAAGGTCTCGGCGAGACCTACGTGGGTTACGACGACATCACGCCACGTAGCACCAAATTAGGCTTCAGCGGCCTGCGCTGTGGCAAGACCTTGAAACCGGGCTTTGTGGTCACCGACGAGCCGGGCATTTACTTCATCCCGACCCTCATTGACATGTGGAAAGCCGAAGGCAAGTTCAAGGAGTTCATCAACTACGAGAAGCTGGAGACCTACAAGGACTTCGGTGGCATCCGTATCGAAGATGACTTGCTCATTACTGAAGACGGCTGCCGCATCCTTGGAAGGCCGATTCCAAAGACCGTCGCTGAGGTCGAGGACATGTGTGCCCAAGGCCGTGAATGGATTAAGATGACAGCGATGTACTAAAACATTGTCTCACGCAGAATCCGCAGAATTCGTTGAAGCCTATCGACGACAACTTTGCGTCGCTTCGCGCTTCATTTGATTCTGCGGATTCTGCGTGTATATAATCAGAACTCCATCACCAACTTCACATTGACATAACGCGGCGTCAGGTAATTATTCACGCCGTAATAGTTATTGTCAATATATTTCACCCAAGTGTAGGAAATCGTGTTAGGAATGTCTAATAGGTTGAAAACATCAACGCTGACAAACATGTTTCTCACATAACGCAATGGATTACCTTTGCTGAAGCTGCTGGCCTCGCTGATAAGCTGCTTACTAAAACCAATATCCACGCGACGATAGGCAGGATAACGCCCTGAAGGCTCATAAAAATCGGAAGTGTTGCTGTTGTAAGGCAAACCCATGCCAAAAGTCAAAGTCATATTGACACGCCAAGTCGGAAAATTTGGAATGTAGTCTTGGAAGAACAGCGAGAAATTGACCAATTGGTGAGAGGGACGGTAATGCCAGCCAAACGCCACAGTATCAGCTACTTGTTCATCACTATGATTATAGAACGGCAACCGATAGCCTTCGACATCCACCAAATAATAATCTCCGCGAATATCTTCCTTGGTTTGCATCAAGGAAAGACTCGCCCAACTGTCGATTCCCTTCACGAACTCACCATTCACCTTGAAATCGAGGCCTGTGGCATAAGCACGTGCCGATTGGTCAGCATAATAACGGATACGCACATTATCGATATCATAAGGAATAACATGAGAGAACCACTTGAAATACAACTCCGAAGTCAGGATAAAAGGTCGATTGAAAGCGCGGAACTTGAAATCGTTGCCTGCCACAATCTGATAGGACTGCTGTACTTTGGCATTCTGGAAAAGATTACCATCAAGGTTGCGGATCTCCCGATAAAAAGGAGTTTGGTTATAGACGCCGCCCGACAGCCGATAAACCGTTTCATTTTTCTCATTTTCTGGCTTATAGGCAATACCTGCTCTTGGGCTGACATACACCTTTTTATTATAGCCCCAATAGTTGGCCCTCAGACCGCCCGTTAGGACGAATTCGCCCTTGTCTTTATACGGAATCGTCCAAGAATTCTGCACAAAACCATCAAAATTGTTAATGGAAAGCAGATTATGTGACCTATGCGAAAAGTCCATCCCGATTTCAGGCAAAACGTCTGGATAGCCACCGATGACGTCTGGGACATGAGGCAGGCTATAACCTGCAGAATCCATCATTTGCCATTCGTCCACCACATCATCAATATCTTGATGTTGGAAGCGCAAACCCCATTTCAACAAGCTGTTGTCGAAAGCATAAAGGCCTTTATGGTCAAGATTATAAACTTGTGCATAAAATCCATTACGGGCATGTTCGGTGAGTGTCCCAACCTCATAATTATTGATTACCTCACCCAAATCTTCAGAACCGAATGATGTATTGCGTATGCCAAAGAAATATTGTTCCTGCACATCATAAGTCTCTGTCTCATAGGCCGAATAGGCAGAGGCAATCAACTTCATGCTCAAGTCCTTATGAGGTTTATACAAAACCGTCATCGCACCCAATCCCGTGGTATAGTCGTCAACCTCACTTCCGTCAAAGTAAACATTGACTTGGAAAGGAAAATCTATGGTACCGCCATTGAATCTGGCGTTCTGCGGAATGAGCATATAACGATTTTTGGAGTAATATCCCAAAAAAGACAAGCCCCATTTCTCATTGAATTGGTAATTGAACAAAGCTTGGGCGTCGGAGAAGTTAGGCTTGTAATCACCTTTGGTATTCATCATGCCGAGGGCTAATGCGGTATTTTTATAACGAGCCCCTACCAAATAGCTGAATTTTTCATTTTTCGTCACCCCTTCCACATGCGCCTCTGCACCCAATAGGCTCAATGCCAAGGAAGCAGCCGTTTCACGAGGAGTTTTATAGGTCACGTCGAGCACTGATGACATTTTATCGCCATATTCGGCCGCGAAACCACCTGCCGAAAACTCGATATTATTGACTAATTGCGAGTTGACAAAACTTAGACCTTCCTGCTGTCCCGACCCAACGAGGAAAGGTCGATATATCTCAATACCGTTCACATAAATCAGGTTCTCGTCGAAATTGCCGCCACGCACACGGTATTGTGAACTTAATTCGTTGTTTGACACCACACCTGGCAATGTCTTGATAAGTGTTTCCACGCCACCACCCATGGTAGGCAGCAAGGTGGCTTGCTTGGCATCCAAACGCGTCAAGCTCGAAGCTTCGGTGGCACGATCGCTGATGACGGCATCAGGCAATACCGTTGCCGTAGAATGCAACACGATGTCCAGCTTTTTCTTCTCTCCTTTCTTCAGCTTCACCGTAGCCTTCGTCTGCTCGTAACCAACAAATGAAAAATGGATGGTCCAGGTAGAATCCGACAGCAGTGACAACTCATAATAACCTCTTGAGTTGGTCGTGTAGCCCACCAATAGTTCTGGCACCACCACATTGACCATTTCAATGGGGTGACCTTGTTCGTCAATCACCTTTCCATAGACCGTAGCCGTTGGCAGTTGTTGAGCTACTGCAAACAGGGAGAAAAACAAGAATAATATGAGGAAGAACTTCGCTCGCATGAATGGATAACTGAAATTGACGGGAAATATTATCTGTCGGAAAGGAATTGTAGCCTACTCAAACAAAAAAGCTGCTGCGCAAGGCACAGCAGCTCAGATATTGTTCACTTCGACAACGAATTACCAACGTTCAAGGCTACCCGTGGCAGAAGCATCCAAGATGGCTTGATAAACACCCTTCTTGTTGATGGTACGCAAACCGGCAGCCGAAACCTTCAGCACAATCCATTCATCCCATTCCGGAACATAGAACTTCTTGATTTTCAAATTCGGTTCAAACGTTCTCTTGGTCCTCTTATTGGAGTGAGAAACATTGTTGCCGTGCATGACCTTTTTTCCTGTAATTTGACAAACTTTTGACATGACTCTTATCCTTTATTATTTACACTTGTCTATTTTCTAACGGGCTGCAAAAATACACATTTTTTTGTTTCAAAACTCATTTCTTCAAAAAAAATTGCAAACCTCTTTTCCTACGGATGCAAGCGTAGCGTCTTTACTACGGTCAACTATCAACTCTTCATATGTACATCCATTTGCGGGAAAGGTATATTCAGGCCCTCCGCAGCAAAGGTCTTGTATACTTTTTCATTCATGCTGAAAAACACTGCCCAATAATCCGCAGAGTTGACCCATGCACGCACAGTGATGTCGACCGAACTATCGTTGAGTTTACTCAATTGGACGAATGGCTCAGGTGTCTTCAGGATACGTGAGTCTTCGTCGCACAAGCCTCGCAAGACTCTCTTTGCCTTATCGTAGTCATCGCCATAGGCGATGGAGAACAGCCAATCGACGCGGCGTGTTTCTTGTTTTGAATAGTTGGTCATCACACCGGTGGCTAAAGCTCCGTTAGGCAAAATGACCTCCTTATTATCCGTCGTCAACAGATGCGTATTGAAAATCTGGATTTCGCTCACTATACCTTCCATACCCTGCGCTGCAATGAAATCACCTACTTTGAAGGGGCGAAACATAATGATCAGCACGCCACCGGCGAAATTCTGCAAGGTGCCGCCCAACGACATACCTACAGCCAATCCTGCCGACGCCAGCAATGCCACCAAAGACGAAGTATTAATGCCCAAGATGCCCACAATGGCCATGATGAGGAAAAAATACAACACTACTGAAACCAAATTCGACAAGAAACTATGCAAGGTGGCATCGCCATGACGACTCATCAGTCCGTTAGCCATCCATTTCTTGATCATCTTGATGACCCATCGCCCAAGGACGAGCACAATAACAGCGGCTAACAATTTCAGCCCAAGTGGGACGACATAAGTCTTAACCAAATCCGGTAGCCAATCTGAGACAGGTGTGGTTGCCAATTGTTTGATGCCCTCTTTCATCTGGTTTAACGAAGAGGTGTCTTGTATGGTTTCTGAAACCTCGGTTACAATGCTGTCGTTTTCCATCACACAAAAATTTTGGGTGCAAAGGTAAGGATATTTCGATTATTAGTAATTTAGCCGCGCAAAATCTTTCTATGGACATCAAGAGCATCAAGGCATATTGCGAGAATCCAAAAAACCGCAGCACTGTTAATGTTGGCTTGTTTATCTTATTGATAATCAGCTTTCATTTTATCTTTTTAGGTTGGCAAGCCTTAGGCTATTGGCCCGTCGGCAAGCTGATTTACAGATTAATGGTTTGGTCCGTCAAAATGGCCTACAGCCAATCATGCTGGGTACTCGACCACATTTTTCGCATTGACATCACTACCATAAGCAGCGAAAGGATAATCTCTGCCATCAATAGGGATGGTGGTAGGGCACTCGTCATCATCGCGCCCGAATGTGCCAGCCTCAAGCAATGGATGCACTGGCTTTTCCTTATGATTCTCTTCCCGGGTCCATGGAAACACAAACTTTGGTACATCCCCGCAGGACTGGTCGTCATCCAATGGACCAATGTAATCAGGATTTGCGGCATATTAATCATGCAAATCCTATGGCCCAACATCAATATTCACTTTATGGGCAACGACATCAACACGTTCCACCTTGCCCACGACTATGTTTTTAAATTGTTCTTCTACCTCATCATCTTCCTCATGTGGGTGCTTTGGGTAGAAAAAATCTATAATCCGTCACTAAAAGTCAAACAACATGAATAACTCTCCCATCATCTTCATCCTCGATGCCGGAGGCACGGGGTTTAAATTCTCTGCTGTACAAGACTGGCACGAAGTCATCGAGCCGTTCACTATTCCTTCGGCTGCGCCAACGCTAGAAGAAGTGCTGCAAAAACTCATCACGGGTTTCCACGAGTGCGAGACACGCTGTGGAGCCAAGGCTTCGGCCATCAGCTTCTGTTTCCCTGGCCCCGCCGACTACCCTAACGGCATCATTGGCGACTTGGAGAACCTGCCTACATTCCAAGGTGGTGTCCCGCTGAAAGCCATGCTTGAGAACGAGTTTCAAGTGCCCGTATACATCAACAACGACGGCGACTTGTTTGCCTATGGCGAGGCCTTGAACGGCTTGCTACTTGAGGTGAACAAACTGCTTGAGCAGCAACGCAACCCGAAACGCTACAAGAACCTGTTGGGTGTCACCCTCGGAACAGGCTTTGGCGGTGGCATAGTTATTAATAAGGTGTTGCTCAACGGCGACAACTCGGCTGGCGGCGAGATCAACCGTCACCGCAACCCGCTTTATCCTTCCACCAGTGCCGAAGACAGCATCAGCATCCGTGCGGTGCGCCGCGTGTATGGCCGTGAGGCTGGTATCGAATTCAACGACACGCCCCATCCCTACGACATCTACAAGATTGCCATGGGACAACTGCCTGGCAACAAGGAAGCCGCTATCGCCTCGTGGAACGAAATGGCCACAGCCCTTGCCGATGTGCTGGCTAATGCCATCTCGCTCATCGACGGCATCATTGTCATCGGTGGTGGCCTATCGGGAGCCTGGCCCGTCTTTATGCCCATGCTCATCAAAAAGATGAACGAACCCTTTGCTGGCCTCAGCGACGGACATGCTTTCAGCCGAATGGAGACTGAAGCCTACAACCTGATGGATGCCCAAGACATGATTCGCTTCACCGAAAAGTCGGGCAAGATGGTCAAAGTACCCTTCAGCGAACAGTCGGTATGGTACGACCCGACGAAACGCGTCGGCATAGGCATCACCAAACTCGGCACGTCATCGGCAGTAGCCATCGGCGCCTACGCATACGCCATAGAGCAGCTGAAAAAATAGAAAAAACTTATCAACATCCATTGTTGATAAAAACAAGCCTCGAAAAATGAAAAATTCGGGGCTTTATTTGTGCTTCTTTATTAACTTCGCAAACTGAAAAAGAGCGAGAAAAATCTTATTGTATTTGTATTTAATCTAGTAAATATCAACAAGATGAAACCAAATCATACTCAAATGGAATTTGAGGGTGACCTTTTTAGCGGACTCGAGGATCCAGAAGCCACGCAACCGGAAGCCAGACCCTATGACAAAATCATAGAGTCACGGAAAAACACCACGTTTGCGGCTGAGCAGATTGAAAGTCAGGATGAAGTACAAGTAATCGAGAAGGAGGAGAAAAAGGAAGAGCCTATCGTGGAAAAGAAGCCCAAAATTGAGTATCATTCGTATCCAATTGAGGAAGTGAAAGTTGCCGCCAAGGATTATTTCCACGGTGATTCACTTGCGGGTGATGTGTGGGCCAACAAATACGCTCTGAAGGATAGTGACGGCAACATCTACGAACTCACACCCGATGATATGCACCACCGTATCGCCCGCGAAATAGCCCGCATCGAACACCGTTATCCCAACCCGATGACGGAAGATGAGATATACGAGGTGCTGAAAGATTTCCGATACATCGTGCCTCAAGGCAGTCCTATGACAGGTATCGGCAACGACTTCCAAATCTCGTCACTGTCGAACTGCTTCGTCATTGGCAACAACGGGGACTCCGACTCGTATGGCGGCATCATGAAAACCGACCAAGAGCAGGTGCAGCTGATGAAACGACGCGGTGGCGTGGGTCACGACTTGTCGCACCTCCGCCCTGCTGGTAGTCCTGTGAAGAATTGTGCCCTTACCTCCACTGGCGTGGTGCCTTTCATGGAACGTTTCTCCAACTCCACCAAGGAGGTGGCACAAGATGGCCGTCGTGGTGCTTTGATGATGACCATAAGCATCAAGCACCCCGACTCAGAAGCCTTTATCGATGCCAAGATGACACAAGGCCGCATCACTAATGCCAACATCTCGGTGCGTCTCACTGATGAGTTCATGGAATGCGTCAAGGAGAACAAGCCGTTCGTTCAGCAATATCCCATCGACTCACCCAACCCCAAATACACCAAGGAAGTGGATGCTCGTGCCTTGTGGAACAAAATCATCCATAATGCATGGAAATCGGCCGAACCAGGTGTAATGTTCTGGGACACCATCATCCGTGAATCCATCCCCGACTGTTATGCCGACCTCGGTTTCAAGACTTTGAGCACCAACCCATGCGGTGAGATTCCGCTTTGTGCCTACGACAGTTGCCGATTGTTAGCCATCAACCTCTATAGCTATGTCGATCATCCCTTCACGCCCGAGGCCCGCTTCAATCATCAGCTTTTCTCAAAGCATGTGGCCATTGCCCAGCGTATGATGGACGACATCGTTGACCTTGAAATCGAGAAAGTGGACGGCATATTGGCTAAAATTGCCTCTGATCCCGAAGATGACGAGGTGAAACGCACCGAAATCAACCTATGGAAGAACATCAAGTCTAAATGCCTGCAAGGGCGTCGCACAGGCATCGGCATTACCGCCGAGGGCGACATGCTCGCCGCTTTAGGCAAACGCTATGCCTCGGATGAGGCCATTGCCTTTTCTACTGAGATTCAGAAGCTGCTGGCTTACAATGCCTATCGTTCGTCTGTCAACCTGGCCGAAGAACGCGGCAAGTTCCCCATGTATGATGCCAAGCGCGAGGAAAACAATCCTTTCATCAAACGCCTGCGCGGTTTGGACGAGGAGCTTTACCAAAAGATGTGCCGCGTGGGTCGGCGTAATATCGCCATGCTGACCATCGCCCCTACGGGAACTGTCAGTATCTGCACCCAGACCACCTCGGGCATTGAACCCGTCTTCATGGTCGCTTACAAACGACGCCGTAAGGTGAATCCCAACGACAAGGATGTGAATGTCACTTTCACCGATGTGACGGGCAACTCGTTCGAGGAATACAATGTGTTCCACCACAAGTTTATCACCTGGCTTGAGGTGAATGGCTATAACGTGGACGAAGTGTTGCACTACGACGATGAGAAACTCAATGCAGTCATCGCCAAATCGCCTTATTACAAAGCCACCGCCAACGACATCGACTGGGTGAACAAGGTGAAGATGCAGGGCTCGATGCAGAAATGGGTCGATCACAGCATCAGCGTGACGGTCAACGTGCCGAAGGAAACTACAGAAGAACTCGTCAGCCAGATTTACATGACCGCATGGGAAAGCGGCTGCAAAGGCATGACCATCTACCGCGACGGCTCGCGCGACGGTGTGCTAGTTTCCAAAGACGAAAAGAAAGAGGAAAAGAAAGAGGCTAAAACTCAGGGCAATGGTCGTCCCGACGACATCCATGAGAACTCAGCCCCACCGCGTCCCAAGGAGTTGGAATGCGACATCGTGCGTTTCCAGAACAACTATGAGAAGTGGATTGCTTTTGTCGGTAAGCTGCATGGCAAGCCCTACGAAATCTTCTTGGGCAAAGCTGAAGACTTCCTCCTGCCGCCTTATATTGAGAAAGGTATTATCATTAAGGAGAAAATCAAAGGAGAGACATCGCGTTATGACTTCCGCTACACCGACAAGGACGGCTATGAGGTGATGATGCAAGGTCTGTCTCGTTCGTTTGACAAGGAATACTGGAACTATGCCAAGCTCATCTCAGGCATCTTGCGTCATGGCATGCCTATTCAATATGTGATAGAGTTGGTGCAGAACCTCAACGTGGAGGAAGAGAGCATCAACACTTGGAAGAACGGTATCGCCCGCGCTTTGAAGAAATATGTGCCCGACGGCATGGTTGACGAAAAAGAGAAATGCCCCACGTGTGGCGAAAAACTCGTTTTCGAAGACGGTTGCAAACACTGCCGCAACTGCGGCTATTCAAAGTGTGGATAAAGAGGAAACAGTTGTTTTTTTATCTTCATAATGGCGGGTCGCCGGCGCGTAAGTGCTGGCGACCTTTTTTATGTACGAGGAGTGAATCATACAATCCCATTTTTACAATAAAAAATAAAGTTGGCAACTTGCGTTGTCAACTTTAGATTTAAATAGTAATAAAAATCACTATTAGTCCTCGTTGCGTTTTTTACCCACAAGGTAGGCAGCGCCAAGGGCCGTCAGAACAACGATACCAGTGCCGAGAGGAGTCTCGTTACCATCCTGGTTATCTGACAGACCGTGGCCGGGTACGCCAGGGGTGCCACCACCACGGGTGTTCATACTCTCTTCCGGCTCAACTCCGCGCTGGAAAAGTCCGCCGCCTTCGGCAAATGTCGTCATGCTTAGTCCGAGGACGATTGCGATTGTCATTGCTAATTTTTTCATCTTTTTCGATTTTTTATATTCAATTTGACTTCTCAATTACTCTCAAAACGAAACGCACACGCACATTTCGTTTTGCTTTCGGGCTGCAAAATTACAAAAAAATCGAAACATACAAGCGTTTTGAGAAAAAAATATTTTTTTTGTCGAAAAAGTACGTATTAATTAAACGCCAAAGCCGGCAGCTTACGCCACCGGCTTCGGTTGTCAAAAAGTATAAAAAGGAAACGCTAATTCATTATTCTTTGTTGCGTTTTTTACCGACGAGGTAGGCAGCGCCAAGGGCCGTCAGCACGGCAATGCCGGTGCCGAGAGGAGTCTCGTTACCATCCTGGTTTTCTGACTCACCGTGGCCGGGTACGCCGGGGAAGCCACCACCACGGGTGTACATGCTCTCTTCCGGCTCAACTCCGCGCTGGAAAAGT
>CAMJRR010000025.1 GCA_946408345.1 uncultured Bacteroidales bacterium | reverse complement strand
CCAGTCCCTTTTTTTACGCGCCAACGCTCAGACACACTTTTTGGGACAGTATCCCATAAAGAATGATAAACACTTGCGATGGTTAGATGTTAAGAGAATAACTTTGTAAAACGAAAAAATCGCAACCCGAAGGCTGCGATTTTTTCATTCTTTGTATTCTGTGTGAAACAAATCCTTATTCAGCAGAGAACTTGCAAACCAAGTTTCTGTCGCCGTAGGCATCGTCGATGCGGGTGACATGCGGGAAGTATTTGTCCTGCACATCGCTCTTCATCGGGAAGCCGGCCTCTTGGCGGGTGAACGGGAAGTCCCACTCGTTGGCCATCAGCATCTCGGCGGTGTAAGGAGCGTGGCTGATGATGTTGTTGCCCTTCTCGGCCTTGCCGTCCTCGATGTCCTTGATTTCCTTGCGGATCTGGATCATGGCTTCGACGAAGCGGTCGAGCTCGGCGATAGGCTCGCTCTCGGTGGGTTCCACCATCAGGGTCTCGTGCACCGGGAAGGCCACGGTAGGAGCGTGGAAGCCGAAGTCCATCAAACGCTTGGCGATGTCGATGGCGGCCACACCAACAGTCTTATTGATGCCGTTGATGTCGAGGATCATCTCGTGAGCCACATGGCCGTGGTTGCCGGTATACAGGATCGGGTAGTAGTCCTTCAGTCTTTCCTTCAGGTAGTTGGCATTCATGATGGCACCCATAGTGGCTTTCTTCAGGCCTTCACCGCCCAGCATCTTGATGTAGCAGTAGGTGATGGTGAGGATTTGAGCGCTACCGAACGGAGCGGCTGAAACGGCGCCTTCTTGCTTTTCGCCACCGCAGTGGAACAGGATGTGTGAAGGCAGGTAGGGCTTCAGGTGTTCGGCCACGCCGATGGGGCCTACGCCAGGACCGCCACCGCCGTGCGGGATGGCGAAGGTCTTGTGCAGGTTGAGGTGGCAGACGTCGGCACCGATGAAGCCGGGGCTGGTCAGACCGACCTGGGCGTTCATGTTGGCGCCGTCCATGTAGACTTGACCGCCGTTGTCGTGGACGATCTTCACGAGGGTGCGGATGCCGTCCTCATAGATGCCGTGGGTCGAGGGATAGGTGACCATGAAGGCAGCCAGGTTGTCCTTGTATTGCTCGGCCTTGGCCTTGGCGTCTTCGAGGTCGATGTTGCCGTTTTCATCGCATTTCACCACCACCACTTGCATGCCAGCCATAGCAGCTGATGCAGGGTTGGTGCCGTGAGCTGATGCAGGAATCAAGCAGATGTTGCGGTGACCTTGGCCGTTGGCCTCTTGGTAACGACGGATGGTGAGCAGACCGGCATATTCGCCGCTGGCACCCGAGTTAGGCATAAAGCTCATGCCCTTGAAGCCCGTGATTTCGCAGAGGTCTTTCTCCATCTCGGCGATGAGTTCGAGGTAGCCTTCCACTTGGTCGGCGGGGACGAAGGGGTGGATGTTGCCGAACTCAGGCCAGCTGAGGGCATACATCGAGGTGGCGGGGTTCAGCTTCATGGTGCAGGAGCCCAGCGGGATCATGCAGCGGTTGAGGCTGAGGTCGCGGTTCTCGAGTTTCTTCATGTAACGCATCATGTCGGTCTCGCTGCGGTACTTGAAGAACATCGGGGCCTGCATGAACTTGGAGGTACGCTGCATCTCGGCAGGGATGCCGCTGAACTTCTGGCAGTTCGGGTCGCAGACGAGCTCTTCGTGTTGCTTGCCGAGGGCTTCGGCGACGACCTGACCAATCTCGTTGATGTCTTCGCGAGCCGTGGTCTCATCGATGCTGATGCCGAAGTGTTGCTTGTCGATGATACGGAAGTTCATGCCGTGTTTCTCGGCGGCTTCCTTCACCTTGCAGGTGCAGGCACCTTCGGGCAGTTCGAACAACAGCGTGTCGAAGAAGTATTTGTTGAGCTGCTTCACGCCGAGCTTGGCCAACTCTGAGGTCAACTTACCGGCGAGGCAGTTGATATGGTGTGCAATTTCAATCAAGCCCTCCGGACCATGATACAAAGCGTAAAAGCCTGACATGATGGCGAGCAAAGCCTGAGCCGTGCAGATGTTGGACGTAGCTTTTTCGCGTTTGATGTGTTGCTCACGGGTTTGCAGAGCCAGACGGAAAGCGGGATTGCCAAGGGCATCCACGCTGATGCCGATGATACGGCCAGGCATCTCGCGCTTGTAAGCCTCGGTGGTGGCGAAGTAACCGGCATGAGGACCGCCAAATCCCATCGGCAGACCGAAACGCTGGTTGGAACCCAAGACTACGTCGGCACCCCATTCGCCGGGAGGTGTGATGAGAGTGAGGCTGAGCAGGTCGGCAGCGACGGCCACTTGCATACCTTTGGCTTTCCACTCAGCGACCTTGGTGCGGTTGTCAACGATTTCGCCGAATTGATTGGGGCACTGAATCAGCACACCAAAGTACTGTTCACTGCAGTCGAACTTGTTGATGTCGTCAATCACGACCTCGATGCCTTGGAAATGGGCGCGGGTCTTGATGACCTCGATGCTCTGCGGGAACACGTCGTTGGCGACAAAGAACTTCTTCACTCCGGCTTTCACTTGGGCGCGGCTGCGGGCGTGCCAGAACATCAGCATGGCTTCGGCGGCGGCAGTGCCTTCGTCGAGCAAACTGGCGTTGGCCAACGGTAGTGCAGTAAGGTCGCTGATGACGGTCTGGTAATTCACGAGGGCTTCGAGACGGCCTTGCGAAATCTCAGCTTGATAAGGGGTGTAAGAAGTGTACCAGCCTGGATTCTCAAGGATGTTGCGCATAATGACGCCAGGGGTGATGGTGTTGTAGTAGCCCAAGCCGATGTAGCTGCGGAACTGCTTGTTCTTGGCACCCAAGGCCTTGAGGTGGCTGATGACTTCGTATTCGCTCATGCCCTCGCCGATGTTGAGGTCTTTCGGCAGACGGATTTCTGGAGCGATGATTTCGTCGACAAGTTGTTCTTGCGATGCGACGCCGATGACCTTGAGCATCTTTTCAGCATCCGATGCGGTGGGGCCGTTGTGGCGTTTGATGAAGTTGTTTCTGATCATTTTCGATTTGATTTAATTATGTTGTTCATTCTTCATTTTCGTCTTCTTCTTCGTCTTCATATTCTTCGAGTTTTTGCTTCAATGCGCTAATGGAATTGATGGAATTGATCTCATCTTCAGGAATCTGCAGCATTTTGGCTTTCCAAACATCGAATGCGTTATTGTTTTCAAGAATGGTTGCGTACAGATAACTGAATTCATTGCCATTGATATTAGAGTCTTTATATTTCCTATAAAGATCGCCATAAGTGCTCATCTGTCTTGCTTTACGGTGAATCATATCCCAAAACTCTTGTTGGAATTGTTCAGTCGTCAATATTGCCTGTGGTGACCCTTGATCGGAGTTAGGGTCTATTTCAGGCTGTGAAGCCATTAGGCTTTCATTGTGCTCATTATTATCGGGAGTAGCAGCTTTTTGTATTTCTTCGTTCCCAGTCTTTTTTTGTTTGATATCCCCGTTGTTAAGTTTAACTATTTTTTTATTGAAAGAGGTGGTGTCTGAACCCTGTTTCTGTTTTGTTTTGTCAACAGGCTTGGCTTTGATTTCGGTCTTGGGTTTTAATTTGAGTCTTCTCCGTATACCATTTTTATGTTGCTTAACAAAATTGAAACCGAAAACTGCAGCAGCCAAGAGTCCAATGATGGTCAAGAAAATCAAAACGTACCTTTTAAGATTCCTTTTCAACTTCTCGGCAAATGTGATTTTCTTGAATTGGGCAACGATTTTTCCGTCATAGAATTTGTCTTCTGGATACGGCTCAAGTTTGAAATCGGTCAGTTCATATCCATCAGGTGGAGTAATGAATGTCCTAATATCGTGCCCATCTTTATAAAAAGTATACGGGCAACCTGATTGTTTTTCGCCGATTCCAGGATCGACAAAATAAAAATGATCTGTTCCTGTATTTGACATAAAGAATAAACTAGCGAACTTATTGGTTATTCATTTATTTTCAATTTATTGATTAGCACGTCAATGGATTCGATGGATTGAAGCTGGCTTTCTGGGATTTTCTTTAGGTTGTTGTTCCAACTTTTAAAACTGTTGTAATCCTTTAGTATGGTAAAACGAAGATAGTCAAATTCTTCACCACTGACCTTACCCTTGTTGTTTACATATAGTTCATGGTAAGGATCCATCATATTGGTGCGTTGGTGAATAAGTGTCCAAAACTCTTTCTTGAATTGGGAGTTGGGATCGTCGGCCTTAGGTTGTTGGGACTCCTGTATTGGATTGACAGTCAATTCCGTATTTGAGACCGGTTTGTCATTATCGGTCTGAGAAACGCTTGATGTGTCGGTGTTCGGCATTTCTACAATGGTCGTGGTCTTATCTTGTTTTGCCACCGTGTCTTTGGGTTGTACGATGGTTTTGGGTGCTTTGGGTGGACGTGGATTTGTGCCTGTTTTTTTGAACACACCTGCAGCCAAAACAGCAATCACTGCGGCAATTGCAAGGATAACAAAGGCCAAAATGAATTTCCAAAGATTGTCCTTAATACGTTCATTGAATGGCACTTTTGCGTATTCTGCGGAAAGTTTTCCGTCATATATTTGATTACGGGCATCGGGGTCGAACCGGAAAGAAACAAATACATACCCCTTTGGGGGAATGATATATTCTTTCACATCATGTCCGTCTTCGTAAATGGAGTAGGGACAACCGTCCATTTTTTTTCCCATCCCAGGGTCGATGCTGTAATGCTTTTCAACGAGGTCCGTCATTTCGGAGTTTATTGCAAGGTCTTGTTAATGGTAATGTAATCTGGGTAGGCGAGTTGTTGATTGCCAATAGTAATATAAGGCTTTACTTTGATGCCTATATTGACAGGATTACTGTTAGCACCAGCCAGTTTGAAGGCGAGGCTCACAATGGCATCTGCCGATTCGCCACTAAAGAGTTGGAACAAATCTGTCCTAATGGGGATTGAGACAATATTGGTGGAATTGGCAGGTACACTGACGCTATTGTTGAGCGTGGTGCTGACGACTTCCTTGCCATTGAGGCTGATGATATAATCCATCTTGGCCATCGAAGCAGCGATGGAGTTGGGGTTCTTGACATCGAGGTTAACATTGAAAGTAACGGGGAGCTGCTTGCTCATAATGGCGTTTGCCAGAGAAAGCAGTTGTGAAGCGTTGAGGTCGCTTTTCGACATACCCTTGCTTAAGTTGACACCAAGCATTTGAATTTGGTTGAGACTATTGAAATCGAAGGAACAGGTCGCAAAATTGGCCATTTGGGCTACTTGGTTTAGCACATCGCATGAAGCCAATCCTATGGTGACGAAAAGGACAATGAGAGTCTTCTTAAGTTTTGACATATGATATTTATTTGATAATCAAATTAATAAAATAAAATTCCCCCACAAGCTGTTGACTTGATTTTCTGCTAGTTTTCAATTGTGCAAAAATACAAAAAAGTCGGACATAAAGGCCGACTTCTTGCAATTTTTTTTGGAGACTGTACAAGTAGTAGTTTTCAAATGTAATCAGCCTCCTAAATCTCCCAGCGAAGCTTTGTGTGATTGGAAATGCTTTGCATTCAGCGTTGTGGATGGCACACTTTCAAAATCATTCCTCTCCACGGCGTGAGGCACGTTTGCGCTCTAGCTCGTCGAGGATGATTTTTCTCAAACGTAAGCTCTTTGGCGTGACCTCAAGATACTCGTCATCGCGGATGTATTCCATGTATTCCTCCAACGAGAAGCGCACTGGCGGGATGAGACGAATGGCCTCGTCGCTGCCGGAGGCGCGCACGTTGGTGAGGTGCTTGGTCTTGCACACGTTGATGACAATGTCGTTCGAACGCGTGTTCTCACCGATGACCTCGCCAGCATAGACATCCTCATTCGGGTTGACAAAGAAGATGCCACGGTCCTGCAATTTCCAGATGGCGTATGGGATGGCTTGTCCCGTTTCCATAGAAATCAAGGCACCGACGTTTCGAGAAGGCATATCGCCCTTCCAAGGCTCGTAGTCCTTGAAGCGGTGCGAAACGATGGCCTCACCCTCAGTGACGGTCAGCAGGACGTTCCTCAAGCCGATAAGTCCGCGCGACGGGATGTCGAAGTCGAGGCACATGCGGTCGCCCTTGGGTTCCATCTGAGTCATTTCACCCTTGCGGGCACTGACCTGCTCGATGACGCGGCCCGAGAAGTCTTCAGGAACTAGGACGGTGAGGCATTCGATAGGTTCGCACTTCACATCGTCGATGTATTTGATGATGACCTTGGGCTGTCCGAGTTGCAGCTCATAGCCTTCGCGACGCATAGTCTCGACGAGGATGCTGAGGTGCAGAATACCGCGACCATAGACCATCAGCGCGTCGGGTGAGTCGGTGTCTTCCACCTTCAGGGCGAGGTTCTTCTCGGTCTCTTTGTATAGGCGTTCGCGCAGGTGACGCGAAGTCACATATTTGCCTTCCTTGCCGAAGAATGGCGAGTTGTTGATGGTGAACAACATGCTCATCGTCGGCTCGTCAACATGGATGGGCGGCAGCGGTTCGGGATTTTCGTAGTCGGCCACGGTGTCGCCGATCTCGAAGTCATCGATGCCCATCAGCGCGATGATGTCGCCAGCCTCGACGGGTTTCTTGGTGCGTTCCTTGCCCAGACCTTCAAAGGTATAGAGCTCCTTGATAGTGGAGCGGGTGACAGAGCCGTCGCGTTTCACCAAAGAAACATTCTGTCCGGCCTGCAGGGTGCCGCGTTTCAGACGACCCACTGCGATACGTCCCACATATGAACTATAGTCAAGAGAGGTGATGAGCATTTGCGGTGTTCCTTCCTCGAACTTCGCGGGCGGGATGGTGTCGATGATGACGTCCAAGAGGTAGGAGACGTTATCGGTGACATTTTCCCAATGGTCCGACATCCAGCCTTGTTTGGATGAACCATAGACAGTGGGGAAGTCCAGCTGGTCTTCAGTGGCACCGAGGTTGAACATTAGGTCGAAGACAGCCTCTTGCACCTCATCGGGGCGACAGTTGGGTTTGTCCACCTTGTTGATGACCACGATGGGCTTCAGCCCCAACTCGATGGCCTTTTGCAGCACGAAACGGGTCTGCGGCATGGGGCCTTCGAAGGCGTCGACGAGCAGCAGCACGCCGTCGGCCATATTGAGCACGCGCTCCACCTCACCGCCAAAGTCGGCGTGGCCAGGAGTATCGATGATATTGATTTTTACGTCCTTGTAGCGCACGGACACGTTCTTCGAAAGGATGGTGATGCCGCGTTCGCGTTCGAGGTCGTTGTTGTCCAAAATGAGTTGGCCAGGGGCTTCGTCCGATTCCTTGAAGAGTTGGGATTGGTAAAGGATACGGTCCACGAGGGTGGTCTTGCCGTGGTCAACGTGAGCGATAATCGCTATATTTCTGATATTCTGCATTTTAGTAAAAATTGCTGCAATAATTGAAGGCGCAAAATTACAAAAAAACAAGATTCTTTTATTGCTGAAAACAAAAATTTGACTTATTTGATGTGTTGGGAAATAAACTCCACAATCTCCTCCCGCTTCGGCGAACTGATGATAAAGTGTCGCTCGTCTTTCATTCGGATGAGGAAACATTGTTTGGTATACGTGACGAACAACCTCATTTTCCCGTATTGGTCGTGCTTGAAATGGCCGATGAAGCCATACAATCCGCCGCTGCCGAAAGTTCGGATGGTTTTGTCGAAAATACTACGACTATCTTCAATGACGGTGCACGATTTGATGTCCTCAAGTGGTATTTCCACTTTGCCTATGGGCCGCCAGATTCTTAGGCTTTTTTCGGTGACGACCAGACGTAATGGAATGAAGAATGAAGGGCATATCAGAAAGACTAATGAGATGATTTCCAAAACAATAATAGAGCTTCGAAAGGCATTATAAACCATTGAAAAAATCAGCAAGTTGTAGAGCATCGTGATGATGACAATCAGCGGGCTCATCGGGAATGCGGAAGTGATTTTTGTTGTGTTGTCTTTCATTTCATCCAATAAAACTCTTCCTTAGCCACGATAGGCTTAAAGTATTCATCAATAATTCCTTGCTCAACCAATTCTTTTGGTGTGCCTTGGCGCAAAGGCTGCTGCGGGGCCACTACCCACATCATGTCGGCGTGGCGGAGCAAAAGGTCAAGGTCGTGGCTGCTGAAGAGGATGGCTTTCTTTTTCTCGCGTGAGAGCTTGTGCATGATGTTCACCAACTCGATTTTGCTCGGATAGTCGAGGAAGGCGGCAGGTTCGTCCATGAAGATGAGAGGCGTGTCCTGCACCAAGGCTTTGGCAATCATTACTTTCTGTTGCTCGCCGTCGCTGAGGGAAACGAAATTGCGATTGACCAAATGGCTGATGCCGACGGTTTCAAGGCTGTCGTAGATGATCTGCTCGTCATCGGCTTTCAGTTTGGCGAGAAGGCCGAGATGGGGATAGCGTCCAGCGGCCACGATGTCAAAGACCTTCAGGAAGAGGTCGTCGGGCTTCTCGGTCAGCACGAGGCTGAAAAGCGAGCTGCGTTCGGTGGGGGAGTAGTCGCGCAGGTCCTTGCCAAACAGCTTGACCTCGCCGCCGACGGGCTTTATGCTTGCCGACAGCGTCTTGAACAGCGTCGTCTTGCCCGAGCCGTTGGGACCTGCCAAGGCCACAATATCGCCTTCGTTGAGGCTCACGTCGATGGCGGGCATCAGGGCTTGGCCTTTGTAGCCGATTGACAGATGATATGTTTGGAGCACCTCTTGCATGACATGGATTTTTAACTACGGATTGCGCGGATAAAACGGATTGTTTCAGAAAAGAATTTGAGATGCAAGCATCTGATTACTACGGATTGGAGATAATGGGTAGGAATCCGTAAAAATGGGACGCTTGCGTCCTCAAAAATTTGGTACTTATATCCGTTAAATCCGTATAATCCGTAGTTTATCATTGCAAATCAATTATGACTAAACCGTTGACGGTGAAATATCACCCAAAGCACGATAGGCGCGCCAATCAGTGCCGTGACCGAGTTGATGGGCAGGTTGCCTTCGAAGGAGGGCAGGCGTGCGATGAGGTTGCAGAACAGGGCCAGGTCCATGCCGAGGAAGGCCGTGGCTGGGATGAGCAGCTTGTGGTCGCTGTTGCGGAAGAGGAAGCGTGCGATGTGGGGCACAGCCAAGCCCAGGAAGGCGATGGGGCCACAGAATGCCGTGATGAGCGCGGTGAGGAAGCCCGAGGCCAGGATAATGAGCATGCTGCTCCGACGGATGTTAACACCAAGGTTTTCGGCATAACGCTCGCCAAGGAGCAAGAGGTTCAAGGTCTTGAAGAGCAGGAACGAACCGATGCTGCCGACCGCCACTGCTATGGCGAAGAAAGGCAGTTGTGCCTTGCTCACATTGGAGAAGCTACCCATGCCCCATATAACAAAGGAGTGCAGCCCTTCCTTCTGGCTGAAGAACTTCAGGATGTCGGTGACCGAGCCAGCGATGTAGGCAATCATAATGCCCACCAACACCAGGCTAACCATGCTGCGAAGCCTTGAACTCAACGCAAGGATGAGCAACAGCACCGCAAAGGCTCCCAGAAAAGCCGCTATTGTGACGCCGAAGGTCGACCACAGCGACAGCGTGCTGACCGACAGGCCAGTGGCGGTGCCCAGCAGGACGACGAAGGCCACGCCGAGGCTCGCACCGCTGCTGATACCCAGCAGTGAAGGGTCGGCGAGGGGGTTACGGAAAAGGGTCTGCATCAAGAGGCCCGACACGGATAGACCTATGCCCGCCAGCAGGGCAGTGATGGCTTGTGGCAGGCGGTAGTCGAGGATGATGGCGCGGTAGGTCGAAGTGTCGCCATGCAGCAGCGCGTCCCAGAATTCATTCCACGGGATCGACACCGAGCCGTAGCGCAGGTTCAGGACGAACAGCACGATGCCGACGGCCAGGATCGCGATGGAAACCAGCGCGATGGGTGGCGTTTTGCGGCGGAGGGTATGGTCGGTGTCGGATGTCATTATGGGGTTGTTTTGCGTTGCAAAGATAGGGTTTAATTTGATTGGGATAGGATATGGGAAACAAATAATCCGCAAATCTTGCGGTTAGTTATCCGCAGATTTTGCGGATTATTGGCTGCAAAGGGAAAAACACCATCCCACAGAAGGTTAGATGGAATCCCAGAGTTTCAATTCCCGAAGGTTCGATTGATTGTCTGACCATGCATTGGCTTGTGGCAGATGAAGCGAAATTTCAATTCCAAAAGGTTCGATTAATAAGGTGTGAACGGCTTCATGCCCAACGGCTTCGAACGCTAATTTCAATACCATAAGGTTCGATTAAAGCACCGTTCTGGAACGTGCTGGTGCCAACTTTTACAAATTTCAATTCCTATAAGGTTCGATTAAAAGAAGCCACAGACTTTGATTGCGACTATTTCAAGCTGATGTTTCCATTCCAAAAGGTTCGATTAAAAACATGCCACCAGCAAAACCGCGAGCACGACCTATGATATTTCAATTCCATCAGGTTCGATTAAAGGCACATACGCGGTCAGTATTGACTTGCCCCAAGCCGTATTTCAATTCCATAGGGTTCGATTAATAGATGGGTGTGCAGCCCACACTGATTGGCGCAACGCCGTTTCAATTCCATAAGGTTCGATAAAAGGCACACTGGGGAACGGATTGCCCGTCTAATTGACACATTTCAATTCCATGAAGGTTCAATTAAAGCTGTCATAGTTGTAGGCTTGGAACTCGGTGAACTTATTTCAATTCCAAAGGGTTCGATTATAACTCGGAAGATTTCCTCCGCAATCTTATCCTCCAGCATATTTCAATTCCATAAGGTTCGATTAAACATTCTCTTATAGTTGATTCTCATAGTCAAAAGCCATCATCATTTCAACCAGTTTTGCTTCCGCTTTTTGCAAGGCATCTGCCGATTCGTTTTCAGTGACAATATAACTTGAACAGGGTAGGGTTACAAACAAATCGGCGCCTGCGGTCTCGTCAACAATCGGCTTTGCCTTCGGTTTCTCTCCGTCGTCAACGAGTTTAGCACGAATGGCTGCGGCAAGCGTGTTGGCGTTTTCGCTGATAGCCACGGCCAAGGTTTCCATCAAACTGAATGTACGCGCTTGATTCGATGTGATGCGCCAGTTAATTAAGGCTTTGGCCAATGCGGGAATGATTTTCTCACGTTCTTCTTTAGGCAAAACAAGACATTCACCGAAAACATTCTTGCTCAATTTCCAGCCTTTGCCTTTCAACTCTTCAATCCTTTCTTTCGAGATTTCTGGCTCGTGTTGATTAGTTGAAACACAGAATAATGTGCGCAAATCAATGGCAATGTCATATACAAACAAGCCCGAAGTGCGTGCATTTTCGGGAATCCAATTCCGACGAGGCAAGGTCCTGTTGTTATCTTGAAGATAAGCTTCAATCTCTTCTTCTGTCAATAGTTTGTCGCCCATTCTGACATTAACAGGGTGCTGGTCAGGACGGTCGCTACGGTCAAAAGTGAGGTTCTCCTTGTCGACACCTGCAAGTAATGGATGAATCGGACGCATAGCCGAAATGGAAAGCGGACTGCGGCGTTTCAAAATCTGGCCTTCACCAGCAGCACGCATCCAACCACCCAATAGTTGGTCAACATAGTTGGGGTCGCACGGCGACCACGGCTCCTTGTTTTCCAACTCTTTTTTAGCATTGATGTTATAATTGAAAGTCACGGGAGCCATCTGAACGCCTAACTCGTCAGTCAGGGTTTCCAGAATCGATCTTTTTACTTGTTGGCCGCTCGAATAAGCGACAACGCGGTTGAATTGTGGGTCAAAATAGGTCTTTTGCCCGTCTTGAACGCAGAAAACGGTGTGCTCTGCATGTTTCAGTGCTCTAAGATAAATGAATGAATTCATAATGATATGTTTTTATTGTTTGTTATTCGGATTGTTTAATGCAGCTGCATGGAATCTGACAAGAGTCAGGAAATAAGGCACATTGTCAGTCGGCATGGAGTTGACCGTCATGGCAATGTCTTGGATGCTTTCGATTCCAGCAATGTCTGAAGCGATATTGCTCAATGCTTCTATGAAACTTCGTTTGTTGGTGGCTCCCAACACTTCGTCTATTTGTCTTGAGTTTGTCGTTCTTCCTTTTTTGCCACTTTCTGCATATGATTTCAATGCCTTGGCAAATTCGAGGGACTTGTCCCACATTTCTTGATTGTTTAACATAGCTAATAACCAGATTTGATATGTGTGAAAACTAATGATTTGTTTTTCGTCGTATTTGGGCAGTTTTAGGCCCTTGTCTGCGGTCATATATTGTTTTAAACCTTTGGGTTGCATGGCCTCGATTCCGATGGCTCCTTTTTGGCAACAAGCTCTCAATCCTTTTTCTGTTCCCCAAAGTTCTTCTGCTTTTCTTCCTTCATCTTCACCAAATAACCTTTGATAAAGCTCAATGGGCCTTCTTATATGTTCCAAGTTAAAGGGGATAAAACCTAATGTGGTATTGGTTTGGCCAAAACTATATACATATCCCATCATTTTAGGTGAAGAGAATTGTCTCGTAATTCCAATCAACAGTTTTGTCCATGTTTGAGTGGCAATACTCATCATCCCTTCCTTCGACGATTCAAATGGGCTGAATCCAGCCATAGGCTGTTCGGCAAAGTAATTTCCTTTGTCATAGCGGTGTGTAAGCCATTGGCCATTCCATGTGTTGACTTGATTGCCTTTGAGTTTTTGGTTTTCATTCAATGCTTTCCTATAGAGTTTCCAACCTTCGAAAATGTCAAGCAAAATTTCAGGGTTTGAAAACAAAATGGACAATCCGCCTTGAAGGCCAATACCCAAACTTGAACCAACCCATGAAAGGTAATAATCATCTTTTGAGACTGATAAATCCAAATTGGTAACTTGTCCCGATGTGGTGGCAAACTCTTTCTCTTCCGAAGCAGGGTATCCTGGTGCGATGCTCGAGTCAGGTGATCTGCTTTCATCAACTTTGGTTATAAACTCTTGTAGTTTTTCCATCCTTTCATTCGAAGTTAATGTTTCAACCTTTTGCCCTTTTTTCATTTGCACAAAAGGAGAGTTCGTAACCCATTGCAGGTATTTGTTGCTATCGAAAAACAATGGATGGTACACGTCAACAAAAAACGATTTAGCATCGTAGTTTGTGCCATGTTTTTTGTTATATGCCTCCAAAAAAATCTTTCCTATGGTCGCTGTAATCATTTTCTATCGTGTTGTGTTATAATATTGTGGCTTTGCATATTCGGCAATTAGTCCTTTTTCAGTATCGTAGGCTTGATTAGGAATGATGAAGGGTCGCGAACCTTCATCGAGTTGTTCTAAATTGTTAAATGCCATGCTCTTGTAACTCACGGGTATTTCCAACTCTGCTCTATTGAATGCGTTTCCGCTTAGGTAGTTCTCTATGTCGTTTTCCGTAATGCAAACTGCCGAGTCGATATCAAGCACGTCTAAAAGCGCTGACTTGGGATAATGACACAATTCTTTGATTTGCCATTTCCCGTCAACGAAAACGACACCCGAATAATCCAGATTCATGAATTTGGCATCGGGATAAACTGTGTCAATACGTTGCTGCACTGAGGATTCTTCAATCACATCATTGTTTGGCATGACATCAAAACTCTTTTTCAAGACTTCCAAATCGTAAGGCAATGCCTCCTTGTCATTTTGTGGAGGCTGAATCACATAGATATGCTTGAATTTCCCAATGGTTTCGTCTGTTCGCTTACGATTGATGCATCCAAACCGTTGAATGAGTGCGTCAATAGGAGCACATTCGGTAATCATCAAGTCGAAGCTGATGTCTAAACTCACTTCAACCACTTGCGTCGAAACAACAATGCAAGTTTCGGTCATGCGGTTGAAGCTGTCTTTTAGTTTTGTTTCCAACTCCGAGCGGTCGCCTCGTTTGAATCGACTGTGGATAAGCATTCTTGAAATGGTAGGGAAGGATTTGCAAATGTAATCGTACATCTGCTGTGCACGCTTCACTTGATTGCATACAATCAGCACTTTTTGCTTTTCATTAATGGCTTTTTGAATGATGTCTATGCAATCGTTCCATTGCTCGACTTTATGAATAATGTGGCGATTGAAAGTCTTTAAGATTTCATAAGGCAACATCACCTCATAAACTTCACTCTTGCCTCCAAGCAGTTGTAGGATTTTGTCGTACAAAACCGTTGGCATGGTGGCGGTGCCTACATGAATTCTACAACCTATTGATTTCAGTATTTCGATAATCTTTAAAACAATTGCTTGGGTCTCGCTTGAATAGGTATGAATCTCGTCCAAAATAACATCACAACCTTTCAGGTCGAGTAACAAGGCTTCGTAACCTTTAATACCGAACACAATCGATGCCATTTGATGTGGTGTCATCACCTTGACAGAAGCCCCAATATGCCTTTGCATGATTCTTTCTTCCACTTTGCCGTCTTTGACTTTCAGGTTCGAAGCTGCATGAAGCAAATACACTTGTGCATTAGTATCTTTCAAATCGTTTTTGATTCTGTCATACATGGCATTGATGGAAGCCTGAAATGGTAGCGTGTAAAACACTCGACCTTTGCATCGCCGCAATAGGAAATCAGTTTTCCCAGCTCCAGTTGGGGCAGTTACCAAAGTATGTTGCCGCTCGTCGTCGGTTGAGACCAACGAAAGGGGATATAGATGGTGCTGACGGTTGTAAAACGACAAATCGGGTTTGATAAACAGTTTGTCAGTTGCTAATTCTGCCTTTTCTTCCAATGCCGAAGCAAAATGATCAGCCGCCATTAGCAATCCTTTCCATTCCGACTGGTTCAGCGCTTTGCCGTAACAATAATCCACAACAAACTCGTAATTGCTTTGAGCATCGTTAATGTCTATTGGATGTGTCGCAATTCCAAATTCATTTAATATGCCTAATGCGACAGGACACCATTCATCAAATTTCTCCGAGTGCTGTGCGAAACAATCCATGTTTTCGTCCAAGTCAAGAATTCCTTTTTCCCTGATATCATGATAAATTGATTTGTGATGCGCCACAATCATGTCGATGATGGCAGGCCATTCTCTTTCGGGAAATAATGAAATAAAAAACAAGGAAGCAATTTCATGACGGAATGTAAAATCGGGCTGTTGTATATAATTGTGTTTCAGTGTTTTTTGAAACAAGGGACTGGCTTTCCCAATGTCGTGCAATACTGCTCCTTTAAAAGCTAAATCAGGGTCAAGTCCGACATGTTGGGCGATGACAACAGCGGCATCGGCAACATCTTTAAGGTGTTGTGTCAGCGGCATTCCGCCAAAGTCCTCGTGCTTTGCCAATATGAAATCGAACTTGTTCGGCATTTTTACAAAAGTTTGTTTCCGTTGTATTCAATCCAACCGTACATGGGCTTGTTGTTGTCGAAGCGGTTGTAACCCACCAAAAACGATTGCTCTGATTCACCAAAACGCAATTCAAATCCGTCTAATTCAGCGAATTGGTCTTCTTCAAGTTCAATGATTTCACTATCTGGCAACATCACATCCTCGTTTCGGCAAAGGCAAATGTGCTGCTTCGATGCTGTTTCCGCATCAGTTTGGTTATTGAATGCCAAATAAAGTACAGGGTCGAGCATGACACCTCTTTTCAGAATTGATCGTTCACGAGTTGCTTCTTTTTTTGTGATTTTCCATCCTCTCGTTTGGGTCACTTCTTGCTGGGAATCTATAGCAGAATAACTTAATTTGTGCCTTATAATCTTTGTAATTTTACCGTTTAAACTTAATGTTTCGGGAAACAGCTTCTTTTCAATGCCTTCAATAATCGAAGGGGTTAGAAACTGCTGGCTGAATGTTTCACCATCTCTTACTGCAGTCCATGGTTTGATGAAACCGAATTTGCCTGTGTATCTGACAATGTAATACATGATTTCTTCTTTTAATAAATTGAACCGAAACCAATTCCTGTGCTGTTTCCCAATCCCACATTCCAAGCGAATTGTTTTAACTCATTGCTGCCGTGAATAATAACTGGGCACATGTTTGCTTTATTGCTGATTCCTTCATACCAAACAAGTTTCTTTTTCTTTTTTGCGTATGACAGGTCAAACTCAATGTGTAAAGTGCCGTCGTCTAGTATTCCTGCCTTTTGCATCTTTGTTTTCAGAGTGTCTTCAAGCAGTTTTCCAGATAAAGGATTATCGAAGCCGTATTCGATCACCTTTTCTTCTATGTGGCGCTTAATCAATACCGGGCTTCCCAAAAAGAATAATTCCCTATTTGATAAGTCTGGAGTTTCCTCGATGGTTACCTCATCAACGAACATTCCACAAAACATTTCGGAATTTGCTCTAATGCTTGCAAGAATAAACTTTAGCTTTTGGGTATCGTGAAAGCTAATAAACCATTTTGAGCCTTTTGGGCAAGTCAAACCGTCTTTTCCCACTTGTGTGTTTTGTAACCACGAAAAGGAATACAGCGAAATTTCGCCATGCTCTTCATTGTTTTCACCTAACCATTTGTGGAGAACTCCTGTGAGTTTTTGTTGGTAGTTGAAAGGGATTTGTGTTGTGTTTGGCGTAGTATGTAAGTGTAATCTCATATCCCTGATATTATGCTATATTATTGGATTGCAAAGTTAAACAAAAATCGCTATGATGAAAGCAGTTAAAAATTGTTTGTCGCTTTGTATGAGTTGATTCACAATTCAAAGAGCAAAGATACAAGATAAACACATTCAAATTTTCCTCAATTTAGATTATTTTCTACTTTTGTCCCCACAAAACACCTAAACACTGACTCTATGAACAAAACTATGCACCTCCAAGAAGAAGCCGCGCGTTGCTTGCTCTGCTTCGATGCGCCGTGCAGCAAGGCCTGCAAGAATGGCGACCCGGCACGCGCCATTCGCGCCATACGATTCGACAACGAAGCCGTCGCCGGACAATGGCTCGACCTATGCAGCGATGTCGAACTGCAAGCCGCCGAAGCGGCCTGCATCCACTATGACCGCCCCATTCGCATAAAGGAACTGGCGGCCGCTGTTAAGGGCACGAAGCCACAAAAGAATCTGCCCAGCCTCGCTATCGATTTCTGTGGCATCCATTGCGAGAATCCCTTCTTCCTCGCCTCGTCGGCCATCTGCACCAACTATGAGATGGTGGCGCGTGCCTTCGAAGCAGGATGGGCGGGCGTGTTCTACAAGACCATCTGCATGGAGGACATCCGCGAGGTGTCGCCGCGCTTCGATGCCGTCAACGAGCCGGGCCGCTCCGATTTCTTCGGCTTCCGTAACATGGAACAGCTGAGCGAGAACCCCGTGGAGGTGGACTTCGACATCCTGCGCAGGCTGAAAAAGGACTATCCCAACAAAGTCGTCATCGCCTCTATCATGGGCAACGCCGAAACGGAGTGGATCACACTGGCGAAAATGGCTGAAGAGGCTGGTGCCGACGCGGTGGAGCTGAATTTCTCCTGCCCGCAGATGAAGTTGGCCGGCATGGGCAGCGACGTGGGACAGAACTCGGAACTGGTGCTGTTCTATACGGCCTATGTGAAACATAATGTCAAGATCCCTGTTATCCCCAAGATGACGCCCAACATCACCCAAATCAACCAACCCGCCATGGCCGCCCACTTCGCCAGCGCCGATGCGGTGTCGGCCATCAACACCATCAAGAGCGTGACCATGAACAGTCGCGGTGCCGTGGCCGATAAGAAGACCGTCTCCGGACTCTCGGGCCGCGCCGTGAAGCCTATCGCTTTGCGCCATATCCTCGAGATGGCGAGAAACCCCATCTTCGCCGCCACCAACAATGGCAAACGCATCGAACTGAGTGGCATCGGTGGCATCGAGACCTGGCGCGACGCTTTGGAGTTCATCCAGCTGGGCTGCAGCAACGTGCAGGTGTGCACCGCCGTGATGCAGTACGGCTACCGCATCATCGACGACCTCGTGTTGGGGCTGCAAAACTATATGGCCGAACGCGGCATCGAGCATCTGTCGGATCTGGTAGGAGAGGAACTGCCCAATTTCGACACGCCCACCAACCTCGATCGCGATACCATCGTATATCCTACCTTCGACCGTGAGAGATGCATCGGCTGCGGGCGTTGCTACACATCTTGTCAAGACGGTGGCCATCAGGCCATTACTTTCGATGCCGACCTGCGCCAGCCGCATCTCGAAGGAAAGCGTTGCGTGGGCTGCCATCTCTGCCGACTCGTCTGCCCCACAGGCGCCATCGGCGTGGCGAAGCGGATTGCGAAGAAGGGATAAGTAGACGGACAAAGTATTTTACACAAAAGACTCGAGAAAAAATAGGCTATCAGCAGTCAGCCATCAGCTTTCAGCCATAGTGCTACTTGGCTGATAGCTGACGGCTGATAGCTTATAGCCCCTCAAGCACCAAGGTGTTGTATCCCGATTTTGAATTCCTACCGATTAGAACCTCAGCGTCAGATTGCCCATGATATGGAAACCTGCCATCGGGATGAACCCGATCTGGTAGTAGCGGTTGTCGTTGGGGTGGCCGTAGCTGTCGCAGATGGCCGAGTAGACCCAGCCACTGGCGGCGTAGCGCTTGTTGAAGATGTTGTTGAAGTTCACCTTCACGATGGCTTCCTTGACGACTTTCTTGGGCTTCAACGTGTAGCCGAGGCTGACGTTAGAGGTGCTGTAGGCCGGCAACGAACGGTCGAGGTTCTCGGTGTTGTCGAGATACATGCGCGAGACGTAGTTTGTGTGCCAGGTGGCCTCAAAGCCCTTGTGGTGGAAGGTGACGAAGCCGTTCAAGATGGCCGAAGGCGAGAAGGCCAAGGTGGAGTTGTCGTAGTGGATGACATCGTAGCCGTCACCATCGTAAGCAATGCCGTTGGCATCGGTGTTGCCTTCCCAGTCGTCCCAGTTTTCCACGACTTCGTCGAAGTCCTTGATCTTGTTTTGGCTCAAGGCGGCATTGGCCTCGATGGTCAACCATTTGGTGGGGCTCACGCCGGCCTGCAGCTCGATGCCCATGCGGTACGAGTCCTTGATATTGGTGGTCAAAGCCTCGCCGATGTCGCTGACCTCGCCGGTCTGCACGAACTGGTTGTTGTAGTCCATGTAATAGAGGTTGGCGCCTGCTTGCCAGATGCGTCCGTTGTAGTTGTAGCCCAACTCATAGTCGAGGAGTTGCTCGGGCTTGGGGAAGGGATAGGAGCCGTTGTCGGTGAAGTTGTTACGCTCGGGCTCGCGGTGGCTCATGGCCACGGAGGCGTAGGCGTGGTGGCTGTCTGTGTCGAAGGAGATGCCGCCCTTGGGGTTGAAGAAGGGGTATTTCTCGTGGATGTTGAGTTCCTGGTTGTAGTAGCCGCTCTCGTCGTCGTAGAACTTGTCGTTGATGCCGTTGGTCTTGTAGTCCACATAGCGGAACTGCATGTCGCCGAAGACGGTCCAGTGGTCAGCGAAGGTGTAGGCTGTCTTGACGAAAACATTGCCGTCGAGCTTCTGGGCATCGGAGTCGTAGTATTTGTAGTCGCCATCGGCAAGGTATTTGCCTGCGACGCCTTGATTGGCGATGTAGGTCACATAACCGAAGTGGTTGCCTTGGAAATTCTGGGCAGAGATGCCGCCGATGACATTCCAATGTGCGTCCTTGTAACGGGTGAACCACACAATGCCGTAGGTGTCCTGACGGAGTCCTTTCTTGCGGACGAAGTCGGTCTTTTTCACTTGGTTGCCTTCAGCGTCGTAATATGTCATGCCGAACTTCGAGAGCTTGTTGTTGGGGCGGAACTCTTCGTAATAGCCGTAGCCGTAGGTGTAGTGCAGCGTGGCCGTAGTCGACCAGTGCTCGTTGATTTCCCAAGCGGCGGAGAGCAGGCTATGGTCTTGCCAGAAGTTATCGGTGGTGCGGTCCCAGAAGGTGCCGTCGTTCATCTGGTAGCGTTGGGTCATGTAGTGGCCGTTCTCGTCCTTGACGAAGTTGCCGTCCTCGTCGGTGACGAGGTATTCGTAGAGCGAGTTGAACTGTCCCAGACCCACCTTATACATATCGGCATAGGTCTTGATGCCCGTGGGGATGCCATAGGTGCCGTCTATGAGGCTCATATCGTTGTTGCCTGCCGTCACACCGTTCCAGGCCTGGCCAGTCATCTCGAAGTTACCGATGTTCTTGTAGCGGAGGATGAAGTTCTTTCCCATCCAGGTGAGGCCGCCGTAGTAGCTGCCGCTGCGGCCCTTGGTACCGTGGATGAAGCCGTTGGTGTGGGTCTCGTGGTAGGCCCCATCGATGATGAGGTGGTTCCACAGCAAGCCAGTGGAGGCCTTGGCACCGAAGTTGAGCGTGTTGAACGAGCCATAGGAGCCCGTGATCTCGGCACTCGGCACGAAGGAAGGCTTGGCCGATGTCAGCGATATCGTGCCGCCGAAGGCGCCGTCGCCGTTGGTGGAGCTACCCACACCGCGTTGGATCTGCACCGAGCTGAGCAGTGAGCCGTAGCTGTTCATGTTGGCCCAGAACACGCACTGGTCTTCGGGCGAGTTGAGCGACACGCCGTCGAGGGTGACGTTGATGCGCGAGTCGCCGGCGCCACGAATGCGCATGTAGGAGGTGCCGGAACCAATGCCGTTCTCGCCCCATGCGATGATGCCAGGTGTCTTGGCGAACAGGAAGGGGAGCTCCTGGCCGGTTTTCGAAAAGTCGTTGAGTTCCACCTTCTCGATGTTGGTGACTGAGAAGGGGGCGTTTTTTTGAAGGCGTACACCGTTGATTACCACCTCATCCAGGTTTTGAACATTAGTGGTGTCTTGATTTTGTGCATAAAGACCCATCGTCACGAAAGTGGCGAAGGCAAGAAAAATGATGTGTTTTTTGAGCATAACTCGTTGATTTAATGATTAATAATTCAATAAATCAATAGAGGAATGATGAGGAACTCGATTCCCTGTCTCGGCATTATCCGTATCAGGTGCAAAGGGTTTGATCTCAGCCTGTCTTTCAATCTGCGCGGGCAGATAAGGCACCCCTATTGGTATTGGCGGCAAAAATACAGCTTTTTTCGGAACGCTGATAAAAAAGTGTTATTTTTGCTGACAAAACAAAGGCACACGAGATGCAGATTAATAGGTTTGGATATTATTGGCTGGATACATGGGTGATGGCCAATGTCATACAATTGGCTACGCAAGACTTTTGCGCCCGCAATCTCAACCACATCAACGATCCTTGCGGGCGGCAGTACGACCAAATGACACAGGCAGCACGATCGGTTCCCGCCAATATTGCTGAAGGCAATTCGCGACATTCAACTTCAAAAGAAACCGAAATGCGCCTCACGGATGTGGCTCGTGCAAGTTTGGCAGAATTAGCCAACGACTATGTGAATTGGCTCATGCGACATGAGGAGATCCCGTGGTCGGTGAAGTCTGAAGAACACCAAAATGTAAGCAACATTCCCCTCGACCGACCGACTTATAAAGACGATGTGCAACACCTTAGCAGTATTCACATCCTGAAGCAGAAGCACAAGTTTGATGAATGGCTTTGTTCCAAAAACTCAATGACAGAAGCCAACTGCTTGCTTGTCCTTTGCAATCGCCTCATTATGATGCTGGGCAAACAAATTGAGAATCAACTTGAGGCATTCAAGGAGGAAGGAGGCTTTTCTGAAGCCTTGTCAGCTGAAAGGCTAGCCCGTAGGACGGAGAAAAGTGCCCAAACCGATGCGCCCCTTTGTCCAAAATGCGGGAAGCCGATGATAAAGCGTATGGCCAAAAAGGGCAAAAACGCTGGTAATGCCTTTTGGAGTTGCTCAAGCTATCCAGAATGTGATGGAACGAGGAGCGTTTGAGGATTCCGGTTGATTCTTTCGTAATATCGTAATGACGGAATAACGATATTACGACAACTATAACAAACCAATCAAAATCCAATGAAATAACACAAATACCCGCAAACAGTAGCCACCAAAGCATTAACTATCTTTGCTTTCAAGAAACTCCTTTTGCTCTCGGCAAGCAATGGCAACGAGGCATGGCCGTCCTGCGAGATGGAGCTGGCTAGCAGCACCGAGAAAGGCACTGTTCCCGTGGCAAACAAGGTGACAAACAGCAAATGCGGCCCCGATTCAGGGATGATGCCCACCAAGACAGCCAACAGGATCATCCACGGAATATTATTGCTGATAAGGGTTTCAATGTCAAAGTAATGCAGCCCGACCTGGATGACGAGCAAGGCGCCGAAGGTCCAGAGGAAGATGCCCAGAAAATGCTTGCGGATGATGTGCTCCCAGAGGTGTTCCTTGACGATATGTTCGGGTGCTGTGGCGATGAACCACACTACGAACATACTAACGACAGCGAAGATGAGGTTCATCCAATACTCGTCGAAGATGTTCAGGTGGGTGTGGATAGCTACTTCGTGCTTGTGCTCCAGCATACCGAAGGCGAGTGCCACGATGAAGAGGATGACGCCGAGCAGCAGGGCAATACGCTCAGCGCTGGCATGGCGCATATTGCGGAACGATGCTTTTTCGGGCCTGTGTGTTTCATCGTGGTGGTCTTCCTTATGGATTTGGTAGCCGTCTTCGCAGCCTTCGTGTCGGGCTTTGTTGTTCGCCTTGGAAAACTTATCCACCAACCAACCGACAAGGATGGCGATGGCGAACAAGACCACCATCAGCAGCAAGGCCTCCTTGGGTATCATGGCAAGCATAATGAAGGCCTCATCGCCAGAAGAAGCAATCATCATAGCGATTAATGCCCCAAAACTCAGCAGCTTATGTGAATACATCGATACGGCAGCAAAACCACCCATGCAGCCCGGAATGATGCCCAAGCCTGCACCTAGAACCACTTGCCCGAAGCGGTTTTGGTGCAACCGCGTGAACCATTTACCGTGCGAGTGAATGTTGACATATTCAATCATCAGCATCATGATAATCACTAGGCCGGTGATTAAGACGCTGTTTCTTAGCACATCCAAAAACAAATGTAAAAACTCGTGCATGGGTTGAAAAATGAGCCGCAAAAATAAAAAGTTTTATCTTTGCAGCAAAATCCAAAACAATGAAAAAAGAAGACTGTTTTTATCTGGGAACGGTGGCCAAGACCCATGGATTGAAAGGGGAGGTGACCCTCAAGGTGGAGGCCGATGACCCATCTGCATACCTCGAGATGAAGCACTTCTTCCTCGAAATCAATAAAGTGCTGACCCCTTTCTTCGTGGAGAAGATTACGATGAGTGGCAATAAGTTCTTCATCGCCGTTCAGGATGTGAAAACCATTGAGGCGGCGCAACATCTAGTCGGCAAGCAAGCTTATCTGCCTTTGGATATGCTGCCCAAACTGAGTGGCAAGCAGTTCTATTTCCATGAGATTGTTGGCTTCACTGTCGTTGACACAGAAAAAGGCGAACTTGGCCCAATCAGTCAAGTGCTGGAATATCCCACCCAAGCTATCCTGCAAGTGATGAAGGGGAAGAAGGAAATCCTTATCCCCATCCTCGACCAAGTGATTCAACAGGTTGACCGCGACAACAAGATTCTCACCATCACTGCGCCAGAAGGCTTGATTGACATGTATTTGCAATGACCGATACGCGCCCCTTCCATTTCAAGCATTTCAGCCTATTCCATCATCGCTCGACGATGAAGGTGGGCACCGATGCCATTTTGTTGGGGCGTTGGACCGAAGTCAAGCCGACGGATGTAGTGCTTGATATTGGCACAGGCTGCGGCCTTTTGCCTTTGATGCTTTCGCAGAAGGGAGTGGCTCATGTGGATGCAGTCGATATTGACAAGGTTTCAATTGAGGAGGCGATGGTCAATTTTGAGGCCTCGCAGTGGCGCAATCATCTGAAGGCCTATTGTGTAGATATTGTTGATTTTCAAATGGATAAGAAATACAATCTCATTATATCCAACCCTCCGTTCTTCAATAGTTTTTCGAAATGCGACTCGGTGCGTAAGAGCCGAGCGCGGCACAATGATGTTGGCTTGTCGTATGCCACAATTTGCTATGAGGTATGTCGACGGATGCAGCCCGAGGGTCGTTTTGCTTTGGTGCTTCCCGTTGATGTGTCGCCCGATTTCCTGAATACCGCTGGTCAATATGGTCTTTATTTGCATAAGCGGATGACCATCGTCCCGGTAGATGGCAGAGAGCCCAACCGTGTCAATCTGGAATTAGGGTTTGGGAAATGCGACAACGTGAGAGAGGAGACCTTTGTCATTCGCAATGTGGACAAGCGTTTCACGTCGCAATACAATGATTTTCTGAAGGATTATTATTTGGGGTTGTAAACCATGACCACTGACTATGACAATGACCGCCTCGACATGATGTATAAGCGGTCATAGTCATTGTCACAGGACATAGTTGGAAATTCATTGCCCCGTCTTCGACGCTTCTTTGTTCGCTTTGGCTCTGTGCTCGTTGAAGAGATACACTACCCTTAGCGTGATGCTGTTGTTGTATTGTGTCCTGATTTGGTTGGCTAAAACTAGGCTTGAATCCTCATAGAACATTCTATAGCGGATAGGTCGTAAAGAATATTGATAGCGCAACTCGGAATGAAGACCTTCCCAGATACGAAAACGAAGGTCGGCGCAGATGTTGAAATCGTCAGGACGGTAAGTGTTGGAATTGGCGACCACTTTGGAGATGTATGTGGCATTGGGGTATTGTTTGACAACGATTTCATTAAGTTCGTCAATGCTGACAATTTGGCCAATATCAGGGAGGTTATCGGCTTCCTGACGCCAATGTAACTTACCGTCTCCTACACCTATCTCGACTCCTTCATACTTGGAAGGCTGCCCGTTCATTAACTCGGTGAGGCCAACCAAACGTCCGTATGAAACACCCAGACCGACAGAAACTACATCCTTGTCGGTCAGATAAATCATAATAGGGATTTCGGCATAGTTGAGCTTTAGGTTGTAGGCATAGGGGAAAGAACTGTTGGAGACTATGGCGTTACGCTTGTATGCACCTTTTTGGTTGAAGAGTACTTCAAGTCCGATATCCAAATAGTTCGTGATGGGAATTAAAGCACCCGCTCCAGCGTGTATGCCAAGTTTTTTGAAACCGTAACATTCGTCGCCATCAACTTGGGTAAGGTTACCGCCCAAAAACAATTCGCCTTTGATGATTTGCGCATGAAGCAGGGTAGGAGTGGCAACCATAAAGGCCATAATAAGGGCAAATATTCTTGATTTCTTCATTTCTATGGTATTTTTTTGATAACTCTTTTGGGCTTGGATTATTGTGAAGGGAATGAAAAAACGTTTACTGTCCGCTTAAGTCTTGATACCTGCGACGGGCAGTCAGATAAGTGATTTGTCGATCAGTGATGGCGTTTTTGGCTTGCAACAATAACGCATGGGCTTCAAGCACATCGGTGATGGTGTTCATACCGGCGCGGTAGTTGAGCTCGGCAAGGCGGTAGTTTTCTTTGGCCATGTCCAAGGCAGCCTTGTCGGATTGCATCAAGGCTTCGGCTTCCACCATTTGGTTATAGGCTTGTTTTACCTGCAAATTCATCTTTTCTGTCAGGTCTTTCTGCATCAGTTCCGCTTCTTGGATAACAATGTCGTGTTCTTTTAGTTTGTGATAGGTCTCCCACCATTGTGTCAATGGAATCGACACTTGGGCAAGAGCGATGGCGTTGCCTTTGTATCTACGGATTAGAAATCCGTATGCGAATGTGCCACCAAAGCCGACTTGTGGCAAGGCTTCCCCTAACGTCAGTTTTTTGCGTAGGTGCTCTGCATCGATCTGAAGTTGAAGAAGCTGATGCTCTGGACGGATAAAGTTATCTTGGGCTACAGCCACAGGAGTGCTCTTCATCAAGAAGCATATGGTGTCGAGAGTCAATCCTGCTTCAGGGTATGTGATGCCGATTTGCTGACAGAGCAGTTGCGAGGCCAAAACGATGCCGTTGTTGAGCTGCATCTGTTTGGCTTTCAATTCGTTTTGCTTTAAGGACAGACGGAGCTTGTCGCTTTTGGTGATGAGACCGGCTTTCAAAGCTACGTCAACGATGCGCTCAAGACTGTCGGTGAGCGAAAGAGCCGATTCCAAGGTCTGCACTTTGTTCTTCAAGCCCAGCACAAGGTAATAGGACGATTCGATGTTTTCGAGCATGTCACGCTCTGAGACTTCTGCTTTGAGTCGGGCAGCTTCGACACCGACATTGGCCAGTTTGTTGCCGTTCATAATGCGTCCGCCTGCATATATGGGCATCATGGCTAGGGCATTCATTGTGTGGCCCGCTTTCAAGAGATAGATTTCGGTCGGCAATCCCATATTGAGGCCTTCGGGATCGTTTAACGAGGTGATGAGCGCCGAAAGGAAAGCACTCAAGTCGTCGTCCTGAATGTCGTTGATACCATATTCGATAAAAGGATGGGCGGCATAGTAGGCCATAGAGGAAATCGACACCTGCGGGAAGTATTTGGTGAACACCTGTGCCTTGACTTGTTGTGCCTTTTCGATTTCCAGCTGGTCAGTTTGTAACTGGATGTTATTGGCTTTGGCTAAGGCAAAGCAGGAATCGAGCGTCAGCACTGAGGTTTGCGCTTTGAGTCCTATGCATAGCAGGGTTAAAATAAAGGTGATGATATGACTTTTCATGACTGTGCGTTGTTTTCTTCATTTTTGTTTTTTTCCTCGTTTCGCTTGTCGCGTTCGTCGAGTCGGTCGAGGAAGCGTTGGTTGGCTTCCTTCAGGCGTTTCTGGTCGCGTTCGCCTGCATCGAAGGCCAAACAATAGGCCACGGGCAGTACGGTGACGACCAAGGGGAAGGTGAAGATGGTGCCGAAGCAGATGACCACGCCCATTGGCTCCCAAAGCAGGGTCTTGGCCAAAATCATCGGGATGACGCCCAAGGCCGTGGTGGCCGAGGTTAGGAAGATGGGCCTCATACGGCGCAGTCCAGCTTCGTAGGCGGCATCGTGGACAGCGATTTTCTCTTTTGCTTGCAATTCGCCTGCATAGTCGTACATGATGATGGCGTTGCGAACGATGATTCCGATGAGTGAGATGATTCCCAGCATAGCGGTGACCGACAGATCGAGGCCAAACATCCACAGGCCGAACATGGCACCAAAGACGCACAACAGCGAAACGGAAATCGAGAGGAAGGAAATGCCAATGCGTTTGTAATGGATGATCAAGACGATGAACATCACCACGATGGCAGCCATGATGGACATGAGCAACGAAGGCATAGTCTCTTTGGTGATTGCCATAGAACCGCCTTCTTCGATGACAACATCATCGGGGATATCAATGGTGTTGAGGTATTCTTGGGCCTTCTTGAATTGCGCCAATTGTCCGCATCCAGGCATGACATCAGCCATCACGGTGATGCAACGTCGGCCATTGCGGTGGGTCAGGTTGTCGTGTTGGAAACGTGGATGGATATCGGCAACTTGACGTAAAGGCACCCAAACGCCAGGAAGCGAGGTGGGTACCAGCATATCGCCGATTCCTTCATAGTCGATGTTATGCAGGCCCTCGGTGTAGATGGTCGTGGGCAAGTTGTAGCCGTTTTCCCACATGGAGACCATCTTGTTGCCCGAAAGGGCGCTTGAGAGGTAGACCGAAAGCACGGCTTGCGTCACGCCAAGGCGGTTGGCTTCGTCGATGTTCAAGTCCACTTCCACGATTTCTTCTGTGTTGTCGTAGTCGGAATGGACGAAAAACAGGTCGGGGTTTTGTTTCAAGCAAGCAATGAGTGAGTCCTTGAGGGGCTCAAGCTTGTCGTAGCTGTCGCCCATAATGTAATATTCCACGGGCGCATTCACAATTTGATAGTCCATCTGCTTGAAACGGATTTGTGCAGAGGGGAAATGGTTCTCGTATTTCTGCGAGTATTCTTTCATCATCTCTTTGGTGGCTTTCTCCGATTCGGTGATGACGATGAATTGGGAATAAGCCGAGGTGGGCATGGGCTGGGGAGAGTAGGTGATGTGGAAACGCGGCGATGCCATGCCGAGGAATGTGGTGACGGATTTCACCCGCTTGTCTGCCAATAGGATTTTCGTTAGTGAGTCGGACACTTTGGCGGTTTCGTCAAGCGAACTGCCGGCTGCAAGATGTACCTCCACGGCAAAACTGTCGCGCTCGGCTTTGGGCAGCATCTGAATATTGATGCGCGTGAGGAAAAACACGCCGATGGCCACAGATATGACAGATACGATGATGGTGCCCCATTTGTAGCGGAAACAGAGGTCGAGGAGTTTCTTGTAAGATTTTTGAAGCGCTTCGAAGAACTTGGTTTGTATTTTCTCCAACTTTGAGCGTTTGTTAGGATTCGATGGCCCAATGATTCTAGCCGAAAGGTAGGGAATCACCCAGATGGCATAGAGGAAACTGCACGACAAAGTGATGAAGATGGCCCAAGGGAACATACCTATGAAATCACCTATGCTGGTGCCGTTCATCAACGACAGCATAGGGAAGAACATGAAGGAGATGGAACAGGTGGCAATAAGCATGGAAGTCATCAGGCTCTTGGTGGAGACGGCAGCGGAATACCAACGGGAACGCCCCGAATTGAGCATATCAGTGTAGCCGTCGATGACTACGACGGAGTCATCCACAATCATACCGAGCACAACGATGAGTGCAGCCAAGGTGACGGTGTTCAGCTCGATGCCTAACAGGTACATAATGGCCCATGCTGCCGCGATGCATACGGGTACTGAGGTCGAAGAGACCAAGGCGGTACGCAAAGGGAAAAGGAAGAGCATCACTAGAATAACGATGATGACAGCCTCGATAAGGTCTTTTAGGAAGGAGCGCACCGACTTGTTGACCACCACTGGCTGGTCGGTGATGCGGTGTACTTTGATGTCGGGCGGTGCCGTGGCGAGGAAGGTACCAATCTCATTGTTGACTTCTTCGCCAAAGGCCACTACATTGTGGCCAGGTCGCATCTCCATAGAGAAGATAAGGCATTGGTTGCCATTGACCAAACTGTCGGAATATTGGATGTATTGCGACGACTCTTGGTAGCGGCGTTCGAGTCGGGCCACGTCGCGCAGGCGGATGACCTGTCCTGTGACGGGGTCAGAGAAGACAATCAGTTCCGAGAGTTCGTAGATGTCGCTGTAGGGAACGTTCACATGGATGACGGCAGAACCGTCGTTATTGTCGGCCTTGCCAGTGATGGTTCGGAGACTATGTGCGGCCAATTCTGCCGTAATCATCGCAGGCGACACTGCGTATTGGGTCATGCGTGTGGGATCCATGTAGATGGCGATTTCTTCCTTTTGCTCACCTACGATTTTGATGTTGCCCATCGTTTCGATGTTGCGAAGGCGTTCCGAGAGACGGTCGGCGAAGTCGCGCAGCTCGCGAGGTGAGCGTTGGTCGCTTTCGATGGCGAGGAGCAGGGAAGAGGCGTTGCCGAAGTCATCGATGACTGCCGTAGTCAGTACGCCTTGAGGCAGGTCGGTCTTTTGGAACAGTTCCAGTCCTTGACGTATGCGCGACCATGTCATCTTGGCGTCTTTGGTGTCGTTGACCAACGAAACGAAGATGAGCAGCACACCGTCTTTGGATTGCGAATAGGTCTTTGTTTTGTTCACGTCACTGAAGGTGAACAAGTATTGCTCAACGGGTTTGGCCACGCGTTGTTCGATTTCGTCGGCGGTGGCACCGGGATAGACGACGGCCACCACGCCGATGCGGATGGTCACGTCAGGGAACTCATTTTTCTTGAGTTTGGGCAACGATATGAATCCAAACACGACGATGATGGCCATGAAGAAGAACACGAGTTTGTAGTTCCTCATCGCCCCTTCAACAATATTTCTTTTTTGAGCCATAGTTTCCGTTTTTATCAGATTTTTGACTTTTATTCATTAGCTATCAGCCATCAGCTCACTTGTATAGTGGCTGATAGCTGAAGGCTGACGGCTAAATTGTCTTACACAACAATAGACTTTTCATTTACAATATATTAAAACGAAACTTTGGCTCCGTTGTAGAGTTTCTGGTAGCCCACTGTGATGATGGTGTCGCCGTCTTGGAGGCCGCTTTCGACGACGACGCCGTTTTTCACGAAGCCACCCACCTTGATGTTACGGCGGTAGGCCTTGCCGTTTTTGACGGTCCACACATCGGCCCCTTCAGGCATGGTCAGCACGCATGAGGAAGGCACCACGATGCCCGATGCCTCCGAAAGAGAGAGCTTGATTTTGGCCACCATGCCGGGGAGGATGTCTTTGTCCTCAATAGGCACTTTAGCTTTGATGGTATAGGTGTGGCCCATAGGGTTGGAAACAAATGACTTGTCAATGATTTCTATGGTCTTGGTCTTATTGTCCAAGCCAGGGAATATGGCTTCTGCCTTGTCGCCTATCTGGATGATGCCGATCTCTTTTTCTGGGACGGAAAACTCAACGATCATCTTGTTCATGTCGATGATGCGACAGAATGGGGCAGAGGGGAGCAGGTTCTCTCCCGTGGTGTGTTCCTCCATGCTGATGAAGCCTTCTTGGGGAGCACGCAGTGTGCATTCATTCAGATGCTTGCGTGAAGTGATTTCGGTCTGTCTGGCTTTTTCAAGGTCTGTTTCCATCTGAACCCATCGTACATCAGGGATGCCGCCTTCGTCATGCACTTGCTTCAGACGTTTGTAGCCGTCCTCGGCTTGGTTGAGGGTGGCAAGGGCTGCATCGTGGATGCTTTTGGCTGAAGTCTCGTCGACGCGGGCAATCAAGCTGCCTTTCTTGACGTGTTGCCCGTTTTTGACATAGATGCCCTTCAATGTGCCGCCCAATGGAAAAGAAAGAGGAAGTTCCATCTCGCTCTTGGTAGTGCCCACATAATTGCGTAAATTGTTGTCGCAGGATTGCGAAATGACACTGATTTCGACTGGAATAGTTGGATCGAAGGATTGTTTAGTGCTTTTTTTCTTGCCACATCCCATCAGCAGTGATAGGCAGAGAAATAAACAAATAGTATTTAAACGCATCATAGTGAAAAATTTAATGCGCAAAAATAAGGAAATAATAAACATTGTTTCCCAAAATGACTTTTGTGTTTGAAAAAAATCGATTTATGGCTTCAGTGTCAATTTAATTGTTGACCTGATATAGTGTAGTGTTTTCCGTCCTTGATGATGACGATATGGCCATTCTCAAGCCGTTTTTGGACGCTTTGGTCCACTGATTCGCCGTGGTTTTCGTTGGTTCCAAAATCTGTTTTGACAATGGGGTCGGACCAGATGATTTCTGACTCAATGCCGTTGGCGAAGACTTCGCTTATGCCAAATCTGTATTCGCCGGCGAGGGTGTTGCCCCATGTTTCGTCGATGTATGACGAACCAGCGACATTGTCGGCGAGCATCATGGCGTTCCCTTCGCTGTCGGAGCGATAGATGCGGTAGCCTATGATTTGCTCAAGTCTGCATTTTATTTCATAGATACGAATGCCGAAGCCAATGGCAATGAACAAGGCATCTTTCCCTTCGTATTTTCCAGTGCAAGCCCCAATCCCGTATGTGTAATCCCAGCCTGGATTCAGCAAAGGATGGTCAAAAATGAAATTGCAGGTGATGTTATAATCGTAAATACCTGATTCTTTTGTTATTAATAGATGATGGCTTCCGTCTTTAGCGGTATAATATCCTGAACCATAGATGAAATCAGGTAACGTCGGACTAGTTTGTAGTATTTGGCCTTGACGGTTGTAAAGGATAGTCTGGTAGTTACGGTCAAGCCAAAAGCCGTCGTATTCGGGGTCGTAAGTTATATCTCCGAACCAGTTGTTATATCTTATGCTGTCGATAATCGTTTTGTTGTCAAGGTCAACCTGATACAGCATTTTAAGTCCGGAATGGGAAGTGTTGCAATAGAAGCTGGTTCCGTCGTAATCCAAGGCAACGGCGTCAAAGTCGTTTCTTAAGTTGAACTGTTCCACCAAGTCACCGTTCATGGTGAATTTGCCAAACGCGAAAGGAGGAGTGTTCCATTCAGCGTATGTGACATAGATGTGCTCGCCGTTGGTGGCTACGCCGCTGCCTTCCTCATGGAGATCAAATTGTTTTAAGAGAACCCATTCTGTGTCGGGACGGTTCCATGAAAGCCTCACACTGGCGCTATTGGGGTCGTTTGCTTCTGGTGAATAACTTGCTGAGATTTGGCCTACAGGGCGGCAACAGAAAACGGCCTCGAAAGTTAAGGTGTCGTTTTCAACCGTGAAAGTGTATGATGGGTTGTTGGAAACGGGTTGTCCCTCATTTTTCCAACAGTAAAAATCATATTCATCAGTAGGGATGGCTGTAAGCGTACACGAATCGCCGATGTGGTATTCTCCATTACCTTCAACGGTGCCTGCGTTGGATGGAGACACAGAGACGTTCACAAGACATGGGTCATTCTGAGGAATAATGTCGAAAACAGCATAGTTGTTATTGCTGAAATCATATCCGAGAGGGTTCAGATTACCTAAAGCAAAGAAACCATTGGCAGTGCCCCATCCCCAGTTGAAATGGAAAAGGCCGTTGCTGTCGTATCCGTCGCAAACAAAAGAATGGCCAGCATTACTAAAACCAACATATTGTATGGGGCGACTCAAGTCAAGGTCGTTCATCAGTAAAGAACTCCATTCTTCATTGCTGTAATTCGACTTCTTTTCCATGTGAATTTGCCTTGAATAGTTGAAATATCGTCTCAAAGCATTGAGTACGTCCCCTGTTTTGGCTAATGAGCCGTTAGAACCGTATCGCATCTCAACAGAAACGCCGCAATGGTACAATAAAGTTGCCACGGCCTCAATCTCAGCTTCACTAGAGTTTTCGGTAAGTGAATCGGGCATATGTTCCCAGTCGTAGGTGGTATTGCCAAAGTCGGCGGAGAGTGTCAAGCCATCATTGGAATAGGAATGAGAACCCCAACCTGCGGTCGGATAGCCCCAATAGCGCATAATTTGTGCCATAGCCACCGCGACACAACCAGCCTCGGCGTGTTCACAGGGACCTCCCATTTCGGGGCAGAGGCTGTTGTAAAGGCAACCTTGGTGCCATTTGCTAGTTAGCAGGGCGGGTACGGATTTCGCAGACGTACTTTCCGTTAGTCGCCCTAACGACTTCACCAATTCCCATTGCCTCGCTGTGGCCTCGTCTGCCTCAATATGGTTTTCGATGCCGTATTGGATTCTGGCAACGAAATCTTGTAGATAACTTTCCATCTGGATGGGAACGTTGTTCGGGTCGAAACGGCCTTCACGGGAATAGCCGATGATGGGGGTCTCGCAATCGTCGGCAGAAACAATGACAAAGCCGTCAAATGTGTTGAAGATGTAGAGTGCAGCAGCTCCCTTATTTGTCAGATAGCTGATTTCAAATTGCAAATCGCTGGTTTCTATAAACTTGGAAGCGATAGATTTGGCAGTTGCTTGATTGACAGGACGAGCTACAGAGAAAAAATACAACCCTAAAATTGCGATGGTAAGAATAATCTTCTTTTTCATTTTATTCGAGTTATTTGTTATTTTAGCCGCAAAAATAGACGTTTAATTTTTAAAAACAAATATTTGTGCAAAAAAACTCGCTTTCTTTCGATGCGATTGACATCAATGCGAAGTATGAAGCATAACGAAGCGGCCTACAGAATAAAACTTTATGCCTACAAAGGCACTCATAGTTTCATTGTCAAACTGATTCTGTTCCTGTTCACGTCGACTTCTAAAACCTTCACGCGCAACTTTTGATTAAGATGCACCACCTCGTTCGGGTCTTTGATGTAATGGTCGGCCATTTGGCTGATGTGGACGAGGCCGTCTTGGTGCACGCCGATGTCGA
>CAMJRR010000024.1 GCA_946408345.1 uncultured Bacteroidales bacterium | reverse complement strand
GTAAGTATTGCTGAAAACCAATAAGTTAAAACAAGGTAAAACTAAACCACTTTGGCCTTGCTGGTTTAGTCATCTATTTCTTCTTTCTTAGACAAAACAAGATTCGCCAAGCAAACAGCATATTCCGTTTCAGAGTCTTTTGGCCGCCATGCTAACGTATAGCTTACTTTTGCACTAATCACCTCATAGCCTTTGTCAGTCCAAGCCTTTATTTTGTCTTTCCCAGCAGCAGACAATGCAACCACACTAATGCCTTGCTGATTATACAAATAGTCGTCCTTGTATTGGAGACCATCCCCGCTTCTGAGGCAAAGCACTGTGTCCTTTCGACCTTTGAAGTAGTCAAGCCAAATGTCGTGCATGTTTAGCGCTATCGAAATCGAAAAATATTCCGTAGGCGGGTTGGTTATAAGATAGAGGTTTCGCTTGGCGCGGGTGAGTCCCACATAATAGGCTCGCATATCTTCAACTTGTCTGCCATCAGGAACCGAAGACATGAGGTAAACGGTATCAAACTCACGCCCTTTCGCCTTGTGGATGGTGCTCACAAAGACTGACTTGTCATCGGAAGCAATGAAGTCCTCTATTTCTGACTCGATAATAAACTCACGCAAATCACTACGATAATAGACCCTGTTGATGGCCTCAAAGTCAGCAAAGAAATGCCGCATAACGTCCAAACAAGTACTTGAGGCATACGTTTTAAGTGTGCGTTTTTTTGCTTCTTGCCATTTTTCTTTTGATATGGTTACTTCGTCATCCTTGCCAATCTGTTTAATGAAATAACGCACTTCGGCAAGGTTGCCAAAACGGAATCCACCCATGGATTGGGCAACGGTAGCATGCAGACCTCTTTGTTCCAATTCGTAGGCGACTTGCATGGTTTCCTCGTTGGTACGGGTAAGAATCGCAGTGCCACCTTGAACCTTTATTTCTGCGTTATGCAGTGTCTTTAATGCCATCACCTTGCCTTCTTCTCCTGTTGCCGACTGGATGGTAGCATGTTTCATGCGGCCAGGGATTCTTTGCACAAAACGGTTGGCACAGTTAACTATGGCTTTCGCCGAGCGATAGTTGTCTGTCATTTCGTACAACTTAGCCCCCTCTTGGCTGATGAGCGATTGCATATATCTGGAATCAGAGCCACGGAAGGCATAGATGTTTTGGTCATCATCGCCCACCGCAATCACACGCATTTCCTCGTTCTGTCGCATCAGGGCTTGTACCAGTCGGAAATCATCTTGTCCCATGTCCTGTGCTTCGTCGATGACGAGCACACTCTTGGCAATCTTCGAAGGCTCCACTTCGCCTTTTTCTATCATTTCAGCCGCATGACGCACCACATCTTTTGCCTCATCCAGACTGCCTTGTTTGCCAATAAGGTCAAAACTGTAGGAATGGAAGGTCTTGATCTCAACATAGTGTGCAACATTGCCCACCAAATCAATAAGCCGTTTCTTGAACTCGGTGGCGGCGGCTCTTGAGAAGGTAAGCATCAACAGTTGCTCATGCTTCACGTCTTCCAACAATAGCAATGAGGCCAACTTGTGAACCAACACACGTGTCTTGCCGCTTCCTGGTCCTGCGGCCACTACGATATATTTCGACTGGTTGTCGTCAATAATCTCGCATTGTCTATTGGAGAGCTCGCCAAAGAGTTTGTCGTATTTGGCAGGGGTGATGTTCAAGTCAATCTGCGCACGTCGCTCATCCTTGAAATAATGGTTGATGAACTTGCGGAAGTCCATGGTGAAATAGTCGTTGACGAAACGCAGTGCGGCATTGTAGTCGCGAACCATCAGGTTGGCATATTCGCCCACGATATGAATCTGGCGTATGCGTTGTTTGTAGAATTCATCTAGCAGACGATACTGTTCCTTGCCATAACGAGTGCGACGGTCGGCGATACGACCTATCTGCATGGTGTTATAGATAACGATGAAGCCGCCTTCGATTTTCATTAACTCGGTCTTAGTGAGATAAAGCAACGCTTCCTCGATATCAGCATTTTCGGGCTTCTCTTTTTCGGCAAACATCGTTCCCTGTTGGCTGGCAATGAACTGTTTTAGCAGCTCAACGACAGAGAAGTTCACCAGTGTCATGTCTTTGGTGGGGTCGCGGCTGACATTGAGCGTGTCAATAACAAACCGACAAATCTCCATGCGTCGCTCAAATCGAGCCATCGTAACCTCTTGAGCGGCCTGAAGTCGAATCTCCACGCTGTCTCTATAGCCTTCTTGTTTGTAGATATAGCCTTTCAGCGAAAGGAAATGGAGCAACATCCTCAGCCTCTTGATGTTGGAGTAGGTAAGACCAGCTTTCTGAGCCTCTTCGTTCAACTCCTTATAGTTCATCCTTTGTGCCTCTTCGCCAAACCGTTGCAAAAGGAACCGCTCCAGTTTCAGGATGATGTCAAGGTTGCGTTGGGAAGTGCTTTTAGATATCCATGCTTGCATGTCGCGACTGTCGGCCAACAGACCTTCCTGACGCATTAGATTGATGTTCCTAATTACCGATGCCTTGTTCAATCCAAGGATGTCGGCCAGATAATCCACGCGACTTTCGGCTTCGGCCCCGCGACCTTCGGCAGTAGCCCGGGCACTGATGAGCGACTTGATGATGCGAACCGCATCTTCACGCGACTGGTCGTCAAAAAGTGGCGAAAGCGTCAACTTGCGACGGGCCTCGTCCATATTCTTTACGGCTATACCCGTTGCAAAAATATGTGGCGAATTGCTACCTCGTTGTATAAATCCAGCATCTTCCAATGCTGCGATGGCTGCCTTTACGCGCGTCTCAATGTCGTCGATTTCCTCGCCCCATCCTGCTTGACGGGCAATGTCCAACGGCGAACAACTGACATAGTCTCGTTTGACCGTAAGTTCTTTGATGGCTTTCCAAACCTGTTGGATTTCGCTGATGCTGAGCTTGGTCTGATTGAGGAGGATGAAGTGCTTGTCCAAATCGCTATCATCGTAAAGCACAAAGCATTCGGCCTGCATTTCGGGGTCACGCCCTGCACGACCAGCCTCTTGCACATAGTTCTCCAACGAGTCGCTGATGTTGTAGTGAACAACCAGCCCAACATCTTTCTTGTCAACACCCATGCCAAAAGCAGAAGTGGCCACAATCACTTGTGCGTCACCACTCATAAAAGCATTTTGGTTCTCCACTTTTTCGGCAGCTTCCATCTTTCCGTTGAACGGCAATGCTTGTATACCGTCGCTTTTTAGATGTTGCGCCAATTCCCGTGTGATTTTTGTGCGCGACACATAAACAATCGTCGGGCAGTTATGCCCAATTATCAGTGAACGCAGCAGGTTGTATTTCTCTTCGGGCGTGTCGGCATGAAGCACTGAATAACGCAGGTTCTTTCTTTCGGCATTGGCAGCGAATATCTTTAACTCCAAACCGAGTTTCGCTCTGAAATAATCGCAAATGTCACTGATAACCTTTTGTTTGGCAGTGGCCGTAAAACACGACACCGCAATAGGCTGGCTCAGTTGCTTCTTGTTTTGTAAATTGCGAATGAAATCGCCAATATACAAGTAGTCAACCCGGAAATCATGTCCCCAAGCCGAGAAACAATGTGCCTCATCGATGACAAAGCGAACCACATTTCTGCTGACAAGCAGCTTTTCGATGGTCTTGCTTCGCAGCATCTCTGGAGCGATATAAAGCAGATTGGCTGTGCCTTCTGCCACCTGTTCAATGGCATTAGCTCGTTCTATAGGGTCAAGTAATCCATTGATGGTCACCGCCTCGCTGATGCCACGAGCCGCCAAGTTGTCCACTTGGTCTTTCATCAAAGACTGTAGTGGCGAGATAACCACCGTCAGACCATGTGTATTCTTTCCTTCCATCAGGGCTGGCAGTTGGAAGGTGAGGCTCTTTCCTCCACCGGTGGGGAAAATCGTCAGCAATGATTCGCCACGAATGGCCGATTCCACGGCTTGTTGCTGCATAGGAATTCCATCGAAGGTACGAAACTCGTCATAGCCAAAGAACTGCTTTAGACCATTGTGGGCATCCAATCGTTGACGGCAATAGTTGCAGTCGCCACATGATGTGTTGCGCAACATGTTCATCACATCCACCACCTGAGGATAGTTGCGAATTACCCAAGCGGGAGTGGTGGAGAAAATGTCGTCAGCACCAATCACAGCTAAACAATAGGCCAATTCAATCGGATACTGCTTGAACAATGTTTCGAAATCTGCATGGCTACAAATCCTATCATTAAATTCATTAAGAATCAATGATGTACAATCTTGTTGGGGTCTCAGAATCCTACCAATAAAGGAAGATGGCTTGGAGTAGCCTACGTATTTGAAAAACCCTTCGAACTCCCGAGTTTGATGCAGCAATTGATAGTATATTTCTTGCCTGTCATGTGATAATTGGTGCCATTCAGCGATTTCATCATTCAACAAGTCGCGGGCTTTCATGGAGTCGTTCGCTGGATTATTCAGCTCATCCACCTGCAACTTGTCGTCTTTCACTAAATTGTGATACGATTGCTTTGGGAAAAAAAGCGGTGATAGAAACAACGTATCAATAATCGTGGGATTGCTCCGCAGTGCCGTGTACTTCAGGTCATGGTTGATGATATTATGTCCACATATCGTATCGCACTTCGACACAAAGGCATCGAAGTCGGCTTTGGAATGAGAGTGCAACACCGCGCCATCTTCCCTCACTGCTCCGTAATCCGTCACTTTCTTCGTCTGCGGATCAACCTCTGTATCAATGAATGCTATCATAATTGGAGGCAAAAATACAGAAAATTCCTGATAGTGAACCTAGAAACTTTCTGATAATCACCCATGCAGTGAAGGACCTGTTAGCAGAGGTATGACACATCAGATAAAGCTCCAAGGAGAACTGACCAGCGTCAAAGCTTTTCTAAAATAGCATTCAACAATCGCCCGGAAATCATCAAAACGCGAACTCATACCCCGCGCCAATCCAGCCACGGAAGCCTGTCTCTTTAGTGTACGACTTCAGTTTGGTGCCTTCTGCATTGGCGTCCACTTGCTTTTCCATTAGGTAATCGCACAAGATGTAGAAATTCAAGGTATTGCGCTTGTCCAATCTGATGTCTGCACCTATTGAGCCTCTCAGGCGGTTAACATAGCCACCGTTGAAACCCTTCAGGAACCAACCAGCTTCGCCTTCTTCGGAATAGTCGTCCAAGGTGACATACACATTACCGTCGTAGGCCGCCTCAATGACGGGCGCATTCAGATAGTTGCGCACCTCGAAATAGGCGTAGGGTTGCACCTTGCCGAAGCCTTTGTACATGGCCTTTACACGGCTTTTCAGCGTCAGGGCGTTTTGTGGGTTTTGGTACACGTTGAAATCGCCCGTGCGACGCGTCACCTGAAAGCGTTCTTTCAGCGAGAAGTTCCAGTTGCCGTAATGTATGGTGCCTGTGACATCGGCCATCAGTCTGTGGCGCGGATTCTTGAATGATTCGGTATTGGCTCCATAGCCGTTGATGAGCACATAGCCTAACCCGAGTTTGATGTTGGGATGAACCTTATAGCTCAAGGCCAAGGTGGTTTGCAGGCGGTCAAGGCTACCGAAGTTGTTGTCGAAACGCACCTCTTCCTCAAGGGAAACGTGCAAGCCCTTAGTGATTCTTTTGTTAAGGCTCAAGGAAACCCTACTGCCAAATTCAGGGGCAAGGGCGACATCGGTTTGGGCTGTTGCTAACACAGGAAAAAATAGTCCCAATAATATGATTATCCTAAATCTCATAATTCTTAATTCTTAATTCCTAATTCTTAATTCTTAATTAAAACGGCCCATGTCCTCCTCCGCCAGGACCTCCACCACCTCCATTGCCGCCTGTGTAGGACGATAGACTGACGGAATTGCCGCCACTGACGGAAGCATCCGTGTAAAACACACCCTCAAAGCATTCCGTTCCTCCTGCAACATTCACATTGGATTGCAAGGTTGGAGAGGCGCCTCCCGAAACGACAAGAGGCGTCCCTCCGCTTGCTGGGGTCTTGAATGCGTAAGTCGTTGAGCCAACGGTCAAGCCGTACCAAGTGTTTTGCGACCATGAAGAGGCCGAATAGCAACTCTGTGTAAGAGAGGAACCGCTCTCCAAGCCACCAATGGCCACCAAGGTGCCACCCGTGAGGTAGAGTTTATATCCGCCTTCTGAGTTGGCATCGATGGCCACCTCGGGTGAACTGGCACTGATGGCATAGACCACGCCACCTTTGATATAGCAGTTGCCGTTGGCATCGAGACCGTCGTTGCCTTGGCTATAGGCGCAGACCAACCCACCCGAAATGGTGAGGTTACCGCCTGAGTTGATGGCGTCGTCCGATTGGGAATGACTGTACACCTCGCCACCTGAAACCGAGAGGGTGCCCTTGGCTTCGATGCCCTCGTGGGCCGTGCAATTCACCACTACATGGCTTCCTTTAAAGATTAGGTTTCCGTCGAATTTGAACCCTTTGGCCGAAACGCCGTTGGAGTTGCTGTTGCCCCATCCGCCATGGCCTCCACCGCCACCACTAGAACCGAAATTGCTTCCAGTCACCGTCACATTGACCGTGCCACCATAGAAGTAGCCGCTACCGTCGCTGCTGATGCCCTTGCCACCTGTTCCCGTGCTGGTGAGGCTCAAGGCACCATCTGTCATTTTGACGTAGTCCTTGCCCCTCACACAAGCAGGCTTCAAAGTGTCGGTACCGCTGACATTGACGGAACTTGACACATTGACGGCAATGGTTCCACTAATAAAATGCACATAGTCATCGGAAACGATGCCCGACTTGCCCGTTGCCGTGACGGTGAGGCTGCCTTCGTCGCTGAAGATGAATTGGCCTTCGCCAAACATCACGCCTTTTTCGTCTTCGGTGGCTGGTGTGTCAGTGTAATTTGTGCCATCGGCAAGGTTATTTGTGCCGTTTAGCACTATGAAAGTGCGCTTGCCTTTGCTCGGTTCAGCAGTCGGGCCTTGCACGTTGATGGCTGCGCCGTTGGGATTGGTGATGCTCACGCCATTCAGCGTAATGCCTTGTTTCTTCGTGCTGTAAAGTTTGAAGAAACCGTCGTTGGTAGTCCCCGATAGCTCATACATCACATATTCTTCTCCGGCATAGACGATGGTCACATCATTGCCGCTGACGGTTACGGCGAAGTCGTCGTTGGTGCCGGCAACGACCGCGTTTCCATTGGTGGAAAACGCGACGCCTACCGTTTGGGTGAATGTGGTATTGGCGATGAAGTCTTCGCTGTCGTCGGTTTCAATCGGGTCGATGAGGACGATGTTGTCCTTCTGGCAACCCGCAACCGTTATCCCTAGCAAGACAAATAACAAATAATTCAAAAACAGTTTCTTCTTCATATTTCATATTTCTAAAAATAACCTCAAATCAAAGCATTTTATTATTCCAAGAAAGCCAAAAAAGACATAGCCCCCAAGCTATGCCTTTACAAAAAATGCAAATGAATCACAAAAATCTGCTCATTCAATTTTTAGTTGTTTTCCGTTTTGGATTTTATACAAGGTTACTATTAACATAATTCGATTGCAAAAGTATAAGCCTTTACCAACGCAAATGATAACATATTGGGCGTAGTGTTTGACAAAAAGTCGGATTTGGTAAATAGTTTGTTTAAATTCAGTATTTTTGCCACATGAAAAAACAAACATCAGCACCTCATCCATTGTTATCCAATCTCCAAAGGATTAAGGATGAAGGCATTGTGGTCCTCGATGATGTTAGGGGATTGCCTACAGGCGACAAACCATTTGTATCGCCCGATTACGTCATCTGCATTGGCCACAGGGGGCACATACAACTCATGTACGACGACCAATCCGACTATTCAGAGAAACACACTGTGGGTGTGATTTTTCCCAACCATCGTCTTCGCATGGTGAATAAAACCGACGACTACCTTGCCACACTGATAGTTGTTGATGCCTCGATTCTGGACGATCCCATCCTACAAATCATCAATCAGATGCGTTATCGTTATGAGCTGCATCCCTGCGTGAAACTCGACAGGCATGAATACAGGATGATAACGGATGTGGTGGAGGGGATGCGTGAAATCAAACGCCTCGAATTCCCTGAGAGTCGGATGTTGATGACCCGTTTGCTGGAATTTTTCTTGCGGTTGCTCAGTCAATACCGCAAAAGCAAACTGAATGAGACCAATGCCAATAAGCGTGTCAGCATGCAACTCCATTCCGATTTGGCTCAACATTTTCGCAAGCACCATGATGTGAGATTTTATGCAGAACGAGCTTGCCTAACACCTAAGTACTTCAGCGCAGTCGTCAAGCAGGAAACAGGTCACAATGCTGCCTATTGGATTCGCGTCAAGATTATCGCCGAGGCTAAGATGCTACTGCATATACGGAACGACCTCTCCGTGCAGGCTATTGCCGACATGCTGGGTTTTGGCGAGCAGTCTACTTTCAGCCGCTATTTCAAGCACGAAACAGGTATGTCGCCTACTGAATTCCGGGAGTCGGATTGAAGACCATTCCGCAAATTAAGCTTGTTGTTTTTCTCTAACCCGTTTGTCATTTAAATGCTCAATTATTCATTTTGAATCCCATTTGCAGAAAAGTACTATCTTTGCCGAAAATTCCAAAACCAATCGATCATGAATCAAAGAATAGCTATACCCACCAATGAGGGAAAACTGTGGCAGCACTTCGGAAAGGCGCCGCAAGTCACCATTGTTAATGTAGAAGACGGAAAGATTGTTGACCAAAAGGTGCTACAAGCGCCCGAGCATGAGCATGGCGCCATGCCGAGGTTCTTGGCCGAACAGGGTTGCACCGATGTGCTTTGTGGCGGACTGGGCCAAGGCGCCATCAATCTACTGAACGAGTTGGGCATTCGTATCCACGCCGGTGCCCCCGAACTTCCTGTGGATCAGGTGCTGGCGATGTTCCTCAATGGCACCATCGTTTACGGCGATCCCAGCTGTCACCACCACTGTGAAGGTCATCATCACGAATAAGACAGCCCAGTTATTTCCACATGGAGACTAGAAAACACATAGCAGCAGAGAAGCTAGAGAATGGCACACACAACTGCGCCCAAGCCGTCATTTGCACTTACGCCGACCTGGTTGGCATCGATGAAGAAACCGGCCGTAACCTAGGCAACGCCTTTGGCTCGGGTATGGGCAATATGGAAGGTACCTGTGGCGCCCTTGTCGGGGCGGGAATTGTATTGGGACTAGCTACCAAGGATAGGGTAGGGGCAAGAAAAGGCATGAGGCAAATCATGACTCAGTTCCAGCAACGCAACGGTGCCACCCAATGCAAGATGCTTAAGGGCGTCGGTACGGGTGTTGTCCTCCGCCAATGCTCCGGCTGTGTGTCCGATGCGGCGGAGTTTTTGGAGGAGCAGTTGGAAAAAGAATAGTCGTCGAGTCAAGGATTAGACCGATTGAGACGACGACTATTTTTTTTTCAACAAATTGTATTTCAAACGTTTAGTTCTCCCTTCGCCACGATAGCTGCTGTGCCCCCTACATAAATGATGCCGTCGGCAGTGACGCGGGTGGCGACCACCGAAGGCCGTCCCATGGCTTCGCCTTGCAGGAAGGAGAAGTTGCCTGTCGGAGGGATACATCCGTTTTGTTGGAGATAATGGGTCAAAGCGGCGTTGGCCGTACCCGTGGCCGACTCTTCGGGCACGCCATAGAGCGGTGCGAAGTCGCGCACATGAGCCGTGTGGCCGTCGTTGCCGAAAGCAAACACATGGAAGCTGACGGCATTGTACCTTTCCGTTATCTCGCTTATGGCGTCCATGTCGGGATGCAGATGATTGAGCGTTTCAACATCGACAACCGGAATCATAAAATCGGGCAACCCTGTCGAGGCAATCATCACTGGCAGGGTAGGGGCGTAGTTCTCAAGTCCGAGAGCGCGATAGATTTCCTTAGGGTCCTCAACGGTTTTCACGATTTTGGGTGTAGCCATCTGCATCATTACCTTTGGGCCGACTTCGATGGAAAGGTCGCCAGCTTTTGTGTGGCACAGGCATTGGCCAGTTACGCCAACTTCATGATGCAACAGGGCAAAGGTGGCAATGGTGGCGTGACCGCACAGCTCCACCTCGGCCTTTGGGGTGAAATAGCGGAGGGTGAATTCCTTCTCGGAATGCCGCCTCACAAAAGCCGTCTCCGAATACCGCAACTCAGCGGCAACTTGAAGCATCAGGCTCTCCTTCGGGAAAACATCCCCGTCGAGAAGCACCACTCCGGCAGGATTCCCTCCGAAAGGCTTGTCGGTAAAAGCGTCGACGATGTAGTATCTCATGGCTTAAACTTGTTTGCCTAATTCGTAAGCCTCCTGCAACTTGGCATTGCCTTCAATCTCTTTCGGTCCGCCTACGCCGCCGCAAAAGATATGACCTTTAAGACTTGACTTGCCGTAGCAGTCGATCCAGCCCTGCAGACCGCTCTCGGCGCGCTTCGGCACGAACTCCTCGTTCTCGGCAGCGGTGGTCAGCAGGTAGATGTCGCGGAATTTGTAATCCTTGGGGTACATGGCGTTCATGCGGTCGATGAGGGTCTTCATCTGTCCGCTCATTTCATAGTAATAAATCGGCGTGGCCCAGCAGACCACATCGGCGTTCAATACGCTTTCCATGATGGCGGGCACATCATCCTTGATGACACAGGCACCCGTCTTTTGGCACGACAGACAGCCGATGCAAAACTTGATTTCCTTGCCTCTGAGCGAGACGAGTTCCACTTGATGCCCAGCGGCTTCAGCGCCCTTGGCAAATTGCTCCGCTAAAGCGTGGCTGTTCGAGCCGGGGCGGAGACTGGTTGAAATAACGATTACTTTTTTCATGATTATAAGATGATTATTCTGGTTTACGGGACTGATGTGTTGAGATTCCCTGACGGGAATGGAGTTTAGTTGTTTTTCTACATGCGGCGGCATGTGAAGCTTACGAATAGTCAACTTGTTCTAGCCGCCGCTTAATACACTATGTCTTAACTCCATTCCCCGCAAAGGGAATCTCTTTTGGTTTGTTAATTATTTAGTTTGTTTTTGAACATTTACTTTATCTTTCTGATTAACGATAGATTACCACTTGACAAGGCCTCGAAATTGGCCTCGATTTTCTCGATGTCCCAATCCCACCATTTCAGTTCCAGCAGATAAGCAATGAAATCGTCGTCGAAGCGTTTTCTGACCACACAGCAAGGATTTCCCACAGCAACAGTGTATGGAGGAATGTCCGAGGCCACCACCGAGTTGGCACCGATAATGGCGCCGTCGCCGATATGGACACCCGGCATGATGGTGACATGCTGGCCAATCCAGACATCATTGCCTACAATGGTATCACCTTTCAGAGGCAATTCATCTTTTAATGGGGCAATGGCGCTACCCCAGTCACCGCCCATAATATAAAACGGATAGGTTGTCACACCGTCCATCCTGTGATTGGCACCATTCATCACAAATTCTACCCCTTTGGCGATAGCGCAGAATTTGCCGATAATCAGCCGGTCACCGATGAAGTCGTAGAAATGAGTGACGTGCTTCTCGAATTGGTCTGCACCATCCACGTCATCATAATAGGTATAGTCGCCAATGATGATACGCGGGCTCTTCACCACGTTCTTGATGAAGCAGAGGCTTGGGATGTTGGGGTTCGGGAAAGCCTCGTTGGGGTTGGGTCTGTTTTTTATCATAACTTGTTCCAATTACGCCGACAAAAATACATACTTTATTTGATATAAAGTGCTACACAAATTAGCGGAATATATATCAACATTGGGTTTATTTTACTAATTTTGCGTCACCAATTAACCCATTTCTATTAACCAAATTATCCAAATCATGAAGAAATTGTTTTTACCTTGATGCTGATGTTTGTTTCAGCGATTGCCTTAAATGCACAGAGTTTGATAGGCAAGCAATGGGCCACCAAACTTCTCGATGAAGAAGGAACCGAAATAGTCGTGTCGTTGTATTTTGATGAAAACGGGGCTTGCGAAATGCTCGTTGGGACTGATTATGAGATCAAAGAGGATGGCGTGCCGATTACGCTCGAAGGCTCAGTCACCGTTCCTGGCACTTTCACCCTTAATGGCAAAGACTTGAAGATGAACCTCGACAGAATCAAGGCCGAGACCGAACTTGACTATGAAATCAAGGGAATGGATGCCAAGACCAAAGCCTTGATGGACAAGGAGATAAGAAACGAAATCAATGGCTTGAAAAAAGATTTCCAAAAAGAGATGCTCGATGGAATGCCCAAGATGCATAACATGAAGATCGTTAAGCTCGAGAAAAAGAACCTCGTCCTTAAGGATGACAATGGCGATGAGATCCCATTTGTCCTCGTAGAATGATATCTAGCGAACATCATTACATAACGAAGGGTGCAGACCGACTTGGTCCTGCACCCTTCGCATTTTAGCGAAATAACATGTTGGTTGACCTTATCTGTATGCGAACAATATTTTATGCAAATTGTAATTCCATTTGAATGCTCTGTTGTGGAATTTCTGCAAATTGTTCCAAATCAAAATTAAACACCAAAGCTTCAACCATTGCGTGGCGATTCTCGATATGTCCGCCTCCATGATAGAAATGTTCTTGTGTTTCAATATTAAACTCTCCCCAAAACCTGTCAATCATTTCATTTGAACGGAACTCGTTGTGATGCCATGTGGATAGGATGAAATGTGCTGGTGTTTGCGACAAGGCGACAAAAAGGTTTTCTTCATCTTTTTCAGTCCATCCATTATAATAATCAACATATCTGCCAAAATATGGCGGATCACAATAGATTAAATCACCTTTTTGTGCCCTTTCAATAGTTTTCAAGAAATCTTGGTTACAAAATTCCCAATCATATCGTTTAAGGATTTTCCTGGTTTCTTGTATTTGGTTGCAAATCTTGGTGATATATGCAGGTGCGAATCTGTCAGGTTTCTTACAGAAAGGAATATTCCATTCACCTTTGCGATTAAAACGCATCATGCCATTGAATCCTGCACGAGATAAAAAAATAAAATCAAACGAACTGTGTTCTGAATTGAATCGATTTTTAACTTCCCTAAAATGCGCATAACCGTCTTCGTCTGCTTTTGAAAGTATCTCTCCTTCTTGATATAGGTAGCTACGCATATTATATGGAGTTATATCACCATGTTGAATTCCATTGTAAAAGTTTATTATATGTGGATTCGTGTCACCTACAATACGTTTCCCGCCAACGAGTGTGTTCAGTCCGACAACGCCTGTTCCGAAAAAAGGCTCAATCCAATTGGTGTTTGGAATATCAAGTCCTGATTGAAGAATGATGTCGTTTATCCACGGCACAAGTTTTGTCTTTATGCCTTGTGATTTGATAGCAGGAACAATTACAGACATGATGGTTTATTTTAGTTTGTTCAACTTTTCAGACTGTGATTTAAGGTAATCTTTGTAAGTGGTGAGATTGTGGTAATGAGGTTCACCAATGCCAGCAGTACGCGCATCGACTTTGTTGAAATAACCTTTCCAATAATCGTCAAACACATCTTCGCCCAAAGCTGCAAATGGACCTTCACCTTTAACAAGTTTCTGAATACTTGTTATGCCGCCAATATTACGCGTGTTTCCACTACCAGGAATATCATTTGCAATTCTCCATTTTGGTTGTACAAAAAAGATAAAGTTTTCAATAACTGAATGAATCACAGAAAGTTCATCGACAGAATAAACATTCTTCTCGTTTGCATCAACAACACTTTGTTTATAGAGCATACCAAGCACAGTATGTGAGCTGTACGAGTTGTATGAATAGTCCATGTTTTTAATGGAGTCTCTTTCTCTGAAATAACCCCAATATGAACCGAGAGTTAGGCCATTCACATATTCTCCTTCGTAGTAGCTTGATTTAAAATCAACAGCAAATAAATGCCCTTGTTTATCCTTGAAAGTCAAATCTGGATAGAAATTTTGCTTAGATGGCAATTCAAGTTCCAAACCATTGTTGCGAGCAAAAGCATCCAACTTTGGAATAAGCAATATCTCGATGATTTTTGAAACGACTTTTGTGTCATTCGTGATGGTGTATACATTTTTGTCTATATCAATAAATCCCTTGACAATCCAATCCTGACTGTCGGTTTCAAGGAAGTTTTTATATGTGCTGACTTCTTTTCGAAGAAGTTGTATGAATTGTCGTGGTGTCATTGTCTAGTTGTTTTTGATTTATTCTGCCATTCGTTTTCAGACTGCAAAGATAATAAAATTCTTTCTTAATTTCCAATATCACCCTTGACTGACGCCCCGCCAACACTTTGACTTATCGGATGAAATTAGTGTATTTCGTCACTTCCTTTTGTGGCAGTCCATTGCGCTCGCGCTCGGCGGCGATGGCGCGCATGAGGAAGGCCATATTGCGACCCAAAATGCGCATGATTTGCACCCCTTCTTCATCTTTCATGACATCTTCAGGCGAGTGACCATGCACCATGTTCCAATAGCGACTGCTCGCGATAGGCATCTCGCTGATGGTGAAATACTTGTTGAGTCGGTCGAAGGCTGCTGTAGTGCCACCGCGTCGTGCCGAGACGACTGCCGCGCCCACTTTCATGCGTTTATCGAAAGGTGTGCTGAAAAACAGACGGTCAAGCAGGTTGGTGAGCGTTCCGTTGGGGCCAGCGTAATATACCGGCGAGCCGACTACGAGGCCGTCGGCCTGCTCAAATTTGGGCGCTACTTCGTTCACCATGTCGTTGAACACGCAACGCCCCAATTCGGCACATTTGCCGCAAGCTATGCAGCCACGGATGTCCTTGTTGCCAATGTGGACGATTTCGGTTTCTATGCCGTTTTTCTGTAGTTCTTCCGCCACGATGTTCAAGGCGGTGAAGGTGCAGCCGTTGGCGTGCGGGCTGCCGTTGATGAGGAGTGCTTTCATTTGTAATTAATTTTGGTGCAAAGGTACTAAAAAGTCGCCTCCCTAGTTAATTCTCTTTCACCCGTTTGCCCGTCATGTGCTCGACACGCATATCGAGGATGGCGGCTCGGTGACCGTTCTTTTGGATGTCGCCGTCCATGTCGTAACCCTCGGGGAAATACTTGCCGCCTATCAGTCGCAGTTTCGACAGGTGTTCCTCTGCATCTTTTACGACCGTAATCTTTCCGAAACAAACTACGCTTCGCACATGGTACCACCAATCACCAGGCTCCTGCACGGGCTGGTCGATCACGGTGAAACAGGCCTTGTCGCAAGCTTTCAGGGCATCCATCTTGTGGCCTTCCAAAGCACTGTGGAAATAGATGTGCCCGTCGGCATACACGAAATTGATTGGGATGGTGTAGGGATATCCGCCGTCGCCAACGACTGAGAGGAAGCCGCGATAGGCCTCCTTCAGAATAGCTTCGCACTCCTCGTCAGGAAGTTGCTGCTTGAATCGGCGCAAGTGTCTGAATTCCATTATGATATGATTTTAGTCCGACTATTTGAATAATCCAGTTCATGGTTGCAAAACTGCAAAAATACACAATAAACTATTCCTCTTCCTTCGCATTAGGCACTGCAAAAATGACCGTCAACACGCCGATGGCACCGACGATGGGCACAATGATGCGAGCCACAGAATCTTTGGGGATAAAAACGAAAGTGGAGAGCAGCACCATCGCCACCATGATGCCACAAGCGCCGGCTTTTTGTGCAACGGTCATTCCACCTCGACGGCGATAACTGCGGATGTAAGTCCCTAACCACGACTGCAATAGCCATTCTTGCAATCGTGGCGAGGAGCGGTAAAAAAGCCACGAGGCCAACAGCAGGAAAGGTGTGGTGGGCAATCCCGGCACCACCACACCTAAGGCTCCAAGGCCTACGCAAAGCAAGCCCAAAACGATGTAAACGATGCGTTTCACTTAGGCTTTATTCTTAGTTTACCTGACCACTCGCGTAAATACAGGATTTTCGCCGTCTGTGACGGTCACATACACCTTCAGCTCTCCCGTAGGCATCCCAGGATTGTCCTCGCGTGGAAGATCCTCGGCTGTGAACAGGTATTCCGTGCCTCCAGGAATGGAACGCGAAGCCACGGCCTTGGCTTGAGCATGAAGCATCTGATAACCATCAACAGCGGCGTTGAAGATGGCTGTTTCCTCTTCATTTATTGGATGTTGCTCTGGGAAATCCTCCAACTTTACAAATTCTCCTTCAAGGAAACCGCTTGCCTTCAGGAATTGGTCGATTTCTTTGGGCGCTGCTTCGAGTCGGGCGGCACGCACACCATAGCCGGGAAGGATTTCCGCTTTAGGCTGTGCCTCGGCCAAATCCTTCATGCTGGATTCCAGTCCGCCGCTGCCGAAGGTGCAGAACGGGACAACTTTCTTGCCGCTCAAGTCCACTTGACTCAAGAAGGTGATCACGGGCGGCGCGTATGTGCCGAACCATACGGGATAGCCAAGAAACACCACATCGTATTTGGCGATGTCGGCTGTCAACGGCTGAATCTCTGGAGCAATGCCTTGTTCGCGATCTTGCTTGCAACGTTCGATGGTGGCTTGGAAATCCTCATCGTAGGGTTTCGTGAGAACAATCTCCTCAATGTCGGCACCGAGTCGTGTGGCGATTTCGGTCGCTACGGTTTTCGTGTTCGACGTTTGGGAATAGTAGAGCACCAGCACTTTAGGGGGTTCCACCTTGGGTGCTTCTTCTTTTTGGTTTTCTTTCTTAGGACCACAAGAAACGGCGGCCATCGCTACGATAGCGAGAACGAGTAATCTTTTCATTTTGAATCAATTTTATTCATTGACTTTCAGAAACTCCTGTATGGCTTCCTCCATCATGTCGGGCGTCACCATAGGCTCGAAGCGAAGAATGGTCTTGCCATCTTTGGAGACTAAGAACTTTCCGAAGTTCCAGCGGATGGCATCGCCTTGGTCGAAGCCCGTGCCGGTCTTTTGGTGAATCTCGTCAAGCATTGTCGCAAACTCCTCGGTGCCCTCGGGATAGCCCTTGAAAGGCGCTTGTTTCTTGAGGTAGGTGTAGAGCGGACTCTCCGCCTCGCCGTTGACGTCAATCTTGTCGAACAGCGGGAAGGTGACGTTGTAGTTCAGCGAGCAGAAACTCTGGATCTCCTCGTTGGTGCCAGGCTCTTGGCCCAAGAATTGGTTGCAGGGGAAGCCCAAAATCTCCAAACCTTGGTCTTTGTACTTCTGATAAAGAGCTTCAAGACCTTCGTACTGCGGGGTCAAGCCGCATTTGCTGGCCACATTGACGATAAGCAATACCTTGCCTTTGTAGTTGGCCAACGACACATCGCTGCCGTCCATGTCTTTGACCGTGATGTCATAGATGCCACTGGTCTGTTCGACCACAGGTTCAGGTTCGGCCGTCACTTGGGTGGTCTTGTTGTTCTGGTTGTTGCAGCCTGTAGCCATCATCAGTGCCACTACTGCGAGAAAGAGTGTTTTTTTCATTTTGAATAGGATTTAGTTTTATTTGTTCTCATTATGTATGGGCGAGAAAGGACATTTCTTTCCGATGCACTGGTTGTTGATTTGGCTGCGCGAGCATCTCACTTCGGGCTTCTCCATCTCCACGCCAAGGTGTTCCTTCACGAAATCCACTGCCGTGAGTATCGACAGATAGGAATCACGCTTGCAGCAACGTGGGCCACCGTTCAAAGCCACTTGTTCCAGCGCCCTTGCCGTCATAAGGTTACAGAGTTGCCAAGTCTCGGTGGAGAGTGGCGTGTTGCGAGTGACTACCGACATGAAGATGCCCGTGCTGATGGCAGCGCCACAGGCACCCATATAACCGCATGCGCCGCCAGGCACTTGTCTTCCGCGACTCATCACTTCCAAAAGGCCCGATTGCAGGTCAATCTTCATTGTGTCGGCTGGTACGGCGTTGTTGTAGGCTGTCAACAAAGCGGCTCCTACCAGCACATGGTGCTCAGGACCATGCATGTGACAGAACGATTGCGACATCATCTTCTCCAAAATAGCGATAGGGTCTTTGGAGGTCTCTTCCAAACACAAGGCGATGATGGAGTCCATGCCGGCGGTATGGCATTTGGAACAAACGTAATGTCCCTTGACGCAACGGGTCTTGCTGGGCTCTTTCTTATGGCATACTACGCACTCCATCAGCGTGTCCTTTTCAAGGTATTCCAATGGCGCACCACAAATCAAACATTCTTCATTACTCATAACGGTTGTCTCTTTTTTAGGTTCATTTTCCGTGCAAGCCGCGAGGATGAAACCCAGAACGCCTGCCACGATGATTAATACCTTCTTCATTTGAATTGGATTTGCTGCAAAAGTAGTATTTTTAAGGAAATGGTTCCCTAAAATGCAAAAACTCACTATATTATTTCAGCACCTTCAGAACTTGTTTTCGGGTAGCCGTTCCATCTGTCAGCTTCGTGATGTGGTCGACTAAGAACTCCAGCGACTCCTCGGGGGTGCGGTCGGTGTGGAGCGTGGTGAAGTCTTCGAACAGCGACTCGGGCGTGCAGAAATACGACACCTGCCAACCGTTGTAAACCTGTTCGGGCCCTCGATACACCCGCTCGATGGCTCCCGTGACGACGCGGCACTGTTGCATCAGTTTTCCTATGGCCGCATCGGCTTGGCCTTTTTTCACACCAAGCAAGGCGCGCACCTCCTTGATGGTGATGCTGCCTTGCTTTTCGAGATATTCCATGATGCGCTCGCCATTCTTGTCAGGCGTTGTCGTGGCGCGGCGGACGTTCATCAGTTCGCGGTAAAAGGGAATGGTTGCGAAGGCGGCTTTTCCTCCGCAGAGGAACTTCCCGTAGGCGATACCACCGTTTTGCAGGCAGTCGATCTTCCAGTCCCACGGCCCGAGAGAGTCCTCCTCGCCGTCAAACCAAAACCCAGGCTGGGTGAGTTCCTTGATGGAATAGCCCGGGATGGCGCTGGTGAAAAACGGGACGATGCCTAGCTCGCAGATGGCTCGCTCCATTGTTTCTGGACTGGATATTTCAAAATTCATTATCATTTAGCATTCAAATGAGGTTACAAAGATACAAAAAATCCGCAATCCAAGTCTTTGCCAGGATTGCGGATGTCAAGTTTTGAAATACGATTCAAAATTCTGGTAGCTTTAAGCGGCAAAAGTCGTTTCACCAATTAATCAATGCTGACAATGGTGTATTTCCTGGTTCCCAGTCCGATGGCTTCAGCGTGCTCGATGGTGTGGGTGCCGTGTTGCTTGTCGATGCGGCTGAGCAGGTCGGTGGGGTCGTTGGTGGCGGTCACCTGCTGGTTGTTGATGATGTCGACGCAGGCTTGGTCGAGGGCAACGGGGTCGGTGCTAGCAAGGATGCCGTAGTCCTCAAGCTTCACGGGGGCGGGATGGTCGACGCAGTCGCAGTCAATGCTCATGTTGTTCATCACGCTGATGTAGATGATGCCTTGTCTTTTTTGGAAGTAGTTCGTCACCGCTTGGGCCGCTGCTGCCATGCTTTCAAGGAAGCCGTCCTGGTCGCCGATGTATTCAGGAGTCCAAAGTTTGGCGATGTCGAGTTTTTCCATCTTTCCCGAGGAGTGGATGTATGCCTTGCCATTACTGCTAGCACAACCGATGCTGAGGTTCTTCAGCGCGCCGCCGTAGCCACCCATTGGGTGACCCTTGAAGTGGTTGAGGGCAATCATGAAATCGTAGTTGGCCATGTGTCCGCCCACAATGTCGTATTTGATGTGTCTCTGGTCCTTCACAGGGATGCGGATTTCGTCGTACTCGTCCATGATATCGACAGGGAAGTAGTCGGTGAAGCCGTGCCGACGGATGACCTCCCAGTGGACAGCCGAGTTGTTGCGCTCGTCCTTCTCGTCACCAGGGCCGTTGCCGTAGGCGGTGTTGCACTCCACGATGGTGCCGTCAACTTCATGCACAAGGTCTTTGATGAGTTCGGGCTTCAGATAGTTGGGGTTGCTGCCTTCGCCGGTCGAGATTTTCACGGCCACGCGGCCTTTGGCTTCCACGCCCAAAGCCTTGTAGATGTTCACCAAAGCTTCAGGGCTGATGTTACGAGTCAAATAAACTTTTGCTGTGTTTTCCATATTCGTTTTAGTTTGATTGATTTGATTGTCTTCAGGTTGGTTGTTGGTGCAGGCGGCAAAGGCCAAAGCACACAAAAGGGTTATTGCTATTTTCTTCATTGTTTTGATTCTTAATATGGTTGCAAAAATAAAAAAAATCTACAAATCACCGTATCATCCCCGCCAGCGGGTTGACATCAATCAGTTTCAACGATTTTACCATCTTGGCCGTGCCTTCCTTGTATTTCTTGAAATGGGCGGTCTGGATATGGCTTTGGTAGGCCTCTTGGTCGGCGTAGATTTCCAGGATGTAGATCTTGCAAGGGTCTTCCTTGGTTTGCATCGAGAAGAGGGTCAGCACTCCAGGCTCCACCTTCACAGAAGTCTCACCGATTTCCTTGGCGAAGGCCATATAATCCTCCAAATACTCGGACACCACTTCGATTTCAGCAAGGCGGACAAGCTTTTCGCCAGCTTTCACTAGTGAGGTGAACTCTTCATCGGTCACTTTTTGGAGCTGAACGGCATGTTCTTCGCCTGGCAAGATGTCCGTCACGGTGAGGCATTCGATGCTGCTTTCAGGGGTGGCACCGTTCCAATGTCGGGTGTTGGGTGCCGTGACGATCACATCGCCTTTGCGGATGAGTTGCTTGTCTTTCCCTTCCTCTTGATAATAGCCTTCGCCATCAAGCACCATCAGCACTTGGGTGGCGTTGGGGTGGTAATGCCACGAGTTGCGGCTGCCCTTTTCGAAAAGGAAATTGGTGGTCATCTGGTGCTCACTGTGACTGACGACGGAGATGTGGACCGTACCCGTATTAAACTCCTCAGGAGCAATATGTTGTGCTGGAAAAATGGTTTGTTGTGCCATAGTAGTCAAGGATATAAGGAAAACACTGAGTAAAAAGGCTAATTTCTTCATTTATGGAATAGTTTTAATGCGTTTTTGTAAAGGATCATCTCTTTGTAGGGTTCCAAATCTGGTTCATCTGTCAGGTATTGCTGCATCCGTTGAAGGCCATTCATGAGCACTTGAGGGGCGACATAAGGATAGTCGGAGCCATAAAGCAAATGGTCGGGTGTGGTGATGGTGAGCATCATTCGGATGACCTCGGGGCTGTGGGCACCGGCCAAGTCGTAGTATAGCGAGTTCAGATTGGCTTGCCAGTCGATTTCGCCTACCATCTTGTTGGCTTGCATCACGGCGGTCAGCGACTTCATGCGAGGGATAGCTAAAGGCAGGTAGGCTCCGCAATGGGGCACAACCAGCTTCACTTGAGGATAACGCGCCAAGACGTTGCGACTGATCATATTGGCCACGGCCCGTGTGGTTTCCGACAGGTATTCCTGCATGGCTAATGGCGTCTGCTGCATCACCTGCCGGTTGACTGGTTCAGGGCGATGTGGATGCAGGATGACCACAGCATCACGCTCGTTGAGCACGGAAAAGAGCGTATCAAGTTCGGGTACACCGAGATACTGACCATTGACATTGGTCGCCAATTTTATGCCATCGGCCTTCAGTGTGTCGAGGGCGTAGACGGCTTCGCGAATGGCAGCATCAATATCGGGTAGGGGCAGAGCGGCACAAAACATGAAGCGTCCAGGATAGCGTGCCTTGAGGGCAGCACACTCTTCATTGTAGCTACGGCAAACCGCCGCCGAAGCCTCCGCATCGCCAAACCAAGGCTGCGGCGCGGGCATGGTAAGCACAGCGGTCTGAATGCCAGCCTTGTCCATAAAGGCGATATGTTGCTCCGCATCCCAAGCGGGGATGGGGAAACCTTCGTCCATCTCGGCGCCATTGGCTTTGATGTAATCGAGGTAGCCCTTAGTGATGGCGTGGCTGTGGAGGTCGATTTGGGCTGAAGCGTTTAATGCGATTGCTGTCATAATGGTGATTATCAAGGTTTTTCTCATGGTTTGAATCTCGGTTGAAACTTTTGGCAAAGATAATAGAAATATGAATTAAAAAAGATTGGTGACAAGCGGAAGTTGTAATAGAGTGTCAGCATTGCCGACAAAAAATAAGAATAAATTGGTTTTTGCGTTCTGGAGAAACACGTACAAAAGCTTGCCACCAATCGAATCGTTTATTCCATCGTGTGCTCCCAGTCACCGCGCGTATCCACAGCGATGGTGTCGGCCAAACGCTCCAGTTGTGCGACTTCATCCTCCAAAAGCCTGATCTTGGTGGCTTCGGCGGCCTCCGTCACATGGTGCGCCTTGGTGGCACCGATGATGGGCATCGTTCCTTTGGCGATGGCCCATGCAATGCCGATTTGAGAGCAGGTGGCATGGTGACGCTCACCGATTTGTTTCATGGCATCGGTCAAGGCTTCAATCTTGTCAAGGACGGGATTGTATTTGCGGCCACGGTCGCTATCGGCGGGCAGAGGATGAGCAGCGTTGAAAGCTCCTGTCAGGGCGCCTTGTTCCAGCACCATGTACGACCAAAACTGTATGCCGTTTTCCTTGCAATAGTCGAGCACGCCTCCTTTTTCCGACGAGCGGTAAAGCAGCGAAAAGTGGTTTTGCACGGCTGATACCCTGAAGCCAGCCTCACCGAGAATCTCGTTGGCGAGATGGATTTCCTCAATGTTATGGTTCGACACGCCCACATTCTTAATCTTTCCCGATTTGAGCAGCGGAATCAGTCCAGGCGTCCAACGGCTGACATCCATCGGGTTGTGGATCCAGTACATGTCGATGTAGTCGATGCCTATGCGTTGCATCGAGGCCTCGGCCATCTTCTCGACGGAGTTGTCGTACATCTCGGCCAATTGCGGCGTGAATTTCGTTGAGATTTCAACGTCTTCGCGCTTCACGGTCTGCACAAAAGTGCCAAGGATACGCTCCGATTCACCCATGCCGTAGACCGTTGCTGTGTCCCAAAGGCTCAGTCCGGCTTTCATAGCGGCTTCGAAAACGGGTTTCAGATTCTCTTCGTTCGTGTTGACGCCATACACCGCGTCGCCACCAAAGGCACCCGCGCCCCAAGCCCAAGTGCCCAATGCAATTTTCGTTTCTTTCATTTTATTATTGCTTGATAATGATTTACGCAGCAAAAGTAGAACAAGCAACACGGAAACGGGTTATATGATTTACGGATAAAACAACTGATTTTTCGGAAAATGATTTTTCCTATTTTTGCAGTCATGAAACAACAAATGTTGAAAGTTCACTGCGTCAACGATTACGCGCGTTATATTGGTGCGCCCGAGTTGCATCCTTTGGTCAGCGTCATCCACTACGACGAGTTGGAGCACTGCCGCCATAGCCTGAACAACTATGACGTCTTTGGCATTTTCATCGCCGATGAGTTTTTGGAAAACCTTACATACGGCCTGTTGCGCTACGACCTACACCAACATGCCATCATGTGCGTCTCGCCCGGACAAATCGGAGGCAAGAGCGACACAGGCGAGGAAATCCAGACCAAAGGCTGGGCTTTGCTGTTCGACCCCGAACTGATTCAAGGCACCGAACTCGGACGAAGGATGTCGCAATACACCTATTTTTCGTACAACACGAACGAGGCCTTGCTGACCGACGAAGCGCAACGGCAAACCATCGTAGGCTTTTTGCAACTAATCCGTCAGGAACTACAAAACGGCAGAGACGACGAACACACGCAGCATATTCTGGTGCATTACATCGGCTTGGTTTTGGAGCATATTGCCCGTTTTTATGCGCAGCAGTTGTCCACCTCGTTGCCGACTTATTCCGATTTGCTGAATCGCTTCGAGAACCTCCTTGTGCGCTATTACGATGAAGGCAAACAACTCCAATTGGGAATCCCGTCGGTGAAGTATTGTGCGCAGGAATTGTTCCTTTCGCCAAACTACTTCGGCGACTTAATTCACGAGCTGACTGGTGAGACTGCCACGACAGCCATCCGTAAATTCGTCATGCAGCGTGCCCGCGACATGCTCATCAGCGGCAAGACCGTCACCGAGACCGCCGATGAGCTGGGCTTTAAGTATTCGGCGCATTTCACGCAGATGTTCAAGAAACATTTTGGAATGCCGCCGAGCAAATACGTTTCTTAGGCTTTATACATTCATTACTTCAGTTTCAAGCCGTCCTTGAAGGCCTCGCCGACACGCTTTGAGACTTGGTAATAGCCGTGCGTGTAAGGGTCGAAAGCGATGGCTTGCAGGGCTTCCACGTCCACTTTGCCGTCTTTCATCTTGCTGGCCTCGACGGAGGTCTGGAGCACCTTGCCGATGACGCCAAGGCCCGTGTCGTCGCTTTGGTATTCAACGAATTCGCATTCCATGGCGATGGGCATCTCGTTGATGATGGGTGCGTCCACCAATGAGGATTTTGTCGCGGTGAGTCCACTCTTGGCAAACTTGTCCTTTTCGGTTTTGCCCGACACGACGCCGAAATAGTCGGCCTCCACCACATGGGCTGCGTCGGCGATATGGACGACAAAGCCCTTGCGTTGCTTGATGTTTTCCACGGTTTTGTGGGTTTCGGTCAGGTTGAGGGCCACACGGTCGCGGTCGAGCATGGTGCCCCAAGCGGCGTTCATCACGTCGATGGTGCCGTCTTCGTTGTAGGTAGCCACGAGCAAAACGGGCATTGGGAAAATGGCTTCTGTTACTTTAATGGGTTGTTTCATAATAAATTGAGAATTGATAATTTATAATTGACAATGGATTTGATACTATTTCAAAGAGGGTTTTAACTCTATCTCAAAAATGCTGCGTTCCACGATTCGGTAATGCGGGTGATATGCCTCGTTATAACGGCGGCTGTGGTGTACGGCTTGGCTGTTTCGGGCGGCTTTGGTCAGCAGAGGGAGGTCGGTTTCGAAGTCTTCGATTTCCATCTTGTTCGCTTGGATGATGCTCACGATGGTTCCCCATTTCTCCAACCAACTGACAGTCGGTTCTTGCCACGAATTGGCACTTCTGACAAAGGCGTCCAAGAGTTGCTCGGCAGTAATCAGGCTGTCGGCGACGGCGGAGAGATAGACGCGGACATAATCGCCTTGGCTGCCCGTAGGCTCAAAGTAAGGCGATTGGGTTTTGCCCATTTCCGATAGTTCGCGCATCAGATAGCGTCGCGCAGAGGCCGTGTCGCTGATGATATGGCCCGGTCCGAAATGCTCTTGGTAGAAACTCTTGTAGATGTCCTGCAAGGTGGACTCGGGATAGGTGGCCATTTGCCTCTCAATGGCGGTTTGTATGCTTGGCTTGAAATTCGGTTGCGCGTCATCGACGATTTGAGCGAAAGATGCCGATGCTGCCAAAAGCAAAAGCCAAGAAACGAGGATGAACTTTTTCATGCATCAATAAGCTGATTCGTTTAATTCATTCAAAAGGTACTCCGACAAGTAAGGCATTGCAAACACCAATTCGCCTCGTCTGGGTGCCTCAATAACTCCTGCCTCAATGAGACGTTTGCGATAAGGCTGAATGGCAGGTCCGTTTTCTCCCAAAGCGGCTTGTAATTTGGCTGTGGTCACAGTCCCACCAATGCGTGCCATAGCTTTCAAAAACAGCTTGTCGTTATCACTGAGCGGGGCCAGAATTGGCTTGAACACATTATCTTCCATATCCCCCATAGCAGCTTTTTCCACCTTTTCCATGATGACTTCTGTCACCTCATTGCCCGTAGGGGTATATTGAATCACATAGTATCCAATCAGCTGCATGAGATAAGGAAAACCACGGGTGGCTAATGCCGCTCGGTCAAGAATTTCATCTGAAACTTTTATTCCAATCGACCTGAACGACTTTTCGTAGTATGCCCTGATTAGATGGGTTGAAATTGTTCCCAACTCCACTTTGGTTGCTCGGTTCAAGAAAGTAAGGACGTTGTCGTTCAGTATGCTGGAAACGGCATGAGGCAATCCCGCCATTGCTATTGCTATGTTTTTACGGTCTCCCACAAGTTCCTGATAGGCTGCAGCCACTTCGCGCATGGCTGACGAGGTTCGCACTTCATCGATGAGAATCAACGCTCCTTTGCCCTTCTCGGCAAGTTTATCACACAACAGCGACATCTTCGAACGAAATCCGTACTGCCGCTCTGCCGCATCAGAAAAAGTAAGTCCAAACGAGAATCCCAACACGCCTGCCGTCATGCCCGACACTTCCCGCTTTTCGTCCTTGAAATATTGTGAACCGTTAAGTTGAAACTGCTCGATAATGGCTTTGGGCATCCCTTCGTGGGCAGTCACACGGGCTACCACATATCCAGCATTCGAGGCGCGATCGCTGAGTTCAAGAAGCAGGGCTGTCTTGCCCATGCCTCGTTGTCCGAGAAACAATGTGCAGCGATTGCGTGACCCGACAGGCTCACTCAATCCTTCCATAAACTGTTCTATCACACCGTCTCGACCGATATACTGCACCGGACGGTTGCCAAACGTAGGCTGAAACAAGCTGTGAACACTTTCCCAATCATCCATCTTTACTCTCTTTTATTCTTCTTTATTCTCTTTTATTCTTTTCTGTTTGCAAAAGTAGCAAAAATATCATGAAAAGCGATATTTTACAGAAAAAAGAAATCTTAATTGCCTTATTTTATGCAGTTCCCTTCAATTTAGGCTGCAATAAACTACTGACCGTAAAGTTGTAATTAATAACTGCACCGCTGAATGAACAAGTCAAAGCTAGTTTCAAAAGGCTTTCTCATCACGCTTTAATAATTGTTTCCGCCATGCGCTTTCCAGCATCGAAGGCCTTTTGCAGGTCCTCATCCCAGTGCTCCTCGCGATATTTTCGTTTGGCTTCCTCCGAGAATCCTCCCAACTCGAAATTGGCGTAGTTCTTCACTTGGTAGGTGTTGTTGGCAAACAGTTTCTCCGGTTGTCCGAGGGCTTTTGCGATGCAAGGCTCCATCGTGCCGTAGCCGTTGCAGTTGCTGCCGCCCACACCACCGTTTTGTGTCTCCACCAACACCACGGGCATCCGCTTCGGGGCGGTGATGCTGTAGTCGTTGTAGGAGAGCCAAGGGAAGGCCAAACGCTCCAAAAAAGCCCGCATCTGGCCAGTAATCTCACCGAAATAGTTAGGCGAACCTAATACCAGGCCGTCAGCTTGCGCAATCTCCTCCAAGACAGGAGTCAAAGCATCCTTGTATTTGCACACCTGCGAGGCTTTGCCCTTGATTTTACAGGCCATGCACGACATGCAGCCTTTGTAATCGAGGGCATAGAGGCGCACCGTTTTCACCTCGATTTCGTTGCTGACGGAACCGGCTCCTTCAGCGATTTTCTTGAGCATTGAGGCCATGTTGAAAGTAGCGCGCGGGCCTCCGTCGATGATGATGATTTTTTTCATTTATGATGTAGTCTTTGTTTGTTATTCAAATTCAAATATCCTCCTCTATCACCTTAATAACTCTCGCCGGCACGCCGCCCACTAAAGTGTTATCAGGAACGTCTTTGTTAATCACGGCGCCAGCCGCCACCACCACGTTGTTGCCGATGGTCACGCCGGGCAGGATGGTGACGTTGCCGCCAATCCACACGTCGTTGCCTATGCGCACGGGCTTAGCTAAAGCGTGATACTCTCTGCGGCCTTTAGGAGATAGCGGATGCCCGACGGTGGTAATCAGCGTGTTCGGGCCAATCATCACATGGTTGCCGATATAGACCTCGCGGATGTCGAGGATGGTGAGGTTGTGGTTGCCGGTGAAGTCGTCGCCGATGAAGATGTTCTTGCCACGGTCGCAGTTGAAGGTCTTGGCAATCCACACGCGCTCGCCCACAGCGCCCAGCATCTGCTGCAGGTGACGGTACTGCGCCATGTAGTCGCGCCCGTCGATGGCGTTGAAGATCTCGCACTGCCGAATGGCCTCGGTCTTGAGGGCAATCAGTTCCTCATCGGCATACGAATACTCTATTCCAGCGTTGCATTTTTCCAGATTCGTCATAGAATTATTTTTGAGTCAGCGATTTGTACGCTTCATACCAGTCACTTTCGGTGTAGCTATTGTCTTTCGCAAAATGTCACATGCACCATGTCGCCAAAACTTTTGCCAATTTGTTTGCGGATGTCCTTCCGCAAGCCGATGATGAAGCAAGGCGTCCCCATCTTGACAATCTGGCCGTCGTACGGCACGCCGTCGAAGGTGGCGTGAACTGCTAACCGTCCTTTTCCGAAGAGTGCTTTGATGTCGAAAGGCACCTCCACGTATGCGGCATCCATATCCTCGTTTTGGATGATGATGGCGTCGAATTCGTATGGCGTTGCTGTGCCCATATTATTTCTTGAGGTTTTTCTGGTGCGTCTTCAATAGCTTCACCGCCTGCCCGTAAGGACTTGAGGTGACGCTCACGAAGTAGGCCGCCATGTCGGTGGTGTAGGTGTTTTTGTAGTAGCCTTTGGTGAAGAGTTCCTCTTCGGTGAAGCTCTCGGCGAGGCGGAGCATCTCCTCGTGAGTTTCCTGCAATAGGCGCTTGGCCTCCTCCAAAGTCGTGTTTTGGTGCTTCTCCACCAGCATCTTGTCCATTTCGTGGTAGTTCTTGCGGTACTCGTCGGGCAGGTAGTCACGCGGGTGGCCTTCACGGATGTTGTTCACAAACTCGCGCATCAGCACTTGCCACTCGTGAAGGTGAATCAGCAGGTCGCGGAGGCAGCGGTCGTATTGCCAGCGCACACCGCATTTCTTCGGGTCGGCGGTGAAGTCAAAGGGAATTGATATGGCTTCTTCGCTCATCTTGGCTATCTGATCGTTGAGTTTTGCATAGCCGTCGGCCATGGCGGCGAGCAGCTCTTGTTTGTTGGTGGGATTGGGCATATCGGTATAATTATAAATTGTTGATTACTTCACAGTTACCTTCATGGTCTCAATACCCTTCGCAGTCTCAACCTTGACGAAGTACATTCCGACACCTTGATGGCTGAAGTCGTATTCAAAGGTGTCGCCATCGGCGGAACATTCGAAAACTATTTCTCCAAGCAAATTGAAGATGGTGATGCTCTTCATGTTTTCAGCCTCAATCTTAATCATTCCCTCAGTTGGATTGGGGTAAACGGCAGTAACAATGCTGCCAGTTTCCGAAACCACACTGCAATCTTCGATAAACTCATTGAAACCATTCAGTCCGTAAGGTTCGTACCAACTGGAGCTCCGATAGGCATCGATGCATCCGCAAGGAACGGTAAGGATGGGATAGCCGAAGTTTTCGAACACCAAACCTCCAAATTCGTCACCAAGGACAGGTGGCGTGGTGGCCAAAGTGACCGCTCCCGTAAAACCAGAGCAATTTCTGAAGGCCTGGTCGCCAATAAAAGTGACGGATTCACCTATGGTCAGGATGCCGCCAAAGCCTTGGCAATAGAAAAAAGCACCTGCATCGATTGTGTCTACAGAATTCGGGATGGTCAAATCGCCAGTCAGGTCATAGCAAAAAGCAAAGGCATTTTCTCCAATGTAAGTCACTGAATTAGGGATTTCAATGGAGGTTAAGCCAACAATGCCTCTGAAGGCGCAATAGCCAATCGAAGTGACTGTGTTGGGTATCGTGCTGTTCTTGCATCCTGTAACAAGTTGGTTTGTGCTTGTTTCGATGATGGCGTTGCAGTCGTTTCTTGAGTCATAGACACTGTTTTCAGGGTCGACAGTGATGCCACTAAAAGCGCAATAGCCAAAGGAGTTGCCGCCAATCGACTGAATGCCGCTCGGGATGTAGAGCGTGCCCGTCATGCCATCGCACGAATTAAAGGCATAATCCTCAATTGTGGTAACCGCACTTCCAATGATCAGGTCTCCATCATAACCGGAGCAATACTGGAAGGCACCATAGCCGACAGTAGTCACGGAGTTGGGAATCACCAAATCGCCAGTAAAGCTCTGACAATAGGCAAAGGCACTCGCTTCGATGGTGGTTACCGTATTGGGAATGGACAGGTTCGTCAAATAGAAGCAATACAAGAACGCGCTTTCGCCAATGGTGGTCACAGTATAATTATGTCCTTCATAACTCACCGATTCCGGGATGATCAAATCGCCGGTGGCTTCGTAGCCATTGACATGACCTATGACCGTCACGGACACTTGGTCGTCATTGACGCGATAGATCAAGTCGCCGACAGTGAATTCCGAAGGATTGGAGCTGTAGGTCATAAACAGGCAGGTCGGATCATAGCTGTTGCCGCCGTCATGGAGCGCGCCCAATAAGGTATAGGCTCCAGTATTGGGGTCAAGCTGATACAAATTTCCATAATAAACGCCAAACAATTCGCCCGTCAGCATGTCGAAAGACATTTTTATGGGCAAATCAATCGAATTGATTACGGTCAATTGTGCATTGGAAAGATTCAGCATGCCAAACTCGCCCCAAGAACTTATCATATAAGCGTTACCATTCATGTCGATAGCCAAATTGAAGCCGTCGTGCTCTATCACGCCATGGTCTTGCATGTTGCCGGGAACGGCTGGATCGAAGCTTTTCAGGTGTTCTCCTGTAATGACATAAATCATTCCGTCGGCAGGATTGTATGCCATATCGTTGACATAGGGAATGCTTGCAATCATCACCTCAGGTTCTTCGATAAGGTTATTGGCAGCATCATACCTTGATTTGCAAATGTTATAGCCGTTGTTGTTATTCACACTCCACACATAACCGTCAGCAAAGGTGGCTGTCGATACTGCTGGGACCTCGTCCGATGCAATGGACATTGACCCTAAATCCTGCATGGTAAAAGAGACATACTTGTATTCTGCCGGGCTGGGAGGCAAGATGTATCCAAACCAGTTGGCGGTTGATTGGGGTCCTTGTGCCTTGGCAAAGCCAGCGAATACGAAGAGTAACAAAATCAGAGATAAATACTTTTTCATGATCGTTAAGTTTAGCTTGTGTTGTATTTCAGTTAGGGCGACAAAAATACGAAAAAGCTTCATTCATTCTGAAAACTCCACAATAGCGCTCGCCTCGCTACCAATGGCAAGCTCGATGATGAAGCCGTTTTCTATCTCAAAAACTGTTGGAACGAGTACATCGCCAAACTTCGCCGCCACACGGTATTCCACGCGAAGGCCTTTTACAACAAAATCCTCGGGCAGCAGTTCCATCGCCATGCGGATGTAGTTGGCATTGTTGACATGGCGGTTGTAGTCGATGTCGGCGCGCATTACTTGAATGGGCGCGAAGGCCTCTCCCCCACCCTTTGGCAAGATGATGCGGCGGTCTTTGTAGTTCATCTCCAGCTGCGGCTCGATGAGCAGCGAGCTAGCCACGGCATCGTCCACGCGCTTCAATTTGCCATTGGCCTTATCGACAAAGGCACCCATGCTCCAAGTGCGGTAGCAAGGCTTGCCTTCGGCATCATAGATAAAAGTGTTGCGGAAACCGAACATGGGCTTCATGCCGTACACCGAGGTGGTCACGGTCAGTTCTTCCTTGAAATCAGGAACTCTGATAATCTCCACTTGCCTTGAGGCCAGCAGTTGCGCCATGTTCTCGCGGGCAAAATATTCCTTTACCTGTGGTTCGCTGTCGATCCACATCTCCGAGCAGTCCTGCATCATCTGTAGGGCGGAGAACAGCTTGAGTTTGCCCTCGCTGTCGCAGGTGCTGGTGGTTACTTTATAGTTTAGGCTGTACATAAACTCTAATTTTCGGCAAAAGTACGTTTTTTTTCGTTCAAGCCCTAGGCATATTACAATCAATACAACAGCCCAAACGTCCACAGCGGAATTGAAATGCCATGACGTACTTTTGCGCATCGGTTAGCTCGCTCTTGGCATGGAGCAACCAGCTACCTGACAGGGAATAGTTTCAATATTTCTTCGTTAGTTGTTCGATAGTTCTCCGATAGTTATTCGATAAAATATCGGAAAAGTATCAAAGATGTAATGAAATACTATAGAACATCGTCCGAACCTGCTGCCTGCTTGGTACGAAGTAAATTTTTGCCTAACCCAACAATAATTCCAGAACTATTCAGTTATTCAATAGAACATCGACCTTGTCATGATTGACTTTTTCCGAAAATATGTTTCTGTCGTAGCACTCATCCTGATGGGTCTGTTCCTTCTTGACATTACCAACACGGACCAAGAGGATTTGTACATTGTGGAACAAACTGAAGTCCTGTCCAATATGTCATTCGATGGTGATGAATTTGACGATGACGAGGACTCGGAGTTTTTGCTCAATAGTCCATTGGAGGGTTTGCAATGCCGATGTGAATTTTGCCCAGTTACATCCCTAGGCGAAGAACAAAATGAAAATCTATGCTCGGCGGCTTTGCGTCTTGGGCAGGTGAGGCGTTACGCCCCAAGGAAAAACTTGGCTGACTGCCATAACTATATCATCACGAAAAACATAAAAGATGGTGCGGACTTCGGTTCGGACCATCTTTTTTTATCCGATAAGTCAACTTTTTTCTTTATAACGAAAGCGGTCAATGCATCATCGTTGGCCGCTTTTTCAAATTTATGCTTATGCTCATTGTTATCGCAATTTTAACCCTAATCGCAGGCATCGGGGTGTTTTTGGTGGCCTGCAAGATATTGAGTACCAGTCTTGAAAGTGCAAGCAGTGCGGGTTTGAAACGGCTGTTTGCCAAGATGGGGAATAGCAAATGGCTCGGCGTGGGCGTCGGCACGCTGGGCACGGCTGCCATCCAAAGTTCTGGCGCGGTTACAGTGATGGTCATCGGCTTCGTGAACGTGGGCATCATGTCGCTCGCGCAGGCCGCCACAGTCATCTATGGCGCCAACATCGGTACCACGGTCACGGCGCAACTGGTGGCCTTGGGCATGTTTGGCGGCCACGGCATCTCCACAACGGTGCTTTTCTCGGCCTTGGCTGGTATCGGAGCCTTCGTGATGATGTTCTCGAAGCGCGAGAAGTGGAAACAAACCGGCAGCATCCTGGCGGGTTTCGGCTTGCTGTTCGTCGGTCTCGGCATCATGTCGGGCGCCATGGATGAATTCGCCGCCTTGGATTCGGTGAAACAGTTTTTGGCCACCCTCAGTAACCCCTTGCTGATCGTTTTCATTGGCGCTTTGCTGACGGCCGTCATCCAGTCATCATCGGTGCTGACATCCATCGCCATCACCATGGTGGTGGCGGGACTGCTCTCGCTCGATCAAGGCATCTTCCTCACGATGGGTTCCAACATTGGCTCTTGCGTGGTGGCGATTTTGGCCGGCATGACCAGTGGCCGAAACGCCAAACGAACGGCCCTCATCCATCTGTTTTTCAATGTGATGGGTGTGGTGCTGTTTTTGCTTATTGCCTTGCTTCTTCATCTTTTCACCCAAGGGGATTGGGGATTCGGGAAGATGTTTGAGGCTATGTTCCCACACGCCCCGCAGGTGCAGTTAGCCATGTTCCATACCGTTTTCAATGTTTGTACCACCTTGGTCGCACTGCCGCTGACCAACGGCCTGGTTCGCTTGGTGTGCCGCATCATCCCCGACGATGTCTATGAGTATCGCGACGACAAGTTCCACCTTCATTTCCTTGATGACTCCATGTTGGTGACACCCGCTTTGGCGGTCAGGCAGTTGAAGGCTGAAGTCGAAAACATGGGTGCGTTGGCCCACGACAACTTCTGTCGCGCTATCCATATCGTCACCACATTGGATTTCAGCGATTTGGAAAAGTTCAAGAAGACCGAAAACGAGCTTAACTTCCTGAACAGCGAGTTGACCCGTTATGTGGCGGCGCTTTCAGCAAAACCACTCAACCAAATGGATGGCAAGTTCCTCAGTTGCAGCGTGAAAAGCGTGAGCGATCTGGAACGCATCGGCGACTATGCCGAAAACATCGTGGAATATGCGGAAAGCCTGCAAACCCAAAATGAAACGTTTTCTGCACCTGCCGTGCTGGAAATCAAGGAGATGGCGCGGAAGATCACGGCACTCTACCACGAAGTCATGAAAGCCTACCATGACCTTGACTTCACGGCACTCGAATATGCCTATCAGATTGAGGAACAGATTGATAGCTTCACGGAGACCATGGAATCGCAACATATCCAGCGGCTTGTAGCGGGACAATGCACGCCTCAAGTCGGTGCGGAATACATCTCATTGGCACAAAACGCCGAGCGTGTGGCCGACCATTTCATCAATGTTGGAAAGAGTATTAGGAGTTTCGCGTAAGATTGTAAATCGACTGCCATATTTAACATGCATTAAAAAACGAAAAATCCATTGTCATTACAAAATAATTAATTACTTTTGCATCGTTTTAATGGTGTATTAAAATGAAGCAGAATGAATAAAACAAAGAATATAGTGATTCTTGGCAAAGCTATCCCGTTACAGGAACGGAGCAAGGCTCAAATGAAGGGCGTCACAATAGGCGATATGCTTGCATACAGTTTCTTTGACGGCATGTATCTTGGTGTTCCCATGCTCTTCGCTGAGCCAAAAGGCGAAGTCGCTTCACCGCTCAACCTATCCGTCACTGCTGGCAACCTAACTTCGTTGTTTAACCTTCCCACGGTTTTCCTGCTTGCGTCATGCCCGGCTTATGAACGGCAGCGGCTCATCGACAAGAATGTGTTTTTTGTCGTCTCTGAGAAGTACGCCCATCTTCCCATGCTGGTAGCCAACGAGCGCGTCCGCAGGTCGAAAACAGCCAAGTCCCTGACACCTGTAGCACAATATATCCTGCTTTATCATCTACAAGAGGAAAGCCTCGAAGGGTTGGCAGCCCGCGACATGGAAGGGATGATGCCCTATACCTATACGAGCATCACCCTGGGCATCACCTGCCTTGCCGATTTGGGATTGTGCGAGAAGGTGGCCGAAGGCTCAAAGCGCAAAGTGATTCATTTCCATAAAGTTGGAAAAGAGCTTTGGAAACAGGCACAACCTTTCTTGATTACCCCTGTCGAGCAAAGAATATTCTGCGATGAATTCCTTTCCGATGAGTCATTCCCAACTTGCGGAATCAATGCCTTGGCTCACTACACATGGCTCAATCCCGACCCTGAGCGAATCATCATGATGAGCGCAAAGCAGCTTCGTGAAATGAAGACATCAGGCGCACTGGTACGTCCCAATGAATTTGACGGCAACGTCATCATCGAGGCTTGGAAATATCCTCTTGTTGCAAAAACAGGCGAGAAGCCTCAATGGGTCGATAAACTGTCATTGGCAATCTCAATGCGCGACGACGACGATCCGCGTGTGGAAGGCGAAGTCGAACGTTTAATAAATGAAATGAAATGGAAGGTTTAGAGAAATTCCGTGAAGCTTTTGAGGCTTATTCAGAGAACTATGTTATCATCGGCGGCACCGCTTGCGACATCGCCATGACGGGTACCGCCGTGCGTCCCCGTGCCACACACGACATCGACATGATTGTTGTAGTGGAGAAAATGACCGACAGCTTTGCCGAACGCTTCTGGGCGTTCATTCGTGAAGGCGGCTATCATCCCGCCAAACGCCGTCAAAACGAAGACGGAAAACCCAAGTATGAGCTGTACCGTTTTGTTGAAGGCAACCCAGAATACCCCGAAATGATAGAACTGCTGTCACGCCATCCCGACATTCTTGGCGAGCCGAAGGGACTTACCATTGAGCCCTTGACCAGAATGCTACCTTTGTCGAGGCTCTTTTGGCGCAACTGGATGAACTTTTTATAACCGAACAACAATGAAAATACAATACGCTTCCGACCTCCATCTGGAGTTTGCCGACAACTGGCGGTATCTGAAAGACAATCCTCTTCAGGTAACGGGTGATGTCTTGATACTTGCCGGCGACATCGGCTATCTTGGCGACGACAACTACACCAAGCATCCGTTTTGGGACTGGGCTTCCGACAACTATCAGGAAGTGATTGCCTGCATGGGCAACCACGAGTTCTACAAGTTCTACGATATTGCCACTTTGCCCGATGGATACTGCCTCACCATCCGCAATAACGTGCATAGTTACTACAACTCCGTGGTACCCCTTGGCGATGCCGACATCATCGTTTCTACGTTGTGGGCAAAAATCCCTCTGAAAGAAGCCTACTATACCGAGCAGGTCGTCAGCGATTTCCGTCGGATTCTTTACAACAAGGAGCTGTTAACCTTTGCCGATTTCAACAGGGAACACGAACAGTGTTTTGCTTTCGTGAAGAAGTCCGTTGAAGCCAGTACCGCTCAGAAGAAGATAGTAGTCACGCATCATGTGCCCTCATTCAGGATGCAGTGTCCTATGTTTGCTGACAGTCTGGCGAATGGCGCCTTCACCGTGGAACTGGAAGATTTCATCAAAGGCCACAGCATCGACTATTGGATCTATGGTCACTCGCATTACAATGTGGATGTGATAATAGGGAATACCTATTGCATCTCCAATCAGCTAGGCTATGTCTCACACCGCGAACACTTGACCTTCAATCCGGACAAGTACATTGAAATCTAACGGCTGTAAATAATTTTTTGGCTTTTACGCAAATTCCACAATCACTTTTTCTTCGGAGTTTTTTTGGGGATACTAAATCGCCCATATAGGTAGTAGATACTATCTTTAGATAGCGAGGTTTACCATTTGGGGTAGTGATAATAGTCTTTTGGATAACTCTTATTGAAATCTTCCCTGATTTGTAAGCACGATAGTACTCCGCCAAAGCCTTGTCTTAAGCATAGTAGCGTCCTAACAATCAGCACCTTCTGCAGAATTAGTCGATGACACCGCATCAATCCAAGTCCCGAAAGTACAACCCCACCACACCCCGATATGCAATGTCGATTTTTATATTAGGATAGACATTTCCCTAAACAAAATCTGCTATCATCTCACAAATCGGATCTTCCCTTAATATCTTCGGGGCGGACTTCCCAGCCAGCACCAACACTTTCTTTCCATTTCGATAGATGTGAAGCTGGCGTGAGCGGACCACGGCAGTCAGTTCTGGGTCATCTTGCATGGCTATCCATAGACGATGGTATTCACCATCCTCATCGAATAGCTTCTTCTGCAAATGCGAGCACATATTGGTGATGTCGAGGGTTATCATGTTATAACACTTTGTTTATCATTAATTTATATAATAGGTTTAAGCCGTTCGCGTCAATCGTCTCAACGAAACCAACACCAGCGGAATGCTGACCATCAACGTCATTACCTCGGCAATAGGCATGCTGAGCCAGATGCCCTTTTGGCCGATGACTGGGGTGAAGATAAACATGGGAATCAAAACGAAGACAATGCTTCGGCAGAGGGCGATGACCACCGACTCCAAGGGCCGCTCGATGGCGGTGTGGAAACTGCAAGCCACAATGTTGACGAACGACACCAGATAATGCAGCGTGACGTAGGTGGTCGCCACGGTGGTCAGCGTCTGCAACTCCAGGTCGCCGTTGCTGAAGGCACTCGCGATGCCGTGTTTGAAAACCAACACGAGCAGATACACCCCAATACCGATGCCTCCACCAAGAAGCAAGGCATTGGCCAACAACGACTTGACCCTTCTGTGGTTTTGGGCGCCGACGCTGTACGACATCAAGGGATACATGGCTTGCGATAGCCCGAAAATCGACATGTTGACGATGAAATTGAGGTAACAGACGATGGTGAAAGCCGCCACACCCTTCGTGCCAATCTCACGCATCAGCACGAGGTTGAAGATGTAGGTCGTGACCGCCGCCGAAACCGAAGTCAGCATCTCGGACGAGCCGTTGAAAAACATCTTCTTGATTTCCTTGCGTCCGCCCATCATCTTGCCGAAGCGGACAAACCGAAACAGCACCAAAGCCGCCGTGGTGTTAGCCACACAGGTGGCTATGGCGGCTCCAGCCACGCCCCAGCCGAAACGCAGCACGAAGAAATAGTCCAAGACGATGTTCACCACACAGCAGATGACACCGCTGACAAACACCCAGTTGGGCTTCCCGTTGAGGCGCGTGAAGGCCTCCGTGAAGTTGGGGATGCAATAGAAGATGAAGCCGCAACCGATGATGCCAAGGTATTGTCGGACAAAAGGATACACCTCATCATTACTACCAAGGAAATAACACAAAGGCTTGAGGAAGAGGCCGACTAAGACGGATAGCACCACGATGGTGACCAACAGAGTGACGAAAGTAAGTGAAGTGTAGCCCTTCGCCCGCGCTTCGTCGCCCTGACCCTTGGCGATGCCCGTGATGACGATGCCGCCTGAAATGATCATGATGGAAACACTCAACATCGAGCTGATGAGTGGCATGGCGATGTTGACGGCGGCAAGACCTAGTGCACCCACGCCACGGCCTACGAAAAGTCCATCGATGATGGTCTGCAAGCCCACGATGAGCATCCCGATGATGCTCGGCAAGGCATATCTGGCAAACTCACGGAAACTGACGCCAATCAGGG
>CAMJRR010000023.1 GCA_946408345.1 uncultured Bacteroidales bacterium | reverse complement strand
GCACCTCGATGGCGTTGCCGGCAGTGTTGGCCACGTCCTTACCCACGTTGAACACGTGCTTATCAAGGGTCATCTCGTAGGTACTCTTCTCGGCCACAACGTTTACTTCGTTCAGCATGCGGCTGTCGGGCGAGAGACTGATCTTGCCCACGTCGACCGTACTTTTTGTGCCGTCAAGGTTGATGTTCTTGTATGCCGTGACGAAGCCCATATACTGAAACTCGAGCTCATAGCGACCTTTATCGAGTTCCATTGTGAAGTGTCCTGTTGGGTCAGTGACACAGCCCGACACAAAGGTCTTATCTGGCAAAGTGCAGGCGCGCACAGTGGCATATTCCATGGGATGGCCTGTGGAATTGTCAACAACACGACCTTTCACAGTGATAGCAGCATAGGAATAAGAGAAACTGAACAAAAGTGTCAGTATAACAAGGAGTTGTCTTTTCATGAAAGGGATTTGTTTGCTCGTTTTTAGAAAATGCAAAAATAGACTATTTTATGCAATCTCGGGTTGGATTTGTTGGATAAAATTGTGAACTGTAATCAGCTACCACAGGGTGACAGTCCTACACCCACCCTACATCGGATCCACATCCACCTGAACCTGCACTGCCTTATACTCGGAATTCTGTTGGAACAAATGAATCTGTTGGGCGATCAACTCCTTTACTTTCTGCGTATTGAAATCCCTACGAAACTTCACCATCATTTGCTTGATATACAGATTCTTGACCCTTGAAACGACAGGGTACTCAGGTCCGAGCAAATCCTGCTTGAAGATGGGTCGAAGCATCATGGCTAACTCAGCCGCAGCGGGATTGAGTTTTTGGTAATCCTTATGCTTCAAGCGGATAAGGATGAGCCGATAAAAAGGCGGATAGCCAAACTGCCTACGGATGACCATCTGCTTCTCATAAAGCCCACGGAAGTCGTTGCGCAACACGTCTTGCAACACGGGATGCGCCGGCTCGTAGGTCTGGATAATGACCTTGCCCTGTTTGCCTTTACGGCCTGCCCTACCCGCCACTTGAGCCATCAGCTGAAAACTGCGCTCATGGGCACGGAAGTCGGGGAAAGAAAGCATGTTGTCGGCGTTGAGGATGCCCACCACTTTCACCGAGTCGAAATCCAAGCCCTTGGTGACCATCTGGGTGCCCACGAGGATGTTGGTTTCATGGTCCTGGAAAGCCTCCAAAATGCTTTGATAATCGTTTTTTGAACGGGTGGTATCGAGGTCGAGGCGGGCCACTTTGGCTTCGGGCATAACAAGACTCAAGTCCTCCTCAATCTTCTCAGTGCCAAAACCATACATTCGGATATTGGTGCTGTGACAAACGGGACACTCGCTCGGCACGCTGGCCATGTAGCCACAATAGTGGCAGCGCAGCACGTTTTGGCTCTTGTGGTAGATGAGGCTCACGTCGCAGTTGATGCACTGCGGCACATGATGGCAGTCCTCGCACTCCAAGCGCAGCGAGAAGCCACGACGGTTTTGGAACAAGATGGTCTGGTTGTGCTCGTCCAAGGTCTCTTTCATGGCATCCAAAAGGGTGCTACCGAAGTCGGCCTTCATGGTCTTGCGCCGACGCTCCACGCGCATGTCGCTGAGGATGATCTCGGGCATCTGAACGCCGCCATAACGCTCGGTAATTTCCACCAGATGGAAACGGCCGTTCAAGGCGTTGTAATAGCTCTCATACGAAGGCGTGGCCGAGCCCAAGAGGACGTTGGCCTTGTGCATGGCGGCCAGCACGATGGCGGCATCGCGGGCATTGTAACGCGGTGCAGGGTCGACTTGCTTGAAACTGCTGTCATGTTCCTCGTCGACGATGATGAGTCCGATGTCAGAATAAGGCAAGAAAATAGCCGATCGTGAACCAATGATAATCTGATGCTTAGGCGATTGCGTCCGGCCAAAGTCGCGCACCTGTTCCCACACCTCTACCCTTTCGTTGGTGCCATAACGCGAATGATACACGCCTAATCTGTCGCCAAAATACTCTTTCAAGCGATTGATGATTTGGGCAGTAAGCGCTATCTCAGGCAAGAGATACAACACTTGCTTCCCTTGATCGATGGCCTCCTTAATGAGTTTGATGTAGATTTCTGTCTTACCGCTTGAAGTCACACCATGGAGCAACACCGGCTTCTTCATTTCAAAACCCGACTTAATGCCATTGTAGGCCTTCTGTTGGGCTTCTGTAAGCTGGATGCTGTCCACATCGGTCTGCACCTTGAATTCCTTCAGCCGACTGACCTTTCGCTCATAGACTTCGAAGATGCCCTTGTCAGCCATGGCTTTCAAAATGGATGAAGCGGCATTTGCCCTATCCAAAAGCGTCTTGGCCAAGATGTCATTGTCAGCATCGCCCCCGAGAGTAATAAAGGCAAGGAGCACCTCCAATTGCTTATAGGCTCTTTTTGTCAGCGTGTCCATCAGCTCATGGAGTTTGGCCTCGTCGCGATAATCCGCCGCAAGCCTCACAAAACGCTCGTATTTGGCCTTGTATTTCTCATTCAGCTCCTCCTCCATCACCAGGATGCCTTTCTCCATCATGCTATGAACAAGCGGCATCACTTTCTTATAACCGATGATTTTGCTCACCTCACTGATGGCGATTTTTGGTTTGATTTGTAGCGCTTCGACGATAAGGTACTCGAAATCATTCAAAGCCACAGAGTCGAGGACATAATCAGGCGAAAGGGCAACGGTGGTTTCGCTACTCAGTTTTAGCGCAGAAGGCAGCGCAGCTTGCATGACCTCGCCAAGATGACACATGTAATAGTTCTTCACCCAATCCCAAAACTTCAGCTGCTTTTCGTTGACCAAAGGCTGGTCGTCGAGCAAATCCATGAGGAATTTCACTTCCACCGTAGGCACTTGTTCTGTCAACCCTACAATCAGCCCCGACATGATTTTGGTCTTGCCGAACTGCACCACGGCTCTTTGCCCTACGCGCACTGTGTCGTTCAGCGCGAATGGCACGCGATAGGTAAAGGTGCTCGGCACAGGAATGGGCAATAGCACCTCGGCAAAGAGAGTGATTCTATCGGATAAAGATTCGTTCACTGATTTTCTGGATTGCTTCGTACCTCGCAAATCATCGATTCGACGGAGTCAATGACGCGAAGCGACGATAAGACTAATGCGAGTTGACTACTGAGTAGCCTATCAGTTCATCATAGCCCTTGAGCGTGTTGTAGAAATAGAAATACAGCTTGTAGACGTTGTTGGTCTCCCAATGGTTGCCTGCGGTCATGTCTGTCTTGATTTCGTGGGTTTGGCGGTCGAGGGTGACGAACATAAAGTTGTAATAACCTTGCTTAAGCACCATCGAGCATGTGTAGCCTCGCAAACGATAGTCATAAGTCATCTTATTGCTCTCGTTGAAGCACCAGTCATTGAGTGCGCCCATGATGTACAGGTCCTCATGAGTTAATGGAGCCTCACTCTTGTAGAAGAAATTGACACGGCAATAGTCGGCTTCTGTGGCATTGTCCATGTTTTCGTCCTCCACATAGACGAATTTCTCACCATGGATATCCTCGTACGAAGTATAGGCCATTCTGGCACGTGATTCACAAGTGGCAATGTCAATCTCAAAAGATTCATCGGTCTGACGGATATGAGCTAAGTTTTCCGACTGGAAATAGAAATTGCTTGTGTTGAATCTCCTATATTGATTGGTAGCTTCAAAGACAGTTTGTGGATGATGTTCGAACGAGATATAGTCAGGATAAACGTAGATGGGCTTTATGCCTTCAGCAGCATTATCCCAGCGGCCGTTCTGCCGAATGGTCAAAGAGCTGAACTGCTGCGTGTTTCCCGTCAGATAATTTGTCATATTCACCTTCACATTGAGTTGTTGGTGTGTGTCGGTAAGGGTCAAATCATCGGGATAACGCGGCACCGTGGCACCCACATGAGCTTTCTCGTCAACCACCATGAAACGACGAGTAAAATAAAGATCACCCAAATCGTCTCCATAAACGATAAGCAGATAGTTGCCTGAAATGAGCGGCATCATCTCCTCTTTCGGGAATTTGAGCTGATAGTTGACATACTCTATCAGAGTGTTGCGCGAGAAGGCATAATCATCCAAACGGTCGGATTCGAAACCCGATGCATATTGTATTCGCTGGATGTCAGTAGGCTGCCAGTCGTGAGTGCAATGGATGAAGGTGTAGTTAAGCACTTCGCCCTCCCCATCGATAACATCGAACGAAAGGGTAAGACGTCCCATCATGTCTTCCAGCGGAATGATAGGATCGTTCAGTTGGTTATCGTCGGCATAGAGCAACACGGTCTGAACCTCTGGCTTGTAGTTGAGATTGCCACAAATCAAGTCAAAATCTTGGGCAGAAAGGGCCGTAACCACACAAAGCAGCAATGCGAATAAGATAATTCTTTTCATTGGGTTATTATTTGGCGCAAAGGTAATAAAAAAAGTAGAGACGATGCGCACACCGTCTCTACAATTCCGCTTTGTTGACAACCATTACAGGTTATCCACAATACGCTTCTGCACCTCACGGAACTCTTCCTCGCTCATGTGCACATGTTCCTTCTTGAAGTCCATGTCGCCCTCTTGAGAGATAGGAATGAGATGGATATGGGCGTGGGGCACTTCCAAGCCGATGACGGCCACACCGATGCGCTTGCAAGGGACGGCTTTCTCAATGGCTTTGGCCACTTTCTTGGCGAAAACCATCATGGCACCGATTTCGTCGTCTTCGAGGTTGAAAATGTAGTCATCCTCTCGCTTGGGAATCACTAAAGTATGACCCACCGCCACGGGATTGATGTCCATGAAGGCAAAGAATTGCTCGTTTTCAGCAATCTTATAGCAAGGTATTTCACCTTTTACGATTCTAGAAAAAATGGTAGCCATAGTCCTCAGTTTTAACGAGTGATTTCCATGATTTCAAATTGAACTTTACCGGCAGGCACCTGAATCTCTGCAATCTCACCCACTTGCTTGCCCAACAAGCCTTGACCAATGGGCGAGTTGATGGAGAGCTTGCCTTCCTTAAAGTTGGCTTCCTTCTCAGGAACAATGGCATAGGTCATCATCATGCCCGACTTGACGTTTTTGATTTTCACGGTCGAATAGAGCAGCACCTTTGAGTTGTCCATCTTCGATTCATCGAGGATGCGGGCGTTGAAAATCAGGTCCTGCAACTCGGCTATCTTGGCCTCAAGAAGGCCTTGGGCTTCTTTGGCGGCGTCGTATTCGGCGTTTTCTGACAAGTCGCCTTTGTCTCGTGCTTCCTGAATGGCCTGCACAATGCGCGGACGTTCACGGAGAATCAGGTCATCGAGTTCGTCCTTTAGTTTTTGTAACCCTTCTGGGGTAAAGTATTTGATTTCTGACATGTTGAGTATGTAATATTTGATTCGTTACAAGTTGCAAAAAAGAGACCCTTACCGAAATAAGGGTCTTCTTTTGGTTTGCGAGTGCAAAAATACAAATTATTTCTGAACTGGTATCAGTTTTAGAAAATAATTCTTGCGCCGACACTGTGTGTGCCACCGAAGGTGTAGGTGTCTCTGTAGGAATAATCCACAGCAAATTTCATGGCATCTTCCTTCTTCGACAGCGGCACCTGGATGGAGACACCAGCGCTCAAGCCTCTGTTGATGTTCATGCAGTTATCATCATACAGGATACCTTCTTTGAAGCCCTGCTTCGACCAGATACCTTTTTCCCAAGTATAACCGGCACGAATCATGAACATTTCTTTCCAAGCATATTCCAAACCACCAGTCAGTTGGTCGTTGGTAAATGAGTTGGAGCAGAAGTTACCTGCAATGGTGAGTCTGTTGGTTTCAGCAAACAGGAAGTCGTAAGCGGCTGCGATGCTCAACTGGGTGGGCAATTCGAAGTCGTCGACGCGCTGCACCATGGTGAACTGTTGGTTGCTGGTGTTATCCATGAACACTCTCAGCGACAGACCGTCACCCGAGAACTTCATGGTGGGTCCAATGTTCTTCAGCGTGATGCCGAAGTGAACATTGTCGAAAGGACCAGTGACATACTGGATACCAGCATCGATAGCTACACCAACACCACCCATGTCCTTAATGGACTCACTGATGATCTTCAAGTTGAAGCCGCCGCTGATGCTGTTGGAGAAAGCCTTGGCGAACGACAAGTTGATGTTCATCAGGTTGGGTTTGATGGTACCCAGAGTACCTGGGTCAGGATTCTGAGTTGTGGTAATCGGAATCTCACCGATGCTGAACGACATGAAGGAGAGACCCAACACACTCGATTCACCCACACGGGCCAAGAAGCCAAACGAGGAAATACGGGTGTCATTGCCTACGCCAACCAGCCAGCTGGTGTGGCTAAAGTTAACATCCAGGGTACGGCATGAGCTGATGCCTGCCACGTTGCCATAGATGGCTTCGACGCCATGAACGAACGACATGCCAGCGTTGCCCCAGCCCGACGAAGCGGCCCAAGGGTTAATCAACAGCTCACCAGCGCCAGCTTGGCCTGAACGGTCTTTATTACCTGCAAATGCTTGAGGAGCACTTAATCCCATAAGGACTACGAAGCTCAAGACGATATATCTAAATGATTTCTTCATGATGATAAATTATTTACGGTTAGCAATTACATTGTTTAGAATGTGTTCAGGTCAACTTGACGCATGGCACCAAAGAACTTGATGGTACGCTCGCTGCCACTGGTCAAATCCTTGATGTGAATCAGGTAGAAGCCAGAAGCCACAGGCGTATTGGCGAAGTTCGTGAGATCCCATTCGATACTCGGTTCTTCATTATCCTTACGGAACTGACGCACTCTGGTACCGCTTATAGTATAGATGGAAACGATACACTTGTTGGGCAGGTTGGTGATCTTCACCTTGTTGGTCAGTGCATTGCCTTCGTATGCGTTGTAGGCATAGTAAGGATTAGGCACCACCGTGACGAGGTCAAGGTCGCTCTCTGTCTTAGTAGGATCGTTCATCACCGGATCCCAACCTTCGATGCTGAAGGCGTACTTAGGATTGAGGTTATTGATCATCAGGTTCTCGTTGGGGGTCTGGAGTTCGTAACCATAGCCAGGACCATAAGGTTTGGCCAAACGGATACGGATACGGCATTCGTTGCCTTCAGGCAGCCACTTCATGCCTTCAATACCCATTGGCATACCAATCCACATCAACAGCTGGTAGAAGTAAGTGTTCATCACAGGTGCACCGTTACCCATATTCTGGATAAAGTTCAAACTGTTGAACAACAGCTGACCGCCGTCATAAGCGTAGTTCTTCATATTCTTCCAAGCGGAGTTGTTAGGCATTACGATTGAGTCGGCACGCCAGATATAGAGGAAGTGCTTGCCACCAAAGACAGGATCGGCATCGGCGCCACGGTAGATAGCGGGATCGGCAACCTGGGCCAGACCAGAATTGTCTTCAACGGTAATCTTCTGCAACTTGGCAGGATTGAAGATCATGTCGCGTCCACCCATGTCTTCGAGATAGGAGTCTTCACCGAAGGCCACATTCAAACGCATACCGGTCTCAACATCGATGACATAGCCGGGGAACCAACCCATACCCTGAGGTGAAATGAAGTTAGCATCTTCTTCACGAGTGGAAGCGTAGGCAAAACCTTCAGCATCCGGATCGGCAGGATTGTTGTCAACAACCAGTTCGTTTGTCTTGCAGACATCCCAGTTGTGGTTATACGGGACGCCATTCTTGTCAACAGAAGCGTGACGACGCAAGAAGAAACGATCGACTCCACCTTCAGAAAGTTTCTTGTCCAAGCACATCTCGATGACGGGGCAACGGGTCCACTTGCTCTTGTCGGCAGTGAACACAATGTCAACACTGGCGGTCTTATCGAACGCATTGCTACGGGCACCAGCAGAGTACAAAGGACCAGGATTGAAGTTGTTACCTAACTTAGAAGGTGAGGTAAGGTTAGCAGGAGCAAAAGTGCGGTTGGCAATCTTCTCGAAGTTCTCCGTCGGGTCCCAAGGCTTATTGGTAAGCGTACTGGAGGTTGCTGCATTACAGCTATAGTCGTTATCAGAAGGAGTATCAATTGAAGCATACGTACCAGAACGGATCCAGTTCAGTGAGAGGCCAGGCACATCCACGTCGCGGATACCGTCCAACCAAACTGAATCGGGCTTCTGGAATTCAATGGAAGAAGTAATCACACCATTGTTGGGTGCCACCACATCCTCGTAATCATGCCAGTTGGCCGGGTTGAGCGGGCTCGGGTCTTCACCAGAAGGATTGTCATAGTACTGACCAACCAAGATACGACCGATGTCATAAGTTTGGGTAAGGGTGATGGAAATACCGCGGTCAATGAACATTTGCTCATTGTCGTAGATAGTAGTGGTATCACCTCTGAACGGATTCTCGCCCGGAACTTCAGGTTCATCGAGATCCAACAGATACCAGTGGTTCACCAAACGAGCGGCAGAGTCGCCCACAATCTCTTGGTTACCGGTAACATTGTGCGTGTATTGTGTAACCATATCATCGAAGTAAAGCTCATAACGATGTGACTTCACGTTCAACGGGTCGATGATCTTGACATAAATTGGACTGTAACCAGCCTCATAGGAAGGATGGTAGGCAATCGGGTAGTCGGGACTACCAAAGCGGTTGGTCTCGGAAGCCATCGGCTTGCTCAAGATTTCGTTGACGGTTTCTTGTGTGAGTTCAAGTTCATTACCTCCGTTACCAACACCAACGAGACGAGTAACGGCAGGGCTGTCGCCATACTTGGAGCGAAGCAGTGTACCGTTGATGGTCTTGTGAGGCACGGCAGAATAGACTTGGATGTTCTTTCTACCTTCGAGGTAAGGCTTCTTCTGACCGAGAATGCTCAAAGCGTCTTCCTGACCATAGGGCAAGAAGTTGTTGTAGGCGTAAGCCACTGCCATATAATAATAGGTGGTGTGGTTCACCAAGTTCGGGTTGTCGCCTTGGGCAAACTGGTCTTGAGTCAACACGAAGCTATGGGAAATACCAGCATCGCCGCCGACCACCTTCTGCTTGGGCACATTGGCATGCAGAGCCTCGTCGTACTCAAAGTTGGTGAGCGTAGTCACATTGTTGCGAACGTCGCACTGGAACACCAAACGAGCCTTGTCGGTATTGCTGAGTTCGTCAGCACCCACTTCAGCGTTGACCAACTGATACACCTTGTAACCTTCGAAACGATAGAATCTGTCATATAGGGTTTCAATCTTATTCTCATGTTCAGTAACGGTGAAAACAGTATCGCCATCAATAGTAATAACTTCAGTAGAATCCTTAATGACTTCCGTATCCACTCTTCCGACCGGAATTTCGGGGTCAAGTTCGATATAGCCTTCCTTATAGTTATTGGAAAGCGGAGCATTCGACAGATAGACGATGAGCTGTTGGTCGAGCTCACGGATGGTCAGGTCAGGAGCGTTAGGACCGTCGATGACCTTGAAGCAGTTGTCGAACAAGGCTTGGCACTTGTCGTCGACCACGCGCAGCAATTCAACGGAAGCCCAGGCACCACCAGAAGTGGCACGAGCCCACGGCACACCGAAGGTGATGTAGTTGACAGCACCAGGTTCCAAGGTGAAGGGGCCTGCCGACTGCATGAAACGACGGTCGTTAGGTGCATTACCGCACTGCTCCTCGGTCCAGAACTTACCATTCGCGTTGAAACCACCCTGGGGAGGCGTACCATTGGTACCCCAGTTCCACGGGTCAGAGTCGCCAGGGAACATGAAGTCGCAATCAGGACCAACGACGTCAGTACCCGTGTAAGCATTGCCACCATAACGCATCTTGGCACCATTCTTCCAAATACCACGCAGGTAGTTGTAATATTGGGGAGCCGTGCTCGGGTCACCGTTATCGGCTGAGCTGTTGTTGTGATACACGAAGCGGCGCATACCGAAACGTTCGTCGTCGACGATGCCGTTACCAAAGTTCACACCGTTGATGCTTTCGTCAACCACTTGCACTGCAGTGGAGGAGTCATTAACAAAGATGGAGTCACCAGTGACAGGATCGAGATGGTCGAAGACCTGCATAAAAGTATACTTCGGGTTATCGAGTCCATCGGCATCCATGTAAGGGCCTTGGAAGAAGTCGATACCGATCGCCGGAGGTTGTGAACCGTAGGCTTCGGGTTCACCGCTACCGTCGACAGCCGAACCATTGTAACCATAACCGAGACCACGCTCAACGTCGCAACCTACATAGTCGTCCCAGCCATAACCCAGGTCAACGTCGGTCCAAGGCGAGAAGTAAGTACCCGTCAAGGTATAGGTTGAACGGTTGATGATTTCGTAGCTATAGAAGGTCATGTTGTTGATTTCGTCGTTGGTGGCGAAAGCAAAAGCTTGGGCACGCACCTCAATACCGATGGCTTGACCGCCGGATTCGGTGTGGGCAGCACCTTTATCATTAAAGATCCACCACAGGGTTTGGTCGCCCTTCAGCACCTGGTCGGCAAGGATGGAGCCGTGCATGGTACCGTAGACTTCTTCTTCCATGGTCGGAATCTTGGTGTGGCAGAGTTCGTTAGAGATGTCGTAGTAAGGATAGTCACCTTGTTTGGGATCATACTCACCGTCGCCGTTGGCATCGTAGAAAGGAGCCAGATAGTAGGCAATGCCTTCCGGGTCGTCATCAGCACGCGTAGCGGGCCAATTGGCGATGATGGAAGGGATCTCGGCAGTACCGTCTTGGACTGAACCATCCTCAACATGGGAGAGGAATTCGTCCACTTCGGCACGGGTAATCTTGAAGATCTTGTCCCACTTGGCGCAGGTCTCAGGGGTAATAGAGGCCTTGCCATCGACGGTCAGAGGACCGGTGTAGTAGTCGTTACCGACCTGACGGAAACGCAAGGCGGCGCACTTCAACTGGTTGTTGACGTCGACACCGGCAATCCACAATGAACCGGCAAACAAAGAGGTTGCGGAACCATTGGCGGGAATGTAATACTTGGAACCTGTACCAGCAGGAAGGTCCCACCACATGTCACCACCAGAGTTGATACGCGTTCTAACGTTGTTGATGTCAAGCCAGTCGTAAGATGACGAAGGCGTACATCCGGCTGCGGTCTGAGCGCGTTGGCCTTTGCCGCCATCTTGCTCATACTTGTACATCTCAGCCTTTCCAGGAATCACAGCGCCAATGACGAGCAGCGCCGCGAACAAAAATCGAAATATATTCTTCATAATACTTGTAATTTATCGTTATGAATTTCCTTTCATCTTAGAAGTTAAAGCTCAAACCGAGTCTGATGTGACGAGGCATCGAGTAGTTGTAACCGCTGTTGACAATCAGTGAATACATCTGGATGAAGGACTGAGGATCAACCATACTGTTGATTTCACGTTGCCATTCGGGAGCCGAGAGGTAACCGTCGTCGTTGGCGTTACCGGTAGCAGGATACACATAAGTGATGTTCTGCGAATTGAGCAGGTTCAGCACTTGCAGGTAAACGTTCATGAAAGCAGCACGGCCTTTCGAGCCTTCCTTCTTGCCACCCATCATGAAGTTGAAGTCCTTGTCGACACGGAGGTCGAAACGGAAGGAGGCAGGCATTCTGGAACCGTTGTAGGTACCTTGCAGCAGGTTGTTACCACCTGAAATCGGGGACGAAACCGTACGTGAAGCAGTGTAAGGCGTACCAGAACCACCCATAACCACCAGCGAAACACCAGTGTTCGACAACACTTGAATGGCCGAACCATCCTTGCGATGAATGACGGGACCATCGTAGTTCTTACCATCGGAATAACGATAGTCAAGGGTCAGGTTGAAACCGTGACGACGGTCTTCAGTCGTCGGGAAGGTAGATCTCAAGTTAGGCACACCAGCAGCAATCAAAGCGGCAGCCGTCGAAGTTGACGAACCAGTGTTTTCAGCATACTGCAACGTATAATCGGCACGGATACGGGCGTTCTTCGTACGACGCAAGTCATAGCTGGCAGTCAAACCCTTAACAGTACCGAAGTCGAGGTTGCTGTAGGAGTTGTAAGCCTTAGGATAAGCACCGTTGAAACGGTACATCTGAATCTGGTTACGGATCTCACGATAGTAGGCAGTGATGGTCAACGAAGAGGTGTTGGTCACCTTCTGCGTGAAACCGAGTTCGTAGTCGATGGTCTGTTGAGGCTTCAAGTTGGGGTTGGCGATGTCGTCGGAGTGTTCGTTGAAACGCAAGTAGTACAGCGGGCTGCAGTAGAAGTTACTGGTAGGACGCTGCGTCAACACATCGTAGTGGGCGAAGAACAAGGCCTCGTCGGAAATCGGGAAGGAGAAGGAGATACGCGGCATGACGCTCCAAGCCGGATCATAATCCTTGAACGACTTCTCGTCAACCGTCTGTTGATTGGCATCCTTCAGCCAAGGAGCAGAACCGGCACCCATACCGATGGCAGTCGGGTCGTTGATTTCGGCACCGACTTCGTTGTACCAGGTGTTGCCCTTACGGTAACCAACGATAGAGGTCTTTTCCGAAAGCTTGTTGACATAAGGAACATAATCATCACCGATGTTGTCAGGAATAACATATGCTGAGTTGTCATCAAGATGCAAATTGAGGCTCTTCAAGTCGCCTACAGTATAGAAATCGTACAATACGTACGGGTCTTTCAAAACGCTTTGGTTGGCATCGAAACGGTCAACACGGACACCAAGGTTGAAGATCAGGTCCTTGAAAGCGAACTTATCCTGGATATAACCAGCCATGTAGATGGGCTGTTGGGCACCAATCGGGCGGGTCAGGAGGTTGTCGCTATCCTTGGTAATGAAGAAGTCGGTCAGTGAAGGACGTTCAGTCCAACTATACTTTCTGTTACCGTCATAAGTGTAACCATAATAGTTGACCGAATATTGGGCATCACGGGTCAATTCATCGGCGCCAAACATGCTCAGGTCAAGGCCACCTTCCACCTTTGCGGTCTTCAGGTTGCCATTGACATCATAATAATTGATGGTGTTGTTGTCGAAATCGTAGGTATCGGTAAGGATCCATTCTGTTCCGTCAACTGGCAGACCCATAGCCTGACGCAAGCGGGCGTCAATGGTGAATTGGGTGCTGGCGTCGTACATTCTGTTGTACAGGATGGTATCGACGAAACCGTCATAGCTAATGGCGTAAGGATGATCGACATCCAACTCAGCGATATGGGCGTTGACCATTTGACGCATGAGCGTCCAGGGGTTTCTGTTGTATGAAGTGACTCTATACTGCATCGCAGCATTGTTACGTTGCTCATACTGGAAGCCCAACTTGATTTCGTGTGAGTTGTCGCCTCTGCCGAGGGTCATAGAACCGTTGACATTGACGGAAATCTGGTCGCTAGCCGACTTGGAATAACCGGTTTGCACCGTACCCGGCACTGCATACATCTGATACACAGCACCCGGCGACATGCCGTTGACCAAACCATAGTTCTGGATAATGTTGGAGATATTGTTGAAGAAGCCAACAGCACCATAAGGCTCATACAATTCGTAGTAGTTCTTGACGTATGTAGCCAGCAAGGGGTTGAACTTGCCTTCCTCAAATTCGACATAAGTGTCAAAGTAGTTATCCAACACATAAGCGTTGCTGATTGACTTGTACTGACCGTCGGGCATAAGCACCGAGTCAATGGCAGCAGCAGAGAAGTGGAAGTTAGGTTCACGCGTGGTGGTAAACTTACCAATGTGACCATAACCAAAGATATTGTCCCACAGATCGGGGTCGCCCGATTCTGAATGGGTATGCGTGTAGTCAGCTTGGATGCTGTAGTACACGTTGGAAATCAAAGAAGTGCTATTGGGGTCAGAGGGGAAGCGCTGGCTAAAGCGGACATAGCCACGATAGGTGCCCGACTTCGACAGGTAGTTCTTCTCCGTGTTGAAGAAATGCTGACCACTGCCACCGTCATAGTGACCGCCACCTCTATACAACGAACCACCAATGGTAAGGTTACTGTTCTTACCAGTGCTGACGTCAATCTTTCCAGTGACGTTGATGCTTTGGTTAGCTGTGTTGTTGAGGAAACGAGTATGATACAGGTTGTCGTCCTTGCGAGTGAAGGCAGCCGTTTGATGGGTGCTGGTGCCAAGGCCTGACAGTTTCAAAGGTCTTGTCTTGATGGTGTTCATCCAATCCTCGTTGGCACGATAATAACCCACGGCAGAAGTGCTACCGTATTCGTTACGGTTAAGGTCGAAAGCCAAGAAGAAACCGAGGAGAGCTTTCTCTTCCTCACCTTCCTTATGAATCTTGACAAGTGGTCCTTGCAAGCTACCACCGAGACGTCCGTGACCGTAACCATCCACCGAATACTCGGCTTCAAGGCTACCACCCCACTGACGGCTGGGGCCCTTGGTGGTCATGTTGATGATACCACCCATGGCGTCACCGTACATGGCAGGCGTACCACCCAAGATAACGTCGACCTGGTCAATAGCACCTTGCGGGACGCTACCGTTACCGATGACTTTCACACCGTCGATGTAGTAGACGGCACCTTCACGAGAACCACGGATGGAGCCGACTTCACCGTCGGACGAGAACACGCCACCAACGCTGGCGGCGACGCCTTCAGCCGAACGGACCGGCAATTTCGCAATTTCCTCGGAGGTGATGGTGGCACCCGATTGGGTGTTATCCGCCGAAATCAAAGGAATCTCGTAATCAATGACCACGACTTCGTCAATCTTGATTGCGCCGCTGGCCATCTTAATGTTGTAGAAGGTGATTTTGTTGGCCGGAATGACGATGTTTTTCACAACAAACGCATTGTAGCCAATACAACTCGCCTTGAGGTCATACGTTCCCGGAGGAATCGGGTTGATGTCGTAGTTACCGTCAAAATCCGAGGAGGCACCTGCCACTTGCGCACCGCCTTTTTCGACAATGACGTTTGCAAATGGTACCGTTTCTCCTGTTTCATCGGTAATCTTGCCTTTGAGTCTTCCTTGCGATTGAGCTATGGTCATCGTGCAGGTGGCCAGTACTACAGCAAGGGTCATTAGTAAATTTTTAAACATACCTTGTAATTTTATGTAATACTACTTTATTTGGTGCATAATAGTGCATTAAAAGTCGTCAAAATTACAACCTTATTTGAAAGTACGCAAGAAAAATATGCTTTTTTCCGTATTTTTTTTCTTCGTTTTTGACTCCCAATCATTTATAATTTTGATTTTCAGTTATTTGTAAAAATACGTTTCAATAAGATTTTTTTCCACTTCAACTGACATTTTTCAAACAAAACGCCATTTTTATATACTTTATGACGAAAAAAACGGGTTGCTACGCTGCCGACGTCTCATTCGTTCGGCACGACGCTTGTCTTTTTGGATCATCCGCTTAGTTTTTCTGGCTTGACGCTTGTAATGCGCCGACTTGGCTCTATCATAATTCTTAGCCGATTGTTTCTCCATCTTCTCCATCTGCCGCTCCGCCTTACGCATGGCCCGTGACCTTGACGAAGCACATGAGCCAAACAACAAGACAAGCACCAGCAGGCAGGAAACCATTTTCAATAATTTCTTCATGGTGTTCTATTATTTTGGGGCAAATGTAATATTTTTCCAAAAAAGGGATACGATTTTGAGAAAAAAAGCGTTTCTTTGCCGTTATGAAACACACGAAACTACACCTATTAATATTAATAGTGCTCCTGCCCCTACTGCATGGATGCCAAAAATATCCTGAGAACCCTAATAGGCCGATATTGCTTGCACCAATAACGATATATCCGAATACCTATCAGTATTATGAATTGAACTTTGTTAGCAACTGGCTCTACATCACTTCCGATGTGGAAAGTACCAGTCGAGGCATCATCGTCTATCGGCAAAGCGAAACGGAGTTTCTGGCTTATGACCGTATTCCACCCAACTTTCCTGATGCTTGCACAGACAGCCAAGGCAACACTACACGACTTGTGGTTGAGAAAGGTATGTTTGTTGTCGATCATTGCAATAATGCCTATTACAATATCCTTAACGGGCAACTCATTATTCGAGAGCCCGACATGATCCCAGACTTTCCCACCGATGGCACGATGGTCTATCCCCTGATTCAGTACCGCACCACTTTCGACGGAAACAAATTGGTCATTTCCAACTAATATTTTCACATCATTAACTTAATTATCAACTTATTATAAACAATTTGTTGATACTTGTTGAGAAAGTGGAGACGGTTTTTCTTGCCCAATTTTTAGGCTTGAGGTACTTTTGCACCGTAATCGTAATACTATTGAATTTGGTGCATCAAACAATACGCGGTGGCGTGTATCGATAAGGCCCGTCGTCAAGCGGGCTTTATTCGTTTTCCATGATGTCACTCTGACGTTCAATGGAAGCCTGATGGATGGCTTCGAACACCTTATTAATTAAGGTAGGCGACAACCCCATGTCCGCTCCTTCAGCCACATGGTCAGCAAGGATTTTTTTCCAACGGTCCATTTGCACCACGGTGACGTTATTTTTTTTCTTGTACTCCCCTATCTGCGCACTCACTTCCATACGGCGAGCCAACAGTTGCAGCAATTCACCATCGATGTCGTCGATTTCACCCCGAAGCCCTGCGAGATCGCGTTCAACGCTACAAGATTGCTTGGAGCGGAAATTCAAGCCTGCCAATAAAGTCTTCAACGCTTCGGGAGTGATTTGCTGCTTGGCATCAGTCAGGGCAGCATCGGGATTGATGTGGCATTCTATCATTAATCCATCCGTTGCGAGATCAAGCGCCTTTTGTGCCGTGGATTGCAGGAGCTCGCGGTTGCCGCAAATATGACTCACATCCGTAACAAGCGGTACATTAAGTTGCCTTGTCAGTTCGATAGGAATTTCCCACATGGGTGTATTGCGGTAAGGCGACTCCTTATAGTAAGAGAAGCCACGATGAATGGCCGCCAACTGTGACAACCCAGCTTTTTGGAAACGCTCGAAGGCACCTATCCATAGTTTCAAGTCTGGTGAAACAGGATTTTTGATGAACACTGGAATATCAACACCCTTCAATGCATCGGCAAGCTGCTGCACCGAGAAGGGATTGACCACAGTTCTGGCACCAACCCAAAGTGCGTCAATCTCATATTTCAAGGCCAACTCAACATGCTCGGGTGTGGCCACTTCAGTGATTATGGGCAAGCCTGTCTCATGTTTCGCTTCGCGGAGCCAGACGAGGCCTTGTTCTCCCCTACCCTCGAAGACATCGGGGCGTGTGCGCGGCTTCCAGATGCCACCGCGCAGCATTTTCACCTCGGGGATTCGAGCCAGGGCTTGCGCCGTGGCGAGGATCTGGTCTTCGCTTTCTACGCTGCAGGGGCCGGCGATGATGAGTGGGGGATCTTGGCTTGTAAGAGCAGGGGATAAATCCTCCTGCTTAATATCCATCACCCCTACGGGGTTCCGCCCAGTCCCGTAGGGACGCAGGACATTAAGCAGGTTGTGCAACTCCTGCGTACCACCTACCATCGACTCCGATGAACCCCTATAGGGGTGACAGGACCCCATCCAATCAGTCCCCAAATGCATATCTTTCGTCATATTCGATTCCATACGCTTTCAACGTTTCGCAATACTCATCGTGATACGATTTCACCTTATGATGCTCCGCCTGTCCGAAGATATATTTTGTAGTCCGTTCCATCAATGATGGGCTAACACTGAAAGCACCATAACCCTCCTGCCATTGGAATGGCTCATAATACGCATCCACCTTTCTCAACCACTTGCTACTTTTCGCTTTGATGACACGAACGAAATCCGACATGGCGACAGTCTTCGGCAGTGTTGTCAATATATGAATATGGTCAGCCACGCCGCCTACGGCAAAAGGAATTGCTCCTTCTTCTCGGATAATGCCACCAATATACTGAAACACCCGCTGCAAATCCTCATCGCGCATGACGATACCCGTACTTTTCGTGTGAAAAACGACGTGAGTATATAACTGCGTATATGTATTAGCCATAACGACGGCAAAAATACGGCATTTTTACGAGTCATTGCTTTTTTTTCGTAATTTTGCACTCAAATTATTATCGATAAAATAGAATAACAACATACTAATGAAAAGAGTAGAAATCAAGCAAGCCTTGCAGATGCAAGCCTCTGACAATGAGATTACTGTAATGGGCTGGGTGCGCAACAAGCGCGGCAGCAAAAACGTGGCCTTCATCGCCCTCAACGACGGCTCCACCATCAATAACCTGCAACTGGTCATTGACCTGAATGTCATCCCCGAAGAAAAACTAGCACTCATGCATGCTGGTGCATCCCTTTGGGCCAAGGGCGTCCTCGTCGCTTCCATGGGTAGCGGTCAAGCCGTGGAGCTCTCCGTGAAGGAAATCGGTCTGTTCGGCCCCGCCAACCCCGATGAATATCCGCTGCAACCCAAGAAACACTCGTTGGAATTCCTCCGCGACATTGCTCACCTGCGTTTCCGCACCAACACCTTTGGTGCCGTCATGCGTCTGCGTCATGCCATGGTGTTCGCCATTCACAAGTTCTTCACCGAGCGAGGCTTCTATAATATCCACACGCCATTAATCACGGCCTCCGATGCCGAAGGTGCCGGCGAAATGTTCCAAGTGACCACTTTGGACTTGAACAACATCCCTCGTGACGAGCAGGGCAACGTCGACTACAAACAGGACTTCTTCGGCAAGTCGACCAACCTCACCGTATCAGGTCAGCTTGAAGGCGAATTGGCCGCCACAGCACTGGGTAAAATTTACACCTTTGGACCCACCTTCCGTGCTGAGAACTCCAACACTACACGTCACTTGGCCGAGTTCTGGATGATTGAGCCTGAAATGGCTTTCTATGACATCAACGACAACATGGACTTGGCTGAGGAGATGTTGAAATACTTGATTCAGTATGCCTTGGACAACAATATGGACGACCTCCAATTCCTCAGCAAACGCCTGCAAGACGAAGAAAAGGGCAAGAAGGAAGAAGACAAGTCGATGGAGCTCATCAGCAAGCTGCACTTTGTGCTTGAGCACGAGTTCGTGCGCCTGACCTACACCGAAGCTATTGATATCCTGCGTAACTCCAACTACAACAAGAAGGGCAAGTTCCAATATCCTGTGGATGGTTGGGGTGTCGACCTGCAGTCGGAACACGAGCGTTACCTCGTCGAGAAGCACTTCAAGAAGCCCGTCATCCTGACCGACTACCCAAAGGAGATTAAGGCCTTCTATATGAAGCAGAACGAAGACGGTAAGACCGTCCGCGCCATGGACGTGCTCTTCCCCGGCATCGGCGAAATCATTGGTGGATCAGAGCGTGAGACCGACATCAACAAGATCCTTGACCGTATGCACGAAGTCGGCATTCCCGAGGCTTCCATGGACTGGTACCTCGACAGCCGCCGCTTCGGCTCGGTGCCTCACTCCGGTTACGGCCTTGGCTTCGAGCGTCTGCTGCTCTTCATCACAGGCATGACCAACATCCGTGACGTCATCCCGTTCCCGAGAACACCAAAGAACTGTTTATATTAATGCAGAATGCAGAATTATGAATGCAGAATTATAATCCTGACGAACAATTCTGCATTCTACATTCTACATTCATAATTCAACAGATGATGAACAACCAACGATTGACTCAAACCCAGCGACAGGAACTAAAGCTTTCGCCGCAGCAGATCCAGCTGATGAAGCTGTTGCAACTGCCATTAATCGAACTCGAACAACGCATCAAGGAGGAGATGGAGATTAATCCCGCCTTGGAAGACTCCCGTGAGAACGATTATGAGGACAACGAGCCAACCGTTGACGACAACGAACCCATCACCGACGATGGCGATAATGGAGAAAACGACGATTACAACGACGATGAAGTCAACTTCAGCAAGGAAGACGAGTTTGACATCAACGATTACCTGCCAGAAGAAGACCTAGAAGACTACTCGTACAAACTGCAAGCCAACAACTACAGCGGCGACGATGATGATTACGAAACACCTATCGTCAACGAGGAAACTTTCCAAGACTACCTCAACCAGCAACTGGCTTACCACGACCTTACGGAAAAACAACTTGAAATCGGAGAGTACATCATCGGCAACCTTGACGATAACGGCTATCTCAACCGTCCTGTCACGAACATCGTAGACGACCTACTCTTCACCATGAATCTCTCCGCCACCGAGGACGAAGTGAAAGAGGTGTTGACCATTGTCCAAGAACTTGACCCACCTGGCATCGCCGCCCGCGACCTGCAGGAATGCTTGCTGATACAGCTGAAAAGGCTTCAGGAGGACAATCCTTTTCACAAAGACTACAGCCTTTCTATCACTATCGTCAAAGACTTCTTCGAGGAGTTCACTAAGAAACATTACGACAAGATTGCCAAAAAGCTTAATGTCAGTAATAGAGAACTGAAAGCTGCTTTAGACGAGATCTTGAAGCTTAACCCCAAACCCGCCGACGCTTCCAGTTCGGGCACAAAGAACATCCACTACATCACTCCTGACTTTTTTGTCTTCGTCAGAGATGGCAAGGTGGAGCTTTCATTAGATGGTCGCAACGCACCAGAGCTTCACATTAGCAAAACCTACCTAAAGATGCTGGAAGAGTTCTCGAGTGCCAAAGACACCCGCAGCAAGCAGGATGCTGTCCAGTTCGTGAAACAAAAAATCGATGCTGCCAAGTGGTTCATCGATGCCATCAACCAAAGGCAGAACACCCTTTATGTCACCATGAAGGCGATTGTCGACATTCAGGAAGAGTACTTCCTTACGGGCGATGAGACCCAACTCAAGCCCATGATCCTCAAGGACGTGGCCGACAAAGTTGGGCTTGACATCTCTACCATCTCACGTGTGGCCAATAGCAAATATGTGCAGACGCCCTATGGTACTTTCCTGCTGAAGTTCTTCTTTAGCGAAGGCATCACCAACGATGAAGGCGAGGAAGTCTCAACCCGTGAAATCAAGAAGATCCTGAAAGACGCGGTAGACAACGAAGACAAAGCCAACCCCATGACTGACGAGCAACTCATGCTGGTACTGAAAGAGAAAGGCTATCCCATCGCCCGCAGAACCGTGGCGAAATACAGGGAACAGCTGGAGATTCCCGTTGGCAGGATGAGGAAGAAAATGTAACTTTATGGGGATTGCAAATTCCCAATTCCTTTCGGTCGGATTGCAAATCCGACCGAATTATAATAATTCGGCAACATTATCGTTTTTATCCTTGTGAAAACGAACCTCTATACAAACAAAAAACGCTGGAAATGGGCCTTGGCAGTCATCGCCCTGCTCATCATTGGTGTCTCACTGTGGTACACCAACCACCTAGTGAAATCCATTGCCCAGCAGGAAGTTAAACAGGTAAAGATGTGGGCCGCTGCTATGGAACAGCATGCCGTGATGATGAAATCGACAGAGGATTTCTTCAACAAGGTGAGTGAGCAGGAACAACTTCGCGTCGAACTGTTGGCCAATGCTTACCGTAGCATCATCGATATCACGAGCGACGAAAACCCCGCTGTCTATCTGGACATCATCCGTAAAAACATCAGTATCCCTTTGGTCCTTACCGACAAGAAAGGCAATATCCAACAACGCGCCAATTTGCCTCCCGAGCAAAACGATAAGAAGGTTTTCGATGAGGAGATGAAACAGGCCTATTCCAAGTTTCCTCCCATCAAAATCGACCCAGGATACGGTTCCGTGCAATGGCTATATTATAATGAGTCACAAATCTACACCGACTTGAAGGCGGTTTTGGAAGACATGAGCGACCACTTCATGGAGGAAATCACGCTCAATTCCATGGGTGTGCCCGTCATTGTTACCAACGAGGAGCAAACCCAGATCCTCAGTTTTGGCAACCTCGACTCCATCATGATGCAAGACACCAACTATGTCAAGCAACAGCTGGCCATCATGCGTAACGAGAATGAGCCGCTACAAATCGAGTTCATGAACAAAGGCAAAGCCACCATCTTTTACCGCACCACGGACTTAGTACAACAGATGCGCTATTATCCCGTGATTCAATTTGTAGTATTTGCCTTATTCCTATTGATTGCCTATCTGCTCTTCAGTTATGCAAGACGTTCGGAGCAAAACCAAGTATGGGCCGGTATGGCCAAGGAGACCGCGCACCAGTTGGGCACTCCCCTTTCCTCGCTCATGGGCTGGATAGAACTATTGAAGATGCAGGAAGAACCTTTTGTAGGCACGCACGAGATGGAGAAAGACATCGAGCGGCTGCAAATCGTCACCGACCGTTTCTCGAAAATTGGCTCCGTGCCTACGCCTGAGCCCACCGACATCAACTACCTTATCCGCGACACGATGGACTACCTGCAAAAACGGTTCTCCAAGAAATTTGAGTTCGAAATCAATCTCCCAGAGGGAGAGCTGATTATGCCTTTGATTCCTTCGCTGTTCCGCTGGGTGCTCGAAAACCTGACCAAGAACTCCATCGATGCCATGGGCGATAAGGGTAAAATCACTATCGACCTCATCGATGACGGCGACCACATTCACCTCGACTTAAGCGACACGGGCAAGGGCATCCCGAAGTCACAAATCAAGCAGGTATTTAACCCTGGATTCACCAGCAAGAAACGCGGCTGGGGCCTTGGCCTCTCTTTGGCCAAACGTATCATCGAAGACTACCACAAGGGCAAAATCTTTGTGAAATCGTCCGTCGTGGGCGAAGGGACAACGTTCCGAATCACCTTGAAGAAATGAAAAAAAGGTCAAATTTAGCATCCGACCTTTGTTTTTCACACGAATTATCACGAATATATCACGAATTGTCAATAATTTAATTCATGTAAAATTCGTGTCTAATTTATGAAAATTTGTGTTTTCATTTCACCACGAAACGTTGTGTGTCGCAATTCCCTTCGAGGTCGTACACCTTTATAATATATAGGCCTGATGAAAGCTGGCTCACATTCATATTGTTATGCAGGCTCTCCATCATCTTCTGACCTGTAAGGCTGTAAATCTCAGCCTTCTGAAAACCTTCGGACTGGATCTGGATTTCGTCTTCGGCTGGGATAGGATAAACCATGAATTTAGCAGTAGCATTTTCGTTCACACTCGTCAGGTCGACATATTCCACTTCAACCCAATAGCCGTAGTATTCAAAACTCTTCTCACCATTGCCAAATACCATCTCGATGTCGCCATCGTCTGACACCCAGTCGTAACCTCCAAAACCAAGGCATAGACCACTCACGGCATTATCGTTGCTGTCATAAGTGTATTCAAACTTCTGATGATCCTCCCAATCCGAACCATCCCATTCTTTGACGGTCTTAGTTGGAAAGACATTGCCTTCATAATTGTAGGTTGTCAATTCATCATTGACCCATATAGTGCCAGCCCAGTCTTGGTCAAGGATTTCGGTGACTTCCTCATCGAAATTAAGGGTGGTAATCTGTTTCTCATCATTTTGCCATGCACCACCTTGCATGTATTGCATGAGAAGTTCGATGGTGTTTCCATTGCGAGTATAGGTGTAAAGTTCGTCGGAAGTCCAATTGGTACCATTCCAATCCCAATAAAGGACGGTGCTCACATCGCCGCTGTAGTTGTAAACCTCTTTCGTTTCGTTCACCCAATCTCCGTCTTCCCATTCCTGATAAACAACTTCGCTCAACAAATCACCATCATAGGTATAGGAAGCACGCGCTTCGTTTTCCATCTCGCCGGTTTCGTATGCCGACATGGCCAAAGCTTCAAGCACATTGCCGTTGAAATCGTATTCATAGGTAATCATGTAATAGTCCATCCAGCCGTCGCCTTCATTTATTTTCGTGTGCTCCTCAATGAGATAATAGTCATACTCATCGTAAGTGTAGACGGTACGATACTGCTCGCCATACGTGGTTTCCCAAACGGCAGTTTGAGGCACCACAGTGGTTTCGTCGCGAACGCCATAATGTTTCAAAACATGCTGTGTCGCATTCGATTTCAGATTGGCTTTGTGTTGCGCAAGGCCCACATTTCCAAACGCCATCACAAGGATGAGCAGTGTAAATAATCCTTTTTTCATTGTTGTAAGTATTTAGTTTTTAATGACATCAAAATAGTAATATTCTCCATCAACCTGCTCGTAACTCGTAGTCCCAGATTCGTCATTATAGATCACTTTATAGGAGTTCACAGCAGAAAATCCTGAAAGTCGAAGCTCCTGTTTCGCATTCTTCATCACATGAGCATTCACAACATAGACTTTGACTTTGTTGTTGCCTGAAGGAATATAGCCTGTCGACATGCGCAACATAAAGTCGTCTTCGTTTGGAGTTGCATAATCCTCAATCGTCCGAGTATATTCCAAATCGGGACAATTGATCGTAAATCGCAACATATTAGGATTTTGGGTAGAAGGTTGAATACTAATTTCAGCATCAGGACAAACATGGCGTCCTACTCCTTCCACTCCATCAAAGGCTGTCGAAATATTGGAAAAAGAGTAGGTTCCAATGACATCCTCGTTCGTATAACCATAACAGTTTTTCCATTCACTCTTTGATTCTTCCTTGCAAGACGAGAAGAAAATCCCAATCAAGCAAAACAGGGCCAATAACTTGTAGTTTTTCATGATATTATCATTTTATGATTAGTTTCTCAACATTCAATACTTTGCCATCCTTGTCAAGGCGCAACACGGTGCAATAGCCTTTGGGCAAGCCATCGGTAAGCAAACAAACATGGTCGGCATCATTAAAGCTGATGCTTTCCAGTTCCTTTCCGTCAGGGCTCACAATACGGATTTGCCCGTCAGTAGCGTCGCCCCAACTCACATTGACACGGCCTTCAGCAGGATTGGGATACACTTGCATCCGTTGTTTGGGCACAAAATGCTCTTCTTCGCCTAAAGCTCCCTTGTCCCATGCCGCAAAGGTGTATTCTCCCGGAAGGAGGTTGTCCACAATAAGGCGACCGTGCTTCCATGTGCTTCCTGCATAAACGCTGTAGGCGATTTCATGCCAAGCCTCAGAGGCATCACGACGATACAACAAGGTGGCTGAGTCGTTCTCCGACTGGAGAATGTCTCCATCATACGAGATGCTATAGTCAAACATGCCCTTCACCACAGCTTCACCAAAGTCGAAGCGGTTGATGGTCCAAAAATGTTTGGAAGAAAGGGTAAGATTCGGAATCAGCGGGTCGTTATAGGGGCCGACCATGTGGTTCTCGACCGCAACAAAAACAGAATCCGTCAGTGTGGTCGCCTCAAACCTGAAATTGGCGAAGTTCTGCTGTGACGACGACTTTTGCATGAAGTTCTTTTGTGTTCTGCCATCCAACCAGTTGTTGTGGTAGTCGTTGACCATACCGACAGGCTCGAAACCAAGGGTCAAAGTCACATTATCATGCAAACCGTCCCAATTCACATTCTCAGTAATCAATTGGAAATCGGGACCAATGAACGTCACTTCGTACCTATTGTTCTGACCAATATGGCTGTCGCCAATATGCTGGTAGCTCAATTTGAGTGCTACCTCGTACTGGCCATTCGTTTCCGTAACCGACTCAATCACAGCATACAAGTGAGGCATACCACTTGAATAGACGTAGGTGTCGAAGAATCCATGCATGTCAATGCCTGAATATTGGGCCAAGGCTTCACATAGTTGTTCCGAAGTGGCTGTTTGATACGCATATTGCTGGAAATATTGGCGCATGGCCGAGAGGAAATTCTCACGTCCCATATAATTCATCATCGTGTTGACGATGACGGCACCTCTATCATAAATGGCAGTGCCATCGTATGTCATATCCAAAGGCATATTGTTAAGCGGAATCCAGTTATTCGCATTGTTGCACCAAGAATTGATGCTGTTGACCATAGTCGAAATAGTGTTTTGGAAGTGTTCGTTGCCATAAACGCCCACCTCATAGAACGCGCCCCAAAACTGCGCGAAACCCTCGTTAAGCCACATGTCTCCCGCATCGGCACAAGTTACCAAATTGCCCGACCACATGTGTGACAGTTCATGGGCCAGGTATTCCTCGTTGTCGGTGTTGCCGCTAATGACGCTAGTAGCCAAAGCAATGTTGTCGGTATGCTCCATGCAGCCCTTGCTCGTGCTGATATAACCGATACGGTTGAAAGGATATGGGCCAAGGTTTTCCTCGAAGAAGGCCACAATCTCATGAATATGCACGAAAGTAGCCGGCACGCGTCCACTCAAACTCGGTGTGGTGTAAACCTCAATCGGAATATCGCGTTCGATGCCATGATATATATCCTCCCACAACTCGAAATCGCCGACTGCGAACGAGATATGATAAGTGGCAATCTCCTGCGGTGTGTTCCAATGCCAAGTTGAGAATCCGTCGCCATTGTCAACGGTTTCGACAAAATTGCCTCCGCAGATGGCTTTCTTGTTATTGCTAGCCGTGATGAACAAATCGTAAGTGGCTTTATCGGTGAAGTTGTCGACACAGGGGAACCAAGTCTTACCCAAGTTGTGCGGTTGGCTTTCGAAGCCCACGCCAAGGTTGTAGACATAGTCCGCTCCCCACCATTCCACGCCTCCCCAGGTTTCACTGAAGGTACTGCCGCCGTAAACGATGTCCAAGGTGGCAGAAGTTCCAGTTGCCATAGATGAAGCCAAATTGATGATGAGAAAGTCGCCATCTTGTGAGAAATTGGCAACCGAAGCGCCCGTCGCCGTCACAGAAGTGACCACCAAGGACTTCAATTCTAGGACGATTTGTTGTACATTAGCCGTAGCCGTAAAGTCGACAAAGGTCTCCCCTTGCAGGGTACGGTCGGTGAAATTCAATTCGTTGACATGAATGGCATAGTGCGTCACGTCGATGCCATCACCAGCGGTCTGGGCTTGGGCGAAAGGCCAAGTCAGTAGCAAAGCCAATAAAAAGGAAAGTCGTTTCATATCGTAAGTGTTTATTGTTTCAGCATAGGATTGGTGAATATGGGATCCGTTTGTATCACATTGCTTTCATGCAAAGTACGGTCGAGGATGCGGATTTCGAATTTGATGGTGTCGTTGGGCGAGAAAGGATTCTGCACCGGCAAGGTGTAATCCATCGTTCCAGAGATAGCTTTCGGCTCTTCCGTATCGCGGAGACGCTTGAAACGCGCATTGAATGTGATTGTATCGTAGCTCTGTGTCTGCACGTTCCAACTAAGTAACGGTGTTTTCACGAATTCGCCGTTGACGCATTTCAAATAATCGATCATCATATTATAATAATGTGCGTCATGAAAACCGAAAGGCGGTAAAGTGTCGGAATCGTTGAGGCCCAAATCGCCGTCGCCGTCGGTATAGGAAAAAGAAATGACACCCTCGCCGCTGAAGGTACTGTCAGCATTCATCAAGTAGGTGAACCCCTCATACTTGATGTGCGGCTCGATGGGATACTCCACGGGCTTTTGGCACGACAGCATCGCCATGGTCAAGAAAAGCAGTGCGATGAGATAGTGTTTCTTCATTGCTTTGGTTTTAGGCGGTAAAAGTACGAATTTTTGGCGAATTGGGGACAACATTAATTGATTTGTATTTTCTTTGATTTTCAACCCGTTAACCAAAACCATTCAAAAAAATATCGTGGAAAAGTGTGGAAAAGTGTTGACTTATTCACAAAAGTTGTATCTTTGCCGCCAGTTTGGCACGGATTATGCCAACTGAAAACGAGCAGAATTTTTATTTGATGCCGAATTTATATATCATATCAGGCTGTAACGGAGCGGGAAAGACGACCGCATCTCTGACGGTTTTGCCAGAGACTTTGCAATGCAAGGAGTTCGTCAACTGCGATGAAATCGCCAAGGGTCTCTCACCGCTCAACCCCGACGGTGCCAAGGTCGCCGCAGGTCGCCTGATGTTGTCGCGCATCAAAACCCTCATCGCTGACAAAGCCGACTTTGCCATCGAGACCACCTTGGCCGCCAAATCCTATCATGCCCTCATCAAAAAAGCACGCGAAGAAGGCTACAAAGCCAGTTTGGTTTACTTCTGGCTGCAAAGCCCCGACTTGGCCATCAAGCGCGTGGCTGAGCGCGTGAAGCACGGCGGTCATCATGTGGACGACAGCATCATCCGCAGGCGTTACAAAGCGGGCATCAAGAACCTTTTCCATCTCTACTGCCCTGTCGTTGACTACTTTCTGTTCATCGACAACAGTGTCATGCCCTCCGAAATCATCGCCGAAGGAAACATCAAATCCATTAAGTTTTACAACGAAGAAAAATTCAAAAAGATCAGACAATATGACAACAGTAACAGTGAATGCCAAGAAGAATGAAGTTTCGTCCTTCACCAAGAAATTGATGAGCGGCCTCGACCTCTCGATGCAACGTTTGCTTGCCATGCGTTGCCGCCACAACGGCACCTTCTGCTTCTGCGATGCCGATGGCAACATCTACACCGTGAAAGCCAAGGAAGTCAGAGCCATGATGGAACAGGAATAATCTCCTGCATCACATAGAAAAACCAACCACGATTTGCAGTGTTTGCTGCGAATCGTGGTTTTTTCGTAATTATTGGGTAAAACCAATTTGTTTATTCAAGATATAATTCCTTTCTTCTTCAAATAGCCCTCGTAATCATCATCGGAAATGATTTTGTCATACACGCTTTTGACTTTTGCAACTGTCAAATCTTCTTTAATGTCAGAAATGAAAGCCCTAAAATCAGGCGAATCTTCCGCCAAACGGTCTAATGTATCCCAATCAATAATCTCTCTATGATGGGCATTACAAATAATTTCAGACTCTTCTATGTTCACAGGACTTAGTTTAATGATTCCGATGCCAAAAGAATTGGAAAGTCTTTGGATTTCATTTCTAAAACTTGGATCCTCGTCTATTCTAAGACTCACCAAATACCCTTCGTTTGCCCAAGATGAATTTGAAACTGCTTGGAAAAAGCATTCTCGCAAATTGGAATAATTCAACTCTTTTTTCATCTCAAAAGAAAATAGTTTTATCGAATTGACATTCAACGATTTTTGCAAATCAGTCGTTTCTTTGCTGTAATCGCCAAAAGGGAAATAAACACCCACCAAATCAGGATGCAACCATTCGTTTGCTCCTTTAGCTCTTTTTATCGATTTTTCGTGAAATATAGTCTTGACATAACATTTAAAATGTGGGTTGGTATAGACATATTTTGCCAAAAGAGGGTGTAAGTCTCTTTCGTTAAACTTGTACTCAGTTTTCTCTTCGTTTTTCAGTTTCTTTTCAATCACTGATTCGATTTCTTTTTCTTTAATGCCTGAATTACGTAAAATGAACCGTGCTGGACGCTTTGAGATTTGCACGAAAACGCTCTTCGCTCCATTATCTTTTATATCAGTATAAAGCCTTGCGCCTATAGTAGCGGATGGCGTTTTTCCAACACTGCCGATTTTTTCAGCCAAACCATCTTCAATTGCCTTTTTCCATATTTCATCAGGCGACATCGGGCTATTATACTTCGATAATATTTCTATGCACAAATCGATAAATGTGTATTTTATTCTCATAGCGCATTGATATTTTATCTTAATTACCTGTTAATGAGTGAAAAACGGGTTCTAAGGAGAGTTTCATGGACTAATTGGAATAAGTAAAACCACTTTCTAATAAATGTTTTCTGGCAATTTCAATGAACCTATGATCATTGAAAATTTTTCCTTTTCGATGACTCCATTGAGATAAGTGGTTGTAAATCTCATCAACAGAAATAGTACCATATTGACACATCAAATAATCAATAGAAGAGAGTAACTCCAAACCAAAATCAGAATAAAATCCATCCAAAAAAGTCTTTGTTTTTCTTGCAATATCTTTGAGATTATCATCACTTTCGATAAAGGTTTCAATTTCATCGAAAGAATCAACAACCAAAGATAACGATTCAAACGGCTTCTTATCCATATCACTATAACCCATAATGTAACTTCCGTTCAATGCATTCAACACATATCTCACCTTCCCTGAATATGGCCCATAGTAATTAGGTACGTACTTCAGTTTGAAAAGATTCTCAGCGCCAAACCTTTGCAAAAAATAACAAATTTTCTCACTTGAGAACTCGGAAACATATTCCCCGTGCCTCACCAAATCAAACAAAACATACAATAGCAATGCTCTCGCTGGCGTCAACTTGACTCTTTCCGATTTCATTCTCTCAACAATATGGGCATTTGGCTCATACACCATAATCTCTATTTGCAATAATGCCAATTTGTCCTCAATCATTGTCTTTACGATCTCCCAATTAAGGCCACCGTTTCCTGAACCCAAAGGTGGTATCGCTATACTTTGGATATTGTATTCGTCAATTATGCGAACAAGATCGTCCAAGCCCTTTTCTATGTAAGAATATTCCGATGGTTTGCGCCAATCTGTTTTAGTAGGGAAATTAATGATTGTTTTCACTCCAAATACGGTTTGCTCTTTTGTGACAAACAATCTGCCTATACCGATTGCATTTTCTTTGCAGGCTTTCTGATATAGTTTAAAGTTTTCGGGAAATTGCTTTTTGAACTGCAAAGCAATGCCTTTACCCATAACACCCACAAGATTAACGGTGTTTACCAAGGCCATTGCTTTTGATTCTAATATGTTCCCTTCAAGATAATGTATCATAATCAATAATATGCATTAGGAAATACTTTAATTCTTTGTCCATCAATACCATAAGTAATCAATTGATTTTTTGCCTTTTCATTATAACAAACAAAACCAACTATAAAATCGGGAGACAAATCTTGTTTCACCAAAAATTCCGCTTGTTTACGCCGCTTAATATCCGTCTCTATACCATCACCTGACCAATATTTGGATTTGACGGCGTTCCAATCAATAATTGAAGGCAAGTCAACAATACTAGTCCTATCATAAAACGTTGTAAGAGAATCTGTCGCATGGCCGTTAGAGAAATAGAACAACAAATTGCTTTCAGCAATCATTTTCAATGGAACTACCACATATACTATCTCCTCTGCTTTCCTTGCTTTCTCAACATAATTACCTCCCCGCTGAATTACATACAACATCGGCATCCGCACACCAAAATAAAACGGAATGAAATCTCCTAAAACAAGACCGTGATCAGCTACATTTACCGTCTTTGTACTTCTAAAGTCAATCAAACTTCTGTCTCCAATAGAAACAAAGTTCGGATTACGATTTGGTGAAGAATGATGTACTATACCATATCGAAGAATATGTGGAATATTCTCAATATGAGTCATTCTGTACAAGAATATGTTATCTATAGTCATCATTTTCATATCGTCATAAATTCTATCCCTTTCTCTCTCATTTGCAAGGCAGTAACGGTTTTGAAATTGGTCGTCATCTTCGTCAAACACCTCAGGCATAAGTAATTGCAGTATCTTTATCCGTTCATCTTGCGGCGTTTGCGATTTTCCGTCCATACATTTATCCCAATTTACCGAGCAAAAGTAATCAAATTTATTATCAATAATAAATTTGAGGCTCATTTTTTCTACCTTTGCACGATAAAACTGATCGACCATGAAAAAGTGCTTTTTCTCCATGCTGTTATGCCTTGTTTGCATGACCGCCCTCGCCCAAACCGACGACCAACTCCCCGAAACCGATCCTATTATCACCAACCGCATCAGCCAATGGCAAGACCTGAAGTTTGGCTTCATGATGCATTGGGGCATCTATGCCCAATGGGAGGTGGTGGAGTCGTGGTCCATCTGCAACGAGCCTTGGATCAACAGAAATGGCGCAGATTATTACCAATACAAGACTGATTACCAAAACCTTAACAAAACCTTCAACCCGCAACACTTCGACCCCACAAAATGGGCTGAAGCCGCCAAAAACACGGGCATGAAATATGTCGTCTTCACCACAAAGCACCATGACGGTTTCTGCATGTTCGACACCAAGGAGACCTCCTACTCCACCGTCGACCCAAGTTGTCCGTTTTCCAAAAATCCCAAAGCTGACATCACAGGCGAGGTGGTGAAAGCCTTCCGCGACAAAGGCCTTTGGACCGGACTCTACTTCTCCAAACCCGACTGGCATTGCGACGACTACTGGGCACACGAATGGGCCACGCCCGACCGCAATGTCAACTACGACCCGACCAACATGCCCGAGCGTTTTGAGAAATACAAACAATTTACCCACAGACAGATACGCGAACTTACCCACAACTACGGTGACATCGACATCCTATGGCTCGACGGCGGCTGGGTGCGTCCCGAATGGAGCGTGAACGAAGAAACGCGCCCTTGGCTGGGCTGCCAAGGCTACATCCAAGATATTAATATGGAAGAAGTAGCCTCCATAGCACGCGAAAACAACCCTGACCTCATCATCGTGGACCGCTCGGTAGGTGGCAAATATGAAAATTACCAAACCCCAGAACAACAAGTCCCCGACTCGCTCCTGCCCTACCCTTGGGAAACTTGCATGTCGATGGGCAACTCGTGGTCGTATGTCTCGACCGACACCTACAAAAGCACCAACAAACTCATCCACCTGCTTTGCGACATCGTGGCCAAAGGCGGCAATTTCCTCCTCAATGTGGGTCCTGATGCCGATGGCAACCTGCCCGACACCGCTCTGCTCCGCATGAAGGAAATCGGCGAGTGGATGCAGGTGAACGGCGAAGCTATCTATGGCACGCGCCCCATCTATCCCTTCACCTACGGCAAGTTCCGCTTCACACAGAAGGGCGACAAAGTCTATGGTATTTTTCTCTTGGACGAACAGGAAAGTCCTGTGCCTGAGACCTATTGGTTTGATTTTCCTATTCCTGCAGACGGGTCGTCTGCAGGCCTGAAGATGGGTAAAATCAAGGTGTTAGGTTGCAACAAAAAAGCCACCCTTCGCAAGGAGGCTGATGGTCGTTACCGCATTGACTTTCCTAACAGTTTCGAGATGCCGCATGCGGTGGTATTTGAGATGCAAGCAAAATAAAAACGGCACCATCACACTTTAAATGAAAAAAAATGAAGTACAAACAAAAAGTACTCAACTGACTATTACACTTTTGTCGCCAAACAATAGGAAAAGTCAGTACATGGACACTAACTAGTGATAATGATGCCGTTGTGCTCTTTTCATCTCGGTCACAAAAGTAGAGCTATTCCAACACAAATCAAGTAACGATTAGAACGAAATAATTGTCATTCGGTCGAATTTTTCTCGATTTTTATTCAAATAACAAGTATTTTTGTAGGCAAAATGACCGAAATAAAATGAATATGCAGCCAAACGCTTTGGAGGAAATAAGAGGCCAGATCAAAAAGCATGGTCTATTGATATTTGATTACATCAACCGAGTGCCTATTTACGAGAAAGCCTACACATCGCCATTTTTCGTGCTTTGGTTAACGCATCGGGGGTGTCTGAAAAACCTTTTTGACAAGCAACAAAAGGAATTCCATCAACACGATTTTGTCGTGATGCCTCCTGGTCATGTGATGGAGATACTAGAATATAGCGACGATTATTTGGTTTCATTGCTCGTCATCTCACCCAGTTTTCTCCAAAATCTGAAGCATATCTATCCTTTCTATTTTGAGCATGTCGAATATCGATACAATTCCGTTTTCCATCTGAGTGATGAACAATACGAAGGCATGAAAGGGCATTTCATGATGCTCCAAGCCATCAGTCAATTGAGCCACCCTGAGCGTGACGAATTATTGGTCAAGCAAATGGAGATAGGAACGCATTTGATGGAGATATACCTACAGGAAAACGGCTTAACGGCACCGGAACTCACCCCAGCCCAACAATTGTTTAACCGTTTTAAAAACGCCTTTTTAAACCATTTCCAAGAAAGCCGTGAGGTGCAGTATTATGCCCATCTTCTTTGTTTGTCGCCCAAATACTTTGGCAGCATCATCAAGAAACAAACCGGCATTAGCGCCAATGAATGGATTACGGGTTATGTCATCGTTCAAGCCAAGTCGCTACTTCGCCACAGCAAAAATCTCAATATCCAGCAAATCAGCCAACAACTCGGCTTTTCCGACCCAGCTGCATTCACTCGCTATTTTAAGACGAATGCTGGGATGACACCTAAGGAATATAGAGAACAAGTTTGAACAAAACCATTTCCGAATCATCTTTTTTGTTATTTTTGCGGTTTACAATTATCCTAGCTAGTCAACACATCAATAATATGGCACAACCCGACGACAAAAAAATCATCTTCTCGATGGTGGGCGTCAGTAAAATCATCCCGCCGTCACGACAAATCCTGAAAGACATCTACCTCTCCTTCTTCTATGGCGCCAAAATCGGCATCATCGGCTTGAACGGAGCGGGAAAATCAACCTTGCTGCGCATCATCGCAGGCAAGGAGAAGTCCTATAACGGTGAAGTGGTCTTCTCGCCTGGCTACTCGGTCGGAATGCTCGACCAGGAGCCACAACTCGACGACAACAAGACCGTCCGCCAAGTAGTGGAAGAAGGCGTGCAGGAAATCGTCGACATCCTCAAGGAATACGAGGAAATCAACAACAAGTTCGCAGAACCCGATGCCGACTTCGACAAGCTGATTGCCCGTCAAGGCGAACTTACAGAACTCATCGAGCAGCACGACGCTTGGGAACTCGACAGCAAATTAGAACGCGCCATGGACGCCCTCAACTGTCCCGACGGCGACACACCCGTAAAAAACCTTTCCGGCGGCGAACGCCGCCGTGTGGCTTTATGCAGATTGTTGCTGCAAGAGCCCGACATTTTGCTCCTTGACGAGCCTACCAACCACCTCGACGCCGAGAGCATCCAATGGTTGGAGAGCCACTTGCAACAATACAAAGGCACCGTCATCGCCGTCACCCACGACCGTTACTTCCTCGACCATGTGGCCGGCTGGATTCTCGAACTTGACCGCGGCGAAGGCATCCCGTGGAAGGGTAACTATTCCTCGTGGCTCGACCAGAAGACCGCCCGCCTCGCGATGGAAGAAAAGACCGAGAGCAAGCGCCGCAAGACCCTCGAACGCGAGCTGGAATGGGTGCGCATGGCCCCGAAAGCGCGTCACGCCAAGGGCAAGGCACGTTTGGAGTCGTATGAGAAGATGCTCAACGAGGACGTGAAGGAAAAGGAAGAGAAACTCGAAATCTATATCCCTAATGGCGACCGCTTGGGTAGCAAAGTCATTGAAGCACATGACGTCACCAAGGCCTACGGCGACAAGTTGTTGTTCGAGAACTTGAACTTCAGCCTGCCGCAAGGTGGCATCGTGGGTGTCATAGGGCCGAATGGTGCGGGCAAGACCACACTGTTCCGCCTCATCATGGGCTTGGAAAAGCCCGATTCAGGCACCTTTGAGGTCGGCGAGACCGTGAAAATCGGCTATGTCGACCAACAGCACGCTGACATCGACCCCGAGAAGACCGTCTGGGAGGTCATCAGCGGCGGCAACGAACTCATTCAGTTAGGCAAGCGCAGCATGAACTCGCGCGCCTACGTCTCCCGCTTCAACTTCGGCGGCAACGACCAGCAGAAAAAGGCTGGCGTGCTGTCGGGCGGTGAGCGCAACCGTATGCACCTTGCCTTGACCTTGAAGCAAGAAGCCAACGTGCTCCTCCTCGACGAGCCCACCAACGACATCGACGTGAACACGCTCCGTGCCTTGGAGGAAGGCTTGGAGAACTTCGCAGGCTGCGCCGTCATCATCAGCCACGACCGTTGGTTCCTCGACCGCGTGGCCACTCACATCCTCGCTTTCGAGGGCAACTCGCAGGTTTATTTCTTCGAGGGAAGTTATTCCGAATACGAAGAAAACAAGATGAAGCGATTGGGCAATGTAGAGCCTAAACGATTTAGGTACAAGAAGTTAAAAGGCGATTAATCAGCTTTGTCAAAGCAAGCCGCCCATGTCATTCCAAGCTGAGGCTGTGCGATTTGGAATCTATGGGCGGCGACAATTATATAAGTAAGACGGCTTCAGAAAGCATAGATTCCAACCTCCCCGCATCCGACGTTGGAATGACATGCTTTCTGAAGCCTGCTTTATCTACAAAATGAAAGACACGACTAATAAGCCTCCAAAACAAAAATTTGTTTTCTAAAAATAACTTGCTAAATTTGCAGCGTATTAACCCCTAAAAATCACAACTATGAGTTTCGGAGAAGCCATTAAAGCGTGTTTCCAAAAATATGCAACTTTTTCAGGGCGTGCACGCCGTTCCGAGTACTGGTATTTTTACCTATTCACATTCTTGGTCAGCTTTGTTCTCGATTGCATTCCATTATTTGGTGTCCTATCATCTATTTGGTGGTTGGCACAAATAATTCCAAGCCTAGCTGTTACTGTGCGTCGTTTCCATGACATCGGGAAAAGCGGTTGGAACTATCTCTTTATTGCCATTCCGGAGCTGCTTTTTTTCGGCTACATTTTTTCCTTCATATTCTATGCAATTAAGGATTTGATAAATGCTGGCATCGATTATCACAACTTTGCTGACAACACAGAGAACATCGCTAAAATTATCGGTGATAGTATCATAGCTAATGGCTCTTTAGCCACTTTTGGTATTTATTTTCTCATCTTAGTTGTTTCTATTATTCTCTGGTTAGTATGGATGACAAGAGACAGCCAGCCTGGAGAAAACGAATGGGGTCCCAATCCGAAGGAGCAAGCAGATTCCTCCTCCATAAATTGAAATCACCTTTAAACTTAATTCATAACAAACACAAAAAACCTATGAAAATTTCCAAATTAATCCTATGCTTTATGGCCATGACCACGATGCTCTTTGCCAGTTGCACAAAAGTCGACAACAACGGCAACAACAATGGTGGCAACAATGGAAGCTCTACCAATAGTGCTTTGAAAGGTACCACATGGCAACTTGATAACCCACATGACGAGAGCTACGCCCAGCTCGGTGACTACCATGTAATTTACACGGTTGCTTTCGGTCAAAACAATGAGGTTACTTTTACACGCGATATCACTTGCGAAGAACTTGACTTTCATCAGAAACCAGTTATGACTGGCACCTACACTTACGGCAACGACGGTAAGGGCGTAGCCATGATTCACAATGAAGGCGAAACCACTGATTACCGCATAACATTCACTGTTTCAGGTAATACACTGACATGGCATTTCAACCTGCGTGATATTGTTCTCCAGAAGTTGTAACCCTGCTCTCACTTCAAACAAATACGGGGCTTTGATTTTGTTTCAATGCCCCGTTATTTTTTTCGCATACTTGCACCTATTTGAAATAAAGCGCTTATCTTTGCCGCTTCAGAAACAATAACAAAAACGCTCAATATGAAAAGACTGACTTTAACCCTCTGCCTCATCGCTGCCCTCGGTAGCCTGCTGGCAGGCCCTGTTGACCAACAGAAAGCCCAAAAACTCGGTGCCAAATTCTTGAGCACCACTTCCCTTAGCCAGAAAAACGCTGACATTCAACTGAATTTAGTCTCGGCTGCCCTCGACCTGCAACGTGGCGGCACCGACTATTACGTCTTCAACGTCAAAAATGGCGAAGGTTTCGTCATCGTGGCCGGCGACGACCGCGTGAAGCCCATCCTCGCCTACTCCACCACAGGCCAATACGACCCTCAAAATGTTTCGGAAGGCTTTGCGTTCACGCTGAACAGCTTCCGGGAAGAAATCCAATACGTGCGCGAACATAACCTCAGTGCCACGCCCGACATCGCTGCCGAATGGAAAATGGTGAACGAGAGGGGTAGCCTCAACCGCAGCGGTCAAACACGCGCCGTAGTCGACCAACTCTGCCAAACCCTCTGGAACCAAAACTTCCCCTGGAACAGCCAATGCCCCGAAGACGAAACAGGTAGCGGCGGTCATGTATATGCGGGTTGTGTGGCTACAGCCATGGGCATGGTAATGAAGTTTTGGGAATGGCCTGCCCAAGGCGTGGGCTCGCATTCCTACCACCCCCAAGGCTATCCGCAACAGAGTGCTAACTTCGGCGCAACAGAGTACCATTTTGAGCTGATGCCCAACACTTTGGACTCAACCAGCACTGAAGAGGAATACTTCGAAACGGCACAGTTGCTGCACCACCTCGGCATTTCCGTCGACATGCAGTATAGCGGCGAAGGAAGCGGCGCCTATTCCGAAGATGTGCCGCACGCTCTGCGCAACTATTTCCGTTACAACTGCGAAGACCATGTGACTAACTATGGCAATTGGTGGCCAGGTTGGGGCTATTCCAACGAAGAATGGGCCCAGATGCTGAAAAATGGAGGTTTGGACGAACATCTACCCTTGTATTATAGCGGTCAGGACGACAGCGGTGCCGGTGGTCACGCTTACGTGTGCGATGGCTACGACGAGAACGACTACTTCCACTTCAATTGGGGTTGGAGCGGTCGCGATAATGCTTGGTGTCCCATCGGTGCCCTCAATACCACTCGATACGCTTTTAACCAGATGAACGGCTTCACAGGTCATATCATCCCACAAGGCGACGTTTACTACAGCCGTCCCGACAGCGTGCTGAACATGCAAACAGTAGAAATGTCCTTCTTAGATGGTGTCAGACTCTCATGGACCAATCCAACCACCGACCTTAACGGCAACGACTTGACTAACATCACCTCTATCACCATCCGCCGCAACTTTGAGGTCATCGCCGAACTGACTGATACCCAAGTGGGAGCCGACATGGAATACGAAGACAACGGTCTCGAACCCGGCCTTTACGAATATGCTATCTACGTGACCAACGAAGCCGGCATCAGCCGCACCACCTACCGCAAAATCCTGGTTGGCGAGAAATGCAACGTCGTCTTCCAACTCCACGACGACGGTGGCAACGGCTGGAAAGGTGCTGCCATCAGCGTAACCTCTGAAAGCGGACAACGCATTGCAGTAATCACCATGACGCAAGGCTCGGATTTAGTCGTTGACTTGCCTTTGCTGCGTGGCAACCTCAACTTCATCTGGAACCACGGCTGGTATCATGCCTACGAAGAACACGACACCGACTTTGAATGCTCCTTCACTATTTTAGACTACGAAGGCAATGAACTCTACACCTCCGCCGACCTCGAAGACGGCATCTTCATGACCTACGAGAACAACTGCGAGGAAGCTCCGCTGACCTGCTATCCTGTACAGAACCTACAAGGCGAATACCAATGGCATAATGGCGAAGAATATGGTGCCTATATCTCATGGGACCGCCCCGACATCACAGCCAACCTGCATCACTTCAAAGTGCTTCGCTCAACAGGAGCTTACAAGGACGAGGTACTCGTCGCTGAAATCCCTTACGATGGCAACAATAGCTACGAGTACTTCGACAATACATACGATTTGATTCAAAGCGAATTCGTCTACTACTCTGTCAACTGCGTTTATATCCGTGGAGAAGAGCAATGCGAATCGGAATGGTGGGATGTGGGGTTCTGGATCACCGATATCGAAGAGAATACCGATAAAAACATCGATGTCTACCCCAACCCAACTAACGGTATGCTCAACATTGAAGGCCAAGGCACGATGCACATCTGCCTCAGCAACCTTCTGGGACAAAAATTGCAAGAAGTGACTGCCGAAGGTAGCATTGTCCTCGACCTGAGCCGCTTCGAATCGGGTATGTACCTCGTTCGCATTGAGACTGAAAATGGTGTGACTATTCAAAAGGTCAATTTACGGAAATAAAGGTTTTGTTTTCATAAATGTTGAAAGCCGCCTCGTAATATCGGGGCGGCTTTCTGTTTTTGGTCTGTAGGGCTGTCACACCGTGGTTGTAGGGCTGTCACACCGTGGCAGCCGCTGATGGTTTGACAAGCAGCGGCTACCGTGATATGACAGCCCTACAACGCATTACCACTTCAAAATCTTCTTGAAATCGTATTCTTCAGGATTGGGCAGGTAAGCCTTAGCAGCTTCGTAATCGGCAGGCATAATGTATTGCAGACCGTCGTTGAAAATCAACTCGGCCTTCGGGCCATTCAGGTTGACAAGACGCGGCTTAATCTTACCGTTCTCGTCTTCCACATCCTTCAGATACAACGGCATGATTTCACCCTTCGGGTTAGTGGTCACCATGGCACCGCTCACACCCTTGTCGAAGAGTTTCTTCACACCGTAGCCCAGCAACGAACAATAGGTCAGGTCGTAGCCATTGGGCTCGACACAACGGATGCCGTAACCGATTTCGACGGGACGACTCTTCACGTTGATGCCTAAAGCTTTCAGACGCTGTTGCAGCAAGAGGTTGAAGATATGTGCCTTACTGACGTTGCCTAATTCAGGATGGCCGTGCTCATCGTAGGTAAAGGCCACTCCCGACTTCTCGATTTCCTCGTCGCTCATGAAGTGGAATACACCTTCGCTGATGATGACCACACCATAGTTGACTCCCAACAGCTTACGCTTCACGATGGAACTGACCACCAGCTTGATGATGGCATCGAAAGTGACTTCCGTCTTGTTGAACATTTCGGGGATGACCA
>CAMJRR010000022.1 GCA_946408345.1 uncultured Bacteroidales bacterium | reverse complement strand
CCATCAACGACGGCTTGGATGCCGGCTTGACGGTCAGCCAAATCAAGGAAGCCCTGTCGCAACTCTATGCCTACACGGGATTCCCGCGTTCTTTGAATGCCCTTGGCACTTTGCAGAAGGTTTTGGAGCAACGCCAAAACGAAGGCAAAGCTACTGAAGAAGGTGTTGAGGCATCACCGCTGCCGAGCCATTACAATGCTTTGGCCCAAGGTACGGAAGTACAAACCAAACTTTCTGGACAACCTTTTAACTATGCGTTTTGTCCTGCCGAGGACTACTATTTGAAAGCCCATCTCTTCGGCGACATCTTCGCCCGCGACAACCTCACCCACGCCGACCGCGAGCTCATCACCGTGAGTGCGTTGAGCGGCTTGGAGAACGTGATGCCGCAGCTTCAGGCGCATGTGCGCGGTGCCTTGAACATGGGTGTCACAGAGGAGCAGTTGCGCAACATCCCAGTGGCTTTGAAAGCCGCAGGATTGCAAGCTGAGGCTTTGCGTTGTGAGGCTGCCATCGCCGCCGCTGTGGACGGCAAGACCGATGTGGTGTGTGCACAGTCACCCTGGCCTATCGGTGAGCCTAATACGGCATACGCCCAATATTTCATTGGCAACAGCTATCTCGCCGTCCTCGATCCCGCAACTGGCCTCTGCAATGTCAGCTTCGAGCCTGGCTGCCGCAACAACTGGCACATCCACCACGGTGCCGTGCAGATGTTGATCTGTGTGAGTGGTCGCGGTTGGTACCAGGAATGGGGCAAGGAAGCCATTCCGTTGGTCCCTGGCACCGTCATCGCCGTTCCCGAAGGCGTGAAGCACTGGCACGGTGCCGCCAAAGACAGCTGGATGCAGCACCTCACCTACCATGCCAATGCCCAACCCGGCAACAGCAACGAGTGGCTGGAGCCTGTCAGCGATGAGCAGTATGACACGTTGAAATAATCGGACAAGGTCCAACGAAAAATCCGCAATTCAGGCGAAGGCTTGGGTTGCGGATTTTTTGTACCTTTGCGGCAAAACAACAGCAATGAAGAAAGAGATTGACCCTAAAGAATCACCGCGCGGACGGGCGTTTGAGCTGTGGAAAACGGCTGGCATGCCGAAAGTGACGATAGTCAAAACCTTTAATGTCGGCAGACTGATCAGGGTTGCCAAACGAAACGGGATGAAGACGAACATGCTGATGTGCTGGTGTATCGGTCAAGCGGCCAGCGGCATTCAGGAGTTCTATACACTGCCTGCGGGAGGGCACTTATGGCAGTACGACCGTCTGGCAGTGATGACTGTCGTGAAGACCATGAACGGCGACGCCCACCTTTGTGACATCCCGTTTTCAGCGGATCTTCGCCAGTTCAATGAAGACTATTTGCGCCTGACGCGCCAGGTTCACGAAACAAACGAAGACCACCTTCTTGGTGACGACTATATGGCTATCGACACCTCGGCCTTGGCAGAATGCGAGATTGACGGTGTGGTGAGTGTCTATTCCGAGCTATTCACCAATCCCTTCTTGGCTTGGGGCAAATACCATCAAGGGCTGTTCAAAACGACCTTGCCCATCTCGTTCCAGTTTCATCATGCCCAGATGGACGGCTTCGAAGCCGCCCGTTTCCTTAATGGCCTTCAGGAGGTGATCGACAAGCTGAATGTTTGATTGTTTGTTTCTGTTTTTCTGCCAACAATTCAGGAAAAACTTCATATTGCGACACGGATGGATTATAAATGCAGCAGAACTGGGAAATTTGTTGCCAAGAGTAGTCAAAATAATATTTTGCGGTTGCTGACCGCAATTTCCCCGCAAGTAACAAGGCGAACTATCACTTGCATAATGAAAAAGCAGTATCTTTGTCGGGTGATTTCCAACATAATTTCAGTTATGAATGACATTGAAAATGTGAAAGGTAGAGAGTCAATAGTGAGAATTAAGGGAAAACAGTTTTATTTGGCTCCCAATCAGGTTGTCTATTATGACCCAAACGGCATTTCTGAATTTTCATCATACATTGAAATGCACTTGAACGAGATTAAGGATTGGTTTCATGAGATTGATTACGAGTTTTGCTATATCCCTGACATTTGCAAACATTTTACCGATGAACAGATTCGTTATCTTTTTCCCAATTGGAAGGGTGACGACGTTGCATTATTGGGCAACGATTTGTTGAAGTCGTGGTTAGTCAAACAATTTAGCAAAATTGGTGCTGGATTCCTGCGTTTGGAGAATGTACTGAATAAGACATATAAGCATTTTGCACTGGTTTCCTTTGACACGATGTCATGGGAAGAACAAATGAAGGTATACAAGCCCGTCTTGTTAGAAAGGTTAAATGAATGTAGCCAAAATGACCAAATCGGTTTTTCTGTCCCAAAGGCTGGAGAAAATGACACTCTGTATTCAGTGTTTGAAAAGAAGATGAGCTTGGCCGACAAAAATTTCTCGGATGAAGAAATCAGTGTCGAAATCAAAAGATTTGTGGAGCAACTCCACGCCAATGGTTTTAAGGAATTCGTGCTAAGGTGTATGGTACCTGTAGATGAAAAGCTCAGTAGCGTCACCATTAACTCAAATTATGAAATTGTTCTGCCTGACTATGGCAACAAAATCATTGAGATGTCGCCACTGCCAAAGGCTGTGTTTCTGCTTTTCCTAAAACACCCGGAAGGAATTTATTTCAAAGATTTGGTTGATTACAAGGATGAATTACGTGGCATTTACGAGAAGATAACCAATAGGACAAGTTCGATGGTAATTGGCGACAGCATAGACAAAGTTACAGACCCGACGCAAAATGCAATCAACGAGAAGTGCTCACGCATTCGCGAAGCATTTCTAAAACAAATGGATGAGAAATTGGCAAAGAGTTACTATATTACCGGATTCAAGAGTGAACGAAAACGCATTGCTCTTCCTCGCAATCTGGTCGTTTGGCAGTGTGATTTATGATTGCTCTTGTTGGGCAATTGTGTCGGCCTGTTTTTTGAAAACACGGTCGTATTTATAAAGATAGCCGTCTCTGTAGGTCAGCCGCTGTTTAATTATGTTTTCCACTTGATTTACGGCTCGGAAAATACTCTCGAAACTAACAGGAGGTATCTGGTCGTCATCTTTGTAGCCAGAAAGATATTCTACGCTTCTGCTGTCGATACCTAAGCGTGAGCATACTAGCCATGCGGTGGATTCGGCTTCAAATTCCTTGGAGTTTTCTTCCAACTTCCTACGTTTCCACCACTTGTCATCAACATAGAGATGGTGGCAAAACAGGTGACCAAGTTCGTGGGACAAACTGACCAACTCTTCGGCTGCTTCTGCTTTGTCGTTCACGCCCAGCCAGAAATAGCTGTTGTATTTCAAGTCTTCGGGTTTGCCTTTCTTTTTTATTGGCACATCGATAATTGAATTATAGTGCACTCTAATATTGGCACCGAGCGCGCTTCCCGCCCTCATCATCTCGTATTTAATGCCGAAGAAAGACATATTGTATTCCATGTTGTCAAGTTCCGTTTTGAATCCGAACAAGTCATTGTGTTTCGTGGCATACGGATGGTTGATGTATTTGTCTAACAGACGTTCCCTTTCGCTATCGGAGTCCTTTCCAAACATAGGCTCTGTGTCACTAATGTCATAAACGAAGCCTACAGGTCCAAAAGGAAGAAGAATAATTAATGGTCGGGAATTGGGCTTGACCAAGCGGTTTTCTTTATACCACTGCTTTGCTGAAAGCACCAGTCGATTGCCTGGCTGTTGCGTGTAAACCAAAGCCGCATTGTAGGCAGACAAGTGCTGCATACGGCGGCAATACTCGAACAAGGCCTTTACTTCCCTTGCGTATTGGAAAGACCGCACTTCCTCAAACAGGTTATCAAGGAGTGCTCGGGTGTTTTTCTCATCGTTGTTATTCGATTCCATCTGTTTTCGTTTTTCAGGATGCAAAGCAAACTCTTTTTCAGCAAATGAGCAAGAAAAAAGACATTGCAAGGCTTGCAGAAGCAGAAATCACTCCCAGATAATCCGCTTCGACTTGGTAATCGACTCCAAGCAATCCACATAAATGGCGTTGCCGTCTTCGGTGATGGTCTTTACCTTCGAGTGGCCGACAATTTGGATTACATCCGTTCTTTTATAAATGTTGCAGTAGCCAAACGAGACAGGGCGAACCCAGATGGGCGAATGCTCGACGCTTTCGCCGTAAAAATCTCCAAAATCGGCGTTGTTCCTAAAGCCGAAAGCGGACTTGTCGTTAAGCCACAAGGTGTTGACAGCTTCTGCCATCTTGCTGGGGAGGAAGTCTATGGCTTCGGGCAGGTATTTCCTTATCCAAGGCTTGGTAATCCCAGCATGGGTCACAATATATCGTTCACCTATGGCGTAGGCGACACCGTGAAACAATGATTCGTTTTCGGTCAGCAGCTTGGTGATTTTGTTGGCGTTCAAAAAGTCAAAGCGGCTTGATTCTTCAGATATACCTGGAAGGTACTCATAGTCGTGGTTGCCGTAGAGCAGGATAACATTTTCGGGCAATCGCTTCTTCAAATCAATAATCTCTTGGAAGTTTTGCTGCAGCTCAATGAAAGGAATCCAAGTATAAGGGTCAAAATAGTCACCGACGAAGATGTTGACGCAGTCTTCGTCAACCAATTCCTTCCAATTGGTTCTGCCGTGGATGTCGCCTATGATGTTGTATGTGGGCATAATACGTATACAACGCTTATTTGACGTTTAATATTGTGGTATTGATTTGCAGTATGTCGCCTTCCAATGTGAAACGTATGGTTTCGTCGGGGACGATTTTGCAATACGCTTTCATGTCGGAAAGCAGTAGCGCAAACGAGGTGTCTTGACCTTTACAATCCGTGCAAGTGATGGGTAACTCAAATCGCGAAGTGACCAACATGATTTTTTGTTCATTGAATTTGGTTTTGAATGTGAGTTTTGCCGTATTTTGCATCTTTACAGCACTCAATGCGGCATAAAGTTCCTTTCTGTTGCATACAAACGATGCGCTTCTTTTGTTTTCTGATGTTGTTTCCATAACGGTTTGCGTGTTTTAGAGTGCGCAAAGGAAACACATCCACTACATTGCTGCAAGGAAAATCGGTTTGCAAGGCTTGCAAAAACTGAGCTTATGGCTCCAAAATATCATTGTGAGTTCTGTAGCACTCATTATAAAAGCTTATAAAGAACTTTTTCATGTCATCCCACTCGTTTGTGACCTCATCCGTTTCGGGAAAACATTTGCAAAAATCGGCAATATAAAAACTCATTATCGCTGTAGCATATCTAGTTGCCGAACATGCGAAATAAATGTTCTCTGGTTTGGTTATTTCAAAAGCGTTTTCAAATTGCAAAACCGATAAGAAAGATGGGTGTGAATTCAAACTAAGATAACTATATAAATCTTCAAAGACCTCTTTTTTAATTCCTAACAAACCATAGTTATCCCAATTAAACTTTCTAATGGAATTATTAGAATCTATTGTTATCCTATATTTACAGTTTTTGATATGATTTTCTAAAGATTTTTTGTTTTCAGAAGTTAGTGTTTTATACAAATCTGTGTTCCTAATCTCTTGACCATACAATTCAATGTCGTGCTTTTCGGTTTCTTTTTGCTTTTCGCGACCAAGACAATGATAATAACCTTGGCGTTCGTTTAGACTTTGCATTTTGAATAAATTGTATAACACCAACCGTTTTTCTTCAGTATTTGGAAGGATGTATATTAGTTCAAATGCACAAAATGCTTCATATAAAGATCTTACAAGAGAAAACAGAGTAGGATGGTCTATTATCGGAGGCAATGCATAATACTCATTTCCAATCCTTTGTTCATAGCCAACACCATCAAGCAAACGCTTAAAACTTAAGCATTTCAAGAAAAATATTTGCATTAGTTTTTTAGCATCTGCCGATGCTCTAGTTTTCGACCTCCGACAATTTCTGATAATGGAAAACATTCCATCTATCATAGTATTTGTCATGTATTTGCTGCTTTTCAAGTCGTTGCAATTTAATAGAGCGCTTAATTCCTTTTGATTCTCGTCATTCATGATTCTTAAAATATACTTAACTGACCATCATTTTTCACTCCTTTTTCTTTGCTTTCCTGGCTTGAAAACAAATCTCTTTCTTTACCTTGCTTGCTACTTTTTGACTTTGCTTTTGAAGGACTTGCTTTCTTTTTGGGTTTTGAGGGCTTGCCAGATCCCTTATTCTTTGCCAATTTATCAAAATATGACTCAACCTCTTTGATAGTCTTTTTAGGAACTGATTCCCACATCTTTACCAATTTCAAATCCGACCTTCTTATTTTTCGATAATGCCTTGGATTATTCTCGCACACCCATCTTGGCTCGTTTTTCATCGACAACGAGTATTCACCACCACATTTTGGGCAAACAAGTTTACCATCATGCGGATATTGTTCTTCTGGTCGTCTTGACCAAGTGCATCCTTCTTTGTCTGAGCATCGCCAATAATAACCAGCAGAGTCGCTTTCAGCCATTATCACTTCTTTGCCACAAATTGGGCATTTTCGTTCCTCTTCATCGTCTGTAGCTTCAAGAACATGTTGTATGTCAAAGATTTCTGCGAATTCCTTTGCGCCCTCCTTGCTGATGATTTTACACATGACTTCTTTAGTGGTACCACCAAAACTCAACACATTAAGCGAACCGATCCAAACAATATCATCATCAATGATAATTACCTTTTCGTGCATCCCTTTTTTATGGATAATATGGATACCACTTTGTGTGAGTCCTAATTCGCATTTCCGTTTTTGACTTTGTAATCCTGAACTAACTTCATCAATAGTCTTTGTGATAACAACTATATTACATCCATTGTTAATTGAATCCTTCAAGTACGGAAGTAAAGGGGACACCGCTTTTTCGGTCATAAAAGGCGAGTAGATGATTATCTTCTTTTTGGCTGCTTGAATGTCGGATTTCAGTTTCGAAAGAAACACGTCTTCCTTGCATATTTCCATCATGTATTTCAGGTCTTGTATTCCCTTTGTGGATGGTCTGGTATATGTCATTTTGGGGAAATATGTTTTTGCGTCTTTTAACGGGTATCCCTTTTTTGACATGAGATAGTTCAACAATGTGCCAAGGGCATTTGATTTCGCCTTCTTCACACAATATTGGAAATTGCCCACAAAGAACAACTTGTACCTTGCCCTTGTTATAGCCACATTGAACATCTTTTGGAGTTCAAAATTAATCTCTTCGTCTTGCATAAACAAATTGGCAATATAGTGAGGTTCGTCTATTACAAGGTCAAAGATAACAATATCGGCTTCTTTCCCTTGAAAACTATGGATAGTTCCTGCCTTGATGAGATTCATGTCTTCAGCATAACCCATTGCACGGTATTTGTCAAAAACTAGTTGCTCAATCCTTTTCACATGTGGCTTATATGGAGCAACTATGAGAACCAATGGATTATTGACAGGTTCAACAAGATTGGCAAAGACATTTTCTAATAGTTTAAATGCAAGTTCCACAGACAACACAGCAGAAAAAGCATTCAATCTGCTGCTTTTTGTTTTTCCTGTAGGAACACTTGTTACCCACGCATCAAGGCTTTGCGTATCTATTAAATGAATACTATGTTCTTTTCTAAATGATGTATATAATTCTTTCTCAAAGTCATAATTATACCATTCCTTAAATACGCTTTCACCATCACGAATAGGTTTGCATTTGTCATCTGACAACAGGCCACTATACTCTTTGTAATACATATTGACGACATCGGCAATTTCCTTTTTCATTCGGAATTGTCGGTTTAACATGACGCAATTAGGCTTCAGGTTCAAATTGCCTGATTTGAAAAATTCTTGTACTCCACTAACTTTAAATATGTCCCTGCCAAGCCATTTCTTTGCCATGTCTGTTTCGGCGATAACAATAGGTGGCAATTGGAGAAAGTCTCCGACAATCACGATGTTTTTCTCTGCAACTTGAGCGGCGCACCATAAAGCGGGAATGGCCGCCATTGATGCCTCGTCAAGAATAATTGTGTCGAAAGTTCGGTTTTGGATTTCATCAGACAGATATGATTTCGTCAAAGTTGTGCCAATCACTTTTGCTTGTTTGATGACTTGCAAAGAAATCTCAGCGATTTTTTGGTCTATCTCTTTCTGCTTAACCACAATTGTTTCTTGTTTGCTATCCAAATCATCAAGTTCCGTTTGAATGGTATTTTGGTCTTTTCCAACAATATCATTCTCTGCATTTTCTAATGCGGTTTGTAATCTATCAACGTCATTAGGCTGAAAACCATCGTAAATACAATATATGCCCAAACACAGATTTCTCTCTTCATTCACAAGTTTTGAAAATGAGTTTTCAAAACCATCGTTTTTCTTTTGAAGGGAATCTAATTCAGCTTTCGTTGTGTCAAGTTTTACCAACAATGAGTCAATAGTGTCGCAAACGGCTTGGATATCTTCTAGCCAGACTTTTGCTGTTCTTTTTGATTCAATAGCTTTATCTCTTTTATTCTTCTCTTCTTCTAGTTCTCTCTGTAATTGGGTAATTTTCGAGTTACATGATTTCATTTCATTTTCCCAAGCTAATCTTGTTTTCGATGTATGAATGTCAGCCAAACGGCTTTTAATGGACATCAATTCCACTAATTGAGTTTCATACTCACTTTGGCTGCGCCTTGTTACTTTCAATTCCCTTTGTGTCTCTTCATTTTTGGCGGTTAATCTACTGACCGTGGCAATGGCTTGTTCGTAGTCTTTCTTGCTTGAGAAGAATTTACCAATGGAACTTTTGCTTTCATATTGCTGAATTTCCTGTCTTGCCTTCTTAATGAGTTCTTCATTTTTTGCAATCCTTTCTACCAGAAATGCAGCTTTTCTCTTACACTCATTTATTTTTTCGTTTATTGTCTTTTCAGTGAAATATTTTGCCTCTTTTTCTTTTAGTTCCTTGCGTTGCTCATATTTTGCGATTTCATCCTTTGAAACTTGAGCCTTCTCCGTTAAAGCATTGATTTCAGATGAAATAGAATTGATTCTGTCGTCTAAAAGAGCAATTTCCTTTTCTGCCTTTTTAATGGCATTCTTCAAATCAAGTGCTTCTTGATACTCTGGATGAGTGGCAAGTTGGGTTTGAACTTCTTGCTGAATTAAGGCAAGCTGCTTCTTCTTCGTGTCAATAGACAGAGAGACTTCTGAAATGCTATTGGAGATTGTCTTGATTGTGTCGATTTGGGTGTTTTGTATCCAATTAAACTCCGTAATGACTATTTTCAATTCGGCAACCTTCTTTTGAATCTCGTCAAACTCTTTTTCAAGCCTTTCCTTCTCGAGCATCAAATCATGGCTGGCAACTTCAATCTGCGTTTCTAATTGGAGCCTGCTTTCAAGTTCTCTACCTCCTGCACCAAGTCTCAATATCGGATATTGCTCATTTTCGGTTTCACCATGTTCTGAAAAATACTTTTTGTCAATTTTTTCTATGGCACCATTCACTGCGGAATTGGTATGGGAAACAAGTAAGACCGACCGTTCTCTTCTTAACAATTCGGAAATGACATGAGAAATGACAGTGGTTTTCCCAGTTCCTGGTGGCCCCCAAATAAAAGTCATATTGTTGCACACTGCACTTGTTATAGCCTCAATTTGAGCAACATCGAGATTGTCACCAAAAGAGATGTCTCCATTTGGATCAACTACTTGTATTTCCTCATCGGATGCTTGCATCATTCTTTGTCCTGCTGGGTTGGCTTTTGTAGAATTATTCTCGATTCGCTTTATAAGAAGTTCCAAAAGCACAGTTGTGCCGTTTTCCAATTTGGCTTCTGCTATAGTGTTCGGCAGTTCTTCTTTTGCTTCAATTGTTAAACTACTGTCGTCAAAAGCAATTACTGTAACATCATGGTCTTCGCTCCCGATAGTCAATTTGCATGGTGTATCTGCTGGAATATTAGGCAAATAGTCTATTTTGAATTGGTACCAAAAACCACTCGAAGAATAAAGTCTATGTCCTTCTTTCAATTGGATAGAAGACAGTCCGTTTTTTTTCAATTTCCTTGATTTCGTCACGTAAAGCCTGACGGAACTCGGCTAGGAATCCATCCAAACACACTTCGTTTTGAATTCTTTCTGTATTGTTTATTCTGTCGTTTTGGGGCATTTTCGATGTGTTTATTTCGATTTCCAAAATTACAAAATAATTCTTTACTGAAATGTTTGCAAGCCTTGCAAAAGAAAGATAGACAAACTTTGGAAAATGTTGAACAAAAAAGTTCAAAACCATATAGACAATTGGTTTTGAGCGGCTCGGGAGACTGTTTTTGTTCGGAAAAAATGGGAAAAAGTATCAAAAAGATAACATCAAACAAAAATCCATTTTCACTTCACCATCCCCAAAATCACCTCTGGCGCGGTGGCCATTTCAGTGACGGCGCAAAGGCCTGCACCGATGTGCATGAAGTGCCAATTTGGCACTTCAAACTCTTATGTTTTTCTTTCGTCAAATTCCATTACGCCAGATTAAGATTTAAATTAATAAGAGTTTTTAGACTATCCCCTTGCGAGTTCATGGAAAAGTTGTAATTTTGCAGCAGTTTCGCTCCCGTCCGTTGGCGACTAAATATAACCTTCGGATGTGTAGGCCAAAAGCAGCACTAACCTGGTTTGGTACATCGAAATAAAAACACTCCGACGAGAAAGACCTTTAAGGATTACTTACCGTCGGAGTTTTTATTTGCTTCCAACCCGTCAACAACCAGTTTACCTTATCGCCATTCCAGTTTTGCGAAATGACCGCCTCAAAGCCATCTTTTTGCAAATGGACAGTTTGCTTGGCAGGGATTGTCTTGGTTATAGTTCCATAAACTATCACATCCATGAGCTTTTTTACAACCTGGAGGCCTGTCTCTGGGAACACATTAGGGTCTTTCGCATGCTCATAGTCGCGTTTGGAAATAATATGCGAAACACCAAATCCTTTTTTGTAGCTTTTGTCACTCAGTCCTGGATTGCCATATTTTAGGCAAACTGAACCGAGAGAACAAAAGAATGCATCGTCAATGTCAATTTTATTCTTTATTACTTTATTCAAAGCTGCTATAGCTTTCCTTTTTTCGGCTTTTTTATCCATGTTTTCTTGCTTTTGTGTAATACACAGCAAATAAACAACCTTTGTCAAGACAAAGCCGTTGAACAAACGTTTGTAGTCGACAGTAGTCGTTTGTTGTCGTTTGCTGTCGGGTAGTTTGCTGTAAATGAATGATTAAAACAAATTGATAAAGTAGCGGATGCCCAGATTGCAGTTTTAACTATTATTCTTATCTTTGCACTTTCGCTAAATATTTATGTTCATGGACATCAAAGCAGTAAAATTCAGAAAAGACGGGTTTTATACCCAACCCTTTGCCTTTGGCGGCGAAGAAGGGCACGATAAGTTTGACCGAAACATCCGCTATCGCGGTAGCTTGCAAAACTATGTGATTGACATGGGCTCGGAGGTGATTTTGGTGGATACGGGGCTTCCCGCAGGCACCCCAGAGGAAAACCCCGATGAAAACTCACTTGCTTTCACTGGCAAAGACATCTGCAGCTATTTGGATGCCTTGGCCGCATTGGGCTATAAGCCTGAACAAGTGACCAAAATCCTTCTCACGCACAAGCACGCTGACCATTCAGGCGAACTCCGTTCGTTCCCGAATGCGAAGATCTATGTGAATGCAGAAGAAATGCAGGCAGCCGAGTTGCAGGGCTTACCCAACCTGGTGCCAGTGAACTTTACCGACGGGGCATATCACAACTTCCCCGACAGCCAGAAGATCTGTGACGGCGTGTGGTTCATCAAGGCCAAAGGACACACCAACGGCAACAGCCTCGTGATTGCCGAGAACGAAGGCATGTTCTATATGTTCCAAGGAGACATCACCTACGTGGACGAGGCTTTGTATGAGAACAAACTTTCGGTGGTGTACGACGACCTGGCCGCAGCCCGCGAGACCTTGGACCATGTGCGCGAGTTTGTGCGCAACAATCCCACAGTTTATCTCTCCACCCACTCGCCACAAGGCTATGAGAACTTGGAAGCCAAACGCGTGATGGACCTCGACCACCCCGTGCCGACTGTCCTCGCCGAGGTGAACTTTACAAAGAAAGAAGCCTCTGGTAAGTACATCTGCTCCATCTGCGGTTATGTCTATGACCCCGCTGAGCATGATGGCGTGGCTTTCGAAGACCTTCCCGACGACTGGAAATGCCCACGCTGCAAGCAAGGCAAGGAGAAGTTCAACAAGGCGTGAATGGCTATCAGCTTTCAGCCTTCAGCTATCAGCTTGGTAGCAACTAGGCTGATAGCTGACTGCTGACAGCCAAAAACCGCATCTAAACAATTCTGCTCATGGCCTTAAACTACCAAATATCCAGTCCAGAGACAATGGAACGAGCCATTTGCGAATTAGGAATCGTCCCGTTTTTCACCAGCGCCATCCCGGGCTATTCCATCAAGGAACTCACCCTGCCTGGGTTTTGGTTTGACGTATTTTTGCAATCCAATCCATTATCATCATGGGCATTACCATAGGTCTTATGATTCCATTGTTGGGCACCATGCTTGGTGCAGCTTTTATCTTCTTCATGAAAAAAGACATGTCGCCGAAGTTGCAAAAGTCGTTGTTGAGGAACTAATTCCCGAAACCTCGTCGGGCGAGCATTCCAATCACAGCACCATTGGCTTTGCTGTAGGTTTTGTGCTGATGATGGTTTTGGATGTTGTGATGGGGTGAATCACCCAATGGGCACCGTCAGCTTGAAAACGACATTGCGTCCCATATTGAACACGCCTCGTCTTCTGGTCACGACATTCCAATCCGCATATTTCAGGCGGCTCAAATGGTCTTGGTAGCACACATCCGTGAGGTTGTCGACAATCAAGGTCAGCTCGGCGATTTTCTTGCCTTTAACCAAGATTTCAGTTCCAGCCGATAGCCCTAACAAAAGGTAAGATGGCGTGGCTGTCTCGGTATCGTAGGCTGCATAATAATGGTCTTGCCTCAAACACCAGTCCATGCGGGCAGCAAGATAGGCGTTGTTGAACACCTTACCATCGTGTGTGAGCTCGTATTTCACGTCTGCCGAAAGGCGCGGTGCCGGTGTCATTGGAAGCCAACGCATCTCTTCGGGCTGGTGCAGCAACTGAGCGTTGACATAAGAAAACGACGACCCAATATGAAGGGCATGGAAAGGATGAATGTCAAAACCTGCTTCGAAGCCCATCAACATCGCCTCGCCCTGCGCATAGGCGAAAGTCATTAGGTCAGGCTCGATGATGCTGTCGATACGATGCAAATAGATGTAGTTGCTGATGTGGTTGGCAAACACAGCGGCATTCAACTCAAAATAGCGCGTGGCATAATTCAGTCCCAAGTCGGCCTGCCAACTATATTCTGGCTTAAAGTTGTGGTTTCCAATCTCATACCTCAACGAGCCTTCGTGCTCGCCATTAGAGGCCAACTCGCTGATGCTGGGTGCACGGTAGCCTCGGGCCAGATTGAATTTCAGGTTAAGCCTTTCCGTGACTTCGCATGTCGCTCCCAAGCTACCCGTAACGCCTTGAAAATGTCGCGTAAAGTCCTCAAAACGCACCTCACCGTCTTCTACCAAGCCCTTTGCGTTCAAATAACGGTAATCAAAGCGGAGTCCGCCACTGAGATTCCAACGACCCAATACTTTGGATGCCGTTGCATACACGCCTGCGTCAAACAAAGCATAGTCGGGAATAAGGAATTCCTCACCCAAATTGATGGACTTCTGCCCCATGCCATTCAATCCCGTCGAGAACTTCCAGCCCGCTTTCTCTGCCGAGACATAACGGACATCATAGTTCAGCGTGTGCAGTTGCAGATACAAGCCACATTCGTCCGCCGACTCCTCAAACTCCTTGCGGCGGTTCTGCTGATAGCCTGCAATCACCTTTAGGTATCCAGATGACAGATTGATGAAACTCTCCGAAACCGCCTTGTAGTGATATACCCGCTGATAAGGCAAGCCGTGACGATACGACAGCAGATTGTCATCTTCCGTGAGCAACCCTCCCGTCACCGAGTCGCGCTCGCCTTCCACGATGCTCGGAATGAGGTTGTAATACCCGAATTTCAGGTTGGTGAAGCCCCAGTTGCGCATCAGTCCCGCTTTGAGCGAAAAGGCTCGCTCTCCGAATTGAGAGTTGGGCACATAGCCGTCAAAACGGTTCTTGTAGGCATGGGCGTGCTTTTCGCTGAATCGTGCATCCCAAGTAAAGCCTTTCTGGTTGCCAGCAAGATTGAAAGATGCGCCTAATAATCCGTTATTTGTTTGATATTCAGCATTTACCTTGCCTTTAATACTACCTTCAGGCAGGGTTGGCATTCCTTTGAACACCAACACGCCGCCCATGGCATCGGAGCCATACATGAGGCTGGCGGGACCTTTCAGGATTTCCACCGCGCCGACCTCGTTGGCATCGATTTCTATTCCATGCTCGTCGCCCCACTGTTGGCCTTCTTGTCGGATGCCGTCGTTGACAACCACAATGCGGTTGTAGCCCAGCCCACGGATAATGGGTTTCGAGATGCCGCCACCCGTGGTGATTTGCGACACACCCGGTTGTTTGGCGATGGCGTCAATCAGATTCGTGGACGACAACTGATGCAGTTCCTTGGCTTGAAGCACTACGATAGGCATAGGCGTTTCTTTCATTCTCATGTCGCCCACGGCACCCGTCACCGTCACTTCCTTTAATTCCAAATGCCTGAAAAACATATCGGTAGAGTCAGGCAAACTCTGAGCTGTCATTGGCAAACCATACGCCAATGACAAGGCTATAAATAATGATTTTTTCATTTTAGTCTTGTTGTTAAGTTACAAATACAGTAAATTGATTCTCTGATATTTACAACAAGACTGGTGGGGCGCGTGATGAGAATAGTTGTTCGAAAGCTGAAGCAACATCTTGAACCATAGGAATAGACTCCACCTTAGTTTCTGGTAGGTGGACTGTAACCACCATTTGTGGAGTCTCCTCGTAAGCTAGTTGATGGAACTGGCAAAGCAAACATCCGTCTTCATCCATTATCGACGAATGTTGCTCTTCAATCGCATCCGAAGCTTTCAAGGGATAAGCATGGACATGAAACGACGACAGCAACCACATTGGCAGATAGATTGCCAATAGGAATAACGCTATCTTATTTTTGTATCGCTTCATTTCTGCCAACTTTCGACGGGGCAAAGATATAGCTTTTTTTGATTACTCCTTCCCCATCAGCATCACCCGCTCCTCTTTCTTGAACCCGAATCTTTCATAGAAAGCGGGCAAGACACCTTCGCGGGCGGTAATCAGATGGAAACCTACAATACCCTGTGCCTTGAGGTCGGAGAGGCATTGTTCCAGCAAACGGCTGGCAATGCCTTGTCGTTGGTATTGGGGCGCAACGGCAAGGTCGTTGATCTCGAAGGTGCGGCCATAATGGAACAACATGGAAGTGCCCAAAATGAAGCCTGCCACTTCTCCATCCACGACACATTCCAAGCCGTAATGTTGTTGGCATTCAAGTAATTCGCGGACATGGATGATGGCGTCTTCCACCGACCAGTTGTCGTTCCACGGTTCACCTGAAAACGCCGTTGCATAAATGGCACCATATTGGTTCAAATGCTCAATAGTGATGGGGCTGACGATGAGGTTTTGCATAAGGGATATTTTTGGCAAAGATACTGGTTTATTGTGAATATTCGCACTTTTCTCTTCACCGCTGTTTCCTACGAAACTCCATCATGGATTGTCCCGTAGCATTGCGGAAGAAACGGCAGAGGTAGGAAACATTGTCGTAGTTCATGCGGGCAGCGATTTCCTCTACGGTGAGGTCGGTCTCAGCAAGGTAGCGTTTGAGTTCATAGATGACCGTGTCGTTGATGAGGGCTTTTGTGGAGGTCTTCATCAGGCGGTGGCAGATTTTGTTCAGATAGTCGGGACTGAGGCATAGTTCGGAAGCATAGAACTTCACGCTGCGTTCATGGTGGATATGCTGGTCCAGAAGCGCGTTGAGGCGGTCGGGGATGCTCCAAACGGCCGATTTCTCATCGTGAACCTCGGGTGGAAAAAGCCGGGCAATCCGTTGCTCAATGGCGATGAAGAGGTTGTGCAGTTCGCTGTAAACCATCTGTTGGCAGATTTCACCGTCGAAGGTTCGAACGATCCATCCCATCCGTCCAAACCATTCTTCTGCAAGCCGTTGCGCCGGCTTCTCGATGGTGAAGACAGGATGCCGATAAAGGAAATCCCAAAACACAGGCGAGTTGAAGTTGACGGTGAAATCGGCAATGGTGGGGTCGCTCATCTCGACAAAACGACATGCAAAGCGCGACGAGGTGCGCTCGATGGTGAATCGCGAAAAAGTGAAAAGCGGCACCAAAGTCCCACGACGGATGGCCACGGGCCGAAAATGCGAGTTACCGAGGGCGCAACCCTCCGTACATAACAAAAGCGTACAACCCTTAACGGGAACCACAGTGTGGAGTAATCCCCTGAAATCAGTCGTGCCGCAAACTGTAGGCGATGCGTTGTTTGAACTGAAAAATGACATATCGAATGCAAAATTAGGTATTTTTTTTACCAAAAATAACCCATTTTGGACTGAAAAGTGACAAAAATTTTTGTCCCAATTGACAGGCCTATGAACTACACGCAAGGGCTTTGATGAAAAAATGAATGATTTGCTTCCAACAAACCAAAGATACAGCCAAACAAGGCTTTGTCAATGGCTTACTCCTCAAAAACACTTTTCTGCGAAAACTTTTTTCATTTTGTTTTGTTGGTTACATCCTTCTCCGACCAGAAAACGTCTATCAAATTATCTCCGTCACAATCCCCGACTTCAAGGCTTCCTCAGCCGTAAGAAACCAATCCTTACGATTCTGAATTACATCGTTAAGCTGAGCATCTGTAATCTTGGTTTTTTCCTTGATGATTCTAAAAAGCATGTCATTGATACGAGAGGCTTCGGCCACCGTGTCTTCCATTTCTCTCAATGAGCCAATGGAAATTCCTTGTACCTGATGAATCATGAAGGTTGTATTGCGGTAGGCCTTACGAACTTTAGAACCAAGCGCAACCACAATGCCCATCGACATGATTTTGCCTGTGCATATCATTTCTATTAGTCCCCCTCCTATGACTCAAATCTTCAGCAATTCATATCGGCCATACTTGCCTCCAGCCGCATTTGAAAACCGCACCCTCCGAAACACTTCCTGTGTTTTCTCAGTGTGGTGCAGATGTCCGAAAAGATGGTATTTCGGTCTTACATCCATTACACGTTTGTAAAGGTATAGTCGCCATAATTGATGCCGTCCTGTTCATCGAGAATGCCTAATGGAGGTTGATGCGTAAGTAGCACATCCGTATCAGCAGGGATGCGGCCAAACAGCTCAAGGAAGTTGCCGTCAAGGTCGTCCTGCAAAAACATAGGCACACCGTAAAACTTGATGCCGTCAATGGTGATGCTGTCATTGCAGAGATAATGTACATTGTCTGGCAAGCCTTCAATGTTGGCACCATATAGGCAGTTGCCGTGATTCCCTGCAATGAAGATCTTGTGAGCATAGGACAGGCCGCTAAACCATTCGATGAAGTCCTTGACTTCCTCTTCGGTGCCGTCTTCAGTGATGTCACCAGTATGCACAATGACATCGGCATTAGGCAAATCTTTCAGAATCTGATGCTTGCCGTGAGTATCAGAGATATGTAGTATTTTCATGTTTATTCCTTTGTGTTAGTTAAATCTATTGTAGTTTCGTCAGTGACAGCGAGAACGGTATAACTTTGGAAAAGCTTTTTATATTTTTCGGGCATTTCCGTGTGTATGGGAACGATGCATTTCGGCTGAACATGCTCGACAATCTTTTGTAGCGATGCCACGTCAGCATGGCCGCTGGTGTGGATGTCAGGCAGTTTCTGCCTAAGCCCTGGCTTATCTTCAATCCAAGCCTTCAAGCGATTGATTTCACTTTTGTCTTGCTCCCAGTATTGCGCCCAAATAGAATTGGTCAGACAAACCTTAGTCTTCGAGATGTACCTGTTGAGGTCGCCAATAAGTTTAGGGCGATATAGCAGCACATATTTCGAAGGATTCACAGGTAAATCCGTTTGGTCTAATTTCGTTGCCCCTCTACGCAGGTCAAGGACCAATTGCCTGTCTTTCTCAATCATCCAATTGGTAAACGACCATGGGAAATAAATCTCCAAACTTGGGAATGTTTTGTTTGGAATGCTTTGCCGATTCTGATGAGCAAGCTCCAAGGCATACGCAGCGTAGGGGTCTACACCTAAAACGCGGTTGGTTCTGACACAAGCCCTATACAATGCAACGATCCTATCGATGTTTTGAGAAGAGCACCACACCAGATGCAGACTATCCGGATTGGATGAGAATTGTTTGACAAACTCATTCTCAATGGCCGTTTCCGTCTTCTGCCTAACGCCTCTGCCCAAATTAGTGCCTTCCAAAAAGAGATAATCCACGTTTTGAGGAAGGTTTTTGTATAGCACACCTTTCTTCCCGTGCAGCCTGATGTCACCGCTATAAAGGATACGTTTCCCACATACTTCAAAGAGGAACGCACATGCCCCAAAAGCTGAATGGTCAACGTCGAATTTCGTGACACGAAAGTCTTTGATAGTCACCGTGTCTTCGATGGGATGAATGTCCAGATACTCCGTGAGGTCTTCGCCAAACATCCCTGATATTTTCATCAGCTCAGCGGTTTCCTTCGTGGCGTAAACCTTGGTGCCTTGTGGAGCCTCATTGAGCAGCCCGTAATGGTCTGCATGGTAGTGGCTGAGGAAGACAGCGTCGCAGTTTTGAAGCCATTTTCGTGCATTCTCACGAATCTCATTTTGGGTCTCTACATCTTGCTCATCGTAATCCAAGGGCAAGCCGCAGTCGATAAGGATCCTGGCATTGCGTGTCGCAAGCTCCACGCAGTTTCCACCGATTTGATGGGAACCACGATGGATGATAAATTGTGTGTTGGGTTGATTGGCCGTCATAATGATGCTCATTTTGTTGCATATCGAAGCAAAGTTACACATTTTCCTTGTCTGCTGAAACCTTTCTTTTGTTCATGGCATACTCCAAATTCAGCTTAATAAGAGAACGCACTTGGGCCCTGTATTGTTTGACCTTTGAATGTAAATAATCTGGGTCAAGAATTTGATTTAATTCATTAATTTCTACGTTAAGGATGAAGTTCGCTGTTTCCAAGCTGATGCCGAACTCACGGGGGAGCAAATCCAATGCGGCTTGATGGCTGCCACAACGTCTGATGACTTCTATCAACTTCTCCGTCTCTATGCCTTGTTTCCGCTGGACACTCTCAAGTTCCATTAGGATTCTAAATCGCTTGGCCATCGCTTGACAAATGCCGCCGAAGTTCTCGGCGACAAATTTGTCAAAGTCAGCTTCAATGGACAAGAGAGTGTCGTTTTGTCGTTGCGTAAGTTTCATATTCATTTTTTTCGGGTTTTATTGTTCTAAAAGATGTTGATATTCTGGGTCTTTGACCACTTTTTTGAACTCGGCGACCACGTTGGGCAACTTCACGATGGGCTGGCCGAGGCGCGCTGTCACAGTGCCAAAGTTGTTAGCCTTCACCCATTCCACCACCTGGTTGCGGACTTCGTTGTCAAAGTAGAGCTTCACCTGCAGCGGGGTCTTGATTTCGGCAGCGTTGGTCAGGGTGCTGTCCAGTTGGCCATTCTCAATCGGGTTCTCCATGGTGATGCCGAGCACGTAGGGCACGATTGACCCGATGAGCGACCCCTTGTCGGCCTCGGGATTCACTCCCATTTCAGTGCGGATTCCCGTCACCATTTTGCCCAAGACAATCATTCCCTCGGCCAGTCCGGCAGCGCAGATGGCATCCATCTCGGCGACCACGGCGGGGTGGTCTTCGCCCAGCTCGGGGAAGTGGTACCTGATTTTCATTTCAAGTTGGGTGCGGAAGGCGTCGATGTTGGCGCGGGCTTCCAGTTGTTGCTTTCTTTTTCTCTCTTGTTCTTTGTGGGATTTTTTTGTACTCATGGTGCGTTTGTTTTTAAATTTCGCTATACAATACGATTGGCAGTAATACAACCTTTACAAGAAAATTGCAAAACGCTATAAGACAGTAAGATAATAGCTAGATATTTATGTGCGTAAAAGCTGTGCGTAAAAGCAATAATTCATCTCTTCTGACTCTGTCTTGCGTTTAACTTTTCAGCATTTCGTCCAACCATAGCTCAAAAAAGTATGGATATTTCTTGATGGCCCAACAGAAGGCGCGTAGAGTAGAAATGTCATAACGCCTTTCCTCAACGGCGATGAGACAAATGCGCTTGTAAGCATCATCAACCGTTTCGCCTTCTTGTGCAAGCGTTAACCCACCGCAGATGTCCCATTGACTATAATACTCAGGATCGTATTCCTTACATAGCAGAGGCATCAGGTTAATCAATGGCTCTTCACTTTGTTCTTTCGTGAAAAGATTGTTGTTTTGTTCAGGAAGGCGGTGATACAGCCATTGCTCAGCAGCGGTATAAACCGTGGTTCGCATACTTAGGCTAATCCCGCATTCTTTCATGTAAGCCTTGGTTAGCAGACGCAAAGCTTCTAAGGCATCCATCTTTTCGCCTTCTTCGGCGTACTTTTCAAATAGTTTCTCTGTTTCTGTCATAACATTGTTTTTAATTCATGATAAAATCCCTATGATGATTAAGATTACCAAAATAATGACGACCGTGATGATGAGTTTTTTGATAAACCTGCCCACTCTTTGAGCAAAACTCAGATTATCTTCTGCCTCGTCGGCACTCGTCAGATTGTTTTCACCTTCCAGGGCACATTTTTTGGAACAGTAGTACCTCCTGTTCCATCGAGGGCCGCCTGTGTACCCTTTTCCATCGGGAAAATACTTCCCACACCATTCGCAATTTGCCATATTTTTTGTTTTTACAGTGAATTTTTTCAAATTATGCAAGCACTAATACGAATAACCTTTTTGCAACGAAATCAATTTGATAGTAAACCGCTAAAAACCAGCAAGCTAATAAGTAAAAATATAAGTGCGTAAATTATGTGCGTAAAGGATTTTTTCCCTATCTTTGCTCGCAAAACAAAATAGACATGTCAGTTAGTTTTACCTTAGAAAAGCGAACCAATAAGTTCGGTGAGTGTCTCATCAGGATTTCATGGAGCTTTATGGGTGAACGTGTCCAATCAACATTAGGGGTTTCCATCTATAAAGAAGATTGGAACGAGAAAAGCAGATTGGTGAAAGCCGATGCGCACAACCACAACGGGCAAAACGCCGATGAGATCAATTTCCTCATCAAGCGCATCAGCACAGTTGTGATGGATGTTGAGCTTGCTTGTATAGAAAACCAGTATATTCTTGGCAAAGATATGATGAAGCAAGCCATTAACGATGCCTTGGCCAACGACATTGCCCGCCCTAAAGATATTGTCGAACGGTGCATAAACGGCATAGTGTCCACACCTGAGCCAACGACACGGTATTATCGCGACCTATCTGGTAGATATTATCAGTTTCTATGCGATGCCAGAAATTTTTATATACCAGGTGATAAATACTACATCCTCCAAGAACTATTTGGAGCGCACGAAAGAGTTGCCGTTCCAATCAGCAAGTTTAAGCCAGAAAGAGAAAAGGGGAGTATGTATCCCATTACAAAATTCACGGAAGTGAGCAAGGAAGAGGCATTTGGCCGATAGAACTTATCACCAGTGTAGAAGCAATCTGACAAACAAAACAGGGCGGAATCAAATCCGCCCTGTTTTGTTGTTTCTATAACGAAGTTCTTGTTATTGTAGCATTTTCCTTATCATAATAGGTGTAATGCAATTCTAATTTCATTTTTGAACCTGGCACAGCAAGAACTCTTTCTTTATGCATGAATTCAGGCACGGTTCCATCTCCTGGGTCAGGCATTAGAATTGAAACGTTGATTTTCTCATTCCCATGTTTTTCACCGCTATATCCACAAAACTCCCAAAACTTATCTTTAGCTTTTGTGCCACATAACTCTACAATAAAAGTTGCATAAGCAATTGCTTGACAAATTACTTTTTCTGGATTTTCTCCTTTTGTCTTAAACTCATCTTTAAGCTCAAATATAGTTAATACTCTATTTCTACGAGCCAAAATATCTATTCCACCACCTTTTTGGGGAGCATATTTAATTTCAGATGTACTCGCTGTTAACGGTGTAGTTAATTGGAAAAACAAATCACTATCACCAATTGTGACTGGTTGTATTCCACAAAGAGACTTGTCGCTATGTTCTTTGAAAAATTCAACTAGAAGTTGATTCTCATACTTATGCTCTTGATGACCCTGCTTTTCTAGGTGACTCTTATAATATTTTCTAAACTCTTTGGCTTCAACTGATTTTTTCCAGTCGTATCCTTCTTTCCCACTTGGTAGACAAATACTCTTTGGATATCCAATAAAGTATTTTTCATTACAATTGTTTTTATATTGTTCTTCGCTAATGTGAAGTGTAACCTTACCTTCTTTTGATACATTAACGCTTCCCACACTTTGCCCTTGATACCTTAGGTCAAAATCACCCGAATTATCTTTGGCTCTACCAATAGTGAAATAAACATTAAGATTTCCCCATTTATGAAACAGTTGTCGCTTTTCGACAATCGAAGGTATGTTTTCAACTGATTTTGTCAAATAATTGACATAACGCTCTTGCCAGTCTTTTGAATTCTCTTTTAGAATTGTTTGTGTTCTGATAATTACTTCTTCGGGTGTCATCCTGTCGTCATTTAAGTTGCGACAAAAATAGTAATTTACTCCATTATCTCAGTCAAAAATATTTTTTATTATTATTTGGGCGCATCCCCCGCCGTCCCTATAGCTCCATCGATAGGGAAGCTTTAACAGGCCATCGGGGTGTTATAGTATTTACCCATAGGAAGAAGATGAAAAACAAGTCTGAAAAATGACATAATATCCCAAAAAATAGTTGTTTTTCACCAAAAACAACCCATTTTGGACTGAAAAGTGACATTTAAAGGCTGATTTGTTTGCCAATTGCCTGCGGCAACCTCCGTAATTTTGCAGCTCAAAACAATACCTTTATGAGCAACCAACCACAAGTGACCTTGGCTCCCTTGGAGCCTGACGACAAGGAGCAGTTCATCCTCGACAACCAATGGGCGTTCAAGTATGGCGCCACGGAGGAGTTTGGGGTGCGTGACGACCATTTTGAGAAAGATGGCGAAATCATCTCACGCGACACCATTGAGCAGTCCATCAACAACGGCAAGGCTTATCGCATCCTTTTGGACGGAGAAAAGGTAGGCGGTGTGGTCGTCTCCATTGACAAAGCCTTTCTTCGTGGCGAACTGGAATTGCTGTTTGTGAAACCCGATGTCCACAGCAAAGGCATTGGCTATGCTGCCTGGTGCCTCATCGAAAAGATGTATCCTGAAATTATTGTTTGGGAGACTTGCACGCCCTATTTCGAGAAGCGCAACATCCACTTCTACGTCAACAAATGCGGTTTCCACATCGTGGAGTTTTTCACCAAACACCATCCAGACCCGCGTGTGCAACAGGAAGAGGCTGGTCCCGAAATGGACGATGATGAAATGTTTAGGTTCCAGAAAGTGATTAGAAAGTAATATGAAAAATTTCCTCTTGATCATCATCCCGCTGCTGATGCTCTCATGCGCATCAAGCCACCAACAAGAAAGCGATCTTGACGCGTCGCAATGCCATGAATTGCTGACCATCGCCTCACGCGATTTCGAGATAAACACCGAATATGCAGCCACCATCAAGGGTTTGCAGGACATCAGCATCATTCCACGCATCGAAGGCTATCTGCAAGGCATCTATGTGAAGGAAGGCGACCGCGTAAAGGCTGGTCAATTGCTGTTCCGCATCGACGATGCCGTTTGGAGAGACGCTGTGGCGGAAGCCTCGGCCAATGTGCAGCAGATGAGTGCCGCTTTGGAAAAGGCACAGTTAGAGTTTGAAGGCAAGCAGAAACTCCACGACCAAAACGTCATCTCCGACTACGAGTTGGCCGCAGCCAAAAGCGACCTCGCAGTGGCCAAAGCCAATCACGCGGCGGCGCAGGCATCGCTCACCTCCGCCCGAAACAACCTCAGTTATACCGAGTTGCGAAGCCCATCGGACGGTGTGGTCGGCAGAATACCCTACCGCAAAGGCGATTACGTAGGCCCATCCATTGCATACGGCCTGACTCGCATCTCCGACAACGACCAAATGCGCGTGTATTTCTCCATGACCGAAGCTAAGATTATGGAATATCTGTCGGAATACAAAAGCTTCACGGCAGCCATCAATGCGATGCCCGAACTGCGGCTACAATTTCCTAACGGACAGTTTTACGAACGCACAGGCCACGTGGAGAGCATCAGCGGCATCATCGACGAGCAGACGGGAGCGGTGTCGGTATGCGCCTTGTTCGACAACCCCGAAGGCATCCTGCTCAGTGGCGGCACGGCAAAAATCGTCATGCCTACAGTTCACGCCAACGCCATCGTGATTCCGCAAGAAGCTACCTATAGCATCCAAGACAAGGTGTACGTGATGAAAGTGGTGGATGGCAAAGCCGTCTCTACCATCATCCAAGTGGAAAACCAAAACAACGGCAAGGACTATGTGGTGATGGAGGGACTTTCGGTCGGTGATGTGATTATTGCTAAAGGGGCTGGATTTGTGCAGGAAGGAGCTAGGATAGTTGAGAGTTTAGAGTTTAGAGTTTAGAGTTATGAAGGTAAAGACATTTATAGACAGGCCGCTGTTGTCGATGGTGATCAGCGTCATCATCGTGGCATTGGGTGTGATTGCACTCACTTCGCTGCCCGTGGAGCGCTATCCCGACATTGCACCGCCCGCCATCAACGTATGGGCTAGCTATCCGGGTGCGAGTGCCGAGACGGTGCTGAAAAGCGTGGTGACGCCCTTGGAAGAAGCCATTAACGGTGTGGACGGAATGACCTACATGAAGTCATCGGCGAGCAACGGCTCAGGCAGCATCACCATATTCTTCGAGCAGGGCGCCAATGCCGATTTGGCCGCCGTCAACGTGCAGAACCGTGTCATCCAGGCACAAGCGCAACTGCCCGCCGAGGTGCTGCAAATCGGTGTTTCCACCGAGAAGCAGCAGCCGGGGCAGCTCCGCATCATCGCCCTGGAAAGTCCCAACGGCACCTACGATGAGAACTTCTTGAGCAATTATTTTTACAACAACCTGCGTCCCGCCATCCTCCGTATCAAGGGTGTGGGCAAGGTGGAAGTGTGGGGCTCGCAATACGCCCTACGCATCTGGCTCAAGCCCGATGTGATGGCCCGCTATAAGCTGATGCCCAGCGACATCAGCACTGTGCTGGCCGAACAGAATATAGAGGCTTCAGTGGGCGCATTGGGCCAGAATTCCGAAAATGTGTTCCAATATGTCTTGCGCTATACGGGACGTAAAACGGAAGTCTCAGAGTTTGAGAACCTCGTGATCGCCTCTCTCCCAACGGGAGAGGAACTGCATCTCAAAGATGTGGCCGACATTGAGTTGGGACAATCGGACTACGACTTCACCAACAGAATCAACGGTCATCCGGGCGTGATGGGCTCCGTGCATCAGGTGGCAGGCTCCAACGCCACCAAAATCAACCTCGCCATCGACAAACTGCTTGATGAGTTGAACCAAAAACTACCCAAGGACGTCAAGATTGTCACCTTCGACAACACCAACGACTTCCTGTTTGCCTCCATCCGCGAGGTCATCATCACCTTGCTGATTGCCATGGTGTTGGTGCTGGTGGTCGTGTTCCTCTTCTTGCAGGACTTCCGCGCCACTTTGATACCTGCACTTGGCATTCTCGTGTCGCTCATCGGCACCTTTGCCTTCATGAAGGTCGCGGGCTTCTCCGTCAACCTGCTGACGCTCTTTGCCTTGGTGTTGGTCATCGGTACCGTGGTTGACGACTCCATCGTAGTGGTGGAGGCCGTAAAAGCCAACTTCGATGCAGGTTACCAATCGGCCTACAAAGCCGCCATCGATGCCATGAAAGGACTGTCTGTGACCTTATTCACCACTACTTTGGTGTTCATGGTCATTTTTATCCCCGTGTCATTCATGGGCGGCACAACTGGCATCTTCTTCAAACAGTTCGGCTTATCGATGGCGGTGGCCGTAGGCATCTCTTTCATCAATGCTTTGACCCTTGCTCCTGCCCTATGCGCACTGCTACTGAAACCTTCGGGAAGCGAAGGCTCCTTCACTAAAAAAGTCACGAGAGCCTACAACACTGCATTTCAGGCTTTATTAGGACATTATTTGAATGTACTGAAGCACCTTATCAAACGGAAGAAGTTGGTGGCCCTCAGCGTGGTAGCGGCATTGGCCCTCGTGGTACTGTTATTCAAGGTCATCCCCACAGGTTTTGTGCCCAACGAGGATGTGGGGACGCTCTTCGTTGACATCACCGCGCCTTCCGGCTACACCATGGAGAAGACCCGTGGCATCATGGACCGCGCCTGTGAGCAGATACAGCAGTTGCCTGCCGTTGAGTCAGTGGGCGGCGTGGTTGGCGTAGGTGCAGGCAGCAACGGTGCCTCCATTTTCGTGCAACTTAAGCCTTGGAAACAACGCCGTGGGCGCAACAACACCTCCACCGCCGTGATGGAACAAATCAGCGAGATAATGGCCCAAGAGCGCGAGGCGCAGGCTTTTGTGATGGAACCCGGCATGATTGAAGGCTATGGCGGTGGCGGCGGCTTCGAGTTCTCCGTGCAAGACCGCAACGGCACCGACATCCGCACCTTGAAGACCATCACCGACCGCTTTGTGGAGAAACTGACCGAACGGCCTGAAATCGGCGAGATTTATTCGAACTACGATGTCAACTATCCGCAATACAAGGTGGATGTGGACGTGTCGCATTGCAAGCGGGCGGGCATCTCGCCGGTCACGGTGCTCAACGAGTTGGGTGCCTACTTGGGCGGCGACTACATCTCCAACTTCAACAAATACAACAAGGTGTATCAGGTCAGCTTGCAGCTGCGTCCTTCCGACCGCACCACGCCCGAGTCGTTGGACAACCTGTTTGTCCGTTCCGATTCGGGAGCGATGCTGCCCATCAGCCAGTTTGTCACGCTCACCAAGGAGTACATGCCGCAGTCGCTGAGCAGCTTCAACATGTTCAGTAGCATCGGTGTGTCGGGCAATGTGGCTCCAGGCAGCAGCACCGGAAAGGCTATCAGTGCCATCCAAAAACTGGCCGCTCAGGAGCTTCCCGTAGGCTACAGCATCGAGTTTGACGGCATCACTCGCGAGGAGAGCCAGCAGGGCAACCGCGTCATCATCATCTTCATCATCTGCCTGGTGTTCGTTTATTTGGTGATGGTGGCCCTCTATGAGAGCCTCTTCATCCCCTTGGCCGTGATGCTGGCTGTGCCTTTCGGCATGGTGGGCAGTCTGCTCTTCGCCAAGCTCTTTGGGGTGGAAAACAATATCTATTTCCAGGTGGGCATCATCATGCTGATGGGTTTGCTGGCCAAAACCGCTATCCTCCTCACCGAGTATGCTTCACAAAACCGTCGTGAGGGTCTGTCCATCTCCGATTCGGCTTTCGTCAGTGCGAAGATGCGTCTGCGTCCCGTGCTGATGACCTCGCTCACCATGATTTTCGGCATGTTGCCCTTGATGTTCGCCAGCGGCGTGGGAGCCAACGGCAGCCGTACCATCGGTGTGTGTCTCGTAGGCGGCATGTTGTTCGGCACCTTGGGGCTGCTGCTCACCGTGCCTGGGTTGTTTGCGATTTTCCAGAAGATTCAGGAACGGTTCAAGCCAATGGGAAAGAAGGAGGAATTGTCATGAAAAGGGTTGTCTTATTATTCATTATAGCCCTCGGGGCAAAGATGCTGGCTGCACAATCATGGCAACAGACTTTTACTGACCCGCTGCTGCAAAGCTATATCAGCGAGGCCTTGGAAAACAATACCGACCTGCGAACGGCGCAACTGTCTTTGGAGCAGTCGGCGGCAATGCTGAAACAGGCAAGGTTGAGTTACCTGCCCGCGTTTTCGTTGGCGCCTTCAGGCACAGTCTCAAAAGCGCGAAACGAGGCCGCGAACTACACCTACGAGCTACCACTGACGATGAGTTGGGAACTGAGCTTCGGAGGCAAGCGGCACCATCAGAAAGAGATGGCCTTAGCGGAGTTGGAGAAAGACTCGGCACAGCTGAAATACGCACAAATTCAACTCATTGCCGAGGTGGCCAATGCCTACTACACTCTGGTGATGCTTGATAAGCAGTATGCCATTACGCAAGAGGGCATCCGCATTCAGGCGGAGAACCTGCGGGTGCTTCGGGCGATGAAGGAAGTCGGGCAGCAGAACGAAGCTGCCGTCAGTCAGGCGGAGGCGTCCTATCAAGGCGCGCTGACCACTTTGCCCATGCTCGAAGCGCAGATTCGGAAAGCGGAAACCGCACTTTGTTTATTGCTCAACCGTCAACCTGATACCATAGCGCGAGCTTCATGGGAAGAAGTGAAAGGCATTGTCATTGACACGGAGCGTGCTATCCCCTTGGAAGCCTTGGCCTCCCGTCCCGATGTGCTGGCGGCGGAACAACATTTGAGAGCATCTTTCAGCAATGTGAAGGTGGCCCGGTCGGAGTTCTACCCCACCTTAAGCATCAACGGGAGTGCCGGATGGACCAACAACGGCGTGACCATCAATCCCTATCAGATACTGCTCAATGCCATCTGCTCGCTGACGCAGCCCTTGTTCGCCCAAGGGCGTCTGAAAGCCAACCTAAAAGTGGCACAATCCCAACAGGAGCAGGCGCAGATAGCCTTCGAGAAGGCCTTGCTCGTGGCAGGTGCTGAGGTGCGTGATGCACTGGCCGACTGCCGAGCCTGTAGCACCCGCGAGGAAGCACGCACCAAGCAGCTGGAAGCCGCCCAACGAGCCTACGAGAACAGCCGCTTGACCATGCAGTATGCCAACACCAGCTATTTGGAAGTACTCATCGCCCAGAGTGCCTGGCTCGACGCCCAACTGCAACAGATCGCAGACTGGTTGGAGGGTCAGCAGAGCAGAATTAATCTTTTTAAGGCAGTTTGCGGGGGGATAGAGTGATTTTCCACACCCCTATGAATTGTTTGCAAAAAATGAGTATTTTTGCGAATTGATAATCTATTTTAGACATGGCAAAAATAGTAGTTGATAATGCGGAAATTACCATATTGGAAATCAATGAGAAAGATTACATCTCTTTGACAGATATGGTAAGAAACATTGACAATGGGTTGGCTCTGATTGAAAAATGGCTGCGAAACAAGAACACCATCGAGTTTCTTGGCATTTGGGAAGGAATGTACAATCCGAATTTTAATTCCCCCGAATTCGAGGGAATTAAAAACATGGCTGGACTTAATCGTTTCATCCTGTCAGTAAAGCAATGGATTGAAAAAACCAATGCCATCGGCATTATCGCAAAAGCAGGTAGGTATGGTGGAACATACGCCCACAAGGATCTTGCGTTTGAATTTGCCTCATGGGTTTCGCCTCAATTCAAGCTATACCTTTTGAGAGAATTCCAACGGCTTAAAGAAGAAGAGCAGAAACAGCTTGGTTGGTCGGCAAAGCGCGAACTCTCGAAAATCAACTATCACATTCACACGGATGCCATCAAGCAGAATTTGATTCCTATGGAATTGACCCCTGCGCAACAATCCATTATTTATGCCAACGAAGCAGACGTGTTAAACGTGGCATTATTCGGAATGACAGCCAAGGAGTGGCGTGAATTAAACCCTGACCTGAAAGGCAACATTCGCGATTATGCCTCTATCAACCAGCTCATTTGTTTGTCGAACATGGAAAATCTCAATGCTGTTTTCATCAATGAAGGAATTCCCCAAAGAGAAAGACTTGTCAAACTCAATCAGATTGCCATTCAGCAAATGAGTGTTTTGGAAGAAGTGGAAAGCAAAAAGCTTTTGAAGTAAAAGCTTTATGATATAAGAAAAAGACTATCTTTGCCCTTGATAAACGGAAAAGACATATTAATCGAATATCAAAACAATAAAAACAAAACAAACAAAGAAAAATAGTTAAACTAACATATTAAAAATCATAACGTTTGCTATTTATTCGGCACTGCTCTGAAATCTGCAAATTCCATTGAGTAAAAGTTACGAATAAGTCTGCGAACGCTCGTGCGTTAGCGCGGGCGTGGACTTATCAACTTTTACAGGCATTGCAGAGCCTCAGAGCGTGGATAAGAAAACGTTCCGCGCTTTTTTTGTTGAATAATGGCAGAATGCTTCTAACACAATAATAACAGGGAAGCCGAAAACTGCATTATAGAGTAGGCAAACTAAAAGTTGTGCCCGACACACAAATAGGGATTTAATCATGGAAAGAACAATTAGAATTGGAGCCGATGAAATTATACTATGGCTTCGCAAAAACAGAGTTGCTGTTGAGACACCAAATGATGGAAAAACAGGGCTTGGAAGCAAAATTCTCGACTTGATTGTGAATAAATTACATGGTAGAAAAGTTGAAGATTCTGCTCCGTCGTTTTGGGATGCAACTGACTCAAGTGTACAACAATTCGGTTTGCCAAAAACTTCCGCACAATATGAAATAAGAGCGACCCAATTAGTTGACTTGTATTTGGAAATATCAACTTGGTAATCTTTAATTCTACATAATAATGAATACTTTAACTACAATTAAAAAACCTTTGATAGGCTCAATGAAACTATCCATCATGTTTATTATGATTGGATTACTTGCAAGTACGCTTAATGTAAAAGCGCAACAAGGTTTATATGATTACAACGATTTTACACCTTATGAGAAATCGCGTTGTGACTTGGCAACTGAAGCGATGGAAAAAATAGTTAAGGTAATGGAATCTCTGTCGCCTTATGACCAGATGACATTAGGATTAACTTATGCAAAAGCTATTGAAAATTCTGATAATGAATATGATTTGATGCTTGCTCACGAAAACTTCATGACCACTCTTTTTGGAGTATCATCTTTGACAGAGCCAGAAACATATTACGAATATCAAGTAATGAATGAGTTTAAATCCATTGCAAAATGGTACTTTCCACAAAGAGCACAAGTTGAAAAAAAGCGAACTTCCGTAGACGATGCTCGTGAAAAAGAAAGGAACTCTGGAGTAGAGACTTTAAACCGAAATATCAAATCTGCTTTTATTTCGTGGGCGAAAAAGGGCGAATATGAGAAGAGAGAAGAATACCTTTCACGGTTGCAAAGTCAGGCAATGGAAAAATATGATTCCATTTGTTCTTGGCATTGTATAAGTCAGTTTTTTCACAACTTTGATGAAAAGGGACTTGGCTATGATGCCGACAGTGAGACTTACTCTTTGAGGGTTTTCCACAAAATCAACGAAAAAGATGACAGAGAGCAAGCACCTGTTGTAATGACTGCCCACATGCCAATTGAAGAAGCCAAGATTCTTGGAAATATGGAAATTGGGACAATCATTCCATTGAATCTCTATCGTTATCAAGGTTATTTGAACACTAATTCGCTGCTATTCCAATATCGTTATCAAGGAAGATTGTACAATTACTATTTCAAAGGAGACTTTGAGTCAAACGAGTCTATTAAGGTTTCTTATGACGACTTAAAATGCGACAATTCAGACTTGAATAGTGTAATGTCTGAATATGTTTTCGACTACAATCAGTATATGACAGAAATGTCATTATTGACGGATTCCATTAATTCGATGGAGTCTCAAAAACAGAAAAAAATTGAGACGATCCGTGATTTGTGTCGTAGAATCAAGACCGATTCGAAAGATCATAATCCATGGAACGAATTCGTTTATTATGTGAATAAAACGTATAAGAATCGTGATTTTGGTTTAAGTCTGATATATGATTATTATAGAAACACTCAAAAGAACAATTTCAAGGAAGTACCTTTCCTGACTAGTAAAACAGAATTTAATAGTCGTTGTTTAGCCATTTCTGAAATCATGCCACTTTTGGAGCAATTTGTCAGCACAAAATTTGTTGAATACAAATGCTTGTTTGATTCCAACCAAGAGTTCATAGACTTTTTCATTAATGAGAATGGCTTTGACGAAGAAAAACTTGTGGAAATTGTGAACACTAAATTTGGCGATTTCCTTTCTAAAATTGGAGATGCTCAAAGTCTTAAAGAATCCTCTAACACACTGATAGGAAAAGAGATGGTCAATTATTGCAAACTGGGTTATTATTATGAGAAAGAATATAACTCTATAGAGTTCCTCCCATCTGTATCGCAAGCGATAGAAAATTTGTTGGCTGATTTCGTTTCAAAAAACAGGCCATTGGAAAGGGCGAAAAATCGCTACAATGGATCCTATCGTAATTTCATGTTACGGTATGTATATGGCAAATAGAGTTTTCTTCAACAATCCAAATATCTCGTTAAACTATTGGCCGGGCTCCATTGAACGCGACATGCGCAATATGGACCAGCCAAAGAAATACATCTCTTTGGAACAATTTGGACAAGAACTAATGGCTGCCGTCAAAAGCAAGATATGATTGTGTTTTTGCCGACAAGTTTTGCCGTCGTTGCTGACTACATACTGAACAGGTATTTTGCGCAAAACAATCCGCAATTTAGGCGAAGTCTTGGATTGCGGCTTTTTTGTATTTTTGCGACCCCTAATAAAACCACCATGTCCACCATCACCCTCTCCGACCATTTCGGCTACCGCAAGCTGCTGCGCTTCACGCTGCCCACCATCGCCATGATGATCTTCACCTCCGTCTATAGTGTGGTTGACGGTGTGTTCGTGTCCAACTTTGTGGGTAAAACGCCTTTCGCCGCCGTCAACCTAATGATGCCGTTCCTGTTCCTGATTGGCGTGGTAGGCTCGGTGTTGGGCACGGGTGGAAGCGCTTTGGTGGCCAAGACCCTTGGCGAGGGCGACCGAGGCAAAGCCAACAGCATCTTCTCTATGCTTGTCGTGGCCAGTTTCGTGTCAGGTGTCATCTTCGGCGGAATAGGCCTGACGTTTTTGGAGCGCATCGCCATCCTCCTCGGTGCCGATGCCAGCATGATGGACAGTTGTGTGCTTTACGGCCGTATCCTCTTGATGGCCTTGCCTTTCTTTATCCTTCAGAGCATGTTCCAAGGCTTTCTGGTGACTGCTGAGCGACCACAGTTGGGATTGGTGTTCACCGTGGTTTCAGGCCTGCTCAACATCCTTTTGGACTATCTCCTCATCGTGGTATTCGACATGGGCTTGCGCGGAGCGGCATGGGCCACTTTCATCGCTTCGGCGGTGGGCGGCTTGATGCCTTTCCTTTTCTTCATCCTGCCCAACAAGTCGCTGCTGCATTTCGTTCGCCCGGTCTTCGACGGAAAGGCCTTGGGGCGGTCAGTCACCAACGGCATGAGCGAGTTCTTTGCCAGCATCTCGGGCAGCATCCTCTCAATATGCTACAACTATCAGTTGATGAAATATATCGGCGAAAACGGCGTGGCGGCATACGGTGTCATCATGTATGTGCAATTTATCTTTTTCGGGGTCTTTTTTGGCTATGCCGAAGGCACGGCACCCATCGTGAGCTACAACTATGGGGCGCAAAACCACGCCGAGCTGAAGAACGTGTTCCAGCGCAGCTTGAAGCTCATCGCCGTGATGGGTTTGGTGCTGACCCTGCTGTTGGAACTGACCGTCGCGCCGCTTACCAAGATCTTCGTGGGTTATGATGCGGAACTTTACGCCCTTACCTGCAAAGCGTTTCGCATTTACGGTCTCTCCTATCTCTTGGTAGGTTTCAACTTCTACGCCTCCTCGTTCTTCACCGCCTTGAACAACGGCAAAGTCTCGGCTATCATCTCCACGGTGCGAACGTTGGTGTTTGAAACTGCTGCGGTGTTTATCCTGCCAGCCCTGTTCGGTGTTGATGGCATCTGGTTCGCCATCATCTGCGCCGAGGTGCTGTCGTTGGCGTTGTCCGTTGCGATGCTCAAAAAGCACAAGGAGCGGTATCGTTATGCGTGAGGATGGGGACTGGCGGCATTACCGACCAGTGGCAGCTTTGTCGGTAAAGGCCAAACAGGTCCAACTCACCAGAAAACTATTTTTTCTTTTGAAAAACTAATTCTACTCCATGTTGAAATAAAGTCATTGTGTTCTTTTCCGGATCAAATTCAAATGTTGCCTCTATCGGGTCATACTTAAATTTGTCCTTGTCAACTGCTTCAAACGCAAAAACATCATCGCCAATCTGCGCAATCAATGTGTTTCCTTCTTTTGTTACAATAATATCCAAACCGAGTTCCGCGGAAACATACTCGCCTAAATAAACGTCCAAGTCCTCCGAAGCGACATTATAGAATTCCGGCAACTCATAAGGTTTGCCGTAAACTGCGCCTAAAACCGCCTTTTTAATATCTCCGAGTTTAAAATTAAGCCCGTTAGAAGTCAAGGCATACGAAACATTTCCATCTGCATAATGCGAATAAACAGAAACAAAACCATCTATTGCACCCGTGTGCCCTAAACCAATGTTATCGCCAAAAGGAATCTCGAACAGTCCAAGACCGTATTCGTCCTTGATGGTTTTCATCATTTCGAGACTTTCATTCGTCAGAAGCCTTCCACCAAACAAAACGTCTGCGAATTTTGTCAAGTCGGTCGGCGTTGACACTATTGCACCTGCCCCCATCGGAACAGTGCAGTCCGTTTCGTTTTCAACCACCCAAGAACCCAAGAAGCGATATGATCGGCATTCGTTGTCGTTAGGATTGGTTTTGCCAAAAACGTATGTGTCAGCCAAACCAATTGGCTCGACAATGTATTCCTGCAACAGGTCGGAATAGGGTTTCGAGAAAATCTTTTCAAGCATGTATGTCAACAGCACATAGTTCGAATTGCTGTAGTCTGCCGTGCTGTCGGGTTCGAAGTCGCTGCCGCCGTTTTCAATAATCCCAAGCATTTCTTTTTCTGTCTTAGGCTGCGTGCACCAGGACAGATAGTCATCGTTGTGTGTAAAATCGTGTATTCCGCTCCTATGGCTTAGCAAATGCCTTACTGTTATTTTCTGTGAATTTGCGATTGTCGGAAACCATTTGTCAATCGTTTGGTCAAGGTCTATTTTCTTTTCTTCAACCGCCTTTAAAACCAGAACCGCTGTAAACGATTTCGAGACGGAACCAATTCTATATTTGGATTTTTCAGTTGCTTTTACATTGTTTTCGACCTCAGCGAAGCCGACTGTTTTTGTGTAGATAATCTCCCCGTTCTTCGTGACGGCAACACTTCCCATAAACTTGTTGTTTTCTTCAAGTATATCAAAGTAATTATCCAACTTTGCCTTGTCGAAAAGATCTTGTGCAAATACGCCGCCACTTACTATTAGTAAGAGCATAAGCGCTAATAATTTACGATACTGTTTCATATAAATTCATATAAATAAACGGGACTCCTTTTTGACATTTTCGCGACGTTTCATCCGATTCCGCCGAAGTCCATTGAACAGAACCAGAAGATAACGACACTGCAAAATTACAAAAAAGTTTTTGACATACTGCGCAAAGATTGCAATGCCCCAAGAATCCGCAACTCTGGCGAAGGCTTAGGTTGCGGATTTTCTTTTCTTCTATTTGTGACATTTCCTCTGAAATTTGAAAAAAAGCCTTCCCAATTTGAAAAATTGTGTAATTTTGCACTATGAAAAATGATTTTGTGATGGAACCAGTGATTGACACCGTAGAAGAAATTGACCTTGCTATATTGCAAGACAACCTTACACCTGAACAGCGTGCCTATTGGTTGGAATCCATTGAACGAGATATGCGCAATATGGACCAGCCGAAGAAGTACGTCTCTTTGGAACAATTCGGACAAGAATTGATGGCTACCGTCAAAAGCAAAATATGACCGTAAAGAAAGTCATATTGAGTGAGACCGTCCTATTGGACATTGGGGCAATTTCTGATTTCATCATCAGCGTTTCACGGCCTGAACATGCCGAACGATACACACAAAACTTATTGGACGAACTATCGGATTTGAGTTATTTGGCAACCATGAGACCCGAATCTCCTTGGAAATTGCCGAAACGCTACCATAGTGAAGCAAAGACATTGCCGCTTTGTAGGCGAAAGTTGACAGCCATATTCCACATCGAAGGTGATTATGTGATTGTTGACAAGATTTTGCCATCTTCATTGATTACATACTGAAAAGGTGGTTTATGAAAGATGTTCCGCAATTCAGGCATAGACTTGGATTGCGGATTATTTTCGTTCTTAAAGAACAACAATTTTGCGGTTTGACATACGCAGTTTTTCTGACAACATCGCACGTCGGAACGAGCAGAATACCAACAAGGCAATCAAACCAGCAGATGAGACAGAGGTTATTGCCGATGTGATTATCCGCGAAAGCGAAATCACTGCTATGGACTAATATCCACGTCAACTTTGAAAACTTAACCGCCGCAAGGGTTCTCTCAACCTTTGCGGCGGTTATTTTCAAACATCATCGAAACTTGGGATAAGATCCCTTGACATTACCCATCAATAGGGATTTCGCGATTTTTGAAATGGCCATTACTTTGCAGTGTCAAACAACTAAAAGTAAGCCTATGAAAACAGCAGTAAAGAAAAAGAAACCCAACTACAAAAACTAGATGCCCAAAGGCATGATCCTTGGGACTTTGGGCGGCGCATTGGCCAGCCTGTTATTATTCCTGGTCTTTGGCGTGAGTGGACTGCTTGCCGCCGGAACGTTAAAGACTGTCCTGAAAATCGTTTTCCTTGTGCTCGCCATCGTGCTGGCCTTGGTGACACTATGGATGTGGCTGTTGCATCGTGCTTTCTCCTACAACGGCAAGCGTCAGATGTCGAAACAGATCATTAACGGCGTTGCCGTATATGTCACCCTTCCCGAAGGCGGCAAAGGTCTCGATGTGGGCTGCGGAAGTGGCGCACTGGCCATCGCTTGCGCCAAACGCAATCCTAAATCCGAGATGTTCGGCATTGACCGCTGGGGCAAAGAATATGCTTCCTATAGCCTTGCCTTATGCGAACAAAACGCACAGGCCGAGGGCATGAGTAATACCCATTTCGGCCAAGGCAACGCTTTGAAACTCGACTTTGCAGACGAGACTTTCGATGCGGTGACCAGCAACTATGTCTATCATAACATCCCGAGCCGCGACCGACAAGCCATTTTGTTGGAAACCCTGCGTGTGCTGAAGAAAGGCGGCACCTTCGCCATTCATGACATTTTCTCCCGATTCAAATATGGCGACATGCAGGTTTTTGTCAAGAAACTGAAAGGCATGGGCTATGAAGAGGTTGAGCTCATTGACACCATCAACGGCATGTTTATGACCCCATGGGAAGCCAAATGGATGGGGTTGAGCGGGTCGGCAATTTTGAAGGGAAAGAAATGCCTACAGGTGTAAGATGCTATTTGGGGTTTGTTTTTGCGCATTGAGACTTCAATCATCGAAACTTGGGATAAGACCCCTTGACATTACCCATCAATAGGGATTTCACGGTTTTTGAAATGGCCATTACTTTGCAGTGTCAAACATCTAAAAGTAAATCTATGAAAACAGTATTAAAAGTCTTCCTGATGGCCATCGCTTATCTGGCCTTGTTTATTATGGGTGCTGCAAGTGGCGCCATCCACCCTGCATGCTATGCGTATATCGGTGCGGTTTTGCCGCTGGTGTCCGCCTTTATCTACCTCTATACCTGCACCCTCATCCGTGGCTTCGGGGCGGCAACAGCCCTGAACGGCTTCATCTTCGTCCTGTTCTTGATAGCGGGCGAAGCCGATCTGGCTTACATCATTGGAACGGTTGTTTTGACCGCATTGGCCGAGATTCTCCGAAAGATGAAAGGCTACGACACGCTGAAGGGTGTCCGCTGGAGCTTCGTTCCCTTCGCTTTCTCGTTTTTTGCCTACACCCTTCATTGGTGGACCGACACCGAAGGCTCGCTTGCCGCTGCTATCGAAGAGATGCCTGCCGGCTATGACGAGCTGATGAAACCCGTCATCGACAACCTCCCCATGCTGATTGTCGTCATGGCATTGACCCTACCCATCGCCATGCTCGCCATGCGACTGGCCGAGCGTGTGATGAAAAAGTCTGCCGAAGGATTGAATTAATCATTTTCGTACCTTTGCAGCCAATTTTAGAAGGATTGCAACCATGCGTGAAATTTGGGCTTTAGTCAATGAGATGTCGCCGTATCTGCTGCTGGGATTCGCATTTGCGGGATTGCTGCACTCGTTTGTGCCAGCCAGCCTGTATCGGCGTTATCTTGGCAAAAACAGCTTCAGCAGCGTCATTTGGGCGGCGCTTCTCGGGGTACCGCTTCCCCTTTGCTCTTGCGGCGTGATCCCTACGGCCATGTCGCTGCGGAAAGAAGGGGCCTCAAAAGGTGCCACCACCTCGTTCCTGATTGCCACGCCACAAACGGGTGTCGATTCCATCTTGGCCACTGCCTCGCTGTTGGGCGTTCCCTTCGCCATCCTACGGCCTGTGGCGGCACTTGTCACGGCTCTGTTTGGTGGTGGCATAGTGACTATGGCCACGCGCAATGAGCCTAATGAGGCCGTACAAAAGCAGGCTGAAGACAAGCCGAAACTCAGTTTTTGGCAGAAGTGTCTGGAGGCTTTGCGATATGGCTTCGTGGACATGATACAGGACATCGGCCGATGGCTCGTGCTGGGCTTGGTCATCGCGGGACTGATTACGGTTTTCGTGCCCGACGATTTCTTCCTGCGTTTTGCCGGCACGCCCATCCTGAGCATGCTGGTGATGCTGGCCATCTCCATCCCGATGTATGTGTGCGCCACGGGTTCCATCCCGATTGCCGTCGCGCTGATGCTCAAAGGCATCACGCCCGGTGCGGCACTCGTCCTGCTGATGGCAGGGCCAGCCTCCAACATGGCTTCCATCCTAGTCATCCGTAAGGTACTGGGACGGAAGACGCTGTGGCTCTATCTGCTGTCAATCACCTTGGGTGCCTTTGCCTTCGGTTTGGGTGTGGATTATCTGCTGCCTCGTGAGTGGTTCACCTCTCATCTGGTGCTTACTCACGCCTGCTGCCATGCTACGCCAGCCTTGTTCAACGTGATTTGTAGCATCGTGTTGGGCTGCCTGCTTGTTTATGCGCTCATCATGAGATTTGTACCAAAGAAAAAAGATAAGACTATGGAAACAAGAGTGTTCAAAGTGGACGGCATGATGTGCAACCACTGCCGCGCCAATGTGGAAAAGACCCTGCAAGGCTTGCAGGGCATCGATGAGGTAAACGTCGACCTCGCTGCTGGCACCGCCACCATCAAAGGCAGCGTCACGGACGAGGCTGTCATCAAGGCCATCACTGACATCGGCTATGAGGCGAAGCGGCAATAGGCCATAAATAAGATGTTGGGTTATATGAAACAGGACGCGAAACAGTGGTTAGTTTCGCGACTTGCTCATAGAATTATAACCATAAATTATGGATGTAAAAATACAACTTTTTCTTTATTTTATGATAGGTTGATGAAAAAATGATGATACTGACTAAACCGCCGCAAGGTATTTCTTGACCTTGATTTCGGTGCCAAATTAAGCTTGTGTCGCATTTATTTGACTCTTTACCTGCTAATTGGTAAAAAATGATTATCTTTGCCATCGATATATGGAAAGGAATTGATTATGAGTTACTCGGAAATGGCACAATTGGAACTGATGAACGCGGCTGCCAATGTCACTACAAAGGAAGATTTGGACGCATTGAAACTGACTTTGTCGCTCTTTTTTGCTGAACTGGCGCAAAAGGCTATTGACAAACTGTGGGACGAGGGCAAGTTCGACCAAGCCAAGTTGGACGAACTGCGTGGAAAACATTTGCGTATATTTCCGAAGACAATCATTTCAACCGACTCAAATCGCTTCCTTACCCGAAGTTAAAGATTCTGACTTTGGATGAGTTTAATGCTGTTGAAAGAGAGTCTTGATATATTAAATAATTGAATATCAAAACAATAAAAACGAAATAAACAAAGAAGCATTCCGTAATTCAGGCATAGGCTTGGTTGCGGATTTTTTCGTACCTTTGCGCAATAACAAAGAATAACCCACCATGGCAAGCAACCCCGACTTCGTTCAATACATCGCCGACCAATGCGCTGGTGCAGGCGAGATCACCGTGAAAAAGATGTTCGGCGACTACGGCATCTACTGCGACGGCGTTATCTTTGGCCTCGTCTGCGACAACCGTTTCTACATGAAACCGACCGAGGCAGGCCGTTCGCTATTGCGTAGCGTCGAAATGCGTCCACCTTACGATGGCGCGAAAGACTACTTCTTCATCGAAGATGTGGACGACCGCGATTATATCGCCAAACTTGTACGAGCGACATGCAAGGAATTGCCGTTAGCGAAACCGAAAAGGAAGTAAATGCATTTCCTGCAACTCCTGTTACCGTACTTATAAACATCGGTGCGTGTTCAATTGATTATTATCGCCTCACGAAAATCCCTTGGCGAAAGCCCCGTGATCCGCTTGAAATATTTGCCGAAAAACGAGGGCGAGGCAAAATTCAGGTCGTCGCTGATTTCGGAGACTCGTTTTGGGGTGGAGCTGAGTTGCGCCTTTGCATCCATGATGACGCAACGCTCTATCCAGTCGGTGGTGCTCCGCCCCGTAGCTTCCATAATGACCCGCGAAAGGTACTTGGCGCTTTTGCAGAGCTTGTTGGCATAATACGACAAGTCGCGATGTCGGCGGTATTCGATGGCTTGCTGTTTTTTTGATTGACATAAATTAGAATTATTCCTATTTTTGCAT
>CAMJRR010000021.1 GCA_946408345.1 uncultured Bacteroidales bacterium | reverse complement strand
CCGGGAAGTGGTCGCTGTAACCACCCATCCAGACGCCGCTGCCGAAGGTGCGGAAAGGATAGCCGTTGTATTTGCCACCATGCTGCTTCAAGAACTCCTTGTTGTGGACCTTCGCGTTCTTGAACTGGTAGCTGTCGTAGCCGTTGGGCAGCAGGGCAGGGGTGAGAATCATCTGGTCGAGCACGCCGGGCGCATCGCGGTAGTAGTTGGTGCCATAGCCTTTCTTGTGCAGGTCATACATGGGGTTGAAAAACTCGCCGTCGCGCAGGTCTTTCATGTCGCCCGAGGCACGAAGATAGTTCGTCACGCTCTTGCTGTCAGGGTAGTCGTTGTAGTCGCCCATCATGATGATTTTGGCGCTTTGGTCCTCACGCATGATGCTGTCGGCGATGTGGCGGCATAAGTTGGCGGCTGCAATACGGCCAGGCATGGAGCGTTTCTCGCCACCGGCACGCGAAGGCCAGTGCATGACGATGAAGTGCATCATCTCGCCATCGAAGAGGCCGGAGACGACCAGTTGGTCGCGGGTGATGAACTCGGGGTCGTCGGGGACGATGGTGCGGTATGACTTGCTGTTGGTCAGCTTAAAATATTTCGGATTATAAATCAAACCCACATCCACGCCACGGCGGTCGGGAGAGTCATAGTGTACAATCTGGTAGTTGCGGTCCTTCAGCTCGGGTTGGGCCACAAGGTCCTCCAACACGGTGCGGTTCTCCATTTCGCACATGCCTAAAACAGCCACACCGTCGGGCGTCCAGTCGGTGCCGATGGTGGAGATGGCGTAAGCCATGTTATGGAGCTTGGATAGGTATTTCTCCGAGTTCCATTGGTTGACGCCTTGGGGCAGAAACTCCTCGTCGTTTTTGTTCGGGTCGTTGATGGTGTCGAAGAGGTTCTCCAGGTTATAGAAGCCGACCAAACCGACCTTATAGGCTTGCTGTTCTTGGGCGGAGGCGCGGTTTATACCGAGGCCGAAAGCCAAAAGGGCAAATATGAAAAAGAAATGTTTGTTCATGGATAGCATGGTATTAGGGTTGATAACGCGGCAAAGGTAGCAAATTAATCCAATAAAAATGATGGCAACAAAAGAACTTTTTCCTATTTTTGTCCGTTTAATTCACATAAAACCCAACGAATAATCATAAAAAGTTCAATATGAAGAAATTCCTACTATTATTGGCGGTTCCTTTGTTGATGGTGTCGCGGCTTACAGCCCAAGTCATCGACTCAACCGACCTGAACCAAAACGACTTGCCGACGGTGATTCTGATGGATTCCGACTTTGAGGAGTCCTCCACCTCGGTCAACGATGCCTCCACCTTGCTCAACTCGTCACGTGACGTGTTCAACAGCATTGCGGCCTACAACTTCGGCTCGCTGCGCTATCGTGTGCGTGGCAACGACTCGAAGTACAGCGACGTGATGATCAACGGCATCCTGATGAATGACCCTGAGACGGGACGTCCCGTCTTCTCTAACTGGGGTGGCCTCAACGATGCCTTCCGCAACTCGATGCTCGTTGAAGGTCTCGGCAAGACCGATGCTGGCTTTGGCGGCCTCGGTGGCCTCACAGCTTATTCAACACGTGCCTCGCAGTACCGCAAGCAGGTTTCGCTGAGCTATGCCTTCAGCAACCGTTCCTACAACCACCGCGTCATGGCTTCCATCGGCACGGGCGAGATGGGTAACGGATGGTACATGATGGCTGCCGCAAGCGGTCGCTATGCGGGCAAGGGCTATACCGAGGGCACTTTCTATCAGGCTTACAGTTACTTCCTCTCTGTGGAGAAGAAGATCAATGACAAACACAGCCTCGACCTCACTGTGTTCGGCGCACCTTCGCAACGCGGCGGCTCGGCTCCTGTGGTGCAAGAAATTTACGACAAAGTCGGCACCAACTACTATAATCCTAACTGGGGCTATCAGACCGTTGATGCCAATGGCAAGCAAGTCATACGCAACTCGCGCGTGAGCAACTATCATCAGCCCATGGCGCAACTCACTTGGTATTGGACGCCCAACAAACGCACTGAGTTCAACACTTCGTTGTACTACTTCAGTGGCCCAGGCAGCCAGACTTCGCTCGAATGGGGTGAGGCCAAAGACCCGCGTCCCGATTACTACAAGAACCTCCCGAGTTATTATTTGACCAACGCCCACAGCACCTTGGAATACGAAAACCAACTCCTTGCATGGAGAATGCGTGACCCCAAAGTGACGCAAATCGACTGGGATGCCTTGTACAATGCTAATCGCAACCACCTCTTCACTGTGCAGAACGCCAATGGCCAAGAAGGTAATACGGTTACTGGAGCAGCCTCCAAGTACATCCTTGCCGAACGTCACTACGACAAACGTCAAATGGGTAACGCCACATACTTCAAGCATGAGTTCCAACCCAACTTGATCATGACAGGTGGCTTCGCGGTGAGCGCATCGCGTACGCATTACTACGAAAGCATCAACGACCTGCTTGGCGGCGATTACTACTATGATATTAATAAGTATGCCGAAAGCCTTGAATCAGACGAGTGCCAAACCAACCTGCTGAATCCTAACCATGTAGCCAGGGTGGGCGATATCATCGGATACAACTACTACGCCAACCGCAACTATGGCCGCATTTGGGACCAAATCAACTGGCTCGTCGGAAATTTTGACTTCTATTTGGGCTTGCAGGCTGAGTTCACCCAAATTTGGCGCGAAGGTCTTTGGAAGAGCGGTTCTTTCGCTGATAACTCTTACGGCAAGGACAAGATGCACAACTTCTTCGACCCAAGCTTGAAGGCCGGTGTGACCTACGCCATCAACGGACGTAACCACCTTGTGGCCAACATGGCCTTAATGACCCAAGCCCCGCAGTTCAGGGACATTTATGTGTCGCCCCGCACCCGACACACCATCGTGGAAGGCGACCTCAAGAGCGAGCGCATTTTGGCTATGGATTTGAGCTACCTCTATCGCTCGCCAGAGTTCAAGTTCCGCTTGACGGGTTACCACTACGCATACAGAAACCTCATTTGGAACCGCAGTTTCTATTGCGAAAACGTGTTCCAAAATACTACCACCAGTGCCAACTCCTACACCAGCGAGTTTGTCAACTTCATCATGACCAACATCAACCAGAAGAGCATTGGCGTGGAAATGGGAGCAGAGTGGAACGTCACCCCGACCATCACCTTGCAGGCGGCGGCTGCCAACGGCATCCATGCGTATGACAACAACCCGATTTTCTCGGTCTATGACGACAATAATACCACGGCTTACATCCAAAACAGCGTGGCTTACCTGAAAGACTACCATGTTTCTGCAGGTCCTGAGACCGTGGCTTCATTGGGCATCAAGTACAACTCGCCGAAATACTGGTGGGTGAGCCTCAACGGAAACTATATGGCCAATATGTACTTCGACGTGAACCCATATAACCACACCAAGGAGGGCATGCTGCACTACGCCCAAGGCGACATCCGCATTCCTCTTGTACTGAACGAAACCCCGCTGAAGCCCGCCTTCACACTTGACTTCTACGGCGGTTTCTCGAAGCGATACAAGGGTTACTATTTCCTCTTCAACTTGAGTGTCAACAACATCCTCAACAACAAGAGCACCATTCTCTATGGTTACGAGCAATTGCGCTTCAATGCCAACAACCCCGACATGTTCCCCGACAAGTACTCCTATATGTATGGAACGAATTTCTTTGTCAGTATAACGGTAAGGAAGTAAGCCGTAAGCTTTAAGCCATAAGCTAACTGCTACAGTTGCTTTCTGCTTAAGGCTTATAGCTTACAGCCAAACAAATCAACGATTAACAATTAAATACACAACGATATGAAAAAAAGAGTATTCAACGCATTTCTGCTACTTGCCATGGTGGGCACATTGTTCACCGCCTGCAAGAAAGAGTATCCAACGCCACCTATCCAAGACCTGCCGATAGGAAGGGTTTACACCATCAGTGAAATTCTTGCCTTGGAACCGGGCACCGTTTTCAATGAAGACGCTTCGGTGTATGGCATCATCACTGCCGACGAGGTCTCGGGCAACCTCTACAAGGCTGCCTTTATGCAAGACCGTGCCACAGGTGCCGCCATCGAGTTGTACCTTAACGCCGTCAGTGGCGTGCGCATCGGCGACTCCGTCCGCATCTATCTGAAGGACGTCACCTATGCCATGTACAACAACCTGCCGCAGTTGAGCAATTTCGAGGCTGATGGCCACATCGTCATCTTGGCCAACAACAAGCCCATCACGCCCGCCAAGGCCACCATCGCCGAAATCAACCAAGGCAAATACCTCGCTGGTTTGGTACGTTTGGAGAATGTGAGATTCACGGAGCAAAACACCTTCGCCGACCCCACCACTTATGGTAATCGTACTTTGATTGACCCTATGAATCCTTCAAGCAATGTCATCGTGCGCACGAGCAACTACGCTAACTTTGCCAACGACTCTCTGCCTCAGGGTACGGGCAATTTGACGGCCATCGCTACGGTTTACAACAGCACATGGCAACTTTTGTTGCGCTCAGCCAGCGAGTTGGAATTTGACGGATATGTTCCAGGTGGTGCCAATGACTTGCCGTATTGTGAGTTTTTTAGCTCTTCGTTTGGATCCTACACGACCTATGATGTAAAAGGTACTCAGCATTGGGAGATTGACTACAACACTGCCAAGATGACGGGTTATGAAAACAGTACGAACTATGAAAATGAAGATTGGCTGATTTCTGCTAGGGTCTCTTTGGAGAACGTTACGAGTGCCAGTATGACAGTGTCCTATATCGCACGATATTTCAACAATGTGAATGAAGACGTCACGGTATGGGTTTCTTCAGACTATACCTCTGGCGATCCGAATTTAGCCAACTGGGAACAGCTTCCCGCTACTTGGACGGAAGGTTCTAACTGGAACGAATTCGCTTCCACCACAATAGACCTCTCCCAATATGTTGGTAAGAAGGTTTGTGTGGCCGTGAAATATCTTTCCGATAATAACAAGGCTGGTACTATAGAGGTGCAGAGTATTTGTATCCAAGAAGGCAGCGGCCCAACGCCTCCTCCTGGCCCGGGCACTGGCGGTGAAGTGCAAAATATGCCTTACACGCAATCGTTCACGAGTGATTTTGGTACTTACATGACCTTTGATGTTTTGGGTCCCCAATCTTGGGAAATTGACTATAACACGGCTAAGATGACGGGTTATGTCAGTGGCAGCTATTATGCCAACGAAGACTGGCTCATCTCATCACCGGTGGCTATCACGGGTGTGAGTGATGCCAAGATGACGATGGCTTACATTGGTCGCTATTTCAATAATATTAATAATGAAGTAACCATTTGGGCTTCGACGAACTACGTTTGGGGCAGCGACCCGAGTATGGCTGGTTGGACGCAAGTTCCTGCCGTTTTGGTTGAAGGTAGCAATTGGAACGACTTCATCGCCACGGAGATTTCGCTGAGTGAATATGTTGGCCAAACGGTCACCTTCGCAGTGAAATACATCTCCACTGACAGCAAAGCTGGCACGATGGAGATCCAAAGCATCACCATCGAAGAGGGTAGTGGTGTGACGCCTCCTACGCCTCCCACTCCCGGAGAAGGCGAGGGCAGTGGTACTGCCGACGACCCATATAATGTGGCTGCTGGTATAGGCTTGCAAAGTGAAGAACCTATTGCTTGGGTGCATGGCTTTATCGTGGGTGCCGTGAAGTCGGGCCTGAGCTCGGTCACGAGCAATGCCGACATCAACTGGAGTGCTCCGTTTGACTTGGCCACCAACGTGGTTATTGCTGACGATGTCACCTGCCATGAAATCAGCCAGTGCATCATCGTCAACCTGCCTGCGGGTAAGCCGCTCCGCACGCAAGTCAACTTAATGGACAACCCTGACAACCTCGGCAAACATCTTGCTGTGAATGGCAAACTTCGCAAGTATTTCAACCAGGCTGGTCTACGCGACAGCAACGGCACAGAGGCTGACTTTGTTTTGGAAGGCGGCGTTGTTCCTCCCACTCCAGGCACGGAGATTTTCTCGGAGACTTTTGGCAATGGCCAAGGCCAGTTCACCATTCAGGATGTCTTTATGCCTCAAGAGTTGTCCTATGTTTGGAAGCATGACTCCCAATATTCTTGCATGAAAGCCAGTGCATACGTCTCTGGTCAAAACTATGCTGCTGAAAGCTGGCTGGTTTCGCCTACCATCGACCTGTCGAATGTCAGTGCAGCCACGCTGAAGTTCGACCAAGCTGTCAACTATGCCTCACCTGATGGTTTGTCGGTGATGGTTTCCACCGATTATGCCGGTGAAGTTCTGCAGTGCACTTGGACTGAACTGAACCTCAGCCAATGGCCTGCTGGCACCAACTGGACCTTCATCAACTCCACTGCTGACATGAGCCAATTTGCAGGCCAAAGGGTGACCATTGGTTTCAAGTACACGAGTAGCGGTAATGCTTCAGCCACTTGGGAAGTGAAGAATGTTGTTGTGGAGTAAACGAAACAGCAAATGAAAATGAAAAGCCTGCCTTCGGGTGGGCTTTTTTTGTGCTCTCTTGCACCAATATGCAATTTTCCCTTATCTTTGCACGTTGATTGGAAAACGAATTTGGTATGTCAGAGAATTTGGTCATCATCCCGACTTACAAGGAGAAAGAGAACATCGAGAAGATTATCCGCTACGTATTCAACCTGCCGATGGCGTTTGATATCTTGATTATCGACGACAACAGTCCCGACGGCACCGCCGACATCGTGAAAACGCTGATGACGGAATTTAGCGACCGTCTGTTCATGATTCAAAGGTCAGGCAAGTTGGGTCTTGGCACGGCTTACATCACCGGCTTCAAGTGGGCTTTGGAGCGCGACTATCAGTATGTCTTCGAGATGGATGCCGACTTCTCCCACAATCCCGACGACTTGGCGAGATTGCACGATGCTTGCGCCAGCGGTGCGGATTTGGCGGTCGGCTCCCGCTACAAGACAGGCGTCAATGTAGTGAACTGGCCGATGGGACGTGTGTTGATGTCCTACTATGCCTCGGCATACGTTCGTTTCGTCACTCGTATGCAGGTGCGCGACACCACGGCAGGCTTCGTGTGCTACACGCGCAAAGTGCTAGAGACCATCGACCTCGACCGTATCAAGTTCGTAGGTTATGCCTTCCAAATCGAAATGAAATACACCGCTTGGAAACTCGGCTTCAAGATAGAGGAAGTGCCGATTATCTTTACCGACCGCCGCGAAGGACAGTCGAAGATGAGCAAGGGTATTTTCCGCGAGGCTGTGTTCGGCGTCATCAATCTGCGCTGGAGAGGTATGACAGGTAAAATTAAACCAAGAAAAGGATAATGAACTACTATATCAAAAATGCTACACTTGTCAACGAGGGCCAGACCTTTGTGGCAAGTGTTTTCGTTTCGGATGGCAAGATTGCCAAGATTGTACGTGAAAGTCAGGTCCCTGAGCTTGTCGAAGGGCCGGCTTGGGAAGTCATTGACGCCACAGGCAAATACCTGATTCCAGGCATCATCGATGAGCATGTACATTTCCGCGAGCCAGGCTTGACGCACAAAGCCGACATCTACACCGAAAGCCGTGCCGCCGTTGCGGGTGGCGTGACTTCCTTCATGGACATGCCTAACACCAATCCGCAAGCAACGACACAGGAATTGTTGCAACAAAAGTTCGACCTCGCTGCCGAGAAATCGTTGGCCAACTATTCTTTCTATCTTGGTGCGACCAACGACAATCTCGCCGAAGTGGTGAAAACCGACCCAAAAACGGTGTGCGGCATCAAACTTTTCATGGGCTCCAGCACGGGCAATATGCTGGTGGACAAGAATGAGGTCTTGGTGCGCTTGTTCCGTGAGTCGCCCTGCCTGATTGCCGCACATTGTGAGGATGAGCAGACCATTCATGAGAATACGGTTCGCTGTAAGGACTTGGCAGCCAAAGGCGAAGTTGTTGTTGATGCGAGCATTCATCCTTTCATCCGTACCGCCGAGGCTTGCTACAAATCCTCGTTCAAGGCTGTCGACATGGCCGAGCATTTTGGCGCGAGACTTCATGTACTGCATATCTCCACCCAAAGGGAGTTATCGCTCTTTAAGAATAACATCCCTTTGAAAGACAAAAAGATAACGGCAGAGACCTGTCCTCATTACTTGTGGTTCGACAACCACGATTATGAGGCCAAGAGTTTTGCCATTAAGTGCAATCCCGCCATCAAGTCGCACCGCGACAAGGAGGCTTTGCTTCAAGCTTTGCATGACGGCTTGATTGACACCATCGGCACCGACCATGCCCCGCATTTGCGCGAGGAGAAGTTCACTGATGATTACTTTACCAGCAAGTCGGGCTTCCCGTCCATCCAGCATTCATTGCAAGTGATGGTCAATGTGTTGCACGATAATTTGCCGCTATTGGTACAGCTGATGTGCCACAATCCAGCTATTTTGTATCAAATCGACCGTCGAGGCTTCATCCGCGAAGGCTATTACGCGGATTTGGCACTAGTTGACATGAATGCAAGTCAAGTAATTTCCGACAAGGACGAGTTTTCCAAATGTGGCTGGACACCTTACGATGGCATCCAAACTCATTCTCGTGTGACGCAAACTTTTGTGAATGGCAATTTGGTCTTTGAGAATGGTGTGTTCCACGAAGACGGGATCGGGATGCGGCTATTTTTTAATAGATGAAACAATTGAAAATGAAATAGATATGAAAAGATGGTTTTTATTATTGGCAGTGGTTCTTGCCTGTGTAGGGTGTACGGCCCAGTTAGATGAAAAAGTGGTTGAAACGTATCCTGATGGTAAGACTTTAAAGACTCAATCGTATAACAAAAAAGGCCTTTGTGTAAAAGAAGTCGAGTTTTATGAGACGGGTCAAGTGAAAATGGAAGGAGCCATGAACGGTGAGAAACGTGAAGGTGAATGGAAAGCTTATTTTCCAGACGGGCGTGTGCAAAGTATTGGCACTTTTGTGAATGGTTTACGTACAGGCAAGGCTACCGTTTGGCAGGAGAATGGAAACCTGTTACAAGAGGGCTTCTATAAAGAAGGTAAGCATGTCGGCAAGTGGAAGTTCTACGATGAGCAGGGTAATCTTCTCAAGGAAGTCGATTTCGGCGAATAAGGTCTATTACCTGTCTTTCCAATTGTAGAGGTTTATGCCGAAGGTGAACTCGGCATAGTCGATGACGGCTTCATGCACTTTCATGAAACTGCCCACGAACATATTTCGGTTTTCACCAAGATAATACTTGAATCCCAAACGTCCGTAGAAAGTGCGGTAGCAGGGTGGCAGGTAGGTGTCCTCGAAGTTGCTTTCCGATGATTCAGCCAAGCCCCAAGTCTTCTTTTGGTTGGTGCCGTAATAGATGCCGTGCCAGAGATAGTATGCGCCTCCAAGGCAAAACGCAAAGCGGTTATAGTTGATTTCAAACATTACTGATGGCGCAAGATGCAAGCCTCGTGCAAAGCTATACTCCATCAGAGGGATGGCATCGTCTCCTGTGAAATATTCGTGTCCGTCGTTGTAGTTCTGATGCGCTTTCTCGTACATGCGTTTGCTCTCACCGGTCCAGCCAAAGTCCAAGGCCACATCATAGCTGAACTTGGGATGGAACTGACGGTGCACCCCGAGTTGGATGACATTGGCCATGTAATAAGGCCGTTCGTTGGGCAGGTCACTGACCATGGTGCCGTCAGTAGTCTGATAACTGCGCATCCATTCGTTGGTTTGCAATAGGCCAACTGACTCGGTGGCAAAAATGGAGGTGGATTTTTGGAATTGGGTGCGCGGACGTTCTCGTGGAGCCAGTTCGGGACGGCCATTAGGGTGATAGCGTAAGCCTACCAGCCAGCTGAACACATTAATGCCGCAGTTAGGTAGTCTGAATGCAGCATTAGAAGAGTGCGAGAACTGGTAACGGACCAACAAGTCAAAGTTGTCCTCGATCATAAAGGTTGGGCCCGCGTCAATGGCGAGGTGCACGTTGGCCACGGAGCCGATGAATTCGTCACCATGTTTGGTCCAGAAGGAAAATCCGCCCATGATGTCGTAGTCGAACGACCAATATTTGCCTTGATAGAGATGACCATTGATGAAGCCGCCCAGCGAATAGCAGTCGCCGAGGGCACGCCATGTTTCTCTTTCGTAGCCTTTCTCGTCGCGGTCCACGAATTGGATGCTGTCCACGTTGTTCTTCTCAAAGCGTAGAAAACCACCGTAGGAGAGATAGTTGAAATCTTTCTCCCATTGCATCCGACCATCTGTTTGTCGGCCAATCCTTAAGTCAAGGCCATATTGCGGCAGCACTTTCATGTAGGCATGGCGCTCCTCAAAAGGGAAATACTTGCCCAAGCGCATATCCGCTTCAAAAAAAGTGCGGTTGTCGTAACTAAAAAACGACTCTTGGGCTTTTGCTATGTTGCATAAGCTTACAGCGGTAAGGAGCACGGCAAAATATAGCATTTTGCCGAAACTCTTTTGAAAACAAAAGTTTCTCATTTTGGTTGGTCTGGTTCGATTAATAAACTATTTGTTGGCTTTCTCCTCGTCGTTGTTGTACCAATCCAAGTATTTTTGCGTATGCAAAATGCCTGAATCAACGAGTTTCTGTTTTTTAGAGTCAGAGATGCCGAAGTCAGTGGAACTGATGCCTAGCGAGTCGATATAGACTGTGCGTTGCCAGTCGTCACTATGCAAATGTACATTGTTCTGAAAGTCGATGAGGGTGGTGACCAAAGCCTTTGTGTAAGAGAACAGTGAGTCAATGTCCTTTGCCTTTGGTTCTATACTATGGTCGAGAAACATCTCAATCTGTTCTTTGGCATCCAATCGGAAGCCCAAAGTTTCTTTATTGTAGACGTATTCGTTAGTCAGCTTGTTTTTGCTTTTCAGCGACTTGTTGGTCTTTTCATAATACTCGGTGTACCGTACGTTGTTCTTATTCTTTACGTAATTGACGCGGTCGAACACCTTGATGGCATAGTTGTCTAACAGTCCACCATCGACGTAAATGTGTCCATCACCGTTTACACCGCGAACGGCTTTGAAAAACAGAGGTATTGACATGGAGATGCGGGCTGCATCAGCTACTTTGACGTTTGGGGTGAATTCGTTGCTAAACACCTTTGAGTATCCTGTGGACAGATCGCTACCAATGAGGCTGAGGCCACGGAAATCTTTTGATTTGGCCAGATCCTTGAAAGTGCTTTCACTATTGCCCGTTTTTTCCTTGATGTAGCCGGCAACCAATTCGCGGAAAAACTCACCTTTGTACCAACCGTAATCCTCAATGAAACGTGCCGTGTTGCGCACCAAGCCCCACGAGCTGTCCAAAAAGTTTTGGAAATTGATTTTCCATAGGATGTCCTTCAATTCTTGGGCGGTATAGCCCAAACTAATTAAGACGGCAACTAGCGCACCAGCCGAAGTACCAGCCACGCGTTTGATGTCTTTCAGAATACCTTCTTTCTCAAGTACTTCAAGAGCACCCACGTAGGCGATGCCTTTCACGCCACCGCCTTCGAAGACCAAGTTTTTAAAGTGATAAGCCATAGTGTCCTTTATTTATTGGGTTAGTATTATTCCATAATCCAGCTCGTGCCTTCCTTGCCATCTTTCAAAGTGATGTGGAGTTTGGCCAATTCGTCGCGAATCTTGTCGCTGGTGGCCCAATCCTTGTTGGCACGGGCTTGCTTGCGGATGTCGATAATGGTCTGCATCAGGCCGTCGACGAGGGCACCGCTACCGTCAGAGGCGTTGCTTTCCACCAAGCCCAGGATGTCGAAGACAAAGTCGTTAAACAGTTTGTTGAGCAGAGCCAGCTCTTCGGTGTTGATTTGTGCCTTGCCGTCCTTTACGGTATTCACAATGCGCACGGCCTCGAAGAGGTTGGCGATGACGATGGGGCTGTTGAAGTCGTCGTTCATGGCATCGTAGCAGGCATCGACGATCTTTGGGATGTCGAGGCTGGCGGCACCTTCGGTGGCTTTCAGGCACTTGGCAGCTTTCACGGCTTCCATCAGGCGGTTGTATCCTTTTTCAGCGGCTTGCAGGGCTTCGTTGCTGAAGTCGAGCGTGCTGCGGTAGTGGGCCTGCAGGATGAAGAAGCGGATGGTCATGGGACTGTAAGGTTGTGCAATCATTTCCTCGCCCTTGGCGTTGATGTGGCTGCCGTTGAAGAACTCGTCGAGGGTGATGAAGTTGCCTAACGACTTGCCCATCTTCTGCCCGCCAATGGTAATCATGTTGTTGTGCATCCAGTAGGTGACGGGCTGTTTGCCGTTGGCGGCCACGCTTTGCGCAATTTCCGACTCATGGTGCGGGAACATGAGGTCCATGCCGCCACCGTGGATGTCGAAGGTCTCGCCGAGGTACTTGCAGCCCATGGCAGAGCATTCCATGTGCCAGCCCGGGAAGCCGTCGCTCCAAGGCGAAGGCCAGCGCATGATGTGCTTAGGTTCAGCTTTCTTCCAAAGGGCGAAGTCGACGGGGTTGTGCTTCTCTTCCTGACCGCTCAGCTCGCGCGTGGTGTTGAGCATCTCCTCGAAGTTGCGTCCCGAGAGGATGCCGTAGGGGTGCTCCTTATTATATTTCTCGATGTCGAAATACACCGATCCGTTCTCCACGTAGGCATAGCCATGGTCAAGTATCTTCTGCACCATGGCAATTTGCTCAATGATGTGTCCTGAAGCGTGTGGCTCAATCGAAGGACGTAGCACGTTCAGCTTGTCCATCGCTGCATGATAGCGGTTGGTGTAGTATTGCGCCACTTCCATCGGCTCTAGGTTTTCAAGGCGGGCTTTCTTGGCGATTTTGTCCTCGCCTTCATCGGCATCGTGCTCAAGGTGACCCACGTCGGTGATGTTGCGCACGTAGCGGACTTTGTAGCCGAGATGTTGCAAATACCTGAACACCAAATCGAAAGTGATGGCTGGACGGGCGTGACCAAGGTGCGCATCGCCATAGACGGTGGGACCGCAGACATACATGCCCACGTGTGGGGCGTTCAAGGGTTTGAAAGGCTGTTTGCAGCGCGAAAGGCTGTTATAAATATATAAGGTGCCGTTCATCTTTGTTGGGATTTTGAATTATTGCGCAAAAGTACAAAATAAAGCGATTGGAAGGCTTGTAAAGTAAAAATGTATATATTTGCGGGGTGAAAATAACTTGAACTTATGCCCAAAGTCTTGATATATGCTACAGCGAAAGTGATTTGGACTTTCTTGTTTTACGGTACTGATAACAACGAAAACAGAGCGCATGTCCATGTGGGTAAGGCAGGTATAGTGGATTTGGGCAAGATATGGTTGGAACCAGAAGTGGAAGTGGTTGAAAAAGGCGAACTTACCGACAAACAAATGGCGCAAATCGTTGAAGTTGTGAAAAAGTATCGAAAAGAATTGCTGGAGCAATGGGCAAAGTTTAAGGCTGGTGAAAAAGTAAAAAGCATAAAAGTAAAGGAGTAACTATGTACACAATAGAAGGCTATTGGGATGTGGTCCCACGGATTAAGGATGTCTCTTTCCCCATGCGGGGCAAGATGCAGATAACCTTACAGGATGGAAGGATTATTGTTGTTTCCATTTCAAAGTTTCCAAGTGTGAAGCGATTGAGTATGGAACAGAGAAAGAAATGGTATATCCTCGGCAACGGTTTCTCTTTTGAAGATTCCGACGAGGTCATTCATATCGAACAGATTCTTGGAAATTTTGCGAGTTATGCCCATGAAGCATAGTATCCTTGATAATTAACTTATTTTCAAATCAATAGAATAATTGGACAAAAGAAAGATAAATTCAAAAGACATAAAATAATCAGATAGCACTTGTTGCAGTCCTTGAACACCAAAGTTCCATTAATTCCCCGTTTTGTCGGGGCAACAACTCAAGGATAAGTTACAAATGCAGTAGTTGATTTGGAGGAAAGGGTTGTTGTAAATCTGTTTTATATATAAGGCCACTGTTATTCTTTATTGTATTAGCGCTTTTTGGGGGTATTTGATTGATAGAACCTGGTTTTTGAATTTGTAATTAGTTGTTCCAAATTTTTTCGTAAAGATTTACGAACAGCGGATATTTGTACTAATCTAAAACTGGCCTATTTTAAAAAACATAAAAATCGCGTACAACCTATCAACTCTTTTTGTACCTTTGCACCCAAAGAACAACTTTAAAACATTTATCACATGTACGCTAATTTTCAAGAGTATTTGAAAAAGGAGTTGGCTCAGATTGAAGCCGACGGCCTTTATAAACGTGAACGCATCATCGAGAGTGCCCAAGGCGCTGAAATTATGGTTGGTGGCAAGGTTTGCCTCAACTTCTGCGCCAATAACTACCTCGGCTTGGCCGACAACCCCGAACTGATCCAAGCCGCCAAGGACGGTATGGATGCCCGTGGTTATGGTATGGCCTCCGTCCGCTTCATCTGCGGTTGCCAAGACCTCCACAAGAAGCTGGAAGCCAAGATCGCTGAGTTCTTCGGCACGGAAGACACCATCCTCTATGCAGCTTGCTTCGATGCCAACGGCGGTGTGTTTGAGCCGTTGCTCGGCCCCGACGATGCCATCATCTCCGATGCTTTGAACCACGCTTCCATCATCGACGGCGTGCGTCTCTGCAAGGCCCAGCGTTTCCGCTATGCCAATGCCGACATGGCCGACCTTGAGAAGCAACTGCAAGACGCTCAGAAGTGCCGCTTCCGCCTCATCGTCACCGACGGTGTGTTCTCCATGGACGGCAATGTCTGCCCGCTCGACAAGATCTATGAACTTGCACAGAAATACAACGCCATGGTGATGGTTGACGAAAGCCACTCTGCTGGCGTGGTCGGTAAGACCGGTCGTGGTGTGACCGAGCATTTCAACCTCCGTGGCAAGATCGAAATTCTGACGGGTACCCTCGGCAAGGCCTTCGGTGGCGCCATGGGTGGCTTCACCACGGGTCGTAAGGAAATCATCGACATGTTGCGTCAGCGCAGCCGTCCGTATTTGTTCTCCAACTCGATGGCTCCTGGCCTCGTGGCTGCTGGCATCCGTATGTTCGAGATGATGAGCGAGACCAACACATTGCAAGACAAGCTCCACGCCAACACCGACTACTTCATCAAGAAGATGACCGAGGCTGGCTTCGACTGCAAGCCTTCACAATCCGCCATCTGCGCCGTGATGCTCTACGACGCCCCGCTGTCGCAGAAGTTTGCCGCCAAGTTGCAGGAAGAAGGTATCTTCGTCACGGGATTCTACTATCCTGTGGTGCCGAAGGGACAGGCCCGTATCCGTGTGCAGGTGAGTGCCGCCCATGAGCGTGAGCACCTCGACAAGTGCATCGCCGCCTTCGTGAAGATTGGTAAGGAACTGGGAATCTTGAAGTGAATGATGAATTAAGAATTAAGAATGTAAAAATTGGTGATTCAACGAAGTTAATGTCGCAATGCGTCGTAGGACTTTGCTCCAATTCTTCATTCTTAATACTACATTCTGCATTAAAAATTGGTAATTGACAATGAAAAAGATATTAATCGTTGGTTCCGGCGGACAGATCGGAACAGAATTGGTGAAGAAGCTTCGCCACACTTACGGAAACGAAAACGTGGTTGCGAGCGATCTTCGCCCTTTGACTGGTGAAATTGCCGAGACCGGTCCTTTTGAAAGAATCGACTCGACACAGATTATGCAAATCGTCGAGGTGGTGAAACGGTACAACATCGACACGATTTATAACCTTGCCGCCATCCTCTCGGCCACAGCCGAGAAGAACCCTATGCTGGGTTGGAATGTCGGCATCGGCTCCTTGGTGAACTGCCTTGAGACGGCCCGCATCTTCAATTGCGCTGTCTTCACGCCTTCATCCATCGGTGCTTTCGGTGCCAGCACACCGCATGACAACACACCTCAAGACACTATTCAGCGCCCGAACACCATCTACGGCGTGACCAAGGTCACGGGTGAGCTGTTGAGCGACTACTACTTCACCCGCTTCGGTGTGGATACCCGTAGTGTCCGTTTCCCGGGCCTTATCAGTAACCTGACGCTGCCTGGCGGTGGCACCACCGACTACGCTGTGGAGATCTACTATGCTGCCGTGAAGGGCGAGAAGTTCTATTGCCCCATCAGCAAAGGCACCTACATGGACATGATGTATATGCCCGATGCTTTGGATGCCATGGTGGACATCATGGAGGCCGACCCGACCAAACTCGTGCATCGCAACTCGTTTAACGTGACGGCCATGAGCTTCGACCCGGAGATTATCTACAACGCCATCAAGAAATATTATCCGAACTTCGAGATGGAGTACAAGTTCGACCCGATTCGTCAGGCCATTGCCGACAGCTGGCCGAACAAGATGGACGACAGCTGCGCCCGCAACGAGTGGGGATGGAACCCCAAGTACGACCTCGACAAAATGACGGTCGACATGATTGAGACTTTGAAGAAGAAGCTGCTGTAATTTGAAGTGGTTTCTGGAAAATCATAGAATAGCGGGGAAAAATCTCCGCTATTTGTTTTTTTATGGCAGGTTTCGGGAAAAGTTTATATTTTTGCAAAGCAAAAAGAACAATATGGAATTCAAACCCTCATATTTTATTATGACCATTCGGAAGTTTGCGGAGCATTATTCCATGACTTCCAAGCAAGCCTATCAGTACCTGAAACGCTTTGCTGGCATAGAGTTCTTGGACGATTGCTTTGAGGCTGAGCATACGCTTTCGTTTGAGGATGCCATTGAGGATTTGACAAGAGTTTGCCAAAATCACGGAGGATATTTGAAATATGCTTGAACTTTACCACGGTTCGAATGTCGCCATCGACAAAATCGACTTGTCCAAAGGTCATATCAACAAAGATTTTGGCAAAGGATTTTACTTGACTACTTTGCCGCAACAAGCAATGGAGATGGCAAAGCGGAAGGCAAGGCAATTCCTTGATACAAAACCTGTCGTAACTACTTTTCTTTTTGATGAAAATGAATTGACATCTGGTGAATTGAATGTCAGGGTGTTCCATGTGGTTAGTGAAGAATGGGCTATGTTTATTCTTCAAAACCGAAAGGCTTCGCGGACCGGATTTCACCATGATTATGACATAGTTGTCGGCCCAGTTGCGGACGATAGCGTAGTGCAACAATTGGATTTGTTTGAAATGGGGTTGATAACGCTACCTCAATTGGTCGAAGCATTGCGTTATCGTGACCTTAACAACCAGTATTTTTTCGGTACAGAGTGGGCTGTGGCAAAACTTACACGGATATGAGCAAGGAACAAACATTTATAACAGATTACCTTTACGCTGAATTGGTGAAACTGATAATGCTTTATCAAAATGTCTCTTTTCAGAAAGCACTTGATTTGCTTTATAACTCAACGCTTTACGATAAGATTTTGGATACGGAAACGGGTCTGTACTTACAAAGTCCAGACTATAATTATGAACTATTACAGGAGGAAATGTCTTAGAGTTGAGTTTTTACACCTTATTGATATATGCTCTCCAACCTTAAAAAATACCATATCATCCTAGCCTCCAAATCACCTCGCCGGCAGGAACTGTTGCGTGGCATGGGCGTGGAGTTTGAGATTCTGACCAAGGAAACGCCAGAAGACTATCCAAACGATCTGCCTTTGGACGAGGTTCCCAAATACCTTAGCCTTCAGAAGTCGTTGGCATTCAATGATGATGAACTTCCCGCTGATTATCTGTTGATTACCTCCGACACTGTTGTGATTTGCGAAGGCGAGATTTTGGGCAAGCCGAAAGATAGGGAAGATGCTGCCCGTATGTTGCAACTGCTTTCGGGCAAGACGCATCATGTGGTGACGGGCGTCACGGTGCGCTCGACGGAGAAGACGGAGTCGTTTGCGGTGCGCTCGAATGTGACTTTCGCCCAACTCGATGATGAGGAAATCGACTATTACATCGAGCATTGCAAACCCTATGACAAGGCGGGTGCCTACGGCATCCAGGAATGGATTGGCTACGTGGGCATCAGCGGATTGGAAGGCTCGTTCTATAATGTGATGGGCCTGCCGACACGAAAATTGTACCAATGCTTGAAAACCTTTTGAGTTTTTTGCTAATTTTGCGGCACATTGTTGCAAAATGAACGGAAAACGTCCCCAAATATTGATTACCAACGACGACGGATACGCGGCCAAGGGCTTTCGGAAATTGGTCACACTAATGCGAACCCTTGGAGATGTGACGCTTGTCTCCACTGATGAAGTGATGTCGGCGAAGAGTCACTCCTGCACCATTCGCGAGAGGATTTATGTCCGTCTCGTTCATGAGGAGGAAGGCTTTAAAGAATACCGTTGTAATGGCACGCCCGTTGATTGTGTGAAGCTAGGCTATCAGAAACTGATGCCAAGATGGCCCGATTTGGTGGTTTCGGGCATTAACCACGGGATGAACGCTGCCACAACGGTAGTGTATTCTGGCACCATCGGCGCAGTTATCGAGGCCTGCATGAATGGCTTGAACGCCATTGGATACAGCCTTTTCAGTCTTAATCCTGATGCCGACTTCGACCATCTCGATACTGCTATTCTCGAAATCACGAAAAAAGTGCTGAAAGAAGGCTTACCCAAGGGCGTCTGCCTGAATGTGAACTTTCCTAAACGCGCTGAAGAGCCTATGAAGGGCATTAAAGTGTGCCGTCAAGCAGCTTGCCGCTGGGTGGAGTATTTCAAGGACCAGTTTGATGAAAACGGACAGCAGTTCTACGACTTGGAAGGCACTTTCGAAAGCGACGACATTATGCCCGATACTGACCTTTGGGCGTTACAACACAACTATGCCTCAGTAGTGCCCACTTGCTTTGATTGGACGGCGCACCGTTATATTGAACCTTTTCAGATATACGAATCATTAAGCATATAACTATGAAAATCAAGGATAACTTTTGGCTAGGACTTTTGGCAGGTGCTGCTAGTTTTGGGTTGTTTTTCTTTTTGTTGAACCTTATTCCTTGGGGCGAGCAGTATGGTCGTGCACCCTATCTTTTGGCTTTCATTCCTGGCATTGTGCTTTTCAGGATGGCTTTGGTGAAATGGAATTACGAGCGGATTGGCAAAGGTATCCTATTAGTCACGGTGGTGGGGATGTTGCTCGTGTTCTTCCTTTATAAAGTGTGACCTTATGAAATACTATATCATAGCAGGTGAGGCTTCGGGCGACTTACATGCCTCCAACCTTGTAGCTGAAATCAAGAAAAAGGACAAAAAGGCGGAGTTTCGTGGCTGCGGTGGCGATTTGATGAAGGCGCAAGGTGTGGAGTTGCTGAAGCATTATCGTACCATGGCCTATATGGGCTTTGTGGAGGTGGCGGTCAATTTGAGAAAAGTGTTAGGCAATATTACCCTATGCAAGAAGGATATCGTTGCGTATCATCCCGATGTCGTGATTTTGGTGGATTATCCAGGGTTTAACCTTCGCATCGCTGATTTTGCCCACGAAAATGGGTTCAAAGTGGTGTACTACATCTCGCCTCAGATTTGGGCGTGGAAACGTCGCCGTGTGCATAAGATCAAGAAGTCAGTGGATAAGATGTTGGTCATCTTACCCTTCGAGGAGGAGTTTTATAGACGTTATGGTGTGGATGTGACTTTTGTCGGCAATCCTTTGCTCGATGAATTGGCCAAGGTGGGCACGGGCAACCGCTCGATTTTCTTGCGTCGCAATAGCCTTGGTGAAAGACGCGAGATCATCGCCTTGTTGCCTGGAAGTCGTCGTCAAGAAGTGAAGCGCACCCTACCAGTAATGATAAAGGTTGCCTCGCATTTCCCCGATTATCAGTTTGTAATTGCTGGTATTTCCTCTTTGGATAAGTCTTTGTATAAGGATATCATGGGGCAGTCCGATGTCTTTTTTGTGGAGAATCAGACTTATGAATTGCTACAGAATTCCAGTGCAGCCATGGTCACCTCAGGCACAGCAACGCTTGAGACCGCATTGTTCTCCATTCCCGAGGTAGTGTGCTACAAAGCCACCGGTTTCTCCTATCGCCTCGCCAAATGGATGATTAAAGTGAAATTCATCTCTTTGGTGAACCTCATCATGGATAGGGAAGTGGTCAAGGAGTTGATTCAAGGCGACATGAACGAGGATAATCTGGTCAAGGAGTTGGATCAACTGCTTCACAACGGCAAACGTCAACGTAAGTTGCTCGAGGACTATGAGGAATTGAAGGACAAACTCGGCAATGTTGGGGCTTCAGAAAAGGCCGCTGGGATAATATGCGAGTCTGTCCGGAAACTAAGCACTTAAAAACTGAGTACAGAATGCGCCGATGACCGACTACGCCAAATATCCCTTTGTTAGGATGCTGATTCCTTTCGTTTTAGGAATTTGGTGCTATGTCTGTCTGCCTTCATTCCGTTTTTCACCATCAACGACGATCATCATTGCCTCAATGCTTTTTGCTATGGCTTCGATGACTGCTTTAGTCATAAAAAGCTATCAAAAGAACTGGGTGTTTGGTGCAGTTATGGGGTGCTATCTGGCTTTGACAGGTTATGCTATGGTCCAAGTGCATGAAGCGAAGGCGCAGAAAAGCTATTTCCGCAACTTTGAAACCGATGCATATTATTATGTGGCGCGTGTTTATGATTACCCAACGGAACGCCCCAATGCTATCCGAACGGTGTTGGACTTGGAGTATCAGTTTGGCGATAGTCTGCCGTCACGTCCTGTTTCAGGCAAGGTGATGGCCTATTTCCCCAAGTCTGATTCCGCTTTTGCCTTGAGTTATGGAGACCTGATAGCCGTTCCAGCCCCGATTCGTGAAGTGACGCCACCTTTGAATCCGGAGGAGTTCGACTATCGAGCCTATCTTGCACGTAAAGGCATTATGGGGCAGGTCTATCTGAAAGATGAGGATTGGATTGATTTGCAGACGAACAACGCTAACCCCATCTATGCTTTTTCTTACCGCTTTCGTGATGCTTTGTTGGCTTCACTACAACGTAGTGGCTTGAGCGATAATGAGTTTGGTGTAGCTGCGGCTATTTTGTTGGGTTATGACGACAATCTCGCTGACGAGGTGCGCAAGAATTACGTGGCAGCCGGGTCAATGCATATACTTTGTGTGTCAGGAATGCATGTTGGTATCATCTATTTGTTGGCAAGTTTCTTGCTGGGTTTCCTCAACCGCAAGAAATGGCAGAAGACCTTGAAACATGGGCTCTTGCTGGCCTTGATTTGGTTTTATGCACTCATTGCGGGTCTGTCGCCCTCCATTTTGCGTGCTTCATTGATGATTTCTTTCGTCATCATCGGTGAGATGATTCATCGTAAAGGATTCGTCATCAATTCGATAGCGGCTTCAGCATTTATCCTGCTTTGTATCAATCCTAACAATTTGTTCGAAATTGGTTTCCAACTGTCATATGCTGCTGTGATTGGCATCGTGGTGCTGCAAAGACCGATTTACAGTTGGTTTGTCATCAAGAACAAACTTCTCGACAAGATTTGGAGTATTACGGCGGTAGCACTTTCGGCACAAATTGCGACAATCCCGTTTACTTTATTCTATTTCAATCAGTTTACCACATATTTCTGGTTGAGCAACCTGTTCATGACTCCGATTTCGTTCATCGTGGTCATCAGTGGGATGGTGTTGCTGATGGTGTCGTGGATTCCTTATCTCAACACCTTGGTCGGTTACCTGGTTTGGGGTGCGGTGTATGTGATGAATTGGGTGGTCGGAAAGATTGAGAGCATACCAGGGTCCATCATTAAGGGATTGTATATCAATGATTTTGAGTTTGCTGTCCTACTGGTGGCGTTGTTGTTGCTTTTGCTGATGTTTATGCTACGGAAACAACGTTTGTTCATCGCCATGTTGGCCTCTTTACTGCTTATGATGGTTTCGGTCACGGTTAGGATATATAGCTCAGAAAATCAACGAGGTATGACAGTGTTTAGTCTGCGCAAACATACAGCCGTCGATTTTGTTAGGGGAGGGGAACACCTCCTTTTGGCTGATACGGCATTGATGGCGGACGAGTCTACCGTCGATTATAGTTTGAAAGGTGCCTGGAGCAAGAGAAATCTGTCTTTTCATCCACAAGTAATTGGCTTTGACGATGATTATGCGAACGATTATTTGAGCAAAAAATCGAATTTGATTTCTTTCAATGGGACGTTGTTGGCACTATGGGATGATGCCTATCAATTCAGTGACAGCCTTAATTATCGCCTTCCTGTGGATTTTCTCTTGGTAAGGGAAAAACAAAAACCTGATGTACAGTCGGTTGTGAATGGTTATGATGTCAAGATGCTCATCGTTGATGGTTCGGTGCCGCGCTATTTGGCCGAGAAGTGGATAAATCAGTCAAAAACTATAGGCTTACCTTATTATAATATAGGTGACGGCGCTATGGAGGTTGGGTGTACTTTTAAATAGATTTTTATATTATTATAAATCAGTTGTTTAAGATTTGTATTAGAAAAAAGTTCAAAAAAAAGTAAAAAAAGTATTGCCAGTTTCAGAAAAGGTTGTACTTTTGCACCCGCAAAGCAAAGCAATAGAGTTCTTTTTCAGGCTGGTCCGGTAGTTCAGCTTGGTTAGAATGCCTGCCTGTCACGCAGGAGGTCGCGAGTTCGAGTCTCGTCCGGACCGCAAGAGCGCAAGTCACAAAGACCTGCGCTTTTGTTTTATAAACAGATTGTTGAAAACGAGAGCGTTATGTCATTCATTGATGAAATCAACAGGCGACGCACTTTCGCCATCGTCAGCCACCCCGACGCGGGTAAGACCACTTTGACTGAAAAACTGTTGCTTTACGGCGGTGCCATACAGGTGGCCGGTGCCGTGAAGTCGAACAAAATCCGCAAGACCGCCACTTCCGACTGGATGGAAATCGAGAGGCAGCGTGGCATCTCGGTGGCCACCTCTGTCATGGGTTTTGATTATAAGGATATCAAGATTAATATCTTGGATACCCCAGGCCACAAGGACTTCGCAGAAGATACTTTCCGTACCCTGACGGCTGTCGACAGCGTTATCGTCGTTATTGACTCGGCCAAAGGCGTGGAGTCGCAGACCGAGAAACTGGTTGAGGTGTGCCGCATGAGGAATACGCCCATCATCGTTTTCATCAACAAGATGGACCGCCCTGGCATGGATCCATTTGAGCTGTTGGACGAAATCGAGCAGAAACTGAATATCCGCCTTACCCCATTGAGTTGGCCCATCAACAGCGGACCGAAGTTCAAAGGCGTGTACAGCATCTACGACAAGAGCCTCTATCTTTTCAACTCCGACAAACAGCATATCACGGAAGGCATCGCTTTCGACGACCTCAACAATCCCGAGTTGGACAAGATGATTGGCGATGATGCAGAGACCTTGCGCAACGAGACTGAACTGGTACAAGGCGTTTACGACGACTTCTCGCGCGAGGCTTATTTAAAAGGTGACATTTGCCCCGTGTTCTTTGGTTCTGCCTTGAACAACTTTGGCGTGAAGGAGCTGCTGGACTGTTTCATCGAGATTGCGCCTACGCCTATCGGGCGCGACACGGTGGAACGCCGCATTGAGCCGACAGAGGAGAAGTTTACGGGCTTCGTCTTCAAGATTCACGCCAATATGGACCCCAATCACCGCGACCGTATTGCCTTCGTGCGCGTGGTGTCGGGTCGTTTCGAGCGTAACAAGAACTACTTCCATGTGCGCCAACGTCGCGAATTGAAGTTTTCCAATCCTACAGCTTTCATGGCGCAGAAAAAGTCCGTCCTTGACGAGGCTTATCCTGGCGACATCGTGGGTCTCTATGATGCTGGTAACTTTAAGATTGGCGACACCTTGACCGAGGGCGAAATCCTGAACTACAAGGGCATTCCGAGCTTCTCGCCTGAGCAGTTCCGCTATGTGGAGAATGCTGACCCGATGAAGTCAAAACAGCTGGCCAAGGGTTTGGAACAACTCACTGACGAAGGTGTGGCGCAGCTTTTCACGGGCAAGATGACGGGTCGCAAGATTATTGGTACGGTGGGCGAGTTGCAGTTTGAGGTTATCCAATACCGCTTGCTGCATGAGTACAATGCCTCTTGCCGCTATGAACCGATTTCGCTTTACAAGACTGCTTGGATTACCAGCACGAACGAGGCCCAGCTCGCTGATTTCAAGATGCGCAAGGCCTTGAATTTGGCTGAGGACAAAGAGGGTAGGGATGTCTTCTTGGCTGAGTCGCCCTATGCCTTGCAGATGGCTATGGAGAAGTATCCTGACATCGAGTTCCATTTCACTTCGGAGTTTTAGTGCCCAGCCTCCCATGTCATTCCTGTTAGCCTCCTATGTCATTCCAGCAGAGGAAGTGCGATGGAGAGGAATCTATAGGAGGCGGTTCAGAGATGCAAAAGCTTAAAGGACGGCCTCAACAGGTATAGATCCCATGCCTTTGCCCACATGGCCGACGTGGGGAAGAACTGTGTTAATACGCAAGCATTTTTTGTACTTTTTTTTCGCTGATATGGTTTTCGTCATAATTCATTCCGCTTTTTAGGATGGCGAAGGCTTGCTTGATTAGCTTGTTGGCGACGGCGACTAAGGCCAGTTTCTTTGCCTTGCCTTTCTCCAGCAGCCTTTCATACAGCTCCCTGCAAGCCTTGTTGTATTTCTTTGCCGATAACGCGCATAGGTATAGCATCCTACGGACGCTTTCGAGCCCCATCTTGCATATCTTCGCCTTGCCTCTAATGGAGGTTCCTGATTCATACACTCTCGGGCACAGGCCAAGGTACGAGGCGACCTGGCGGTGGTTGTCGAAACGTTTCATAGATCCGGTCAAGGCTATCAACACACATGCGGTGCGTCTGCCTATGCCCGGTATCTCCTCTATCCTCTTCATGTCGTCTCCAGCATTGTCTTTGACCAGACGCTCTATCTCTTTTTCAAGGCAAGTTATATCCCTCTCCAGTCGCTTGATGTCGGCTTTGACCATATTCATGCAAACTCCGCTTGCAATCACCGAGTGCAACAAAGCCTCCATGCGATTCCTTGCCGCCGTCAGTTCCTTGCCTTTCGACTCCAGCAAAGCGTATGTCTGTTGGACTTCGACGCACCATGTCTCCCGAGGTGCCCAAGGCTCAAGATCCATCGTCTCCCCGTATTCCATCAGCAGCCTCGAGTCCGCCTTGTCTGTCTTTGTCCTGCGCATCAAAGTCCTTGCGAAGTTCTTTGATGCCAGTGGATTGACCACCGATATGCTGATACCTTTACTGTAGAGATAGTAAGCGAGGCGGGTGTGGTATACACCTGTGGCTTCCATCACTACCGTGCACCCTTTGTCCAAAGTTTCAGCAAACGCCACCATCTGCTCTTGTGAGTAATCCCATGTCCGAGTCTCCACGGACTCTCCTTTACGATAAGCGACACTAAATGTCGACTTGCTGATGTCCGTTCCGATAAATTTCCCTATTTTTGCCATGCCAAAAGTTTTTTGAAGTCAGACAGAAGACCCCTGTTCCTGGCCTATCAATCCTACATGCGGGCTTCATGCCCAAAGAACTGTCCAGGCTCAAGCAGGGAAAGGGAAGAGGATCAACATCCCTGACGGCTTCTTTGGCCCATAGACATGACTAGATCTTGTTTCTTCCCTCTTCTGTTTGACCATGGTTTACATCCGTTATTTACAATTTCCGCCATAAAAGTACTATTTTATTCTATTGTTTTTGCAGTACTCTCAATTGACGCTGCAAACATAGGATGACATACCTGCTGAGGCCTGATGGTACGATGTGCATTCAAATAGTTTTTTCATTTTTTTCTTGCATCAATTTGATTTCTTTCTACCTTTGCACTGATAAACAATTCAACAATTCAACAATCAACAATTAAACATCAGCATTATGGGTAAATTTATGCAAGAATTCAAGGAGTTTGCCATGAAGGGCAACGTCATGGACATGGCTGTCGGTGTGGTCATCGGCGGTGCGTTCGGAAAAATCGTGTCTTCATTGGTGGCCGACATCATCATGCCGCTCATCGGTGCCATCACGGGTGGCCTCAACTTCACCGACTGGAAGTGGGTGATTCGCGAAGCCGTCATGGACGGGGAGACCGTCGTCAAACCGGCCTTGACCATGTCTTGGGGTAACTTTCTGCAAGTCATCTTCGACTTCATCATCATCGCCTTCTCCATCTTCTTGGTCATCAAAGGTATCAACAAGATGAAGAGAGAAGAACCCAAGCCGGAAGAGCCCGCTGCTCCCGCTGGCCCGACACAAGAAGAACTTCTTGCCGAAATCCGTGATTTGCTGAAGAACAAGTAATTGTTTTGGCAGACTGGAGATAATAGGGTGTGCTGTTTTGTATGGCGCACCCTATTCAATTATTGTTTTTTTTCGTATTTTTGCATCGTAATACAGATGATTATGCCAGAAATAAGTCGCTTTTACGGAATTATTATCAAAATGTTCTTCAAACCTAAAGAACATGAACCCGCGCACATTCATGCCATCTACAATGAGTTTGTCGGTATTTTTGATATCAAGTCATTTGAAATGACGGAAGGTGATTTGCCAATAAAAGCGCAACAACTAGTAAGGGAATGGCTTGGACTACACTTTGAAGAATTGGTTGAAATGTGGAATACACAAAAAATGGGAAAGATTACGCCGTTATGATACCGAGAATCAAACAATTTGAGCTTAATGACAATTGGAAGTTGTTGGTTACTTTCGATGATGGCTTTCGTGTGTGTTATGATGTGAAAGACGACATTGATACTATAGAGGATTTCAAAAGCCTAATAACTGAAATTGGCCTTTGGTCGATGGCACAATTGGATAGCAGTCGCACATGTATCACTTGGGACGAAAGAATTGATTTGCCGAGTGATACCATATATGAATATGGTGTTCCGATTAGGAATTATGAAGCGTAAGCTCTTGCTCATCATAGGATTGTTTTTCTGCTTCGCCTTCTCAGCAAAGGCGACCCACCAGCGTGCGGCCGAAATCACCTATACCTGGCTTGGTGGCAATGCCTATGAGTTTACGCTGACTTGTTATACCTACTCACCCAGTCCTGCCGGTCTGCAACGCGACTCGCTCCTTGTGCAATGGGGTGACGGCACTGAGGAATACATCCCTCGTGTGGTGCTGCAAAACTTGGGTGACGATTACACACTCAACGTTTACAAGAAAATCCACAACTTCGCCTCGTCGGGCTTATTCACCATCAGCATGGAGGATGCCAACCGCAACTTTGGCGTAGTCAACGTGCCCAACTCGGTGATGGTGCCTATGCACATCGAGACGGAGTTGGTCATTAATCCGTTCTTGGGCTATAACAACTCGGTGCAGCTCCTCAACGCGCCTGTCGACAAGGGTTGTGTGGGTAAGCTTTACCTACACAACCCCTCTGCCTACGACCCCGATGGCGACAGCCTCAGCTATAGGTTGGTCACTTGTAAGGGGCAGGACGGAATGGAAATAGCGGGTTATACTTTGCCTCAAGCCTCTCAGTCTTTCGACATTGACCCCGTCACGGGTGAGTTGCGCTGGGATGTTCCCATGCTGCAAGGCGAATACAACGTGGCCATCATGGTGGAGGAGTGGCGTCATGGCATAAAAATCGGCTCGGTCGTGCGTGACATGCAAATACTTGTCTCTCACTGCAACAATGACCTGCCTGAGATACAATGCGATGACCTATATTGTCTTGTCGCAGGTGAGCAGCTCAGCTTCGTCATCTCGGCCTCCGACCCCAACAGTGACAATGTCACCTTGACTGCTTCGGGGGCACCGCTTGAGCTGTCCATCAGTCCGGCCTTGCTGAACCCTGAGTCGGACTTCGGACTGCAACCTCAGATGGAATTCCTTTGGAACACCACCTATGCCCATATCCGCAACATACCCTATCAGTTGGTGATTCATGCCAAGGACGATGCCTCTCCTGTCAGCTTGACCAATCTCAAGACTGTGACCATCAACGTGATGGCGCCCAAGGTGCAAAACTTTGCTGCCGAGGTGCATGGCCATGACGTGACACTCACATGGTCGGCCTATCCTTGCACTAATGCCTCGGCATTGCTTGTCTACCGCAAGGTGAGTTGCGATGGCTATGCACCAGATGCCTGCGAGACGGGCATTCGGGAGGGGTATCAACTGGTGGCGACCTTGAATGACCTCTCTGTGACCTCCTATACCGACCACAACCTTTTGCAAGGTGTCGAATGCGAATACCGTATCGTGGCTCGGTTCCCCGACGGCGCCATGAGTATCGTCAGTGACGCAGCCTGCGTGAGACTTAAAAATGATAGTCCTTTGATGACCCATGTTTCCAACGACAGCATCGACCTTGTCTCGGGTCATGTCATCGCTTGTTGGGCAAGACCGAAAGAGATTGACGAACAGTATGTTGCACCCTACAGCTATGCCTTGACTCGCATTCTTGGTGACGAGTCTTCAATGGTTTACGAAGGTGCCGACACGACCTTCCTCGATGCAACGGTGGATATGGCGGAGCACACCTTATTAATATATAAGGTGGAGATGCGCGATGCAGGGCAACAACTGATGGGCACGAGTGCCACGGCTTCGGCGGTCATGCTCACGGTGAATAGCCTGGACAATGAGGCGCAGCTCACATGGACGGAAGCCGTGCCTTGGCTTGTCGACAGCACCCAGGTCTTTAAGGAGGTGGATAGCCGTTTCGTCAAGGTCGCTGTGGTGACGGGCATGGCCTATACTGACACGGATGTGGAGAGCGACGAGACCTATCGTTATTATGTCCGCACCTTCGGGCGCTACACCATGGAGGGCATCCTGCGGCCCTTGATCAACTATTCCGCCATCAGGACGGTGCGCATCGGACATGAGGAACCTGTTGATGCGTTCTCCTACGTGTTGCCCAATGTCATCACTCCCAACGGCGATGGATACAATGACATTTTTGAGCCCAAGGTAACGGGGCTCTCGCTTATTACTGGGGCAAAAACGGTCATCTTCAACCGATGGGGCAACATCCTTCATGACACCGACGACCCGCTCATCCAGTGGGATGGCAAGAGCAGGCAGACCAAGATGGATTGCCCTGCGGGCACTTATTTTTACGTCACCGACATCACTTACCAAGGGGAAACAGGGGAGGAGACGCTCCATCTGCAGGGGTCGATTACGCTTGTACGGTAAAACAATCCATTAGTCTTTATCCTTTCATCGCTTCGCGTCTTGGACTCGCAATGACGACTCGCAATGACACGAAGCGCGTTGGGGAAATCAAAAAAGCCTTCAAAAAAGTTTCCTCTCTTGTTAAAAAAAATCAAAATTAATGTCCTTGAATTCCAAAAAAAATACTAATTTTGCAGCGGCTAAGGGTGTAGTATGCCCTGATTTCGGCTACAAAATGAATTAAATAATTTAACAAATAAAATATTAAAAAACAGAGAGTTATACACGAAAAACATAGGGACGTCAAGGCTGGAACACACCTAATTAATATAGTGTATTCCTCCCTTGATTATGTACTTAAGGTTGAACGCAAATAAAGTAATTCAAATTAAATACAAATGAATCAATTAGTTACTAACAAAACAAAAAGGAAAACGATCATGCGACAAAATCTACGCAAGCGGAAGCCCCGTCTCGTGATGAGAGCGGCTTTCCTGGCACTCTGTGCCCTGATCTTTATGGTGCCGGCTAAGGCACAAACCAATGTGTACATGCATTCTGGTACACAGAATGTTACAGGTACCCTTAATTTCTACGATTCCGGTGGTGCTTCCTCTGTGGACGGCAGCTACTACTGGGAAAAGTGGTACCAACACAACGAGAACGCAACTATCGTGTTCAAGAATGGCGACAGCCCCATCCAAGTGACCTTTGGACAGTTCCATGCTTGGGGCGATAAGGCAGACGGAACCGTTGAAGACTTAGGCCTTTTCAGCCTTCGTGTCAACAACGACCATCTCTATGTGTATGACGGTGAAAATGCTGATGACGAGAAGTTGATCTGCGACCTCACAGGTACTCTCATTGAGCCTTTCACTCTTACGGCCAACGGCCCCATCACCTTCAAGTTCGTTTCTGACGGACAGTATCGTGACGAGGGTTGGGCCGCCACGGTGACCAGCCCTTCGACATACACCGTGCAGCAACCCATCATCACCAAGGAGACCTGCTCCGACTATGTGATTCTCTATAACACTGCCTATGGCGCAACGGTGTATTATTCCACCGACAACAATGACCCCGATCCTTTCGACCCGCTTTCGGATGCCACCGTATATACGGCTCCTTTTGCCATTGATTTGGATGCTGCCACTGCCAGCGTTTTGGTGAGAGCCATTGCTGTGGCAAACGGAACGCCTAGCGCCGTGGCTTCGCACACCTTCACCCACAGCGACCAGCGCCCCACCCCAGGTGCGCCACAGATTAATATTGATGGCAACACGGTGACCTTCGTGCCTGCCCCTGTGCCTGCCGGCCTCAACGAGACCTACAACATCCGCTATACCACCAACGGTACCGAACCTTCGGCCACCAATGGTACCCTGCTCACTCAGAGCACGGGCTTCAGCATCGAGTGGCATACGCCCAACACGACCTTCAAGGCCGTGACCGTGGCCGTGACCTGCTCCAACATGGTCTCTGCCGTGACCACCAAGCAATTCGGCAATGTGACGGTGCCTACTCCGACCATTACCTTCGACAACCAAGGCCAGGCCACCATCACCTGCTCGTTGGATGGCGCAACCATCTACTACACTACCGATGGTACCCAACCCACAGCCACCCATTACACTGGCACGGGTACCACACCTGTGACCACTGCAGCCCTGCCTATCGGTACCACCGTCTATGCCTATGCCGTCTTTGATGCAGAAGGTTACGATGACTCTGCAGTCGGTTCGGCCATCTACGTGCCTGAAAGCGGCAGTGGCACCTACGGCGGCGTGGTCTTCTTGGACGACCGTGAGCCCCATACTTTGAGCTATTATACCGAGGATTCGCCCATCCATAGCCTGAATCCCCGTGATGTTAAGATTACCTATTTCGGTAACAGCCCTGCTGGCCGTACCACAATGACTACTGCCTCAGAAAACGGCAACGCCCCGACTACATTCAGTGCAACCGCTTCGGGCGTAAAAGTTGGCATTGCCAGCACTGAAACCCAAGACCAGTTTATCTACCTGAAGACCTTGGAAGCCGCCAATGCCGATGGCTCGGGCAACTATCCCTATACCATGATTGCTAACCCGTTCCAGGTGAGACCTACAGGACAGAGTGGAACTATTCCAAATCCAACGAGAAATATCTATTTGACTACTGACTCGAATAATAGCAATACAACTGGCACATTAGAGGTGACCTATTATGATTCCAATGGTGTTCAGCAAATACAAAACATAACTATTGGTTATAATTATTCATATACAACTATCGAGGTAAAAGCAGGAACTAATGTTTCTTTTAGAATACGGAAAACTAATAATAGTAGTTATAACAACAGAGGAGTTCAGTTTACAGCTAAATACGATGACAACAACGGTACACAGTTTGCAAGTTCGAATGGTTATTATACCAGCACTTCGTGGAGTTCTTCATATGGTCCTTATACCATTCCTTCATCTGGTAATATTACAGTTCCTGGCTACCGTGGTTTCTACGCATGGCGTATTAAGAGCTTGAGCGCGGGCCTTACCATTTCTGGCAAAAACGTGGATGACATTGTTTATGCTGATGAGGAAATCACTTTCGAAACTTCCAAGGAAGAAGGCAACGAAGTGGAGTTTGAAGCTCTGTGGGCACAGGCATATTTGACTACTTCTACCAGCACCAGCGGTTTGGTGAGTGCTGTGGGTTACGAACGTAACTTCATGGTGCTGAACAATGCCTCGGGAACCAGCGTGAGTGGACTGACAGTGCCTTGCACAGTTTCAGCTTATTATCCTGATGGTACAAATGGTTCGACCACGAGTTATATCTCTGGAACCATCACCTGTGGCGCAGACCTGAAGATTGAGAACATTCGTATCAGCGGCAACAGCAGCACCATGACTGCCGCTGGTCATGATTTGATTATTGGCCGTGGTGTTACAGCACGAAACACTTATTGCGCTTCAACTATTAGAGGTATTGGTGCAGCAACTAATAATTCATTAGATTACACCTTACGTATTGAAAGTGGCGATTATCAAGATTTATCGTGCCTGCGCGGAACATGGGATAGCCATACTAGCACTACTTGCGGTAGCCCATCTGTTCATGTCAATGCAATTCTGGGTTCTGATTATGACAGAGCAAAGAAGAATAACGATGATCTTTCCATTAAGTCTGAAATAGAATTTGGTTGTCAGGTATATCTAACCGATATCGATGACACAAGCAACACACTGTTCTTCAATATTAAAAGTGGTGATTTCGGCAGAGAAGACTTGGAAATAGCTGACTATGGTTTGTACATGGGTATCTCTGCAAATAATGATAGAGTAGGAAACCGCTACATGCTTATTGAAGGTGGTAGAATTTCTAACATTGCTGGCGGTATTGATGCAAACAATCCTGAAGATGGTTTGTCATTCAAGTTGAGAATGACTGGTGGTAATGTTAGAGGTGCTGTCTATGGCAGTGGTGCTTTTGCTGCTGCTAGTGGAAACCGTCAGATGGTCTTCACTGGTGGTAAGGTTGGCGGTTGGATTGCTGCTGGTTGTAATGGTACGAGTACCACTCAATCCGGTGGTGTGTTGCCTTCCGATACCTATATTTATATTGGCGATGATACTGAAGTGGGTAACAAAGACGGAAGTACGCCTCCTCACATTAACACTTCGGATGGTGGTAATGTGTTTGGTGCAGGTAGCGGTAACACCGCTTTTGAAACTACAGGTCAGGTCAATAATGCCAACGTTGTGGTTGCTGACTCGTGCTACATTCAAAACAATGTGTTCGGCGGTGGTAACTATGGTTACACCAGCCAAACTGCCAATGTCCATGTTCTTGGAGGTACCGTCGGAGGAAGCGTGTTTGGCGGCTCCAACCAGAAACTTGGCAATGTGACCAACATCACTATGAAAGACGGTAAGGTCACTGGCAATATCTATGGCGGTTCCAATATTACAGGTACCGTTAGTGGTTTGGCCACGATTAATGTCAGTGGTGGAGAAGTCACCAACGTGTTTGGTGGCGGTTGCGGTTCAGGCACTGCCATGTCTTCTGGCACCAAAGTCACCGTGAGCGGCGGTACTATTAATAATAATGTGTATGGCGGCGGTGAGGAAGGTACCGTTACGGGCAACACCGAGGTAACCTTCAGCGGCGGCACGGTCAATGATATCTATGGTGCCGGTAAAGGTTCGAGTAACCAGCGCGCCAACATCACGGGTAGCACTACGGTGGCCGTCAGTGGTGGCACTGTCAACGGCTCGGTGTATGGCGGCGGTCAGAACGGTACCGTAGCCTACGCAGCCAACGGCAATAACAATACCAACTACAACTCCACCGTTGGCGTCAGCGGCGGTGAGGTGAAAGGCAATGTGTACGGCGGCGGTAGGATGGGTACCTCGCAGGTGGCGACCTTCGTCAACATCTCCGATGGTATTATCCGCGGTCATGTGTTCGGCGGTGCCGAGGGCGAACAGAAGAAAGTGTTCGTCACTGGCATGCGTACCGTCAACATGACGGGAGGCCACGTCTATGGCAACGTCTACGGTGGTTCTCAAAACGCCAACGACGGTAATAATACCACGCTGACTGATGGTAGCTTCACGAATAGCAACGAGACTGCCACCATGTGCGTCACCAACATCAGCGGTGGTGTCATCGACGAGAATTTGTATGCCGCAGGTTACTTCGGCAACTGCTTTGGTTCCGTCTATGTCTTCATCGGTAAGGACGCCATCGAGAACGCACCTTACAAGCAACCCACCACGGGCATCGATTATAGGGTGGCTACCCTGAGTATTGGCGGTACAGTTTGGGCTGGTGGCGACTGGGGTACCTTCAGCGGCACCTTCGGCAGCAACACCATCTCAGGTAACTCCAACATCTATGTGGATGGTAACGGATACGAGACCACGACACAACAGGCCAACAACGCTCAGTATATGAACATCGGAGGCTCCATCCTCGGTTGCGGTACCTCGTGCCACGCTGGTAAGGCAGAGCGCACGGTTATCGTACGCAACTATGGTACAACCCAAGGTGCTCAGCCTACCGAGGCTTCCCGTACACTCTATTCCATCCAGTTTGCCAAGGTGTTGATCTTAGACAACAGTAACATCAACTTCACTGGTCAAGGTCGCATCAACGACCTGAACCAAACCGAGAAGTACAGCGTCTATGAAATCTATAACAACAATAAGCAAACGAATGCCGACACCGACGTTGACGGTATGCGTATTGTCAATGGAACGGGCATCTTCCTGAATGCTCCTATCACACAGATTGCCAATTTCCGCAGCATGAGCTGTGACAACACCTTTGCTTCTACTACACCCACACTCACTGGCTACACGCTTATCACTCCCGAAACGCTCAGCAGCTGCAACAACCAGGTGCGCGTGAACGGTGGTAACTACATTGAGATCAAGTGGGGCAGCAATTATGGTGCTCTCCTTGGCTACTCCCACATGATGGCCAGTAACAACGCTGAAGACGGTACTTGCGCCTACGCCCGTCCGCGCTGGGAAACCAACGCTTCATTTGGCCAAGGCAGCGACCTTGACAACCCGAACGATGGCGGTTGGATCAGCTACACTGCTTCTGAAAACACCTTTGCTTTGAATGGTGCGGCTGGTAATGTGCAGATGCCTTACGAGAACCACACGGTGTCGAAGAACGGTGAACAGTACTTCCGTATCTGGCGCCAAGGTGGCACGGAGCACTATCGTGAAGGTATCTTCAATGCTCATGCTTCGGGTTCCGATGCTTGGAAGACCGTGGATGTGGTCATCACCCTGCCCGCCTTCCGCAACCCGAACAACTACTACTGCTTCGAGACCAACGGCGATGCCACTACCATCGACTATGGTGCTGATGTGCTGATGTGGAATGCTGCTCGCGAAACCGGCACTGGCAATGACTGGATGTATTTCAATGAAGATACCGATGTCCAAATGACGGGACAGCAACAGTCTGCTGTTGAAGGTACCCTCACTGAGATGAAGAAGAATGCTGACGTCAACTTTGGTTTGGTCATCCTACCCTCTACTGGTATGGCTGGCAGCGACTACATCATATGCTATGAGTCGGACAACAACCTGGCCCTACCCACCACGAAGTACACCAAGGCCGACAACACAAAGGAGCCTCAGGTCACGTTCCGTCTTACCTATTATGATAAGCTGACATCCAATATGACTTGGGATCCTTCGAGCATTGTGCTGGTGCAACGTGAAAATGTGCAAAAGAAGGATATAAATGGTAATCCTCTTTATTATGATGAAAATGGTAATGAAACCACTACTGTAACAGAAAATCCAGTAATGATTGAGCAGACGGTCGACCGTGTCACTATCTCCTTGGCTGTGAGCACTAGCTCCACCATCGAACAGACTTTCACCACACAACTTTACGCTATCATGCAGGGCAAGGGCAGCACTTCGGAAACCTTCAATGCCAAAGTGGTGCTTCCTACCTTCGCTGCTAACCTTTACCAGACTGGTGTGGCTGCCAACTTTACGCTTAATAGTGTGACCTTCGTGCCAGCCAATGGCGGTGTCCTGATCGCTCGTGGTGGTACCTATAATTGGAATCAATATGCCGTCGGTTATGCCGCTGGCTTGAACTACGACAACACGGATGGTTGGAACGGTGAAGGCAATTATACGGAACGTGACTCATATCCGCTCACGCAGAACAATCCAACGGCTACTTTAGTTGGTAAGACTGGTGGCCGTTCGGAGTTTGCCATCGATTTCACCCTGCACTACGACGGTTCGCAAACCGCTACTACGGAAGAGTTGATCGGTACGCTGACCTTCAATATTACCTTTGACAACTACAAAAATGCACAAGGCCAGTTGGTCAATAACCAACCGCTGACCATCGTTGTGGAAGTGTACCGCCGTGGTCAAGGCAATAGATTCTACATTGACGGTATCAACGGCTCTAACGCCAACGACGCCCGTCACCCCGACAAGGCTGTGAAGCAATTGAGTACCATCTTCAACCGTTGCGGCTACATGGCAGGTGACGAAATCTACATCGTCAACCAGGTCACTGCTAGCAAGCAACTCAATTGGAATGGTCTGCCTTACAACAATGTCATCATCTATCGTTACAACGGCGGCCACGAACTGTCGGCAACCGATGCCAGCATTGTGGGCAACCCCAATAACACAGCTTATCTCGGCAACCTGCTCAATGTGACCAACCACATGACCATGACAGGTATTACCTTGGATGGTTACTATAACAATGGTGAAACTACCTATACCACCGAAGATCCTGAGACCCACGAACAGATAATTCATGATACTGATGAAAATGGCGGTCCTCATACCGTTACCGCTACGGCTTCCATGATTACTATAGCTAATGGTGGTACCCTTGAGCTTTCTAACGGTACCGTGCTCTTCAACAACAATAGTAGTAGTGTCAATGGCTCTGCTGTGAATGTGGCCAATGGCGGTAAGTTGATGATGAACCAGGATGCAACGATTAGGAACAATGTGACTACGGGCGAAGGCGGTGGTGTTTACATGGCTGGTACCATAGTGGTTTCAGACGATATCCAAATCGTTGACAATATGAAGGGTGATGTACAGAACAACGTGTTCCTCACCGCAGCCGACAAGATGATTACCATTGGTACGGCTACTGGTAACGATGCCTATGGCCCATTGAGTGCCGATGCCAAGATTGGTGTCACCAAGTCATTGACCGCCGACATCGACAACACTTATACCCGCGTGGTGAATGTGGATCAGGATGTTGAATGGCTTGAGACGCCTTTCAACACGCATCCCAATAGCATCATCTACCACGATGGTCAGAAGTACCAGTTGGTGAAATATACGGATCCTAAGATTCTTTACTGGCTTGGTACTTGGGTGACCTATCAAGACCACGTGCCTACAGAAGCAGAAGGTGGTTGGATTTATCCCGCCGACATCACCAATGTTACCAACTTTGATATCTATACACAATACCAGTACGCATGGATTATTTCCTTGGTGAATGGTGAAAACGGTCAGCCTGGTAACGAGTTTGTTGGCAAGACCGTTAATATCTTGGCCGACCTCGACATGGACGAGAGCATCTGGGTGCCGATTGGCGATAATAGACATCCTTTCAAGGGTACTATTAACGGTAACGGACACCTTATTGAGAACATGCACAGCCCGTTGGTGCAAGACTATATGGGTATGATCGGTAAAGCCGACGGTGCAATTATCAAAGATGTGATGGCTATGGTCAACTTTAATGCCAATGCCGCCAACATGGGTGCTGTGGCTGGTGTCATGACGAATACTACCATCAGCAATGTGGAAGCTGCAGGTACCGTCACTGGCGGTAGCAATACTGTCAATATGGGTGGTATTGCAGGTAATGTTGAGAGCGGCACTATCCACTCCTCATTCGCTGTCTGCGACCTGACAGGTACTACCGAAACCGTCATGGGCGGTTTGGTGGGTACCAATGGTGGTGACCTTTACAACAGCTATGCTAATGTCAACATGGAAGGCTCCAACACAATGGGTGGCCTCGTGGGTGAGAACAAGCCTGGTCGCCATGTGGAGAACTGCTACGTCAATCTCGGTCAGATGGAAATCCCCGCCTTTGCTTACACGAACCATGGCGAAATTAAATACTGCTATGCCAGCAAGGCTGGACAGTATGTGTCAGCTGATGTGGAAAACAATGTGGCTCCCACCAAGAGTGGCATCTTCGCTGCTGTGAAGGATCGCAAGCACCTCGATTATATGTATCGCGACAACATTGTCACGGCTCCGTCGGAAAATACTTACGCCAACCATGAGGAAATTGAATACACTGACGACAAACGCGCTCCTCTGATTTGGAACGGTCTGTTGAGCGTGCTGAACCAGTGGGTCGCTGATGGAACTATTACGTATAAGCCTGCTGGCTTGTCCTCGTGGTACCGTCCGACCACGCAAGACCTCAATGGTGACCTGCCTGTGCTGGCCTTCCCGAAGGACAACTGTATGGGCAATTACGCTGAGGAAGAAGGTAAGTTCTTGCGCTATAGCGCCAGTGATGAAATCACTACTACTACTACAAATGATGTTACTGTATCGGTACAGGCCCATAACGGTCTCGATAACCTGCTGACCAAATACAGCGGCAAGGCTGCCAACATCTTCCTCTACAACAGTGCTATCGATGTGACGAATGGTTCGGGCAATGCCAACCTCTTCATCAACGAAGACGCAGCTTTGCTCCAGAAAGCCACCGATGGTGTATATTCCGATATCAATGCTACCGTGGGTGTCACCTTCGACAACTCGTGTAAGAACGCTCAAGACTATTGGGGCAACCAATTGCTGTACGACTGGCACATGATGTCAACCCCGCTCAAGAATGCAAAGATGGGAACCAAGTATAACGAATATGTGACAGACATGTCACATTCCGATCCTGCTCTCGATTGGAGTGATGTTAAGGAACTCAACGACAGCTACTTCCCCAATGGACTGATCGGTTCAAATGTGGCTTGGGACTTCTACACCTACTTTGAGCCTCAATACCACTGGATCAACTTCAAGCGCGACAAGGAAAACCACTTCCATTTTGACTTAGTCGAAGGCGTTCACGCGAACATTGAATATACTGGTTTGGATCAAGGCGCAAACGATGACGAAAGTGCAGCCTGTGTGTTCACACCTGGCAAGGGCTACATGATGGCCATCAGCCAAGACACTTATATGAGCAGCAATGGCATTCTTAATACGGGCGGTGAGACAATTGAAATCACCAACCAAGAGCCAGACGACATTGAGTACAATAAAGGTTGGAATTTGGTGGGTAATCCTTATCAGGCCTATCTCGACTTGACGAAGGTTTCCTCGACGATGAACCAGTTCTACATCTATGATGCTGAACAGGGCACCTATGTTCCTTACACCGTCGATCAATCTGCGAATAGTGTAACGCCTTCGCGTTTCATTCACCCGCATCAAGCCTTCTTCGTGTATTCGGCTGCTGCTTCGAGCAACTATGTATTTGACTATACTTGGGCTACGGCAGAAAAAGCTACAGACGGCTCCTCTTACTTCCGTGGCGGTGAGAATCAGTTGAATTACCCCTTGGTCAACCTCTTCGTTAAGAACCAACAGGGTAACCGCGACCTCACCATCATCGAGTTTAACCGTCCTGAATTAGGCGGTGCCACCAAGGTGAGAGGCCTTCGCAATTCTGACTTCAGGATAGCTGCAGGCTTCAATGGTCGCGAATACGGTATCCTGTTCACGCCTGAAGGCACGGAAAAAGTGCCGGTGCACTTCAAGGCCGAACATGATGGTATTTATACGATGACATGGGGCATGGAGAATGGTAACTTCACCAACTTGCGCCTGATTGACAACAAGACGGGTGTCAACTACGATATGTTGGCCAACGACAGCTACACCTTTGAGGCTTCTTCCGATGATTATGCTTCACGTTTCTACATCACATACACGGTGACGGGCTTGGATGAGGAAATCAGCTATGAAAGCGAAAACTTCGCCTTCTTCAACGGCAGTGAGTGGATCATCAATGGTCAGGGTCATTTGGATGTGATCGACATGACTGGTCGCGTGCTCTATGCTGCACAGCTGAGCAATGACCAGAATAGGGTCAACCTCGATGGCTTTGCCAAGGGCGTTTACCTGTTGCGCGTGATTGACAATAAGGTAGTAAGAACTCAAAAGATTATTGTCAGATAAGAAAGTGTTTAACCGATGACGCGAGGCCTTAGGCCCCGTGTCATCGGTGACCTTGATAACGATAAATGAATACTATTGGAAAATCAACAATAACACTCAATAAGATGAAAAAAAGAATATTGACAATTGTCGCAGCATTCACCATGGCTATTACCCCTGCAATGGCTCAGGTTTTTTTGGACGATGACCAAACAAACGAAAACCGTGGCACGATGTCTGCAGGCGCTTTTGGTGCAATGGTGCCAGCAGAAGGTTTAGGAGTTGACCAATACATTCCTGTTGGCGAAGGTCTGTTCTTACTTGGTGGTTTAGGCGTTGCCTATCTGTTAGGTAAGCGTAAGAAAGACGAATAATAGTCATATTGTTCGCCGTATTTGATTGTGAACTCAAGAAGACGGCTCCGCCTTTCAAGGCGGGGCCGTCTTTGTATTATGGATATAAATGTGTAAACATCCGACCAACTACGGGTAGTTGAACCTACAAATAACACCAACAGCGGCTATAACTTGAAGTGAAGTTGTAGCCGCTGTTGTTTTTTGGGAGATGATAACTAGGAGTTTTTTTTATGTATTAGCCTTCTGTAGACCCCTATGGTTGACGTGCGGCAGATATGGGTCTCACCGCTCTGAGATATGGGTGTCCTGGGAAAATAAAGTACCTCGTCTTGTGTCGCCTTAGTGGGATAGGGATTCCTTGTGACCGCGAAAGTACAGCACCACTACAACGCCTACAACGTGTATTTCGTCGTATGCTTACAAAAAAGTAGAGGCGGTGCATGCACCGCCTCTACTGTAATTGCGTTTTGGAGAGCTTGGCCTTTCGGCCAATCTCATAATCAATATTTCATCATCTCAATGAGGTCGACCATACGGTTGGAATAACCCCATTCGTTGTCGTACCACGACATGATCTTCACCATCTTGCCCATCACCATGGTGCTTTGGGCATCGAAGATGCTGCTGTGTGGGTTGTGGATGACGTCGCAGCTCACGATCGGGTCCTCAGTGTATTCGAGCACACCCTTCATCGGGCCTTCAGCGGCTTCCTTCATGGCAGCGTTGATCTCTTCCTTCGTGGCTTCGGTCTTCAGCGTGCAGACGAGGTCGACGAGTGAACCGGTCGGCGTAGGAACGCGGACGGCGATGCCGTCGAGTTTGCCATTCAGTTCGGGGATGACGATACCCACGGCCTTGGCGGCACCAGTGGTGGTCGGGATCTGCGACATGGCGGCGCTACGGGCGCGGCGCAGGTCGCTGTGAGGACCGTCGAGGATGACTTGGTCGTTGGTGTAGCTGTGGATGGTGGTGATGTAGCCCTGCTCGATGCCGAAGCGGTCGTTCAACACCTTGGCGACAGGTGCCAGGCAGTTGGTGGTGCAGGAGGCATTGCTGACGCATTCCACATCGTCGGTCAGGTCGTTGTTGTTCACGCCGACCACAACAGTGGCGTCGATGGCGTCCTTCGAAGGAGCGGAGAGGATGACCTTCTTGGCACCAGCCTTCAGGTGGTCGCCATAGCCGCCCTTGCTGCTTTCCTTTGAGCGGAACACACCGGTGGATTCAACCACCACATCGGGGGTCTTGCTCCATTTGATGTTCAGCGGGGCGCGTTCAGCTGTGACGGGGATGCGCACACCGTTGACGATGAGTGCAGTCTCGTCATATTCCACTGTGCCGGGGAACTTGCCCTGGGTGGAGTCATATTTCAACAAGTGGGCCAGCACCTTGGTGCTCGTCAGGTCATTGACGCCCACGATTTCTAAGTTCGGACGTTCGCAAATGATGCGGAACACGTTACGGCCAATGCGGCCGAAACCATTGATACCTACTTTAATCTTTTCCATTTGGATAGTATGATTTAGTTGTTCGTTTTTGAAAGAAGCGGCAAAATTACGATTTTCGCAGAAATCTTCATTCATTTTTCCTTATTTTTGCAAACTTTATCAATCAAACCATGTCCGAAACTTTCAAATCACAAGCTTTAGAAGCCAATCTGGCCCAGACCAGATATAAAGATATCTTCATCCCTGAAGAACACCAAAAATTTATCGATTTATCTGTCAAATACTTTGGCATCAACAAACGCGCGAAAGAGTGTATCACCGAGTATCACCATCCTTTGTCGAACCATACTTTTGTCACCGAGGAACTGCGCAAGATGCTTCTTGACGACTTTTGGTTTTATACCCGCGACGACATCCCCGCCGATGCGCTCCACATCCCTTTGGAGATGATGCATAGCCTGCTGAAGCCCGAAGTGGCAGCTAAATTGCGACTCAATGTCATCATCACTTTGATGGAATTTGCCAACAAAGTCATTTCCGAGTCACAAAAGCATGCCGAATTGATTTCTTTGGTCTTCAATATCTTGAACGAGGCTTTTGAAAACAATAAGGATGTCTATATCTTAGCCACCAAACACGCCGGTCGTTATCTTGACAAGGTAGCGCAAGATGAGCGATTTAAAGCCCAAGCTTGCGATTTGTTGCGGAAGATGTTGCAAGAGAACTACCGCTATTGGCAGGAAACTTCACAAGTGGAGAACTGGGTGGAAAGCAAGAAATCGCTGTTGAACGAGGAAGAAATCCAAACTGTATGCAACGAAATCGGTAAACCCTATTTTGAACAGCTGAATGCTGAGCTGGCAGCAAGTGACATATGGAAAAAGCTGACCGATATGCCGAACTTCGAGCAGGTGGCCAAGCGTTTCACTGAGTCTGAAAAAGCCTTCCCGCATTTCATCACCAAGTTCCATTACGTGTTTTTCCTTCTACATTTGCCTGGCATGGAAAACCAGCGCGAGCGTCTTATCTGGAACATGGACCGCATGATGCGTGACGCCATCGATGAAATGCCGCAGGACGATTTGATACCTTTCATCGACACGATTTTCGACCTCGCTGAGGAATTGCGCAAGGATTATATGTCGGCAGTGCTTGATTTCCAGCTTACCTTGGGCCTGAAAATCATCGATGTCGACCAAACCGAACAGAAGGAAATCGTCAACTATTTTGAGAAGAAACTCATCGCTTTCGGCTTCGTCACACCTGGTAATGTGTTTGTTGGCGAGGACTGGCAACTTTCCGTGGATGAAAACCACATCAAGAACATCCGCGTGTGGCTCGAACTCATTGAGCATTCCAAGACGCCCATGGATAAGTTGTTGTCGGCACTGATTGTTAACCTGAAACTGGGTGGCATCTTTTTGAGCGACACCGACCTTTTCCAACGTGAAATCACCAAGGTGCTCAACTCCAACATCACACCTTATTATAAAAAAGTGAAACAGTTGACGCGCATTTTCCCCGTCTATTTCAATGAAATCGGTGCCGAAGGCGAAATCCGTAACGTGACGACCAACATGGACGAGATTTCGGGTCGTCAGGATCAATTGGTGCATTTCCTTCGCAAGCAGGTGCATACAGAAAGCAATAACACGCTGATAGGTCTGACCTTTGATGTGTTTAAGTTTTGGAGCGATGGTAATCTTGACCTACTGAAACCCATACTTCCCAAAAATGTTTTCGAGAGCATCGACAAGGAAAGCACATGGTTTGTGCATGTCCACAACCTTGTTCAGATGATGTGCGAGATTTCGTGCCTCAACCCCGAGGATGTGCTGATGCTTTCGCGTGACGATTACGAGAACCTCATCGGTTCTGCAGCTCGTCGTATCGAATTGGAAGATGAGCTTTTCCAGCGTGAGCGTGCACGATTGATGGACATTCGCGACTTGTATGCCTATCTAAGAGAGAAATACAGCTTTGAGTCGGTCAATATTTTCAGCTCGCTGCGCAGTTTCCCCTTCATCCCTGATGAGGAAATTGATGAGTTCGAGAAAGTGTATAAAGCCAAGGATTTCGGCAAATCGCTGACCATGATTTATGTCTTTATGGACAAGCTCAAGACCGTGATTTTCAATCCCGAACAGAGTGAAGGTTGGGAAAACATTTATCATAAGCGGCATATTGCCATTGGCATTCCGTCGATGTATGGCACCTACCGCGAGAATAAGTTTGAGGCTATGGGCTTGACTTTCCGCCTGGAGCGTGTGGCGACCCAACTTATGGAGAAGGTTGTGCAAAGTATCAACCTCGACTATATCTCTGAACGCACATTGAATCAAATCTATAGAATCCTTGAGTACTTCCGTGATGGCCTTGAACTCGATGGCATCACCAACCAAAGCCTCAACTCAAAGCTCGATATGCTGCGCTATAGCTTGACTTCACGAAGCTTCTCTTTCGGCCAATACATCAACATTTTCCAATTCATTGCCGAAGACGTGCGCCGCATCATCATCAAGTACTTCCTGAAGTCGTACGAATATCCGCTGAAAATCGTCATCCCACAGCTTTTCGACCCCGAAAAGAAACTCATTGAGCGTGAAACGGTGGCTTTGATTAGTAAGAAATCGGAGGAGTTCCACCGCGACTTGCTTTCCGATGCCTTCCTGATGCAGCCTTTAGACAATTTCATTGGACGCATACTCAATTCGTTGCGTACCATGGAAGCCACCTTGAATCCCAAGCTTATCAGCGACATCATGACCTACAACTCCGAAATGCTGGTCAGCCCGTTTTGGGAAGAGACGCCCCAGATGGATAACCAGGTCTTTATCGGCAATAAGGCCAACAACCTGAAAAAGCTGTATCTCTTGGGAATGCCGGTGCCTCCAGGTTTTGTTATTACCACCGAAACTTTCCGTCGAAACGAGACCATCAATACCATTCCTGAGCTGCGAACTGAAATCCATGGCATGATAAAAAAGCATATTGCTGATTTGGAGCGTATTAGTGGCAGAAAGTTTGGCAATCCCGAGGCTCCGTTACTCGTCTCAGTGC
>CAMJRR010000020.1 GCA_946408345.1 uncultured Bacteroidales bacterium | reverse complement strand
CAGCAACCAAAGCCGTTTCAACCTTTACGCCGTGTTTGGTGCCGATGTGAAGTTTTCCAATTTCAACCTGTTTGGTGGCTATCGTCTCGGACTGCTTGACCTCGACAAGAGCGACAACGCTTCCTTGAAGACCAACGGACTTTTTGTCGGACTCGGCTTTACGCTTTGAGAGATTAGGCATAAATCATTTGGAGCCGGCCTTATGGGTCGGCTTTATTTTTGAGAACACGCTAGCAGCATAAAAGTTTTGCTATTTCCTTCAACTTCGTGTTGAACAACTCTGCCTGCTCCATGTGGATGAAATGGCCGCAAGTGGTCAGTTCGGTGTAGTCGAGATTGGGATAAAGAGCTTGCATTTTCTGCTCGTTGTCGGGCTCCAAGCCGCTGTTCTGCGTGCAAATAACCATTACAGGGATGGTTAGTTGCATATTCGGCCACCACTGTGGCTCCACGAGGTGCTGCATGGTGCTGGAGGCCACATATTGAGGCGTTTCGGGCATCACCGACATTGCGTAATCGGTTACCCATTGCGGCGTATCATAACCAGCAAGCGACGAAACAAATCCCATGATCACCTCACGGCAATCGGGGCCGTCGAAAGCATGGCCGAACTGATGGATAGCCTCCACATATTCGGACGTTTCGGTGCCATCGTAGAAGCAATAGACGCCGTCAACATCCACCAAAGCACCACTATGGTCGGTGGTCATCAGCGTGTGGCGACACACGGGCGTACCGAGGCTGTGTCCTACAAAGACCGCGTCCTTGATGCTATTGGCATTCAGCACCTTGTCAATAGCGTGGGCGAAGCAATCGAAAGTATAGTCCACATGCGGCTTGTCGCTCTTTCCATAACCAGGTAGGTCTATGAACACAAGTTGCACTTCCTCGTCGCGGAACGCCTCAAATTGCTTCTCCCAAGTATTCATGTCGCAGCCGAACCCATGGACGAAGCAGAGGGTCTTTGCATCCAGTTGGTGATTCCAAATCTTATAATGTACCTTGACGCTGTCGTCGATGGTGACAAACTCCGACTTCACCTCGTTAAGTGTCTGTGGTTGATGGCTGCAACCGAACACTATCAGAGCAACCAACAATAATAGGATGATTCTTTTCATAAGTGATTGTTTCCCTTTCCTTTCGTAAAAAGTAACATGCACTGGGTCGCCGAAGCTCTTGCCCATCTGTTTGCGGCTGTCTTTCCGCAGCCCGATGATATAACATGGCGTGTTTTGCAGGATCACTGCATCGAATTCAAAAACGTGAGTCTCTTTGGTGTTCATAGCCGCAAAATTACAAAAAAAGCCGCAGCCCGAAGGCAACGACTAACTCGTCGATCTAGGTAACAACTCGTTGACGCTGTCTTCTCTAATTACTTTCGGTGCCGACTTACCGGTCAAAACCAGTACTTTCTTGCCATTGCGGTAAATGTGAAGTTGGCGTGAACGAACTACGGCTGTCAATTCTGGGTCATTCTGCAATGCTATCCAAATACGATGATAAACGCCATCCTCCTCAAACAGCTTCTTCTGCAGGTGCGAGCACATATTGATCGTGTCAATTGTCATAATATTGTTTTTTAGCACAACAGCGAGGGTGAGAACGATGGTCTCGATGATTATTATTGTTCAGTTCATGGCTGCAAAAGTACGAAAAAAATCCGCAACCCAAGCCTGCGCCCGAATTGCGGAATGTTTAACGGATTATTTCAGTAATTACACCAATCCAAACGCTTTCAGGTCCTCATCCACCGTGCTAATAGTGCCGATACTGAAGTTCTGCACCAGTACGTTGGCCACGTTGGGCGAGAGGAATCCCGGCAAGGTGGGACCGAGGTGGATGTTCTTCACACCGAGGCTCAGCAGGGCAAGCAACACGATGACGGCTTTCTGCTCGTACCAGGCGATGTTATAGACGATGGGTAGATCGTTGATGTCGCTGAGGCCGAAGACCTCCTTCAGTTTGAGGGCGATAAGTGCCAGCGAGTAGCTGTCGTTGCACTGGCCAGCGTCGAGCACGCGCGAAATGCCATTGATGTCGCCCAAGCCAAGTTTGTTGTACTTGTACTTGGCGCAACCTGCCGTGAGGATGACGCAATCCTTGGTAAATTCGGTGTAGTATTCGCGGCTCTTCATACGACCATCGTAGCCTGCCATCACCACAAACTTGCGGATGGCACCGCTTTTCACGGCCTCTACTACCTTGTCGGCAAGGGCAAACACCTGTTCGTGGGCAAAACCGCCCACAATCTTGCCCGTCTCAATCTCTTTCGGGGTGACAAGCAGTGACACCCAAGTTAATCCACTTCCAATTCAATATACTAATTTTCAATACAATACACCACAATTTAAGCACTCAAATCCATATTTGTTTACCTAAAGTTTACCCATAAACTCGGCCAACATTATGTTTCTTCCAAGTGATAACATAGTAAATACAAGGTGAAAAAACGCCAAAAAAGAGGTTCTTTCCGCAGGGAAGATCGTTGCTGCTCCCAATCACTGGGAACCCGTGTAAATAGACGGAATTCCGTGAAAATTGATGAAAAAATAAGTTAACCTGGCCTAAAAATGGAATACGCTCATTCCCAATACTTTACAAAGATTTTTCTCTAGTACTGTTCTTCCTTAAAAAACGTACCAAACTATGTTCAAATTTAGGTTAACTTATGTTTCCATTTAAGTTTATATTTTTAATTATTTGAACACAAAAAAGGCTGTTAGTTAACCTAACAGCCTCTCTAATTTATTGATAATCAGTTGATTATCAGATCAATACTCATCCTCGTTGAAGAAAAAGTCATCCTTCGAGGGATAATCCGGCCAGAGGTCTTCGATGCGTTCGTATATCTCGCCTTCGTCTTCGATTTCCTGAAGGTTCTCTATGATTTCTTCTTGTGCGCCTGTACGCAAGGCCCAATCCAACAATTCATCACGGGTGGCTGGCCATGGAGCGTCTTCCAATTTTGAGGCTAATTCTAGTGTCCAATACATTGTATTTTCGTTTTTTGTTTTACTCTTTTTTGAGGGCGCAAAAGTACAAGTATTTTTGGAACTAGCAAGGGCTTTTTTGTAAAAATAACGAATTTTTATTTATTTGATTCCCAGTTATTTTCGTCAACTTTGTCTAAAAAACCAAAAAATCTTGCCAAAACAAAGAAATAATCTGACAGACGATTCAGATACTTTAAATCAAGCGAATCGACGGGATGTTGAGTGGCCAAGCGCCAACCCTGACGCTCGGCACGACGGCACACCGTACGACACACATGGGCATAACTAGCCTTGAGATTTCCACCTGGGATGACGAAACTCCGCAGTTCGGGCAATTGCTCGTTCATCACATCGATTTCATGCTCCAAATAAGCAACATCGTCTGAGGTCAACACAGGTATCATTTTCTTTACCTCGGAGTTCTCATCCAAGGCGAAATGCGACTCGATGGTAAACAACTTGTTTTGAACCACATCCAACACGGTTTTCATTTCGTCGTTGACACCTTCCTGGTCGTAAAGTACACCTATGAACGCGCTCAACTCGTCGACCGTACCGTATGCCTCTACTCTATCGTCATATTTAGCAACGCGCAAACCACCAATCAATGAGGTCTTGCCTTCGTCGCCAGTCTTGGTATAGGTGATATTCTTCATTAAAAATTTAAAGATTTAAAGATTCAAAATTCAAAGATTCAAATTTCTGCATTCCACATTCAGCATTCTACATTCTACATTCCGCATTCAATACTTAAGAACAAAGTCCTGTTTCTCAATGCCTTCACGGAAGAAGACCATGCCAACACAATACAAGTCGAATGTGACAGACACGTCCTCGTTGGCCTTGATTTCCTCCCATGCATCTTCCATGTCTCGGTTGTGGTGAATACCCTCAAAGACAAAAACAGAATCAGCTGTCTTATAATTGAGGCAATCGACGAGATAGTCCCAAGTATCCTCTTCGAATGAGTCGCGGCTAAAAAAGACAAAGCCCGTGTTGAGCCTTTTGAAACGACTAGAATCGAACTCTTCGGGTTGGATGAGAGTCACATTGACCACCCCCATTGAGTTGAGCGTCTCCAAGAAACTCTCCGATTGCTCAAGATAGACCCTGGTCTGCATGTGACCCAAAGCCATAGCCGTGGCATTCAAGGCACTCATATGACCAAACGACACTACCGAATCAGGCTCAAAATAGCGCACCATACGATAGAGCAGTCGGCTCTGTTTCCGCAAGTTATAGTTGATGTGTTTCCGCTTGTCAAACAGACGGACTATGCGGTAGATGGTGTCATAATCGCGATTGGACCCACTATCGTTCAGCACTTTACGCATGAATTCATAGACAAAGGGCGAATGGATACCATACTCGCTCTTGCGTTTCCACAAGTACTTCAAGTAACTTCCAATCATAACTCAGTCATATTGAACCTTCTGCAAATAATAAACCGCTCGTCTAGGCTTGGGTTGACTGCCGTTCTGAATAATTTGAGAGCCGAAAATCAAAAAACGGCTACCATACCATTTCGTCATCTGTGCAAAATACTCATCCTCCACATAGTCGGCACCATAGATAGGAGATAGTTTCTCTTCTTGTTGGTTCATCAACGCTTGGCCTTGAGCATCAAAAGCGGTATAACGCAACCTATTATGATTTGGCGAGGCAACGACAAGTTCATCATAGCAAACGCCTTCTGAAGAATGTGGAAAGAGGTCGTACGTCAACTCATTGTCGAACTTCACCGACTGTTGCCATTTCAGGTGACCCTCGCGGTCGAAAGCAAGGATGACTTCGCTGAAGAAGTCGTAACCATCGAATACTGTGTAAGTATAAGGATAGCCGCCGTAATAGCCATAATAGCCATAATTCATGCGGGTTTCCGTGTGGTAATACGGCATAAAGGCCTCCACCGCAAAAACGGTCAAGTCACCAAAATCAGTCAGACGTGGTGTGAGGAACTGGAATGTAATCTCACCCTTGGTTGCTTTCTGGTTGTTGCTCAGCTTTAGCTTTTCCTCGCGCAATCGCACACGGTCAGAAGCAGACAGGGCATGTTCAATTTCAGGCATATCCTTGAATAAGAAAACCTTACTATCAAGAGCTCCAGTATCGAAACGCATCCACACTACACCGACACTTTCCTTGTCGAAATCCTCAGTCACGCCTTGCAAGCTGACCTTACGGCCTGTCTCACGTTCCAAGGTGCCAATGACCACAAGGTGTCTGTTTTCATCAAAACGAAACACCATGCGACCCAATGCAGCATTAGGGATATTGTCGTAACGGTAACTGCCTTGCAAGTTGCCCATTGGAGAATAGACCAAGAAAGAAGTCGAGACAAAATGCTTGTTTTCGTATTCCTTAGCCGCCACAACAAAGCATTGTTCCTTAGCAAAGGCTTGGGTCTGAAACAACACAAAGCTACTTGACGAAGGTGTTACCATGCGGCAGGAATTGTTGGTCAAATCATAGAAATACAGAGCTCCGTTACCGCTTTTGTTGTTGAGTGCCATCATCATTGTGCCGCCAGCGACTTCCACTGACAGCGGCACCGATTTCTCCGGCCATTTGTTCCAGAAAGTCTGATAAGTCTTTTCTTGACGATTGAAGCTCACGACAAGGAAGTCCAAAGAGTCCGAGGCCTTTTTGTTTCCGTCGTTTACGAAGAGGAACGCGGCAAAACGGTCGTCGCTACCAGAGTCAACGAATTTGAGCTTTTCGGGCAGAGGAATCAAGTCACTACGGGTTTCGTAAAGGCTGCTGTCGACACAGGCGAAGTTCCATAAACGGTGTTTGTCTTTATCAGTCTTTTCGGTCTCGTAAAGCATAAGGCCACCTTGCTCGCCAAACGACTGGAAGTGGCAACCCTGTTCCTTGTTCCAACGGTTCACCTCATAACGCACGGGCTCCACCTGCTGGGCCGAGGCCCAAGTAGTTAGGAAAAGGAATGCTATGAGGAGGAAATTTTTCATCTTGTCGTCGCTTTGCGTCATTGCGAGGAGGAACGACGAAGCAATCCAGGGGATAAGCTGGCTCTCTGGATTGCTTCGTTCCTCGCAATGACGCTATCGCGTCTGTATCAGAATTTCACAAACTTCGAAACTGCCGTTGTGCCGTCAACATAACGAACATTGACGAAGTAAACGCCGTTGACCAATTCGCTGACACTGACTTGGGCTTGACCAGCTTCAAATGCCATCGTACTGACCATACGGCCCGTCATATCGAAGATGCTGACTTGGGCATCGCTTTCCAGGTTGAACGAAACCTGCTCGCGGGCGGGATTGGGACTTACAACGAGTTGCATATCAAGATTCTCGTTGATAGAAAGCGGGTTGCGAGCAATAATCTGCACGTCATCCACCTCCCAAGCGGCAGCGGCTTCATCAGTAGAGGTATAAACGAAAGCGATATAGAAATACTCACCAGTATAGTTGGTGATGTCTACCTCTCCTGAAGGAGTCCATATATAACCGCCAGTAGACCAGTCAAACATATCCGTTATTTTTGCCCAATGGAAATCAGGTTCAGTCGGCTCACTTGCTCCGTCATAGTCGGTAGAAATCATCAATTCCAAATCGTTACCATCATAATTCTTCGCAGTCCTGAACTGCAAGAGAATAGTTTGATATGCACCACTCATCACTTTGCTGATCAGCCAATCCTCGTTTGTATGGGCACTACCAGAGGCATACCCATTCATGTTTGCATAGCTGTTTCCATCATAGATGGCAATACGCCATGATTGGTCACCATACATGTCGTAAGGTGAAAAATCATCAAAGTCTTCTTCCTCAAAATTCTCATTCAAGAGATAAAAGATATCTTCTGTGGTAGCAGTTGCCATAGGATAAGGCTCATCAGTCAAATAGAGTATATTTGCACCACTACCGGTATAGGGGAAAATAGCGAAATGATACGTGGTGTTGCCTTCCAAGCCGCTGAAGGTCACGGTTTGAATACCAGGACCCACAATTTTGGATAATTGACCTTCGGGAACAGGCACACCATTGTTGGGAACAATAATGTCACCAGTCGAGGCTAATACCAAATACTTGACTTCACATGGAGCATCAATCCAGCCGAGGGTCACATCAACACCATCGACATGATTGACCGCAAAATTGGTAGGATAGGCACACGGGGGTACGGGCGGGACAGGAGCACCGCCAGCCTTGAAGAAATAGACTGGTGCAGCCACATTCGATGACTCCTTATAGCAGCCGAACAAAGTGGAAGTGATGTTGTAACGCATGTAGCACTGCTCCACACCGCCATTGCTTACGGGCACCATGCCGCCTTCGTCACCGTCGGTGATAGTCCAGCGACCGTTGTCTGTCAGGTCGGTTTGCGTGCGGAGGTAATTGCCGCCGCCAGGAGCATAGAGATAACCGTTATTGAGCGGGTCATAGATGGTCCAAGCACCGGGAGCACCGTCAAGGGTGAACTCGAACGGAGCGTCCTGTTGCGAGGGATCGGTAGCCACAGTGGCCGTGATAACACCACCTGCCTCGTCGATGGCGAGAGCATGACGGTTGTTGTTTTTCTGGTAACTCATGATGAAGGCTTGGCCGTCGTTGTCATAGCCAACCAAGACATACTTAGCACCCGCCTCAAGCTGCGAGACCGAGTTGACCATGGTATAGGTCGTTTGGGCAAAACCGCTCACCGATAGGAGCAGCATAGCCGCTAATGAGAATAGAACTTTTTTCATTTTCGTTAGAATTTATGTTTGACAATTAGTTAGATTCAAGATTCAAAATTCAAAATTTAAGATTCAAGATTCTTACAAGTCAAGGGTTTGGACTTGTTCGACGGCCTTGATTTCGGGGATGACTTTCTTCATCACGGATTCGATGCCGTTTTTGAGGGTCGAACGGCTATGAGGGCAGTTGCCACAGGCGCCCGTCAGTTCCACGATGACGGTGTTGTCGTCGGTGAGTTCCACGAAGTTGACATCGCCACCGTCCTGCTGGAGGTAGGGACGCACTTGTTCGAGGACGTTTTTGACTTTTCTGAGGATGGTTTCTTTATCCATATTTATCTTTTTTTCTCACGCAGAATCCGCTGAAATCGATGAACCTGCCAGAGGCTTAGTTTTCGTCGTTTTGCACTTCACATAATCCAGCGAATTCTGCGTGCAAACATCATTTCATATTTATTATTTCGTGTGCAATCTTGTCAAATGCCTTGGTGACAGGCGAATCAGCATCCAAGGCAAGTGGGGTACCAGCATCTCCACACTCAGCAATCTTCTCTGTGATAGGGATTTGACCGAGAAGCGGCACACCCAATTGGTCTGCAAACTCCTTACCTGTTTCCTTGCCGAAGATGTAGTATTTCTTCTCAGGCATGTCAGATGGAGTGAAGTAGGCCATATTCTCCACCAATCCGTAAATTGGGATTTGCAAGGCCTCTTCCTTGAACATCATAGCGGCGCGGAGCACATCGGCAAAAGCTACTTTTTGTGGGGTGGTCACAATGAGTGCACCCGACACGTTATATTGCTGGGCCAAAGTCAGTTGGATGTCGCCCGTTCCAGGAGGCATGTCGACCACCATCCAGTCCAACTCGCCCCAAAGGGTGTCGTTCATCAACTGGTTCAAGGCACTGGTGGCCATAGGTCCACGCCAAATGAGCGGTCGGTCGGCATCAACGAAATTACCGATACTCAACAATTTGATACCATATCTTTCAATCGGCAGCATCACTGTCTTCCCGTCTTTCTCGAATGCTGCGGGACGCTCGTTCTCTGTGCCGAACATCATCGGGACGGAGGGGCCATAAATGTCGGCATCAATCAAACCCACACGTTGGTTAGCACGAGCCAATGCGATGGCGAGGTTAGCTGCCACTGTCGATTTGCCAACACCTCCCTTACCCGATGCCACAGCAATGATGTGCTTCACCTTCGAAAGGGCGGTTTTCTCCTCCACCACCTTGATTTCAATGTCGACATCCTCGCCAAAGACCTCCGTCAAGGTGCGCTTGGCACCGTTCACCAAGATGTCGTTCTTTGGGTCGTTGGCGTGTTCCATAACCAGGTCGAAACGGATGGCGTTATCCTTAACCATCAGGTTTTCAACCATATTCAAAGCAATGATATTGTCCCCTTTGGGAAAATAAATGACGTCCTTCAGGACTTCCTGTACATTTTCTTTATTCAGCATGATGTTTCTAAAATGATTCTAAATTACACTGCAAAGGTATGAAATAGTTTAGAGTTGAGAGTGTAGAGTTTAGAGTTTTTTTGTTTAACGCTCAATAGTGACACGTTTGGAGATGATGCCATTCTCTGTCTTGACACGGATCAGATAGAGGCCTTCCGACACATGTTGTAGGTCAATGGTGGTTTGTTCTCCTACGACTTCCTTCTGCAAAACGCACTGCCCTAAGGTGTTGTAGACTGACACCTCTGTCATGCCCTCAGCCTCAACCATAATAAGGTTCTTTGTCGGGTTGGGATAGACCTTCACTTGACCTCCATTCTCCTCGATCCCGGTTGGCGAATAATAGACATGCAACTCAAAGACATTGGGATAATAATGACGGTTAGCGGGGGATGAGGTGCAATCCAAATCTTGGTAATAGGAATAGAGACGATAGTAATAGTCACCTTCCTGATTCAAGGTGTTGTCGGTATAGGTAACTGCAGATGAGTTCAGCAACTTGATTCGATGATATTCGCCATCGCCTTCTTTGCGGTAGAGATAATAGCCTGAAAGGCCATCGTTAGGTTCAGGCGTCTCCCATTTCAGCTTGACCTTGTAATTATTGGTGTATTCGAAGTCCAAGTTGCGGGGCGGATAGCAAGGACCAGCCGTGGCACACGATTCGTTGGAAGTTTCACCATTCTCACCACCTTCGCAGAGAACGGCCACACGGTAACAGTGACCACCCATAGCAACATTTTCATCAAGGAAGGCTGTGCCGTCTTGGATAAGGCGATACAGCAAACCGTCACGATAGATATTGTAACCATAGCCAGGGTTCTCGACTGCATCCCAAGTGAGCAGGATGGCGTCGTCTTGAACCGTCGCTACCAAATTGTCGGGTGTACCGCATGAGAGGTCACCACTACAAGTATTATTGGTTTCAAAGAAAACACCTGGCAGCATGTCATCGGAGGAACCTGAGAACGAATACACCGTGTTGTTGTCAGAATCTTTAATGACAAAAGCCATAGTGTTAATCGTTTGTCCAGGTGCGGTCCATCCGAAACTGAGCCTACCCAAAGGCAAAGCTGGCTCAACGGAAACGGTAGCTGATGAAGTCATCGTGTAACTGTCAAGCTTCTGTCCAGCCATATTGTACACATTGATGCAGCCTCCTTGCCATCCTTGGAACGAATTAGTTGTCATGATAATCTTCCACTGACAGGTAGGACCGACCAACACTTTCATCACATTGGCATGTTTTCCGACGCGTTCATTGGCCACGGCATATACTGCATAATGGTAAACATCATAGCGCGGCACATTGGCATCTTCAATTTCCATGGCTGCACCAGGAACGACATCAGTCAAAGTCGCAACAATTTCATTGTCGCGCAGCACCACAATTTGCTCTATGGCATTCAAAGGCGTGCCGTCAAGGGTGGTAGTTGGATTCGTCCAACTGAGGTGTACTTTCAAATCGGTGTCGGAGGTGGGAACTGCCGTGAAATCGGTCGGCAGGGAAGGCGTTTGGTTGTAGACCCAAGCGGGGACGAAGTTGAACATGGCATCGGCGGGATGCGTGTAAGGCGCATCATCGATGAGATACCACCCATCGGAGCTACCACCCCAACCCAAATTGAAGTGGAACATATCGTTGTCATCGTAGCCATCGCAAACGAAAGCATGGCAACCATCATTTTCACAGCCGCCGTAATACATCGGCCAGCCCATGTCGAACTGCTCGCGCACCATGGTTTTCCAAATCTCGGTCTCAAAGTCGTTGCGCGAGAGTTGCTCATTGGCCTCGCTATAGTTGAAATATTCACGCATCTTGTCAGGAATAGGACCTGATGCCCCGCCACTGCCATCAGGCCCATAGCCCATGTCAATGGCTACACCGCAATGGAAGCACAAAGTACCCGTTGCCAATTTCTCTGCTTCTGTGGAGTTGTCGTTCAACTTATTAGGCATATTGTCCCAATCGTAGATGGTATTACCAAAATCAGCACAAATCTCGCCATAATCTTCATGAGTGTAGCAATTACTGCCAATACCTTGGGCGGGATAAGCCCAAAAACGCATCAACTGCGACATCGCCGTGGCGAGACAACCCACGTAAGTGTGTCCACCCGAACCAGCAGGGTCTTCTGGGCAGCAATAGTTGTAAGGATAATCTTGATTCCATTGGGTCTGACAAAAATAGCCTGTGCCACGACCGCCGTGACGCGAGATGAGTCTGCCGTGCTGAAGTACAGAGTTCCATTCCGCAGCCACATCAGGAGTAGCGACCGCATGACGCAATTGCAACATACACTCAGCCACGCCATCCAAATAATAAGCCAACGCAGGCGGGATATTGGAAGCGTCAAAGGCCGATTGGTCAGAGTAACCGATGACAGGACGATGCGCATCGTCGCCCGCGATGATGACGAAGCTGTGATCACCAGTGTTGAAGACATAAAATGCGCCATCGACTCCAGTGTAAACGAGTTCAGGCACGGCACGTTCCGTTGCGAATTGCATTGTAGCAAATTTCTGTGCAGCCGTCAAGGCAAGACTGCGGTCAATAGGTTTGGCTTGAAGAGTCATTATACTGATAACCAGTACAAAAAGAGATAAGAAAAGCTTTTTCATTTCAGACAATGTTTCAATTTGCCTGCAAATGTAGCATTATTTTCTTAAAAATTCATCCACTACCATATTAAAAGCATCCGCATTCTTGTTGGCCACAAAATGATCGCCTTCAATGATGTTCATCTGCGCGTTGGGCAAACTCTTGTAAATAAGCCTTGTATGAGATTCCTTAATCATGTCTTTTGTGCCGGCAATGACCAACACGGGCATAGTCAGGCAAGTCAATTCAGATGACTCGATATGCGGCTCATTCACCATCAAACCGAGCATTTCGGCATTTTGCTTGGCTTTTTCGGATTTCATTGAAAACATTTTAGCAATATGATAGCCGATTTCGATAGGCCATTGATAGAGCGGTTTCACTCCAGAAGGAAATAGGTTAGCTCCATCCACAATCATTTTCTCCACCCGTTCAGGATATTTCAGGGCGAAGGTCAAAGCAATGTTGCCGCCATCGGAAAAACCTAAAATGACAGCTTTTTCGATACCATTTTCATCCATGAAATCGTGCAAGTCCTCAGCAAATTGTTTTATCGTGAACGGCTTCTCCCCTCTTGGTGATTGACCATGACCACGAGTATCCAAAGCAATGACACGATATTGTTTTGAAAAATACGTGATTTGGTGTTCAAAATAATCGCAACTCTCACCGTTGCCGTGGAGCAAAATCAGCGGTTGGCCTTGGCCTTGTTCGAAATAGTGAAGTTGGACGTCAGTCATGGTTCATGTATTTTTGGCGTTCCTCAACTGTGAATTTCTCAATCGCATACCGCAACATGGTGCGCGGCATGGTTGTATATCGCGTTGAAAGCCAGCATTTCAACTGTTGCTCGTCACGCTTGCCTGCCTCGCGGAGGAGCCAACCGACGGCCTTTTGCAGAAGGTCGTGCAACGGCTTTGGCTTAGCCAAAAAAATATCTGCGATAGCGTAAGTGTCGTCCAAATCGCCGTGGCGGAGAAATTGCATCGTACTCACCATGCCTATCCGTTGCTCCCAAATCGTCTTGCCATCCCAGGCGAGGTCGTAGAGCAGGGTGCGGTCCTTGTCCAAGAGCCAAGTGCCGAGCAGTTCGTAGCATGACAAATCGACCAAATCCCAGTTGTTAATAAACTCAGTATGTGACAGATAAAAGTCGATGCATTGTTGCTGTAAAGCCTTGTCTTTCTTGGCGTGTTTGAAGATTTGCACCAAAGTCAGCAAAGCCGCCAAACGGATTTCGTGATATTCGGAACGTATGCAGACCTCCAAATCATTGAAACTGGTCTCCTGCCAGCATTGTTTCACCACCTCACGGGTGACTGGCACCTTGATACCAAGAAATTGGTCACCTTCGCCATACTGTCCCTTCCCCGTCTTGAAGAAACGCGACAGATTGACAGCTTGCTCCGCATCTTGTCGGGCGAGGATTTCGTTATAGAGTTTGCAGCTCATGACTTTTTCTTTTTAATGCCTAATACGCACCACCTGACAAACGGAATCCGACGTATAATTTCATAAATCAACGGCGATAAGACCATCACTGCAAAAAAAAGGATCACATACATCATCCAAGGAGCCAATGAAGTGTAGTATTTCATCATATATCCCAATGACGCAATGACCAGATAGTGAACAATATAAATACCATAACTCGATTGGGTCATATATCCTGCAAATGCTCCCGTACGATTGAAGCGCGCCTTGAACCAAGCCATCATGGCCAGACACATCAACCAACCATAAAGGCAGTTGAGCGGGCTACCCAGGTACTGAGGCGAAGTGTTGTCTTGACCAAAAGTGGTGACAATCAGCACTATGCCTACAACTATGGCACTTACCATCAATGGAATCCAAGCTTTCTCGAGTTTCTCCTGCACCTCGTCGTGCGAGAACACGAAATAACCCAGCAGGAAGGGAACCAAATAGAAAAGGGGCTTGTACAAGTTCAAGAGGCCGTCCAACGATTCGGGACGTGGATTCTTGACGAGCGTTTGCTCACCAACCCAAAACAGCACACCCAGCATGATGATGACAACAAGGTTAGCTTTCCCACAGAAGTTCCAGAATTTGTCTTTTCTGTCTATCGCACGCACCAAAAGCAATACAAGGCAAAGCAGCCACAGCACCTGGATAAACCATAATGGTCCCGTGCCGCTTACGGCCATCATGAAATACTTTGCTATTGCGGGCATGCCATCAAATACGCCTTGCCTTGCGGCCACAACGGTATTGAAATAACCAACCATCCAGTGGAACACAAAGAGACCTATCGTCCCAGGCACCAATAGTTTTCGGGTGCGTGTCTTGAACCACTCTATGGCGGATTGCTTTTGCAATGCATAGCGCGCGCTTATGCCAGCAAGTATGAAAAGGAGTGGCATGAACCAAGGATAAAGGATATACATGACAACATCCTGGTACTGCTTGTACTGCGGATATTCGCCAAATCCGCCAACACCACCGAAAACGCCTTTGTTGTTATAGAAATAAAAAACATGGTAAAACAGCACCAAAAGCACTGTCACCCAACGAAGGTTATCCATCCAATGTTTGCGTTCCATAGTCAATCTCCTCCTAACATTTCGTCGATTTTGTCTTGAAATATCTCAGTCTTCAAGACAGCCATACCTTTTGAATCGCCAAGCACCAGCAGACTGTCGCCCGCCTTGATGCCATAAATCTCACGGGCTTCCTTGGGGATGACGATTTGTCCCCTCTCGCCCACTTTCACTACACCAAAAATGTATTTTCCTTGTTCTGCTAACATAGTTGTATAATTTGTATGATTTTTCATATTTTGCTGCAAAAGTATGAATAATTTTCAAAACATATTGCGTTTTATTTGAAAAAATTTCCATTCATTACCATCAGATTTTTCAATGAAAGCGATTTTGACTATTTTTGCAGCCAAATCCGAAAGATTCTTAGAGTTAATTAATCCTCATTAATATGAAAAAACTATCCCTTCTCCTTGTTTTGGTCATGGGCACTATGTTTGCCATGGCACAGAATGGCCGCATTGACTTGCGCCAAGAAACAAAAGCTGAAATCACACAGAGCGACTTCAATTCGCTCCGTGCCACTTTCAGCTATGGCTCAATTGAGAGCATAGAAATCTCAACCGAAAGAGGCGCTTTCTCCGAAATCGCCATCGAAGGCACCTATGCCTCAGGCGAGATGGGTTCGCCCGAACTGCCCGCCTCTCACCAACTGCTGGCCGTGCCTTTTGGGGCCACGCCTCGCGTCAGTGTCATCAATTACACGACAACGGATTATCGCCTTTCCGACTACGGTATCGGCACCATCCTTCCCCATCAGCCTTCTATCCGCAAGGACCAAAACCCTGATGAGGTGGAGTTCGTCTACAACGCTCAAGCCTATCAAACCCGCAGCCTTGCCACGGCTCCTGAAGCCACTATTGAAGTGCAAGGCACCATGCGTGGCATCCGCATCGGCTCGCTGGTCATCAACCCCGTGAGCTACAATCCCGTCTCCAACACCTTGCGTGTATTCAACAACATCGAAGTGGAAATCAGCTTCGACGGTGCCGACCGTGTTGAAACCGAGCGTATGCTACTGAGCACCTACAGCCCGTATTTCGACATCGTCTACAAGCAGATGTTCAACTACCGCCAAATCCTTGATGTCTATACGGATCACCCCGACCTGATGGCCTATCCCGTCCACATGATTGTCCTCACGCCTGAGAACTATGTATCCACCTTACAACCATGGATCAATTGGAAGATTCAGAAAGGCTTTGACGTGAACGTGGTAACCAAGGAACAGGCTGGTAGCAACTACAATGCCATCCGTACCTATATCCAGAACCTTTACAACGCGGGTGTCAGCCAAGGTGCTACACCTACCTTCCTCGTGCTGGTCGGCGACGTGGCACAAATACCGAACACCACCGGTTCCAGCACTCAGAAAGTGACCGACCTTTACTATGGCTCCGTTGACAACGACTATTTCCCCGACATGTTCTACAGCCGTATGTCAGCTGAAAACACCAACCAACTTACTGCCATCATCAACAAGATTTTGCAATATGAGCAGTACACCATGCCCGACCCGAGCTACCTCAACAATGTGACCCTCATCGCTGGTTGGGACTCTTATTGGACCGCACGTGTAGGTGCCCCCACCATCAACTATGCCACTACCTATTATTATAATACTGCCCACGGCTTCAACGAAGTGCATTCCCACGTGAATCAGAGTCAATATCCCGGCTGCTACAACGCATTGAGCACGGGTATCGGCTTCGTCAACTACACTGCCCATGGCGACAATCAGGAATGGTATCAACCCAAATTCACCAACAGCAACGTAAACCAGCTGACCAACACCAACAAGTATTTCCTTGCCATGGGCAACTGCTGCTTGTCGGGCAACTTCGGCTACAGCCAGCCCTGCTTCGGCGAGGCCATGCTCCGTGGTGAGAATAAAGCCGCTTATTCCTATATCGGTTCCTGCCCCAACACCTATTGGTATGAGGACTACTACTTTGGAGTAGGCGCCACAACCGTCATGAACCAGACTCCCTCTTTGACCAACACTGCCACAGGAGTTTATGATGGTATCTGGATGGATGACACCTACAACACCGTTTCGTCTATTGTCTTTCTCGGCAATATCGCTGTTTGTTATGCTCATGCAGGCAACTACCAAACCAGTGGTGGCATAAATCCCACCTATTATTGGCAAGCCTATCACGTGCTCGGTGATGGCTCCATCATGCCTTACCGCGTGAATCCTACCCCCAACACTGTCAGCCATGCCTCCTCTATTCCTTCCGGTTCAAGCAACTTTGCAGTGAATGCCCAGGCAGGTTCATATGTCGGCATTTCCCAAAATAACGTGCTGAAAGGCGCAGCTTTGGTGCCAGCATCGGGTTCGGTCAATGTGCCAGTTAGCGGAATCACTTCGGGTCAACCGGTGAAAATTGTTGTTACCAAGCCGCAACGCCAGCCTTACATCCAAGATATTACTGTAGGTGGTGGTGGAACTACATACAACATCACTGTTTCGGCTAACCCGACCAATGGAGGTAATGTCACGGGCGGAGGCTCTTACAACCAAGGCCAATCCTGCACTGTGACTGCTACGGCCAATAGTGGCTACACCTTCACCAACTGGACTGAAAACGGTAGCGTGGTTTCCACACAAGCCAACTATACCTTCACGGTGACTAGCAATCGCACTTTGGTCGCCAACTTCCAAGCCCAGACACAAAGTTACACCATCACCGTTTCAGCTAATCCTGCTAACGGTGGCACCGTCTCTGGCGGAGGAACCTACCAGCAAGGACAAAGCTGCACTGTGCATGCTACACCTGCATCGGGATACACTTTCGTTAGATGGACAGAGAATGGCACACAAGTTTCGACTAATGCCAATTACACCTTCACCGTTACAGGCAATCGCAATCTGGTAGCACAGTTCCAGGCACAACCTCAAAACTACACCATAAGTGTATCAGCCAACCCAACCGATGGAGGCACTGTCTCGGGTGGTGGCACCTATCAGCAAGGTCAAAGCTGCACCGTTAGCGCCACACCAGCCACAGGCTATAATTTTGTGAAATGGACTGAAAACGGCACTCAGGTTTCTACCAATGCCAACTACACCTTCACCGTCACAGGCAATCGCACTTTGGTGGCTCAATTCGAAGGCCAAAGCTATTATATTGCCACCTCATCTAATCCGTCTATCGGTGGCACCACCAGTGGCAACGGCATCTATCATTACGGAGAAACCTGCACCGTGACCGCTACACCTGCACAAGGATATGAGTTTGTCAACTGGAAAGAAAACGGCAGTGTGGTCTCGACTGATGCCAGTTATAGTTTCACTGTCAACAATGGCAGAAATCTGGTAGCCAACTTCGCTTTGCAAACCTTTGAAATCATGACCAGTGTCGAGCCTGCTGAAGGCGGCACCGTCACCGGAGGCGGCACCTACAATTATGGCGAAGAAGTGACCATCGTTGTGGAAACCAACGAAGACTGGGCATTCGTGAACTGGACTGAAAACGGCACCGTGGTGTCAGAAGATAAGACCTTCACTTTCATCGCTACAGCCAATCGCAACTTTGTGGCCAATCTTATGTACACTGAAGGCATTGGTGAACAAGGTCTTCACACTCTTGTCATCTATCCTAACCCCGTCAATGACAAGCTGACCGTTGAAGCTGAAGATGCCATAGGCACAGTGGAGATTTACAACCTCATGGGCGCTTTGGTCTACAACCAGAAAGGCTGCACCAACAAGGTGGAAATCAACACCACCGAGATGCAAAGCGGCATCTATTTCATCCGTATGACAAATGACAAGTCCTCAGAAACCAGAAGGTTTGTGAAGGAATGATTCGGATTACTTAACTTTGAAACCGACCGTCTATGTCATTCCCTTGGGAATCTATAGACGGTCGGTTTTGTTATGACTCGGTTTTATCGATAAGACGTGTTTTTTCAATCAGTTCCTGAAGGAGTAGGTTGCGCCGCTGCTCGGCTCTGATTGACAATCCAAACTCCCGCAAAGACCAGCACCATTGCCACCAGTTTCTTCCAAGTGATATGGTCCAGTCCGATAATAATGCTAATAATTGTAGCAACAATCGGTTGAACATAATTATACATGCTGACCAAAGTGGGACGCAATCTCTTTTGCCCAACAGGAATCAAAAAATAAGCTACAAAAGTAGCAAAAACAACTACATAGGCCACCTGCCACAAGACTTTTGAATCCATCTGGCCAAAAGGCAGTTGGAAGAAATGCCGCGCATTGAAAGGCAGAGCCACTATCATGGAAAACAGAAACATCCATTTCATGAATGTGACCACGTTGTATTTTGCGATCAATGGACGGAAGATACCGAGATATAAAGCAAAAGTCAAACCATTGAGTATGGTAAGAACGATACCCAAAGGTTTGGTCTCAGACGCTCCGCCGCCTAAGCCAACCGAGTTGAATATCAAAATGAGAACGCCTACCAGACTCACCAAAACGCCACCGATCTTCTTGCCTGTGATAGGCTCTTTCAAAGCGACGGCAGCCACGAACATGGTCATGATGGGTGTGCAAGTGTTGGTGATACTCAAATCAATGGAGGTCGTCATGGTGATGGCCTTCAAAAAGCTCATCTGGGTCAAGAAAAGGCCCAACATAGAAGCTACAAAGATTTGCAGCAAATCTTTCAGCGGCACTTTTTCCTTAGGCATAAAAAGAGACAAGAGCCAAAACAAGATTGTGGCTCCTGTCGCTCTCAGGCAAAACAAATCCATGGGTGTCAACACATGAGCGTTGGAAATGTTCTTGCAGCAAATGATGTTGAACCCAAAGATACAATAGGCAGCGAAACACGCAAGGTGTCCCGTCAGTGTGGACTTATTCAATCCAGTAGACATAATTCTCCTTGCGCGGACGAGCTTCGGGATAGTCACCCTTCACATAGCCCAGGATACAGTTGCCAATGCCGACATATTTTGTCGTATCGATACCCAGTCCAGCAAGGATGGCCTTGCCTTCCTCAGTCTCAAAGACCTCTTTGGCACGGTGAATCCAGCAGGAGCCTAGACCTTTGGCATGAGCCGCGTTGAGAAGGTTGCCCATAACCAATGAGCCATCTTCCTTCCAAGTCATGGCAGCAGTGCTGTCAGCCAAGACCACCAGCACCACAGGAGCGCCATAGAACGGGTCGCTGTCAGCACCCATCACAGCGGCATTGAGGCGGCTCATCTCGTCGCGCACCTCACGGTTGGTGACGGCAAGGATAATAGGAGCTTGGCGATTCATACCCGTGGGGGCGTAAGTACCCGCGTTGCAGATTTCTTCAATGACCTCACGTGGAGGCACTTCGTCGGTGTAGCTGCGGATGCTACGACGCGTCAGCAGGTCATTCATTGTCGTATTCATAATAGTTCCTTGATTGGTGTTTTCCCTCTCTTGATTTTTGCAATTGCACCCATTGCAGACCAACAAAGCGAGCGCTGCAAAGAATAAGATGTGTTTACTCATAATGAAATGGAATTAGTGCGACAAAGGTACGGAGTTTTTTCGCAATTTTGCAGCCCGAAATCAGATTTAGATGCAAAAAATAAAAAGTTACGTCCTGCCTATTGCCATCGTATTAGGTTTGTTGTTGCACGACTACTGTGCAGCTTTCAGCGTGGTGGTGCCTTACATCATTTTCACCATCCTGCTCCTAACCTTTTCGGCAGTTGACATTAAAAAGCTACGCTTCAAGCCGATGTTCACTTGGATTATCTTCTTTCAAGTAGCAGTTAGTTTGGGTGGCTATGCTTTATTAAAACTCTTGAAAGTCAATGAGATTATTGCAGAAGGCGTACTCATAGGAGTTTTATGTCCTGTAGCAGCGTCAGTAGCGGTAGTAAGTACCATGCTCGGTGCCGACCGTAACACGGTGACCTCCTACTCTATCATCGGTAACCTGATGGTTTCCCTTGTAGCACCAATCTATTTCTCTTTCATTGGAGTAAACCAAGACATGCCTTTCCTTGAGTCGTTCCTACATATCTTAAGGCGCATCGGCATAGTCATTGGAATGCCGTTTTTCATTGCCCTAGCTTTGCAACTTTGCCTTCCCAAAGCCAATAGATTTTTGAGCCGTTACAAAGGACTGGCCTTTTATTTTTGGGCTGTTGCGCTATTTCTGACCTTGGGTCAAACCATTCACTTTATCTTCCTTAACGGCAAGGGCAACTGGAACAACATTCTTTGGCTTGGCCTCTCGGCCTTGCTGTTTTGCATTATCCAATTCGGTTTGGGCAAATGGATTGGGCACAAATACGGCGACACCATCGCAGGTGGGCAATTGCTCGGTCAGAAAAACTCAGCCATGGGTATTTGGATGGCAAACCACTACTTGCATCCTTTGGCATCGGTGTTTTTAGCTTTCTATTCCGTATTCCAAAACCTGTTCAATAGTTGGCAGATTTGGTATTACGAGAAAAAGAAAAAAGCCTAAAAACAAAACCGACCGACTATGTCATTCCTGTAGGAATCTATAGTCGGTCGATTCTGGTAACCTTGCTCAGAGGCTTTACAGCAGGCTATAAGCAGGCGAGAAGGTATCCCCTAAGCTGACATCGCCAGTGCTGAGGCCTTTTTTCAACCATCGCGAGCGTTGGGCCGACGTGCCATGGTTAAAGGTCTCGGGCATGGTGCGACCGTAAGCCTGTTTTTGCAGGTAGTCGTCACCAATTTTGGCAGCCGCGTTGAGGGCTTCCTCAATGTCGCCGTCTTCCAACGAGCCGAACATCTTGTTGTCGTTGTATGCCCAAACACCAGCGAAGAAGTCAGCTTGCAACTCAAGACGCACACTTACTTCGTTCGACTGTTTCGTATTACGGCCATATTGCGCCATCTGTTGGTGTGCCTGGCCCAAAATGCCAAGCTGATTCTGCACATGATGACCCACCTCGTGAGCGATAACATAGGCATAAGCGAAATCACCATCGGCACCAATCTGTTTCTTCATACTCTTGAAGAACTCAAGATCAAGATAGACGGTCTCGTCTGCCGAACAATAGAATGGTCCACTGGCTGAGGTAGCATTTCCACAGCCTGAGTTGACGGCATCACTGAAAATGACCATCTTAGGCGGTTGGTAAGTGCGGCCCATTTTCTTGAACTCACGGTCCCAAACGTCTTCCGTACCAGCGAGAATGCGCTTGCAGAAAGTCATAAGCTCGACGTCTACTTGGCTATAGTCCTGACCATCATCGACATATTCAGTTGAGGCGCCTTGCTGTTGCATTTGTTCCATAACAGCACTGGCATCGCCACCCATTAGGCTAATGATCAAATAAATAATAAGGCCGCCAATGCCAATTCCTCCGGCAGCTGCCACTGTTTTTTTCCCTCTGCGGTCTTCCACATTGGTACTTTCTCTACGTCCTTCTAATTTCATGATGATAGATTTTAAGATTATTGCTGCAAAAGTAGGGAAAATTTAAAAAACAAGCTTGTTTTTCAAAAAAAATGTAATTTTGCTCCATTAATCATCAAACTCTAATCTACATCATCATGAAAGCTTTCGTTAACGATACCGAAGTGCGTACCTATTATGGTGCAAAGGTAAAATCTGTCGTGCTGGCCTACTGCCGCGCAAAAAACTTGCCTCTTAACCTCAATGGCATTGAGGTGAGAGATGCCTACGGCAACATCATTGACCTTGATGGATCACTACGTGCCAATTCAAGAATTCACGTCAAATTCTGATGATTATGAAAACGTTTGCCAAACTATTGGTGATGGCCTGCTTCACCATCCTTTTCCTTTCTGCTTGCGGTCCTAAGGAACAGAAAGTATACATTGTTTCAACCAATGATATGCATGCCAACATTGACAACTTCCCTCAGATGGCAGCTCTGATTGACAGTTTGCGCACGGCTCATCCGGGCTTATTGGTATTAGGTGCCGGCGATAACCGCTCAGGCAACCCTATCAACGACCGCTATGCCGAGCCCTGCAAACCCATGTATGAACTGATGAACGCTGTAGGATTTAATTTGTCGACATTCGGCAACCATGAATGGGATGGAGGTCCACTCGCCCTTCGCAATGTATTGAGTTGGGCCAATTTCCCCTTTGTGTGTGCCAATGTCACATTCGACGACACCCTTCGAATGCGCAATGTGTATCCTTATACCATATTCACCGTTGACGCCTTGAAGATTGGTATTATCGGAGGTATCCAACTCGGAGAAAACGGTTTGCCCGACTTCCACCCTAAAAATGCCAACGGATCACATTTCGTTCCCCTCAATGAAGTGCTTCAGCAGAACATTGACGAACTCCATGACTGCAATGCCATCTTCCTCCTCTCCCACTGCGGTTATGAGGAAGACCGCGAAATTGCCGAGCAGTTTCCTGAGCTCGATGCTATCTTTGGCGGTCATAGCCATACCCGCGTTGCCGAAAAGCAACTGGTCAATAATGTGATGATTACCCAAGCTGAGGCCAAGGTCAAGTTCGTGACCCTTAGCACCTTCACATTCAAAGATGGCAAATTGGTAGGCAAGGATATGCAGCTCCTTTCCATCAAGGATTTCCCCAAACGCGATGCTAAGGTACAAGCCATGGTGGACCAATACAATAGCAACGAATATTTCCGCACCGTGGTCACCAACAATATGACGCCGATTGAAAGCTATGAGTCATTGGGGTGCCTGATGACGGATGCCTTCCGTTACACCACTGGTGCTGACATGAGTTTCCAGAATCCAGGAGGAGTGCGTTTCGACACGCTTTCGGCACGCCCAGTAACACTAAAGGACATCTTCGCCCTCGACCCCTTCGACAACGAAATCATCGCTTTCACGCTCAGCGGACAGGAAATCATCAATTTGATGAAATCATGCTTCACCACTGACGGAGGACCAATTTACTGCTCTGGCTGCACCTATAAATATAAGGTGAACGACGAAGGCGAGATGACAGACATTGAGGTGACTTTAGAGAATGGCAAGCCTTTGGATCTGAATGCCAAATACAATATTGTGATGAACAGTTACATGTCGAGCGTGTTCGACTATGAACATGAAGACGAAGGTCGCTCTACCTTCCGCAGTTCCAATGAATTGATGTTGGAATATTTGGCTAACCATCCTGAGATTGATTATGTGAAGGCCCATAGGGTGTTTGAAATTGAAGACTAATAATTCCACCTTGTAGGGCTGTCGTATTACGGTATCCGCTGTATTATTTTGCAGCAGCGGCTGCCACGGTGTGACAGCCCTACAAGAATTTTGGCACGGTTTTGGTAATGAGATAGGGTGAACACTAAAACAGAAGTCAAACCCTCAAAAAAATCACAACTATGAAAACCAAGAACATCCTGATGACCCTCCTGTTAGTAATGGGAGCCATCGCAGCAAAAGCAAACGGATTTCCACCCGAACTCGCCTTGGTCTCACAGCCCGTGATGGTGTACAACTACAACTCTATCACGGTCTACTATGACGTGGAGAACATCGGCGACTACACCTATAGGGGGGACATCTGCATCTTCCTCGATCCTGACGACGGCTATAGCTACGCTGAAGAATACGTTAAGGTACGTCCCGGCCGCATCAAGAGAATCGCAGTCGAGATTCCTTCCTATCGCATCGACCGTCACTTCACTTACACGATCATGCCTTACTACACGATAGGTCGCGAGCTTTACAGCTTCACCACCTTCGAGTACTTCGAGCCCATCCGCTTCTGCTGGCATGGTCCACGCACTGAACCTTGGGTGGTGATTCACATCGGACCGCGAGTGCGCTACTACCACCGTCCCGGCGCCTATCGCTACTACTATGACGGCTTCCGCCCGCCGATGCCTCCTACTGGTCACGGTCCTGGAATGCCGCCCCCGATGGACCCGATGCACCACACTTACGGTTACCACCACAACAACGGAGGCTATCCGGCCACACACAACAACTGTAACGACAAGCCTGAACCCAAACCCAACGACAACGAACCTGCACCCAGTGCCACGGTCAGGCCCAAACCCAACGGAGGTAGTATGAGCTCGGGCTCAGGTAGCAACAATAATGGTAGCACCGTCGCCCCGAACAACGGCAACAGCAACGACCGCCCGAGAGTCAACAGCGACAATGGTCGCACCAATAACGGCAGCGCAAGCGGACGCACTGGCAACAGCACCAGCACCCGTCCAAACATCAACAGCGGTGCTTCGACAGGCTCAGCCACCAGTGGTCGCACTGGCAACAACAGCAGCGGTCGGGTGAACGGTTCAAACAGCAACAGTCGTCCCAGTGGTTCCAGCGGAAGTTCCAGTGGCAGAGTGAATAACTCCAATAGCAACAGCCGCAGCCACGGTACCAGCAGTACTTCGACAGGCTCATCAACCGGCAGCAGCCGTGCGAGCAGCTCAAGCAACAGCACCCGCAGCAGTGGCACCAGCTCATCAAGCAGTAGAAGCGGCAGTAGCTCAACGAGAAGTTCAAGTAGCTCAAACGGCGGCCGCAATGGTTCAAGTAGTGGACGCAGATAAGACTAAAAAACAATAAAAACGAGGACGGTCGGATGGCCGTCCTCAATTTTTTTCTACCTTTGCCCAAATCTTTCGAGCCATGAAAATCATCAATTTTGCAGAAACCAACAGCATCATCAACCAGTATGTGGCTGAGCTGAGGGACATCGGTGTACAAGCCGACCGCAACACCTTCCGGCACAACCTACAACGCATCGGCCAAATGATGGCTTACGAGGTGAGCAAAACCTTGCACTATTCAGAAAAAAGCATCCAAACGCCATTAGCTTTGGCCAAAGCCAACACCCCCGACGACGACATTGTGTTAGCTACCGTGTTTCGAGCAGGTTTACCCTTCCACCAAGGTTTCCTCGATGTCTTCGATCATGCCGGCAATGCTTTCGTTTCAGCTTACCGTTACTATCTCGACGAAAAGCACGAAAATGTAGGAATTAAGGTAGAGTATTTGGCCGCCCCTGATCTGACCGACAAGACGCTCATCATTGCCGACCCAATGCTGGCTACGGGCGGCAGTCTGGAATTGGCCTACCAAGCCTTATGTACCAAAGGCATACCGAAGCATTTACACCTCTGCTGTGTCATCGCCGCACAGGCGGGCATCGACAATTTAATGAAACTTTTCAGGCCGTTGGATAATGTTACGCTGTGGTGCGCCGCCATCGACCCGATATTGAACGAGCATAAATATATTGTTCCAGGACTTGGCGATGCTGGAGATTTGGCTTACGGAGACAAAATCTAATTAGTCGCGTTTCCCCTCAAGAGTGTCAACTATCGTTTCAACCAGATTGTAGGCGCCATCATACACATCCTTTATTGTAGCGTCGAGCATATAAGCAGGCGTAGTGAAGACCAATAGTTCATTGTCGGCGCACACATCACCATGTTCGGTTTGCACATGGAAAGCGCCCATTTCTCGAATGTTGTCGGCATCAGGGGTACCTTCTTTGCCCAAGGTGACACACACGCCAGGCAACAACTTGGCGAACATCACGGGAGAGATGCACATGCCACCGATGGGCTTGTTGGCCTCGCGGGTTTCGATAATAGCGCGGGTCACATCAGGTTGCACCTCCATATCGGCACCCTTGAAGGCATAGTTACAGAGGTTTTTAGCTGCGCCAAAACCACCACTAAAAAGCAGGCCGTCATAATCTTCGGCCTTGTAATCCTCGATAGGCAAAATACGACCACGAGCGATGCGAGCAGCTTCAGTAATGATGTTACGTTCCTCTTTGACGGCATCGCCTGTCAAGTGGTTGATAACATCATGTTGAGGACGGTTTGGAGCAAAGCATTGGTATTCACAATGATGTTGGTCGATAGAAAGCAATAATGTAGTGGCTTCGTGAATTTCGCTGCCGTCCTTGTGACCGCAGCCAGATAGAATTACTGCAAATTTTTTCATGATATTATTGATTTTGTGATTACTTATCCCAATTCGGTTTTCTTTTCTCAAAAAACGCCGTCATGCCTTCCTGGCCGGCCTCGGAGATGCGTTGGTTAGCGATGGCCACCGAGGTTTGCATGAAAACCTGATTATAGCGGTCGTCGGAACCACTTACCATGCGGAGTAATTTCTTGCACTCGGCAATGGCATCAGGCGAGGCATGCAGGAAATGCTCAATGTACTGCCGTTCAGTGTCAATCATTTCAGCTTCGCTAACGATGACATTCACCAATCTAAAATCTCTGGCCTCTTCAGCAGTGAATCGTCTTCCCGTCAACATTAATTCTTTGGCGGCTGTATTGCCGATTTTCTGCACCACAAAAGGTGAAATGGTGGCCGGCGTGATGCCTAAGCGCACTTCGGAGAAAGCAAACTTCGTGCCTTTTTCGGCAATCACGATGTCAGCGGCAGCAATGATGCCGTTAGCTCCACCGATGCAAGCGCCATGTACGTCGACGATGACAGCTTTGTCGCAGAAATATATGGTCTGAAACAATTTGGAAAGCTTCTGGGCATCGTCAATATTCTGAGGATAACTATATTTCGCCATCGCCTTCATATACTCCAAATCGGCACCTGCGCAGAAAGCCTTACCGTTACCTTTCAGAATGATGACACGGATGTCATCGCGACTGTTGAGCCAGTCGAAAACCTCAGTCAATTCGCGTATCAGATCGGCATTCAGCGCGTTGCGTACCTCGGGGCGGTCAAGGTTGACCCATGCCATGCTCTCGCCCAATTGTACTTTTATTGTCTTGAAATCCATTGTAATCAGTTGTTTAGTTGGATATTGTTCAGTTGCTCAGTTTAGAATTAAAATGCAATATTCGCAAAAATTTGCCAATTTGGCGCAATCATTCAATAAAAAAAGCGTTACTTTGCAAGCGGAATAGAATTTGATGGGGCGTAATCCATCAAAAAATACAAATTATGGACGATAATAACCTCAATAATGGACTCGATGACCTCTTGAACATGTTCAAGAAAATGATGGAAGGCCAAGACCTTGACGCCATTCCAGGCATCAACGAAGAACAAAAAGAACAACTGAAGATGTTCTTGGAGGATTTCGATGAATTAAAAGATGACATGAAGGTTGAGATTTACAAACTCGACCCATTCACAAAACAGATGGTGGGTATGGTAATGGGACAGTTGAAGAATTTCACTGGCGACCCGCTACAAAATGCAAGCACTACTACAGTGCCGCAAGAGCCTCCGGTCAATAAAGAGAAACAATTGACTGACATCCCTGGCACCACCGAAAACTTGGAAGCCCATTTGGCCGCCATTGACGACCAACTGCGCCAACCTAACCTCTCGGACGATGACATCAATCGCTTGCTGGATGAGCGCACCTCAATTATGAAAGAATTAGAAATGAAATAAATCACAATCGACAAATGAAGAAAGCCTTATTTACCTTTATCGCATTAATTATCTCGGCGACTTCCTTCGCCCAGCTTATCGCCAATAAGACTGACAAAAGAGTCACTTTCGGTCTCGACCTGTTCAGTGATCTCCAACTCGCTCCCAGCGACAACTGGAATCCACGTGGCTTCAACCAAGGGGTGAGCTTTGCCCTCACATATAATTTTCCATTGGGCGAAAGCACAAAACATACGGTTTCGATTGGTTTGGGTATGTCGTCGCATAACTATTTCTCCTACAGCCGCATCCTGAATCCGTACACAAACGGTAACTTTGAATACAAGGATTACAGTGATGTTGAAGGTTTTAAGCGCTACAAGGTCAACCCAACCTATGGAGAAGTGCCATTGGAGTTACGTTTCCGCATCAAGGATGCAGTGAAGATTGGCGTAGGTGTCAAAGTCGGAGTAATGATTGCTACGAAGACCAAGTATGTCGGTCCCGATAATATCGGCACTTTCGCTGTTGATGATGAAAACACCATAACACTTACAGGCGAAAGCGGTGCGACCGTTCATGAGAAACTCTGCTATATCAACAATGTAGAGCGTTTGGCCTATTCTGCCACATTGCGTGTTGGTTGGAAATGGGTGAGTGCTTTTGCCGCTTACCAGATCAGTCCAGTATTTGCCGTGGGCCATGAGGCGCCTGTTTTCCATCCGCTGTCGGTGGGTGTGACTTTTGCACCGTTCTAACCATTTTTTGAATTAGTTTCGTTGAATCTTCGATCTGCTTCGTGCCTCGCAATGACGCAAAGCGTGTCACAATGGATTATCGAAGAAGCCAAGTGTATGGGCTTCGATGCTTGTGGCATTGCCAATGCGACGGCTTTGGAAGAAGAATCAGCACATGTGGAGCAATGGCTCAAAGACGGGCATGAAGGTGAGATGGGCTACCTGACCCGAAACAAAGAAAAGCGTTACGACCCCCGTCTTTTGGTGGAAGGCACAAAATCCATTGTCACTGTACTTTACAACTATTTCCCCGAGCAACAATTAGGCAATGGTGAGCATTTCAAAATTGCAAAATACGCCTATGGTGCCGACTATCACAATGTGCTGAAGCGCAAGATGCGGATGCTTTTGGAACGCATTGAGGAACAAACGGGAAAATTGGAGGGCACACGTATTTTTGTGGACTCAGCACCCGTGCTTGATCGAGCTTGGGCGGTGCATTGTGGTTTGGGTTTCATAGGAAAAAACACCACACTCATTCATCCTCCATTGTCATTGACTGCGTCTCGCAGTCAACATAATCAAGAGGAATTTGATATAAATCCGACTGCGAGACGCAGTCGGCGGCAATGTGGAGGTTCATTTTTCTTCATCGGACATCTGTTTTTGCCTTTGGTATTGGAAGAAACGGGAAAACCTTTGTCCAATCGTTGCGGACGCTGTACCAAATGCTTGGATGCTTGTCCCACAGGAGCTTTGGAAGCTCCCTTCCACATTGACGCCCGCAAGTGCATATCCTACTTGACCATCGAATACAAAGGCAGTCTCGCCGGCCTTAACCCTGACGCTTTTCATGGTTGGATGTATGGCTGCGACATTTGTCAAGATGTGTGTCCCTACAACCGATTCTCACTGCCAAACATGGAGCCCGAGTTCCAGCCCTCGGAAAAACTATTGGCCATGCGTGAAAACGATTGGAAAAACCTGACTAATATCGAATTTAAGGCATTATTCAAACACTCCGCTGTTCAACGCGCGGGATACGAAGGGTTGAAAAGGAATATTGAGTTTATCTCTAATGGTGAACTGCGAGGACGCAGTTCATGACAATGAAAAGTACTCCTTTATCTCAAGGGGGAGTTGATGTTGTACGTCAAGGTGAACAGTACCACCTTATTATAATATTGGTTATAGAACCAACCTGGATTGCCTGTGAAGCGGCACGGCACCACAGAATACATAAAGCGCGCTCCAAGACCGAGATGTTCATTGAAAGCAAAATGCAAACCTGCATTGGCCGTGGCGGAGAAGAAGTTCCAACGGCCTGTGGTCACTTGATAATCAGCATCCACATCCTCTGTAGCTTTCAAACGAAAATCAAGACTGGCACCCGCTTCTAAAGTAATGAAATCCAAACGATTGCCACCAACTCTAAAAACTCCCAAATTATAGCGCAGCATTAACGGTATTTCGGCATAATGCAGACGCAGACTATAGGGATTGTAATAATACTCATTCACCTCTTTATCAGACGAATGCGCGCCCAGAAGAGAATACTTCAATTCCATCTGTGCGGAGAAGTAGTCGTCCATTGGCAAATTGACATAGGCTCCAGCTGTGAAGCCCAATTGATGAAATCCAGCATAATTATCGCCGTCCACTTGACAAAAAGTAGCTCCCGCGATAAGACCGGCATTAAACGATTGGGCTGAGGCCACTTCCACGCCCACAAAAAAGAAAATACACAAAAAGGAAAAATACAGTTTTTTCATAATTATTCAGTTAATTTTCAATCTACCAAGTTTTGATAATGATGATATCTCTCCATGATCTCTTCCACGAAACGATAGGTCTGCGTTCCCCTCAAAAAACCACATCGGCAACAAGTATCCCTATAATACAAAGGCTTGGATTTGTTGAGGATGAAGTAATCCACATTGTTTTCCCATACATCAGGAGCCTTTTCATATTTCATAGCCAACCGTTGAGCATCCAACACATGGCCAAGACCAGCATTATAGGCAGCCAACACAAACTTCACTCGTTCAAGACTGTCAGCAACCTTGCTTTGTAAAGTCTTGTCGAGATACGATATCAGTTTTCCACCGGCTTCCAACTGCTCCTCAGGAGAGGAGTCGTAGCTCACATTATAACGTTGCATCACAGAAGGCATAAGTTGCATCAATCCAAAGGCACCTTTATCGCTCTCCAAATCAACCTTAAAGCGCGATTCCTGATAAATCAAGGCAGCCAGTAGACGCCAATCCCAACCAATTTTGGCCGCTGTTTTCTTAATGGCTTTGTCAAACGGGGAAATATGCCCATTCGCTTCTTCTGGTTTTTGGGCAAACAGCCGTCGATTTTTGACATACCTGGTCATCACGATTCTCAATTGTTTCTGTTCCGCTTTGTCAATCCAATCATTGAAAACCGTAAGCAACGATGAATCAGCATCATGACTCTTGACCACCCAACCGATAGGATGCTCCACACCCACAACAAGTTTAGTGTCCAAGCCTTTGAGTCCATATGAACCCGCCGTTGCAATATAATCATCCACTACAGTATAATCGATCTTCCCATCACACACAGCGCTAATCAATTCAAAATCATTCAGTGTATCACATTCCACCACATTAATCCGTTTTCCTATTTCCTCAGAAAGGTGTTCCAACACTTTGACCGCGTAGTTGCCTCGAGAAACATATATGGTTTTTTCGGCTAAATCAAGGGGAGAACGAAGCAACTGATTCTCAACCTCATTATCGGTCGACATCGAGATCCAGTTTTTCGGCATTCGTTGCACCAAAACGCATTGGGCGGTGAAAATAGGATCCGTCAATCCATAATGCTCCCTCAACTCTTTTGTCAATCCAACACCTGTGGCTATCACATCTACCTCACCCGAATCGAGTAACATGAAGCATGAATCCAAGTTATCATTGACCTTCATTTCGAGGCGGAGTTGATTCATTTTACAAAAGTCTTTGAGCAAGTCATACTCAAAGCCCGACGGATGCGCCTTATACATTTTATAATTGAAATCCTCACAATTGGTCACGGCAACCAAAACTCCTTTTTCCAGCAAATGCTCAAGAGCCGTCAAGGTGTCTGCTAGTAAAAGCGAATCTTGCATTTTTAATGTATCGCCTTGTATATCAGCACCTTCTTGTGCATTTTTGTCTTTCAACCCACAGCTATGGCATACAACCAACAAAAAACAAGAAAGGAAAACTGCAATAATTGAATAGAATGTTTTTTTAACCATTGTTATTCACTATTTGGGCGGTAAAAGTAAGAAATTTATCCTTTTGAATGAAAAAAACTTTCCGTTCGGGTAATTTTTGTAATTTCGCACCATTCTTTCATGACTGAAAAATGGCCAAAAAAATTCAAGATCCCGACTTCTGGTATTCTTTCCTGCTGCCATACGTAAACTGGCATACGCGCATTGCATACCGCAGGTTTGAGGTGCATGGAAAAGAGAACATCCCAAAAAACAGTGCCGTCATTTTTGGCGTCAATCACAGCAATACGCTGATGGATGCTTTAGTGCTCCTTGCTGCCGACAACATCAAAAAAGTGTTTATCGCACGTGGAGACATTTTCAAGAACCCGGCCGTAGCTAAATTGTTGAACTTTTTCCGCATTCTGCCTATCTTCCGTATCCGCAACGGAGTGGCAGCCGTGCGCCAAAACGACGACTCACTCAACAAAGCCGTTGATGTCATCCACGACCATGTAGATCTTTACCTCTTCCCCGAAGGCACTCACCGCACCAAGCACTCGCTGATGCGCATGGGGAAAGGACTATTCCATATCGCCTTGGACGCCAACAAGCAATTCGGCGAAAAGAGCCCTGTCTACATCATCCCCACAGCCATAGAATATGGTGATTACTTCCGTTACCGTAGCACTGCAATGATTCATTTTGGCCAGCCCATCAACGTAACCGAATTTATCAAAAACACTACCGAGGAGAACGAAGCCGTCACCATCAACCAACTCAAGGAGATGCTCGGACAAGAGATTTCGAAACTCTTCACCTATATCCCTGATGACGAGGACTATGATGCCATTTGGGAGATTGTCAAGATGAAAAACGAAAAACGAGCCGGAGGACTCTACAAGAAGATGCTTCGCAATCGCGCCACCGTTGAGAAAGTGCAGAAATACAAGGAAGAACAACCCGAACAAGCCAAAAATCTCTTCGAACGCGTGATGGCATTTGCCCAAGAGCGAAAACGGCAGAAGATTTCCGTCATGTCGACAGCGAAGAAGTATCCATTAATCAATTTCATCTGGAAACTGGCAGTACTCCTCATTGGGCTACCCTACTTTGCCGCATCGGCCGTCGTCAACCTACCCGTTTGGCTCACCACACTGATTATCAAAGGGAAGTTACAAGACAAAGCCTTCAGCAACACCGTTAGTTTCGGTGTAGAGTTTGTACTCTTCCCGCTGATCTTTATTGTAGGCACCATATTGTTGTTCTGCTATCTTAAGCCCTGGTATTGGGCCTTAGGCGGCACCGTGTTACTCTTCTTCTCCTATAGGGTCTTCGTGGACTATTGCGAGCTGTGCCGCCGGTGGATTTCAGATGTGCGCTGGACCTTCAAAAAGAAACTACGTAAGCAATACGAATCCTTGAAACTCAATAACCTATTCTAATGTCACAACGCTGGATCATCCCCGACATTCACGGTTGCGCCAAGACCTTGAAGGTGCTTCTTGAAAACATGCTTAAGGTCACAAAGCATGACCATCTTTATTTCTTAGGCGACTACATTGATCGTGGCCCTGACGGGAAAGGGGTCATCGACTACCTAATGCACCTGCAAAAAGAAGAATACAACGTGGATTTGTTGAAAGGCAACCACGAGGATATGTGCGTAAAAGCTTTTTTGGCCGACCAAAAGAAGAAGTTTTTCGGTGGCAAACACCTAGAACAAAAGGATTGGGAAGCCGTGGGAGCCAAAGCGACATTGGAAAGCTTCGGGGTGAAGCATCCGCGCGAGATTCCACAACTTTACATTGACTGGATGAATCAATGCCTGCCTTATGTTGAGTTGGAAGAATACATCCTCGTCCACGCTGGTATGAATTTCAACATCGCCGACCCGTTTGAGGACAAGCGCAGCATGATGTGGACCCGTAGATTCAAGGTCGACTTCAGCAAATCGCACGGTAAGAAGATTATTCATGGGCACATTCCTGTCGACTATAGCTTCATGAGCTTAGTCATCGAGAACAACGACAACTATGATTTCATTGCCTTGGATAATGGAGTTTATGTGACTGACAAACCTAGCTTGGGCAACCTTACTGCCTTCAATCCTGACACAAAACAGCTTGTGGCTCAGAGTAATATGGATTATTGAACACGGAGTTTTTTCGAACACTGATTGCATGAATTTTCACGAATACATGTTGTAGAGACGCGCCATGGCACGTCTCTACAAATTAACGCGTCCCGACGACGATTGCATTTTTGAACTGCTTCACCTTACCTTCGAAATTGAAGACCTCGGTCACGGCGACGTAGACCCCGACGGGGACCTTGTTGCCGTTGTTGTCAAGGCCGTTCCAGAGAACGCTACCCTCCTGCCCCACCAGCTCGCCTTTCGCCAAGTGACGGATTAATTGTCCGGCCACGTTGAAGATGTAGATGTTCATCGTATAACCTGCCTCGTCGAAGTGGTAGTTAATGAAACAGGCATCATCGAAGCCGTCACCGTCGGGCGAGAAGATGTCGGGACTGATGGAGATTTCATCGTTAGAAGGCTCAGCGGTTTGCATCATCGAGTTCTCGTAGCCCGGCGTACCGAAATGCACGCTTTCGGCGGCGGAATGCCAGTTGTTGGCATCCATCGAAGGCTGGTCGAAAGCAACACGCTCCAAAGCCACGCCTTTTGTGACCTTGAGCAGCGGATAGTGCATCTTCTCGGAGAAGGCCATTCGGTCGACCACCGTACCGTCCTTGCCCATCAGGATGGCCGTACCGCCCGCGTTGGCATAGCTCGGGAAGGATGCCATCTGCACGAAATTGTCGGTCGGGCAGTTGTATTGTTGGCCAACGATTTCGCTGTTGGTGGAGAGCAAAACGTAGGTCTTGGGGAGGAACAGACGGCTGTCGGCAGTGATTTCCTTCAAAGTAGTATCGGCAGGATTCGGGAAACTTTCCTTGATGACGCCGAGCATCAGAGCACTGAGGTCAATGGTCTTTTCGGTGTTGTTATAGAGCTCCACATAATCCACACCTGGCGCAATAGGATCGAAGAGGATTTCATTAATCAGGATTTCGCCTTCGGCGATGTCGTTCGGGACGCCGAACTGCACGCGAGTATCAGCTTCAATGGTTGTTCCCACGCAATTCGTCACGCCAGTAATAAGCAATGTATAGACCAGACCCTGTTCGAATCCGCGGTCGAATTGGAGTTCCACGTATGTGCCATCCATGGGATTAATGACCATCTGCTGGGGATGTTCGTTCGTTTCCTCCACAAGGAAGTGTTGCGTTTCAAGTAGTTCGGCGGAGTTCATTTGTTGGTCGAACCACAGTTGGACGATTTGGTTGCCGAACATGCTCACGCGTTCCACTTTAGGTGCCACATTGTTCTCGCCGTTCACCGAATTAATGCGGCCTGGCGTGCCACCCGAAGCATCCATCGAGGCGGTCCAATTGGAGGCACCAGCGCAGGGGTTCAACGGGTCGATTTGCTCCACCGACCAGCCGCCGTTGGCCTTGTCGGGGTCGTGGTACCAGATGTTACTGAAGTTGACGCGAGAAATCAAGATGCCTTCCTTACTATAGAGGTACATCGCCGAAGAACTGTTGCCCACCGAGAAGCTGCTGAAGCCGATGCAATCGCCATATTGGCGCAACTCGGAAACGGCATCATTGTGGCATAAGATGACATAGCCATACGGGGCAAGGACAAAGTTGCCAAAGGTATTGTCGTTCGAGCCGATTTGTATCTGCCAGTCTTTCAAGTCGATGCCGAACTCCGTGGTGTTGTAGAGTTCCACATACTCCCATTCGGGCAAGCCCACAACAGGGTTCGGATCCGCCATAATCTCGTTGATGACAATATCGTATTCCGAGGCTTCGTAGATGGAAAAGGCCATCGTTGTCGGCTCCATCATGTTGTTCCACAGGTCTTTGATGCCGCTGACGGTAAGCGTGTAATTAATACCGTTGCCGATTTCGCGTTCCATCTCGAGCACAACAAAGGCAGGATTGCCACCAAAACTGAGGGAAGCCGGATGGCCCAAGCCATTATCCACCAAATAATTGGATGTGTTGAGTGCTGTCGTCTCATTCAGCGCTTCATTGAAGGAGAGTTGCAGATGTGTCAAGTCGAGCACCTCGCAGGTCAGGAGTTGGGGTGGCTCGTGGTCGGCGATGCGGGGACCGACATAGACATTGTCGAAATAGATCTTCGTGGCGTTGCTGGATGTGAACTTGGACCAAAAGCCGAAATAGTCGCCACGACCATAAGTGTCATCCGTCCCTTGAGCCTCAATGAGATAAATACCCGAGTTGTCATAGCATGTCTGGATCATCCAGTTGCCCTCTCGGTCGCAAGTCACTTTTATTGAAACTGCGAACGAGGCGGCGATGGCACCTTCCGTGCCGCGACAAATTTGCTGTTGTCCGTCGGCATCCTTGCGGAACAAGGTGATGGCATCGCTACTGCCACCTTCACCGAAGCGCAGGAAATAGCCTTGGGTAACATTTTGCAAATCAGTGTTATCAGCACTAAGCCAGACATCGCTATAGTTGTTTCCCGAAGGGGCAAAAGCCTCTCGGATCCAAAACTGCCATTCCATCGTCTCGTACTCTGTGATGGGCAAGGAAAGATAGGCTGTACCCTCGCCTCCCGCGTTGAGTTGGAGCTGTTTGTTGTTGTTCACTGTAAATTGCTCTGTCGTCCCCGACCAAATGGGATTTTGAGTGAAGTCGCCGTCGGAGAAGTCATCGGTGACTTGGGCAAGGAGAGTGAAGGGAAACAGAAGCAGGAGTAAGAGTATCTTTTTCATGGCATTAGCGGTTAGGGATGGACAAAGATAGGAATTTTTGTGGGTTGTGACATAAAAAACTACTATTCCGATTCGATTTCCTGTCTCATCGCTGATTGAAAATCGCTAACTCAAGTGCGGAAAGTGGTGTAAAAACTATGTTTCCGCACCTGAGTTTCGTATATTTAGGCAAAAATAATCAAACTTAGGTGCGGAAAGTGGGTAAAAAAGTATAGTTTCCGCACCTGAGTTTGAAAACTTTTAGTATTTTTGCAGTTGGAAAAACACTTTCATTATGGACAGAAACCTGTTTATCGGACGCGAATATGAAATCCGTCAGCTTGAAAAGTATCGCAGTTCCAAGGAGTCGGAATTTGTCATCGTTTATGGTCGCCGCCGTGTTGGAAAGACATTCCTCATCAAGGAATTCTTCGACGACACATACGATTTCCATGTCACTGGGCTGTACAAAAAGCCCAAAAAGATGCAACTGAAAAACTTCTATCTTGCTCTTCAGGAATACGGTGCCAACACCAAAAAAGTGCCGACCGACTGGCTTGAAGCGTTCGACGAACTGAAAAAACTGCTGAAAGGCATCAAAGAACATCGCAAGAAAATCGTCTTCATCGACGAGCTCCCCTGGCTCGACACGCGTCAAAGCGAGTTTCTTGGGGCATTCGAGGGCTTCTGGAACGGCTGGGGAGCACAGCAGAACGACATCATGCTGATTGTTTGCGGCTCAGCCACCACTTGGATTACCAAGAAGATTCTCTCCGACAAAGGCGGTCTATTCAACCGTGCTGCCCGTCGTCTTTTCCTAATGCCTTTCACGCTTCAGGAAACTGAGCGATACCTGATTTCACGAGGCATCAATTGGAGCCGTTATGACATCGTTGAGTGCTACATGACCATGGGCGGCATTCCTTATTATTTAAAGCTACTCGACAATGAGCTGCCGTATTTAACCAACATCGACAACATTTTCTTCAAGCGCAACGGCTCCATGTGGGACGAGTTCGACCATCTGTACGAAACTCTTTTTGGGAACTCGAAAGCTTATCTGAAAATCATCGAAGCCCTTTCAACAAAGAAAGCAGGGCTTACCCGACAAGAGATTATCAACGAAACGCATCTTGAAGACAATGGTCTTCTCACCGAGATGTTGAAAAACCTGAAAGACAGCCAATTCGTACGGGTTTACAACACTTTTGGCTATAATGAGAAGAATCTCGTATATCAGCTTGCTGATTATTTCACCTTGTTTTACCTGCGTTTCATGAAGGGCAAACAAAACCCTGACGAGCATTTCTGGACACACTATCTCGATAATCCAGCCAAGAGTAGCTGGGCAGGACAAACCTTTGAGCAAGTCTGCAAAGACCATATCAACCAAGTCAAAAAGGCCATCGGAATCAGTGCCGTGCTAACCGACATCTCTTCATGGAATGGCATTTCCGAAACGGGCAAAGCACAAATCGACCTTGTTATCGACCGTCGCGATCGCATCACGAACATCTGCGAAATCAAGTTCTCGGTCGGTGAATTTGCCATTGACAAAGACTACGAGGACAAACTTCGCAAGAAAATGCAAGTGTTCCGAGAAGCCACCAAGTCACGCAAAGCCCTACAATTAGTCATGATTACCACTTACGGTGTCAGACAAAACTCCCACAGCGGCATTATGCAGTCGCAAGTAAAGATGGATGACCTTTTCGTGGGTGCTGAATAACAAATAATGCTGGTATGATTTCGCTAAGTGTGGATAGATTTTGACTACCTTTGCAAGGTGAAAAAAAGCCGCCTACATATTATCATTCTATTATGGTTATCAGTGTTTGCCACTTCATGCGTGAAGCTTGATATCCAAGAAGATTATAATGTATCGCCAGAGTTGACGGCCATCGACACCCTCATGTGGCACCATCCTGACAGTGCCTTGGCGGTGATGATGGAGTTTGCGGCAAGCCCAGAGGCCGACAGCCTCAATGTGTTTGAGGGGCATTATTGCCAGGTGCTGATTGCGGAATTGTTGTACAAAAACGATTCTTTGCAAGCCAACCGTATGGAATTATTGCAGGCGATGAATTATTTCGATTCATTGTGCGGCAATACTGATATTGCTCACAATGTTTCTACTATAGCATTCTTGGATGCCCGCGCCCATTACATGTATGGTGTAGGATATTACGAAAACGACAGCGCGGTGGAGGCCTGCCAGGAATACATGAAGGCCTTGGACATCATGCATGACCATTTTGAGGAAAAGGAGCTGGTAGGCTATAAGGCGAAGTTCATGGCACTGACGTATACGAGATTGACAGATGTGTTTTCTGATTTGTATCTCCATGAACAGGCCATTTATTTTGCACAGCTATCACTGACCTATTATCAGAAGCTAAACAATGTCTCCTGGCAATTATCCAGAATGCTATACGAAATTGGAAGTAATTATGATTTATTGAATCAGCTAGACACTGCTGATTACTATTACCGAAATGCTATCAAAATACTACATGACACAAACAGTTTAGTTTTTAGGGATATTTTTGTTTTGCGCTCACTTTTATGTTATAAAAAGGACAGACAAAAAGAAAACACACTTTCACAGTTATACCATATACTCAACCAATCAAATAGTGAAGCAGAATATTTATCTCGTTATCTGACAATTGGAGAAGTCTATTATAATGAGAAACAACTTGATTCAGCATGGTATTATTTAAAAACCGTGTACTGCAATAGTCAAAGCGAGGCATCAAGAAAGCAAGCAGCCGAATGGTTGGTTGAAATCTGCAAAGCCCAAGGCAAAGAATCGGAGATCCTTGAATATGCCGATTTCCTGGTACCCTTTGCCAACCAAGAGGAAAACAACAGTGCCATCAAATCGCAACTCACTGAATTATATAACACCTTTCAGCAAAAGACGTTGGAACGGCAGCATCAACTCAAAATAAGGAAAAACGCACGATGGACTGCTGTGGCAATTGGTGTATTGCTTTTCATCTTGTTGGCCATCGCCTGGCTCTATCATAAAAACAAAAAGAAACTCCAATACATCGAAAGCCAAAAGCCGGAAGAGCCAGCCAAAACCCAAGATGGGCTTCTTGCTTTTATGGAGGAACCCATTTGCCAAGCAATTGTCCGGTCCGTCCAAGGGCAAAACATCAAACGCTTGGCCACACCCAAGGCTTTCCCTGAACTCGTCCTCACCGATGCACAGTTGCAACAATTGTCGATGGCTGCCAAACGCCACTTTGTACCCATCGAAGCGCTGCTCGAACAGCATGGCCTGAAAGCCAAGCCCGCCTTGGTCAATCTGTGCCATCTTTACTTATTGGGCTTGGACGAGAAACAAGCCGCCATCCTTCTCAATCGGGACTATTCGTCGGTGAAACGCTACGAAAAAACACTAAAATCGGCCTTCCACACCCAAAAAAGCATGATGACGTTTTTGAGAAAAACGGTTTTAAGCCAATAAAAGTCAAACTGTTAGATGTTGCAACTTTTTGCAACCGCTTATTTTGCTTCCAACCCGCTTTTTCGCCATATTTTTGCAGCGTCAAAAACTTTAAAAACGCTACAATTATGCGACACGTAAAAATCCAACAATTTGTATTGCTTATGGCACTTTTGTTGCCTACAGCATGGGGAAACGCAAATGTTTCTATCGTTTCTGATGGCTTCAGTCACATTACCATTAAAGAAGCCAAAGTTCAACACACTCCTAAAGGCTCAACCATTAATGCCTCCATCAACGGCCACACGCTTATGGTTTCCTTCTCACAAAACATCGGCCAAGTGGCGGTGGAAATCACCACGGCCACAGGTGCCACGGTGGATTGCCTTACGACGATGACCCCCACAGGGTTCCAATGCTACATTCCCGATGCGGGCGACTACATCGTCACCTTCACGCTCTCCAATGGAGACGAGTACTATGGCGAGTTTATTGTGACCGACTGAGCATGGAAGCACACCAAGATCGGATTATCGTGAGGACCGCCAAGGGCTTCAGGCAGGTGGAGGTAGCCCAAATCTCGCACATCCTGTGCGATGACTACCTCTGCACGCTGCACCTTATTAATAAGTCGCCCATCACCTGCGCCAAAAGCCTGCGCCATTTCGAGCAGGCCTTGGCGCCTTATCCGTTCGTCCGCATCCATCACAACGCCATCGTCAACCTCGACTGCGTGGCCGAGGTGCAATGCAAGGGCCGGCAGCGCCATGCCGTCATGACCGACGGCACGGCGTTGCCCATCTCGGTGCGCAAGTGGCCCGCCCTAAGGGAAGCCCTCAGCACCCATACACTTACCGACCATATCGACACACTTACAAAGGAATCCGACACACATACAAAAAATACCGACACACCCACAATCCGCAAAGGACAAAGGCTATAATTTTGCGGCATCGTTAACGATCAAAACAACAACTTAAACAACAACTTTTAAACAGAAAAAAATGAAAGCAACAAAAACGACACTTATCGTTGGCCTATTGGCCATGATGTTTCTTGCTGTGGGATGCAAGAAAGAAACACCTCAAACTTCTTCATTTATCTATGATGAAAGTGATTTTGGAAAATATACCAAAGAACTAGTCATCAAAGATCAGAAAGGAGAAAACTCTGCAATTCTTTTAGTGGGCTCGAACGACAAATCCTATTTGGATTTATGGACCGAGAATAACTTTGAATTGATTCCCGTGAAATTCGGAGAAAACACCAAAGATGTGTTAGATGCCTATTTTGGCAACAAAAAACAGACCGAAACAAACATGGAGGAAAATGGAGAATACGAAGATTACGTTGACACAGGAAAAGAAATCTTCACCATGTTCCTCAGCAAAAACTTGCAAGAAAATGTTGAAAAGGTTTTGTTGTATGAAAAAGCACCAGATACAGGAGAAAAGGGTTGGAAGTATGAAACACATTTGTCCAGGGCCTTAGATGCTGGTGGAACCATTACTTGTTATGTGTATGGTGGCAATTTTTGGCATTGGGGGTACTATGGATTGCAATGGAGAAGTTCTGTATACCAGGATTGGGCCACCATCGTTTCCGAATGGAGACAGGTTGGGCGAAACGACACATTTACCCACTCAAAAACAAAATGTTATCAGATGAAAGCTCGTAGAAAATATACTGGGAATCCTGAATCGGTTACCATCGAGTTTGGTCTTTAATTGATTTTGCCCATCAATTGATGGGCAAAACTTTTTTATTAATCACCCTACCATTCTTTTATTATCCTTACCTTTGCCCCCGTAAAGAACCATTATACTATGAGAAAACCATCACTCCTCTTGCTGATGCTGCTTTCAGTTTCTTGCAGCCGCATCGATGAAGTCGACATCAACAGTTTCGATCAGCCGGATGGCGAGGTCTTAAACGGCACCATCGCCGTGTTTGGCAATGTGACCACCGAGATGCGCCAGCACCGCGTCACCATTTCGCCTGTGCATCAATGGGGCGACAACCAAGCTGTTTTGCCCGAAATCAACCGCGTTTTCGTGCTTTGCGGCAACGACACGATTCCTTATATTGAAAAGGAAGCCGACCGCAGTAGCATGGTTTTCGTTTCAGAACAACCTTTCAAGGGCGAGGTGGGCAAGACCTACAAACTCGTCATCGAGACTCCTACGGGTGACATCACCGCCGAGGACTATCTTACGCCTTTGGGCGACACGGATTATCTCCCAATCATCAAGGACCACACAAAAGTGAGGAGTTATCAGATGCAATCGGGCATGATGGCGCATGAATTCCAGTTCGACAAGCACATCTATACCGTTGGGGAACAACCTGTGATTTGCGGCCTGACCTTTTATCAGTCTGAGGATTTCCCCATCGACAGCATCGAAAGTGTCTCATTCATCCATAACGACATGTCGCTCTCGGCACTGTTCACCGCCAGGCTGTTCTGGTATTCCTATCACGTCACGGAAGACTATCTCGACCAAAACGAGACTTTCATCACTTGTTCGGTCTCGCCCGAATTCTACACCTTCCTGTTGGATGTCTTCAACGAAGACGACTGGAGCCTGGGCCTGTTCGCCACCATTTCGGGCAACGTGCGAGGCAATGTCAAGAACGGCTATGGCTATTTCTTTGCCTCCGATGTGCGACGCCAACCCTTTACTTACCACGATATCTACAACTCCCTCACCCCCGAAAACCAATAAGCCATGAAACGTATCCTCATCACCATATTATTCTTTGCCTCTTTTGTTTGTCTTCAGGCACAGACCTATACTTTAAGCGGCCACATCACCGATGCCGCCACGGGCGAGACGCTTATCGGTGCCACATTATATGAGGCCTCCTCACAAACTGGGACCTCGGCCAATGGCTACGGCTTCTATTCGCTGCGTTTGCCCGCTGGAAAACACAAACTGCAATGCGCATATTTGGGCTACAGCACCAAGGAGATTGAAGTCCAACTCAATGCCGACCTAACCTTGGAAATCAAGTTAGAGGAAAACTCTGTGGGTTTGGGTGAAATCACTGTTGAGGCGGCCACTTTGGAGCGTCCGCAGAAGCAGAACGAGTTCCACGCCGAGATGCTGACCATAAACTCGATACGGAAACTGCCGAGTGTGTTTGGCGAAGCCGACATCCTCAAGGCGGTGCAGATGCAGTCGGGCGTGAAGACCATCGGCGACGCCTCGTCGGGGCTGCTCGTGCGCGGCGGCACCAACGACCAGAACCTCATCCTCATCGACGAGGCTCCCATATACAACCCCTCGCACCTCTTCGGCATGATCTCCATCTTCAATCCCGAGGCGGTGAACCAAGTGACGCTCTACAAGAGCAACATGCCTGCGCAATATGGCGGGCGCGTCTCGGCCGTCCTTGACTGCAAGATGAAGGAAGGCAACATGAACCACCACGATTTCTCGGTGGCGTTGAGTCCCTTTGCCGCCACTTTGACTGCCAATGGTCCCATCGTCAAGGAAAAGGCTTCTTACCTGATTTCAGCGCGAAGAAGTTTCATCGACTTTTTCGTAAAGCCTAATGAGGATATGCCACTTGTGCCGAGATTCTATGACCTGAACGCGAAAATCAATACCAAAATTGGACAAAACGACCGCATTTATCTCTCGTTCTATCGAGGCCATGATGTCATCGAGTCCATGGGCGGCATCGACCATTCCAACGGGCTCTACAACACTTGGGGCAACACCTCGGGCACCTTGCGCTGGACGCACAACTTCGGCAGTCGTTGGTTCCTCAATACAGCCTTCATCGTCAGCGATTACAGCAACGACATTGATTATCAATACAAAAGACGAAAATACAATTGGCGCACTGGCATTTCCGACCTTAACCTGAAGGCCGCATTGAGTTATTACATCGCCCCTGATTGTGAACTCCGCATTGGCGCAGGTGCCATCCGCCATGCCTTCACTCCTGGAGAGTCCGACAGCATCGGGATGAGTCTGCCGCATTATCAGGCGATGGAGTATTCCGTCTATGCGCTGAACGACTGGAAACCCTTGTCGTGGTTGGGCTTCAACTACGGCTTGCACCTGTCGGCTTTCCACCCCTTGAACAGCGACGAGAAACTGATGGTCTATCCCGAGCCTCGCATAAGCATGAACGTCATGTTGAGCGAAAACACCTCGCTGAAAGCCGGCTATGCGCGGAACGTGCAATATATCCAAGTGCTGCAAAACACCGCTTTGGACTACCAATCGCTTGAAACATGGTTCCCGGCGGTCAACGGGTTGAAACCCGTCATCGCCGATGTGGTTTCGGGTGGCTGCTTCCTCGATTTCGGTGGGCAGTATTCCGCTTCGGCTGAACTCTATTACAAGAAAGGACAAAACCAAATCGACTTCATCGACCATGCGCAACTCATCAGCAACCCGAATGTCATCAACCAAGTGAGGAGCGGCAATTCCAAAGCCTACGGCCTGGAACTGAACCTTTCGAAAAATGCCGGAAAGTTCACGGGAGCCATAAGTTACACCTATTCGCGTGTCATCTATACCATCGACGGCATCAATGACGGCAATCCCTATTCGGCTTTGTCAGACATCCCGCACGACTTCCGCATCAACGGCTGCTATCAGTTCACGCCGCGCTGGAGTGCAAGTGCGGCTTGGCAGTATTCGAGCGGTCATCCCGTCACCTTGCCTGTGGGTTTCTACGAGTACATGGGGCAGACCGTCCCGGTTTACACCGATCGCAACGCCAGTCGCACGCCCGCCTATCACCGTCTCGACCTTTCGTGTGCCTATCACTCGCCGAAATACAGAAACGGCTTCAACTGGAGTGCGAGTGTCGGAGTGTTCAACGCTTACAATCGCCTGAATCCGTTGGGGTATCAGTTTGAGACTGATATTGAATCGGGCGAGATGCAGGCATACGCCTATTCGATGTTTGGGATTTTGCCTAATGTTTCTTTGCGGGCGGGGTGGTAAAGAAATGATTCCTACTTCACCAAGAACAACCCCGGCGTGATGTCCAGCCAATGCAGCACCGTCTCGCCCCAGACGAGGATGAGCACCCATGAAATGGTCATCATGGTGATGCCGAACTTAAAGGCATCGGTCTGGCTGTATTGGTTGGTGTTGTAGAGCAATGCGGCAGGCTTGCTGTTGAAGGGCAACACATAGCAGTGCTCGATGAGCATGGCCACGGGCAGGCTGAGGCTCATGACGGGGAAGCCGAAACGCGCTTCCACGCCCAATGCGATGGGCACGAAGACCATGGTGCGAATGGTCTTACTTTGGAAGACCAGACCCGAATACATCATCAAGAAGGTGAGGATGACATACAGCACCCAGAACGGCGTGTTGGAAGTGATTCCGAGGCTGTCGAAAGCGGCATTGACCATGGTGTTGGGCAGGTCAGTAGCATTGAGGCCTGAGCCCAAGGTATAAGCACCAGCCGAGAAGAGCATCAGGTGCCAAGGAATGTCGACATCGTTCCATTTTACCACACCGATGCCCGGCAACAGGGCTAAGACTGCACCCAACAGGGCGACGATAGTTTCGTCGATGTTGTGGAAGGTGCCCTTCGTGACCCAAAGGACAAGTACTAACACGAAGATAGCCACGGCCTTGTATTCTTCGGCCTTCATCTTGCCCATAGCCTTAAGCTCTTCCTTCAGTCGCTCCAAGCCGCCTTCGATTTGAGGCACTTGCTCCTCTTTTTTCATCGGGAAGAAGACATAAATGCCGAGCAGCAGGCCGATGACCAAGATCAGCAAACTCATCGGGCCACACGAGATGAGCCAATCGGCATAGCCGAAGTCACAGCTACCGACGAAGCCGTCGATTAATGAAATGGCGAGCAGGTGGGCACCGCTACCTGTGTAGAACGCATTGGCGCCGATGTTCACCTGGAAGAGATTCTGGATGACGAGGTTGCGGCCGAAATTGTTGCGGTTGCCGTTGGAGGCACCATAGATGGCGCAAACGGTCATGAAGATGGGCAACATGATGGTGGCCTTCACCGTGGTGGCCGAGATAAAGGCCGACAACACTAAATTAATGATCAAGAAACTCCAAAGCACACCTTTGGCACTCTTGCCGAACTTGATGACAAAGGCCAAGGCCAGTCGCTTGGCAAACTGCGTCTTGACAAGCATACTCGCCAAAACAAAGGAAAGGATGTTCAGCCACATCACAGGGTGACCGAGTTGGGCCAAGGCCTCCTTCTGTGTGGTGACATTACAGAGCACGATACCCAGGATGATGAACAGCGAGGTCAGGTAGTTGGGGATGGCTTCCGTCATCCAGAGGATGAGACCCGCGACGAAGATGGCGAGCATGGCGTAGTTGGTGCGGAGGAACTCCTCGAAGCCGATGTCGTTGCAACGCTTCAAGGCCTTCTCGGTCAGCATCTCGGTGTTCAGGTTGTCGATGAAGCCGATGTGGCAGCACCAATAAATCACGACGAAGGCGATGATGGCCAAGGGGCCGCCGAGGCGTGCCATCCATTTCTCAAAGTTGGATTTCTGCATCTTGGGTAGCTTTTCCACTTTGTAGTTGTTCATGTCCAAAGGGTCGAATGTGCTCATGGGGGGATTTTTTTGACTTCGAGACTGAGCCTTAACCGTCATTGCGGGCTTGACCCGCAATCTCCTAAAGCGAAAAGTTCCGTCTTCGCGCTTAGGAGATGGCGGATGCGTCTCCGCCATGACAGTAAAGGCTTAAGGGTTGCGCAACCCAGTCTCTTTTAGGTTATTACCAATTCTTATAAGGATTCTTCATCAACATGGAGTTGAAATACTTGGGGTCGCCGGTGACCTCTTCGCCGAGCCAGGCGGGCTTGTCGAAGGGCTCGTTCTCGTCGGTGAGCTCGACTTCAGCCACGATGAGGCCATCGTTGTCGCCATAGAACTCGTCGACTTCCCAAGTGTGCTTGCCATCGGTGTTCTTGACGAGATAGCGGGTCTTGTCGATGACACCAGGTTCGCAGATTTCAAGGAGCTGTTGCACCTCCTCGACGGGGATTTCCTTCTCCCACTCGAAGCGGGCGGCGCCAGAGGCGTTGCCGATGCCCTTGATGGTGATGAAGCCCTTGTCGCCCTTCACACGCACGCGGACGGTGCGCTCGGGCACGCTGCTGAGGTAGCCTTGGGTGATGCGCGTGGCCTTGAAAGCCTCGGCCTTGAAGTCACCCTTTACCAAAAACTTTTTTTCAATCTCTTGTGCCATAGTCGTTTATTCGTTTGCAAGCGGTTTGTCGGACATGCCGATGACGCGCTTGATCGCCTGTAAATAGTTGATGTTTTCGACACCTTCCAAACCACAGTCCTTGATGGTCTTCTTGATGTCCTCGATTTCAGTCGATTCGGAGTTGATGGTCACCACCTTGGCGCCATTAATGAGTACCTCGCCGAATTCGCAGATGGTGTCGTTGACCATGTAGCCGAAGCGGCGCTTGTGGACGCGCACGG
>CAMJRR010000019.1 GCA_946408345.1 uncultured Bacteroidales bacterium | reverse complement strand
GGGCGTAAAGTTTGTTCCGTTTCAAAAAATTGAAAAATGATTTCATATTGTTGAATTGTTGATTGTTTAACTGTTTGTTGAGTTTCCCTTCGGGAATCTAAATTTTATCATGCACCCTCATACCAATCCTCGTGCCAAACTTGCAAATCAATAATAATCAACGAAATACAAAAACAGCTATTTTACAAAGTGTAAAGTTATTTTACAGTGGTGTAAAGAAACTTTACACTTGCTTTTACACTTTAATTTGTGAGCAGATTTGAAAAAGTGTATCTTTTCAACCTAAATACTACCGAAAAAGTGTATAAAAATAGAGTTTCTTGGCTAAATCTCATAAAAATATCGAGATTACGCCAGAATTCTACAACAAAGTTGGCGCAATCTCATTTTTTTTGTAACTTTGCGCCAAAATTCACCAAATATGAAAGACAATATCATCGGTCGCAAAGAGGAAATCGTCAAGTTGGAGAAATATCTGGCAAGTGGGAAATCTGAATTTGTCGCCATCTATGGCAGACGGCGTGTCGGCAAGACTTTCCTTGTGAAAGAACTGTTCGAAGGAAAGTTTGCCTTCCGAATGACAGGAAAAGAAAACGCCAACACCAAAGAACAGTTGGAAAACTTCCATTACGCCTTGAGCAATTACACCGAAAATGCCGAGATGCCTAAAACTTGGACTCAGGCTTTCCATCTGCTTGAGAAATACATTGAGCATGAAGCAGAAGAAGGTCCCAAGATTCTTTTCTTCGACGAATTGCCATGGTTCGACACAAGAGGTTCCAAGTTTGTGAGCGCTTTGGAGCATTTTTGGAATGACTGGGCCGCTTACCGCAACGACATCAAACTCATCGTATGCGGCAGTGCAACCACTTGGATGCTCAACAAAGTGGTCAACTCGAAAGGTGGCCTGCATAACCGTGCCACACACACCATGCTTCTTTCACCGTTTACCTTGGGTGAGACGGAACAATATTTCAAGTCGCAAGGCTTCCTTTACGAGCGTCAGGAAATCACCGAAAGCTATATGGCCGTGGGCGGCGTGGCTTATTATCTGTCGCTTTTCGAGCGCGACAAGAGTGTGGCACAAAACATCGAATCGCTCTGTTTCACCCGAGGGGGCGAAATGGTGAACGAGTTCGAAATAATCTTCAAGTCGCTTTTCAAGAAAGCCGATAACCACATTGCTGTAGTGACTGCACTCGAAAAGAAAGGAATGGGCATGACACGACAAGAAATCATAGAAGCTGCCCATCAAACCAACAACGGGAACCTGACACGCCTGCTTAAAGAACTTGAGGAATGCTCTTTTATCCGAAGCTATATTCCCTTCAAAAAGAGCAAAAAAGATATGTTATACCAGTTGATTGACCAGTTTACGCTCTTCCATTTCCGCTTTATGGGCGACTCTGGAAGTTATCTGAAAGGGTATTGGCAAAAAATGCAAGCCACAGCCCTCTATGAAAGTTGGTGTGGCTATGCCTTTGAAATCGTATGCCTTAACCATTTGGATCAGATTGTCCAAGCTTTGGGCATCGACGGCACTATCAACAAACCCTGCTCATGGTTCTACCGTCCTCCCAAGACTGTATCAGAAGATTTGGAAGAAGACCTGAAACACGGAGCTCAGATAGATCTCCTCATCGACCGTTCCGACAAGTGCATCAGCATTTGTGAAATGAAATACTCGAACGATGAATACGAAATCACCAAGAGCTATGACAGCCAACTCGCACGCAGAATGCGCATTTTCCGAAAGGTCACCAAAACGAGGAAGTCGTTGCTACCAGTGTTTATCACCCCAAACGGACTATTGGACAACATGTACTCGCGGAAAGTATCCCGTGAGGTGAAAGGCGATGCGTTGTTCGGTTAGTCGATTTTAACTAATTGTTCTTTAAAGACTTAACAGGATTCATTCGGGCAACGCGGTTGCTGCTCATGACGACTACGGCGGTCACGATAAGCAAGACCACCACCATGCCGATGATGAAATACAGCGGCGAGAGGCCGATGCGCATGGCAAACAATTCGAGCCATTTCCCAGCGAGGAAATAGGCTATCGCCACGCCGAGCAACGCCGCAATCAAGGCCAACTTCAGCACATCCATAACAAACATCTTGATAATTTCGCCTGCCACAGCGCCATTCACTTTGCGGATGGCGACCTCCTTGCTGCGGCGGTTCGACTCGTCACGCACAAAGCCAATCAAGCCCATCAAGGCTATAGCCAAGGCAAACAGCGCACCTATGGTGAACGTGCGACGCATCTGGAGTAATTCGGCATACTCTTTCTTAAACAATTCAGTATAAGGTGTCACCTCGATATTGTTCCGCTCAGGCAGACATTCCTCGACGACCGATTTCACCTTTTCTATGGTTGAAGGATTCACCTCGCGCACCTTCACCACAAGCTTATTCATCGCCCGCGACCAGTCTTCAGTACCATAGTTCCAATCCGTGTTCCAGCAGAAACGGATGCTTGCCCGTCGGTCCCTGCCCATCATTGAGCCGATGATGTAATCCTCATATACGCCACAAATGGTGTAAACGTCGTCATCGTTATCGCTGTGCTCCGAAATCAGGATATCCTTCCCCACCGCGCCATCGCTCCAGTCGGCATAAAGGTTCATCTCGTCCACGAAACTGCGGCTCACAGCCACATCCTTCGGCTGCGACGGTGCTTTGCCCTCTATCAAACGGAAGCCCATCATATCGAAGAAGCCCTCCGTTGACATATATTGGTCGCACACACCCATCAAATACTTCGATGGGTTGTCGGGCAGCATGATATTGTTTCCAGACGTCTTGTCCAAAGGAATGCTATAGGTCAATTCAGCAGCCTCCACTTCGGGATATTGCCGCAGTTTCTCTGTAATCAGTATCAAATTGTCCTTGTCCGCTCCTTTCAGTGGGACATACAGCAATTGCTCGTAATCGTAGCCCATATCAGCGTTCATCGCAGAGTTGTATTGCCTATCAGCCACGATAACCAAAGGCAGCAAAATGACATTGATGCCGACCTGCACCATCAGCAATGTGAGTTTCCAACGGCGCTTGTTTTCCCTGTATCCGCTGAAGGCTGTCGAAACAGGAATCCTGACGAACATCATCGCTGGGATGAGAGCAGAGACCAGGAAGATGAAAGCGATGATACCGACAAGCACCCAACGGGTTTGCGGCACCATAAGGCTGGCAACTGGCACGCCCAATAACGACTCGATGACCCCGCTGAAAGCCCATATCAGCGAGGCTGCCACGGCCAACGAAGCCAGCAGGTTCAAGGCCGTCTCCTTGATGAGCATCCAATAGATGTTGCCCGCACCGGCCCCATAGCATTTCCTGACTCCCATCTCCTTGGAGCGTCTCACCACATCCGAGATGGCTATCAGCAGGTAGTTAAGTACCGACACAAGAAGCAGCAGGAAAGCCACTACCGACAGAATCAGCACATAGTTTTTGATTGTTTCCTCATGGCGGTGCATGGTGGCAAGCGGGGTCAATGTGTACCAAATCTTTGAGCCATCACGCTCCAACTCCTCCAAAGGCTGGTGTGCCTCCTGCATCTTGCGGATGGCATCTTTCAGGCTGTTGGGATCCACATTTGGCGCCAACTTGACAAAACCGCGATAGCGGTCGTTACCAAGCCAATTGTTGATGCTCCACTCGCCGAACGCGGCAATGGTCGTTACGATGTCACACTGAATGCTGCCGTTTTTCGGGAAGTCCTCAAACACGCCCACAACGGTCAGTTTCACGTTCGGTCCCCACACATCGCTATAGATTTGCTTGCCGATGGCTTCGTTCACGCCGCCCAACTTCTCAGCAAAGCTGCGGCTGACGGCAATGTCGCCATTGTACTCCTGCAAGGCCTGCATCGGGTCGCCTGCAAGGAAATCACGATTGAAAAAGTCGAAGAAGCAAGTGTCCGCGCCGATGCACAAGCCCGTGATGAGGTTGTCGCTTTCGTCATACAATTGTGCTCCTGAAATCAGGGTAGAATAGCGCGTGGCCGCTTCCACGCCCGGCACTTCCGCCTTGAAGCCCGGAGCGATGCCTCCCGAAGTACCCCAGAAGTCATCGGGGTCGCCACCTTCTTGGAAGATGATGTTCTCGGTAATCCAATAGATGCGGTCCACATCCTTGTAAAAACTGTCGTACGACAATTCGAAGCACACCTTGGCAATCAGCACGATGCCGATGGCGAGACCTATTCCCAACGATAGGATTTTGATTAATTTGTCAGAGATACTTTTCATTGTTGAATTGTTGTTTGTTTAATCGTTTAATTGTTGAGTTTCCCTTCGGGAATGGAGTGCTTGTCTTAGTTATACAGCGGCGGCAAGAACAAGTTGCCATTTTGTAGCGTCACAGGCCGCCGCGGTTAAAAACAACCTCTGACCTCCATTCCCCGCAGGGGAATCTCCTACTCCTTTTTAAGCGCCATCACCGGATTCACCCGCGCCACCGAGACGATTTGCCAAAGTACTGACCCAATGGCAATCACAAACGACAGTACAACCGTGACCACAAAAATCCATAGGTGCAAGTCGATACGGTAGGCGAAGTCCTCCAGATAGCGTTTGCAGAGCCACACCGCTACGGGAATGGCAATCGCGTTGGCAATCAATATCATAATGATGTATTCCTTCAAGTTGCGGCGGATTTCGCTCTGCATTGTGCCGCCAAACACTTTGCGGATGGCGATGGTTTTCTCTCTTTCGGATGCGAAATGCGTGCTCATAGCCACCAGACCGAGCAGCGACAGGATGACCGAAATCGCCATGATGAGTTCGATGAGGCGCATCTGGCGGCGATGCTTGTCGTATTGCTTGGCAACCACGTTGTTAACAAAATCATCGAAATCGGGTTCAATGTAAATACCAAATACCTTTTCGCAGTGTTTCTTATAAACTACATCTATGGCGCGTTTGGCTTCACGATGGTCGCCAGCAACCTCAATCAGCAGATGGGAATCGGGGTTCCAACCGCCATTGCCATATACAAGTACATAGTCTTCATCGGTCACATGCAAGGCGTCCTGCATCTTGAAGTCGGCAATCACTCCGCATACTGTATTAGCTATAGTATGATTCTCCCACATCTTTATAGTGTCAAAGTTGTTATCTCCGTACGGCAAGCCCGTCATGCCTGCTACGGTGGTTTCGGTAATCCAGAAACTATGCGCGTCAGTATCTCCAAAACGTTCCTTCACCTCAAAACCAAACATACGGAAAGCCACCGTATCGCAATTAAGGATTGGAACGTAGGTTTTCGGCTCGGTTTCATGGAGTTTTTTCAAACCAAATCGCATACTCATCACGCCAGGAATGCTTTGTGCCGATGCCAATTCCTTCACGCAAGGCAATGCCCTCAATTCTTCCACAAATGCTTCCTTTTCATCGGTGTAATCAAGGTCGGAACCCAAGAAATAGAGGTTCTCCACGTTCAATCCCGTTGGACGGTCTTCCATGTGGTGCATCTGGAGCTCCATCGTCAGCACAAGGACGATGAGCACGATGGCAATGACGTTCTGCACCACGATGAACACCTTCGAGAGCACGGTGCGGTTACGGAAACGGAAGGTGCCTCGCACCACATCGATGGGCTGGGCTTTGGCAATGATGGCCGCAGGTAAGATGCCAGCCAGCAACGACACCACTATCACAATCAGAAGATAGGCGACGAGGTAAGGCAAACTGAAAGGTATGGAAATCGCCACATCTGACTGCAACAGCTGGTTGACGGTAGGGGTAAGAGCATAGGCTATGGCCAGCCCCACGACGAAACTGAACAAAGTGAAAACAAACGCCTCGCCAAGAAACTTCCAAACGATGTCGGACTTCTGCGCCCCAACCAGACGCCTCGAAGCCATCTCCTTGGCACGTTTCCCGACCAAGGCGACATTCAGGTTGATGTAGTTCAGCAAGGCCGAAACGAGCAGCAACAGCCCAATGACAATCATCGTGCGAAGCATCGAACGGTCGCCTTTCTGCAAGCCAGTGTATGCCGAAGCAAAAAACAGTTCGTCAAAGCGGACCATCGAAAGCTCTTCCATCGTTGGACTATTGGAAAACTGCACATCACAGAGTGCTTGCAATTTCTCGCCCAACTCTTCTCGGTCCACATCGGGGCGCACCTTGATGAAAGTGCCTATGTTAGCCCAATGGTTGAAAGGATTGTCTCGATAACTCTGGATGGCATACGACTGCGCGTGTTCATAGTTCATCATCACATCGAAATCGGGGAGCAAAGAGCTGCCTTTGTCGGCGATGACACCTACGATGTGCAACGTGTCGTCTTGAATAATCAACGGTTGTTCGGCCGACGCTTCATTGAGTTTCTTGGCCAGCTTTTCGGAGATGAAGGCCGCATTGCGTTCCGAAAGCATCCCAGGAGCGCCTTCTTTAAGTGTCACGGAGAACATCTCGAAGAATTCCACATCGCAGACAAGCAACGTACCTACAAAGTTTTGTTCACCGACGTGAATCAATTGGTCTTGCACGAACTGGAAATGCGACACGGTTTCTATCTCGGGCAGTTTGCCGTCGAAAACTTCTTTCATGCCGTAGCAATTAAGGAAACTTTCACTATCGCCCACGGCATAAATCCGCTCACGGTCGGGGTTCTCGCGCGTCACGGCGTATTGCTGCACGACATAGCAGAAACTGATGATGACGAAAGCCAAGGCCACACTCAATCCGATGAACTCAATGGCGGTGTAGAGCTTGTTGCGGGATAGGAATTTCAGGTAGGATTTCATATTGTTGAAGTGTTGATTGTTGAATTGTTGAATTGTTGTTAGAACTATGGCTGATGGCCTATGACTATGGCAGCTTTAACCAAAGGTGTGGATTCCAATTTTTCGAGAAGCTGCCATAGGCCATAAGCCATAGTCATTGTAATATATACGATGTCCCTCCATAGTAATTAACCACACTATTCTTAATAAAGTATTGAAGCCTGGCGTTCAATTGTTCCGCAAGGGCGTTGAGGTAGTTGTTCGATGCAGTTTGGTATTCGATGGACGAAATCAAGCCCTGCTCGAAACGTTTGGTGTTCAGCGCGTAGGCCTCTTGCTGCAATTCAGCGCGGGTGTCGGCTTGGCGCAGGGCATCGGCGCTGCCATCGCGGTCGGCGATGGCGCGGCGCACCTCGGCCTCCACCGTTTGAAGCGTCTGCTCATAATCGGCTTGGGCACGGTCGTAGGCATTCTTTTTCCGTGCGATGTTGGAATGCTTCGAGAGGCGGTCGAAGATGGGGATGCTCAGCGAGAGTTGCACATATTCACCGCCGTTGTTCTTCAACTGCTCGAAATAAGGCGTGGGCACATAGCCCTCCATACCCGGATAGGTGAAGAAACTCGACGACCAGCCACCATAGAGCGAGAGTCGGGGCAGCAACTGCCAGCGGGCTGTCTTAAGGGCAAGCCGGGCGTTTTTCATCGTGCCTTCGGCCAAAAGGACGGCGGGCATGTTGGTTTTGGCAAATTCCACCATTTGGGAAATATCATCTGTTCGACTGCCACGGTGTGACAGCCCTACAGCCAACCCATCGATTTTCAACGGTTTTTCAATGAGCCAAAACATCACATCCTTCAAGGTGATGATGGCATTGTTGAGGTTGTTCCGACAGGTGGTCAGTTGGTACTGCCGCTCGGCGAGGTCGCTCTGCATCTGCACCACATCGGCGTGAGATTTCTGTCCAAGTTGTTCCTGTCTTGTGGCGAGTTGCACGGCCTTTTCCGCTGTGGCCACCTGCGCTTGTAAGGCTTTCTGCATCTCGGTGTAATACAGCACATTGCAGTAGGCCTCCATCGTAGCGAGACAGATCTGGTCTTCGGTTTGCTGTTCTTTCGTTAAGCCCATCAGCTGTGCCGTCTTAGTGATTTTCAGGTTGTTGACCGCCTGGAATCCGTTGAAGAGGTTGATGCCCGCCGAGAGGCTGTAACCATTGTGAAACGAGGTAGTCCTGATGTAAGTGTTGGTCTCGGGGTCGATGCTGCGACCGAAGTTGGAATAGGCGTATGTGCCACCCTCGATTGTGGGCGTAAAGGCGGCAAGAATAGCATCACGGCGGTCAATCTGCGCATCGCGGTTATCGGCTTGGGCAATGCGCATCTTGGTGGAATGCTCCACGGCATAGCGCATGCAGGCTTTGAGATCCATAGTGACGGTATCCTGGGCCTTGACACTGATCAAGGCTCCAAGAACCATCATCAAAATAAAAAAGTTATTTTTAGCTTTCATTTTACACATGTTTTACACGTGCCAAAAGAAAGCATATCGCGTGCCAAAAATGTAACTATTTGAAATTCAAAGATTTAAAATTTAAGATTCAAAATAAAGTGTAAAGTTTTTTTACAGTGGTGTAACAAAACTTTACAGTCAATGGTTTACAACGAACGACAAAAAACCACTAGCCAAAACAAACAATTATCTCTTTTTGCGAAAATTGTTTATTTTTGCCAACGAAAAACAACACAACGAACTATGGGACAAATTGCCACTATTACACCTGCGCAGTATGAGTTGCTCAACATGCTGTCCTGCCTCACACATGAAGAGGATATTGCAGCTTTGAAGAGTGTCATTGTTCAGTTTCTGAACTCTCGCTTGCAGAAGGAAATCGATCGGCTTTGGGACAATGGCGACCTCACTGATGAAAAAGTCGCTCAATGGAGTCACGAGCACATGCGGACACCTTATCGTCCAATACCATGAACCGATATATCGTACTCGATACCAATTGTTTGCTTCAATCCTTGTCAAGACGAAGTCCCTATTACAAGGTTTGGGAAGACTTTGTTTGGGGTAAATATACCCTTTGCATTTCTAACTCCATTTTGGAAGAATACGAGGAAATCATCGCCTCTCACATGTCACCTTTAGCTGCAAACATTGCCATAGAAACCATTCTGATGGCCAACAATGTCATTAGAGTTGATGCGCATTATCAATTTCACCTCATCACTGCCGACCCTGATGACAACAAGTTCGTTGATTGTGCCGTTGTTGCCAATGCAGAATACATCGTTACGGAAGACAGCCATTTCAACATCCTTAAAACCACTCCATTCCCTCCTGTTGAAATCAAAAGATTGCATGAATTTTACGAAGAGTTATGTACGTTTGACGAGCCCTAATAAGCAAATCAATTTTCTATTTTTTCGTATTATCGACCACACACGACACCGTCATGTCGCCCGTCACATTCACCACGGTGCGCAGCATGTCCAATGGCCGGTCAATACCCAAGATAAGTGCCAAGCCTTCAATCGGTATGCCGACCGAATCGAGCACAATCATCAGCATGACGATAGAGCCTCCAGGGATGCCCGGTGTGCCTATCGACGAGATGGTGGCCGTGGCCAAAATGAGCAACATCTGACCGAAGGTCAAATCCAGGCCCAAAACCTGCGCCAAAAACACCGCTGCCACTGCTTGATAGCAGCTTGTGCCGTCCATGTTGATGGTCACGCCCACAGGCAACACAAACGACGAAACCTCTTCCGAGACACCCAGATGCTTCTGTGTGCGTTCCAGGGTTAAGGGCAAAGTGGCCGCACTCGAGCTGGTGGTGAAGGCCAGCATCTGCACCGGTGCCGCCGCCTTGAAGAACTGTTTCATCGTTCTCTTGCCAAAGACCCGCATAATGAAGGGATAAATCAAGAAGATGATGACGGCCAAGGCTAACACCACCGTCAAGGCATATAAGCCCAAAGCGGAGAAGATGCCCACATCGCCGGCGTAATCCACAATCAAGGCCGCCATCAGCGCAAAGACACCAACTGGAGCGAAGGCCATGATGAAATCAATAATCTTTAGCAAAATAAGATTCAACTGTTGGAAGAAACGCACCAACGAGGGCACTTTTGAAGGTCCTACAACAATCAAGGCCACACCAAAGAGCAAGGCGAAGAAGATGATTTGCAGCATCTTGGAGTTGTCGCCCAAGGCCTTGAAGAGGTTCTCAGGCACCATGTCGACCACAAACTGCAAGGGTGACTCATCCTTCACCTGCTGCATCTGCGCCTCGCGCTCCACGACGGTCTGCTGGTAGCGTTCCATAAACTCCGTCTGCCGGTCTTTCGGGAAAACCTTCCCCGGCTTGATAACGCTGACCATGCCCAAGCCTATGCTCACCGCAAGGATGGTAGTGCAGACATAAATCAGGATGGTTTTCAAGCCGATGCGCGACAGGTTGCGGATGTCCTTTAGGTTGACGACACCCAAGATGAGCGACACCAACACCAATGGCACGGCAATCAGCTTGAGGAGGCGCATGAAGATGTCGCCCCAAGGGGCAACCCAGTCGTGCACAAAACCTTCCCAATGCAAAGCCAAGGCTAGGAAGCCGAAGCCCAGACCCAAGCCCATGCCCAGCAAGATCTTGGCATAGAGCGGAACGCGTTTTCTATGTGCTTCTCCCCTATTCAATCAAGTTGATTTTTCGTGTCGCCACACCGTCTTCGGTGACGATACGGACGACATAAATGCCTTTGGAATAGCCTTCCAAATTCAGCTCCACCTTGTTGGAATTGGTCTTTCTATCCTCCAGCATCTCACCCTTGATGTCCATCAGCGTCACCTGTTGGATGTTGCTTTGTGCTTCGATGACAACCTTGTCCTTTGCCGGGTTGGGATAGACATCAAACTTCATGGCAGCCAATTCATTGACATTCACATCGGTGGTATCCGTCGGGACGACTTTCACATCGTCGACAAACCAGTCGAAAGCCAGCCACTCGCCGAAGGTGTTGTAACCTCTGAAGCCAATCTTGATGTTCTTACCGATGTACTCATCCAAGTTGATGGAAATCGGTTCGTCGTAAGCGTTGATTTGTCCGTAAGGCATGTCGGCGGCATCCCATTTGTCGTCCCAGGTGCCGTTGTAAGTATCATACACACGGACCACAAAGCGGTCGTAGCCGTCGGTGCCGTATTGCACCCAGGTCCAGAACTGCAACACCGTGGGTCTCGTAATCGTCAGCACGGGCGTAATCAAGGTCTGGTCTTGCGCTGAGGGATTTTCGCTGCTGTCCCATTCCAACACGGCTTGCTTGTTGCCGCGATGGGGCGACACAATGAAGTCTTCTTCGTAATAGTCTGTATAATAGACCGTGCCTTGGAAAGACCAATCCCACCAAGTCGGGTTGCCGTCGGTCGTCCAGCCTTCGGGCAGACCATACAGGCCGCATTCCTCAAAGGTCTCATAGAGCAAGGGACGCTGATAGTCCCAACGGATCGGGATTTCCTCCGACAAGGCACTATTGCCCAAGTCATCCACAAGCTGCACGGTCAATGTGCCATGGGTGTGATTGTCGTAAGCGGGAATGGTAGCGATGTAGTCGTAGTTGCCTTTCCCCTTGCCTGCCATGGTGAAGGTCAAGTCGTGAGTGACGCCATAAATGGTATAGGCTGCCGCCAAGGTGGAAGGCATGGTTGAAGCATCATGGACGCGTAAAGTGAGGTTCATCTCCGTGTCGGCATAGGTCTGATTGCCAGTTACAGACACCACGGTTGGCGGCTCGTGGTCTTCTGAAGAACTATTGATGAAGATATCGTCAAGATACAGGTTCCAGCCGTAGTCGCTTACGCCCTCGAAGATGATAAAACCATAGTCGTCGGGGCAATCGAAGGTGAAGGCATATTCGTACCAATCATCCACATCGGCTACAACGGGTTCCTTATAAGTACAACGGTGGATAGTGCCAAGCAGTTGTCCGCCTTCCGAACGCGGCACATCGTTGTAATACACATTGATACGGTCGTCCTTGTTAATGTTCGGGTTGCTGTTGCGATATATCCAGAAGCGGACGATGTTGTCGTGGTCGTTCAATTCCATTTTAGGCGAGACCAATTCGGCGGAGCCGCCTGCAGGATTGGTGTAGGTGTAGAACCGAGCCATATATTGGCTGCCTTCATGTGGCGTCGCACTTGGCGTGGAGCCTTCCGTAATGCGGTCAAAGGCATAGTTACCATTAGTGATGTTGTTCTGCCAACCGAAAGGCACAAAGTCATTCTCGAAACCTTCCTCAAGCGGGAAGTCAGCGTAAGGTGCCAAGGCAGTGATGGCAAAGTCAGCGCTTTGTGTAGGAGCGGAATGGCTGGAAACCACATTGAACATAGCGTGAACCACTTCGTTGTTATTCAAGTTCATCGGCAAGGTCGTCTTGGCCACCAACTCCACCGAATTATTGTAAGACACGTTGACTTGATTCACCTGAGTGCCATTCTGGTAGAACTCAATCGGCAAGTTGCCAGTGCTGTTGAGTTGATAAGTATCTGACTGTTCACCGGTGTTATTCAAGCGGAAACGCAGATAGGCTGGCTCGCCGAAGTAGACGGAAGTGTCGGCGGTGAGTTGCTCTACGTTGAAGTTGTATTGTGCGGTCTGCTCTATGATGATGTCATCTATGGACAAATACCATGGCCCATTGTCGGCCACGCTGTGGAAACCTACATAGTAAGCGCCCGAACTGGTAGCCTGAAACACGCCTGAAGTCTGTTCAAACTCCTCATTGGCGACCACCATCATCGGCACAGCCGTTTCCGTCATTGCCGAAGGATTGGAGTTTGCGCCGGCTTTCACTTCCAGATTGAAGTGGTCGACATGCCAGGTGGCATACCAGAACGAAACGCGGTAATAATTCCCAGCCGTCACATCGATTTCCTTGTAGATCCACACGTCGGTGTTATAGGTGGCGTACATGTACCAGTCGCCGGTATGCGGCTTTCTGCCGCGGGCCTCATTGTCGTCAGGGATGGTGATGCCTGCTTTCCAGCCGCCGTCGCCAATCCAGCCAACTGGGGACTGACCCACCGTGTTACCATTTTCAAAAGTCTCGTTGACAAGCACTTGGGCGAAGGCGCTTCCCGCAAGAAGCCACATCGCAATAAAAGCGTACAGTTTTTTCATATTTGGTTTTATTATGTTTTCTTGTGCAAATTTAGTGATTATTTTTTAGCCACTACCAAAAAATGCGGACTCATGCCCATCATCTCGGGCTCGCTCTCCGTTATTCTTACGATGTCCAACAGGCGTTCACGGCTGGCCTCGTCCTCCCATTTCTCGGCAAGGTGCGGCGTGAACCAGATACAACCTTCAACAGCGAGGGCTTTCTCAACAGCAAAACCCGATTCTGTAATTTCCGTTTTCATCTCTTCCGCCGTGGTGAAATATGACTCTGCGATGAACTTCGGGTATTCCTTCGGACGGATATGGTCTCCCGTGGTCATCTCGCCTTTGATCATGTTGAAAAACACGGAGTCGTCAAGGAATTCCACGAGGTTCTCGTTCCTCTTCTCGCCATAGACCGACAAAGCCCATGTCATGGAGCTGAACTTGGAGATGCCCGCGGCCACCAAGAGTCCGCCTTTCTTCAACACACGCAACGACTCGCGAAGCGATTGCAAACGCTCTCCCTTATCACGCAGATGGTACTGGGGGCCCATCAGAAGCACTACATCCGCGCTCTCGTCGGGACGCTTGACTTGCAAGGCATTGCCCGTCTCGGCGATAAATTGGCAATCCTGCATCATATTCGCCTTGGCATATTCCACGGCGTTCTCCGCCAACTCAATCAGATGGACTTCATTGCCTTTCTTGGCCAGCCAAGCCGCATACATCCCGATGCCACCGCCGATATCGTAAATCACCTTGTCGCTTTCAATATAGCGCGCCAAGATTTCCTTTGTCCTGTGAAACTCCACGATGCCCAGACCGCGCTCCAGCCGACCTATCTCGGCACCGTTGTTATAGAAGTCGTAGATTTCAGTCATATTCATAGGTCTTATGTAATAAACCGCTTAGTAATAACTTGCTTAGTAATAAACCACTTACAAAAACACTGCAAAAGTATAAAAAACTTGCCATTTTGTCACTTTTTACGGGTGGCACATATTTTGACCAACGGACACCAGACCGAGAAAGACTACATCCAGCCTTTTACCGTCATGGCGGAGGAGCATCCGCCATCTCCTTCGCGCGAAGGTTACACCCGAGCGTTCAGGAGATTGCGGGTCAAGCCCGCAATGACGGTTTCATAGGAGTAGTATTATTGCATTGGAATCATTAAAAACAACGAAATATGACAACAGGTAACATTGGAGTAAAGACAGAAAACATTTTCCCTGTCATCAAGAAGTTCCTCTATTCGGACCAAGAGATTTTCCTGCGCGAAATCATCAGTAATGCTGTGGATGCCACGCAAAAGCTGAAGGCCTTGGCTGCCTCGGGCGAGTTCAAGGGCGAATTGGGCGACCTCACTATTAAGGTGGAAGTCGACAAGAAGAAAAAGACTCTCACCGTCCGCGACCGCGGCATCGGCATGAACGCCGAAGAGGTCGACAAGTACATCAACCAAATCGCCTTCTCGGGCGCGGAAGAGTTTATCGCCAAGTTCAAGACCCAAAGCGAGGCCGAAGCCGCCAACATCATCGGCCACTTCGGATTGGGCTTCTACTCCGCCTTTATGGTTTCCTCGAAGGTGTCGCTTATTTCGAAGTCCTGCAAGGAAGAAGGCAAAAACGGCGTCATCTGGGAGTGTGACGGCAGCCCCGAATACACCATGAACGAGATCCCGAAGGGCGACCGCGGCACCGACGTCATCCTTTATATCAGTGACGATGCCGCCGAGTTCCTCGAAGAAGGCCGCATCCGCGAACTGCTCAACAAATACTGCAAGTTCCTGCCCATCCCGATCCAGTTCGGCACGCGCAAGGTGCAGGAGGAAATCGAGGGCGAGACCGACAAGGACGGCAAACCCAAGACCAAGGAAGTGGAGAAGCCTTGGATCATCAACGACGTGGCACCGCTGTGGAAGAAAGCCCCGACCGACATCAAGGACGAGGAATACAACGACTTCTACCACACGCTCTACCCGATGAACTTCGGCGAGCCGCTGTTCCACATCCACCTCAACGTGGACTACCCCTTCAACCTCACGGGTATCCTCTATTTCCCGAAAGTGAAAAACCGCTACGAGTTCCAGCGCAACAAGATCCAGCTCTATTGCAACGAGGTCTTCGTCACCGATAGCGTCGAAGGCATCCTGCCCGAGTTCCTCTCGCTGCTGCACGGCGTCATCGACTCGCCCGACATCCCGCTGAACGTCAGCCGCTCGTTCCTGCAAAGCGACCAGAACGTGAAGAAAATCTCGACCTACATCACCAAGAAGGTGGCCGAGAAACTGGAAGAGCTCTTCAAGAAAGACCGCGAGGCCTACGAGAAGAACTGGGACGACATCCGCGTGTTCATCGAATACGGCATGATGAGCGACCCGAAGTTCTACGAGCGCGCCGAGAAGTTCTTCCTCTTCAAGGACACCGACGACAAGTACTACACCATCGAGGAATACAAGGCTTTGATTAAGGAAAACCAGACCGACAAGAACAAGGCCCTCGTCTATCTGTATGCTACCGACAAGGACGACCAATACACCAACATCGAGAACGCCAAGGCCAAAGGCTACAACGTCTTGATGATGGACGGCATCCTCGACCCGCATTTCATCAGCGCCTACGAGCAGAAGGAAGGCGAGAAAGGCGGCGACAACCGCGCCATGTTCGCCCGCGTCGACTCCAACACCATCGACAAACTCATCGTGAAGGACGACAAGGAAGCCGCCTCGGGCCTCGACGACAAGCAGAAGGAGACCGTGAAGGCCGCCTTCGAGAAGGTCATCGACAAGGTGAAGTTCAACGTGGAGTTCAGCAACGAAGGTGCCGAAGCCGCGCCCGTGGAGGTCACCCAAAACGAGTGGATGCGCCGTATGAAGGAGATGGAGCAGATGGGCGGCGGCCCGATGTCGTTCTACGGCTCGATGCCCGATAGCTACACGCTGATGCTCAACACGAACAGCCCCGTCATCACCGGCTTACTCGACAAGGACGAAGCCGCACAGGAAGCCACCATCAGGCAGATTTACGACCTCGCCTTGCTCTCGAAGAACTTGCTGAAGGGCAAGGATTTGAGTGAGTTTGTGAAGAGGAATATGGAGAAGCTTTGATTATCAAGAATTTGAGAAATCGAAGATTCAACGAAGTTAATTAGAGATAGAAAAAGCCGCAGCCAAGCAAATACATGCCTTGCTGCGGCTTTACTTTTTCTTTAACGCTTACTTTTTCGAACACACTGCCCGCACCGTCTGTCCCCTATTCCTGTCGCTGCTTCCGCAGAGGTGGCATTGGAAAGCATTGAAATGAAAACCCCAAGCACGGTATGGATACTCCTCGTTGAGCGTGACCGACCAATAGACACCTAAATCGGCGGCATTGAGTTCGGCATCCCAATAGTAGCCTGCTGCAGGCAAGAAAAGGCTATTACCATTCGAGGCAGTGAAACGCCACCCATTCACACCATTCTGGCTTGTCCATACGCTAGTCGTGTTTTGGAACATCTCATCCCATTCCTCGATGGTGGGTATGCGCCAGCCTGCGCCCCATTTGGCTAAGGCCACGTCATCAGCGGGTTCCAAAATGATCAGGCTATCGACAAAGCCATCAAGTCCTAAATCGGGATTGGTGCAATACTTGTTCAACTCATATCGCTCATTGAAAAATCGGCCATATCGGTAACTCTTCCAGTCATATATTTCTTTGGGTGTGGTCTCACCCCAAGCATAGTAATTACCATAGTCTTCTGGAGTTCCAGCACCGACATTGCAGGTGGCCCACAACGTACCACTCGGAAGGCCAAGGTCAACATATTCGTGACCGTTAGTACTACTCCCATTGGCATTACCATCATTATTGGGCTCATCTGGTTTTTGGCAACTCAATGCAAAAACCATCATCAATAGCAAGGCAGTTAAGGCTTTTAAAACACTCTTCATATCAATAAAGTCTATCCGTTCAATTTGCAAAGAAACAAAATACATTGGGATTTGACAACTTTGAAATGCGGAATTGCGGAAAATGATTATTTTTGCACACAAAACAGATTGACTATGTCAAATGCCATCACCATACTGAACCGAGAGGAAGACCACCGCGTTGTAGAAGCCATCAAACAAGCAGAGCTCAACACATCGGGAGAAATCAAGGTACACATCGAGAACCGCTGCATAGGAAACGTGGAAAAACGCAGTCTTGTGGTCTTCAACAAGCTGAAGCTCAATGAGACCCAATTGCGCAACGGCGTGCTCATCTACTTGGCCGTCAAAGACCACAAATTCGCCATTCTCGGTGACAAAGGCATCAACGATGTGGTGGAAGATAACTTTTGGAACGATGTGAAAGACCTGATGCAGAGCCGTTTCAAAGAAAACCGCTTCGCTGAGGGACTTGAGGAAGGCATCATGCGCTGTGGAGAGAAACTCAAGGCTTTTTTCCCTTATCAATCAGACGATACCAATGAAATCCCCGATGACATATCCTATGAGAACAACTGACAGACATAAACTCACCCTCTTTCTAGGGCTGCTTCTTGTTTTACTCTGCCTGGGCGCAACCGTGAGAGCCCAAATGCCGAGTCCGTCCAACCCGCCGCGCTTTGTGAACGACTATACGGGTACACTGACCGCCCACCAAGTCAATGTTTTGGAACACAAACTCGTGGCTTATAACGACAGCACTTCCACCCAGATTCTCGTCCTTCTCGTCAATGATCTACAAGGTTACAGTGTCGAACAATATGCCACTGAAATCGGCCACAGTTGGGGTGTGGGTCAAAAAGGCAAGAACAACGGTGTGGTCATTCTCGTGAAGCCTAAGAAGGGTAGCGAGCGAGGCCAAGCGAACATCAGCCCTGGCTACGGCATGGAGGAATATGTGACTGATGCCACTGCCAAGCGCATCATCGAGTATGAAATGATTCCCGCATTTAAGGAAGACGACTACTACACGGGCATCGACAATGCCGTCAATGTGATCATGGACCTTTGCTCGGGCAAGTTCACCCAAGACGAATACGCCGACGGTGGCAAGCCTATTCCCTTTTGGCTCATCCTCATCTTCATCATTGCGCTCATCCTCATCTTCCGTTCAGGCAACGGCAATCAGAACTATTCCGGTGGCGGTACCCGCACCATTTGGATTCCTATGGGCGGAGGCGGCTTCGGAGGCGGTGGCTTTGGTGGTGGTGGCAGCTTCGGCGGTGGTGGTTTTGGCGGCTTCGGAGGAGGCGGCTTTGGTGGAGGCGGAGCCTCAGGGAGTTGGTAGTTATCAGTTTGGAGTTAATAGTTTGGAGTTGTAGGGCTGTCTTCGCATGGCAGACAAACAATTTTGAATTTTGAATATTAAATCTTGAATTAGTAAATGTCGGAACCCATCATAGAAATCAAAAACGCATCCATCTTCCAGCGAGAGAACATCGTCCTCAGCGACGTCAACCTGACGCTCAATAAGGGTGAGTTTATTTATCTCATCGGTCGCACGGGAAGCGGAAAGTCCTCCTTGTTAAAGACTTTGTACGGTGAGTTGCCCGCCCGCGACGGCATCGTGCGCGTGGCTGGTTACGACCTTACCCAACTCAGAAGGAAAGACATCCCCTACTTGCGCCGCAAAATCGGTATTGTGTTTCAGGATTTCCAGTTGCTGTTTGACCGAAGCGTGGAGAAAAACCTGGAGTTTGTGCTGGGTGCCACAGGTTGGACGGAAAAGGCCGAGATTTCACGCCGCATTGATGAGGTGCTGGCCAAGGTTGGGCTGAGCGACAAGCGCAAAAGCATGCCGCACCAGATGTCGGGCGGCGAACAGCAAGGTGTCGCCATCGCCCGCGCTCTACTCAACGACCCCGATGTCATCATTGCTGACGAGCCCACCGGCAACCTCGACCCAGACACGACCCTTGAGGTGATGAAACTTATGCGTCGAATCAGTGAAAATGGCACTGCCGTACTGATGGCCACACACAACTATACTTTGATGCAGAAATATCCCTCCCGTATCGCAAGTTGCAAGAATGGGACGGTGATTTGTTCTGAAATGGAGTGATTTTTAAGCTATAAGCTATAAGCCGTAAGCGGTAAGCATAAACCCCAGCCTGGCTTATGGCTTACGGCTTAAAGCTTATGGTTTCCACAATTTTACACGCATTTGCCTTATTGTCATACAACTGCTGCATTTGCGCATCGCGTTCCTCAATGTCCTCCTCTGTAAAATCCTCCTCCATCAGTCGCTTGATTTCAGCAATCATTTGCTCGGGCTCGTCGGCCACCACACAAAGAGCATCCAGAGAAGTGCCTTTCACCATGTCGGAATTGACCAGACAGAATCGTCCGTTGTAAAGTGCATTCAACAGCTTCAATTTCAAACCCGTTGGCTGATTCGTCACCAAAATGTTCACCTGAGCCTGCCGCAACAAGTCGATCATCTCGGCGTCATCGGGATTGGCTACGATCGTCACATTGCTGTATTTTTCAGCCAATTTCACCAATTTATCAGAAGGATTCAAGCCCGAAACAATACAATGCAGATCAAGTTCAGAAAACACATTCTCTATCAGCCACTCGGCAGCATCTTCATTTTCACGAACTGAAAGGTTGCCGTGATACAAAACATAGTCTCCTCTACCCGTCTCAGAGCACACTGAGTCGGCAGAATTAAAACCAGGTACAACGATAACATTCTGATAGCGTTTGCTGAAATAATCCCCGTCTTTCTGTGAAATGGCAAAAATACCGGCCGCTTTTTTCAAAACAGGCTCGTACCGCCTTAGTTTCCATGCTTCAGCACGATAGAAAAGCCTTTTCCAACCGCATCGTTCCGTATCACCCAATCCATTATAATAATCGTGTTCCACATTGTGGGCGCGGACATAGACTTTCCTGTCCTTGAGGCGTTTGTCAAGCAGGATTGCCGTGGTATGCAAACCCTCACAAAGAATGGGATAATCGTCTTTCAGCAGGTCCTGCACCAAAGCCTCGGAACGGCGTGAATTGACGATGAAAGGCATGAGGCTCAGCTGTTTGGCAAAAGAAGTGTCGCGTTTATAGTACTTCACCGCATGGCAGCGCTTCAGAATTTCCTGCTCGCCGCGACCATACTCAAAACAATGCAGATGCACCTTCACACCTGATTCCGAAAGCGCCTTCACCCGATAGAACACATCAATGACTCCTCCATAATTGGCTGGATATGGCACATCGAAAGCGATGACATGTAGGTGATAATCAGTATCATTCATAATGTTTGTAGATTTCAAGTAGTTTTTGCTCCTCATTCTCCCAGCACAAATCCCGTGCCGCAACTTGTAAATTCTGCTCCCATTTTTCTCTTCTTGCCTCGTCAGCAAAAGCTTCCCGAATAGTGGTGGCTATGGTTTCAGGCAAATGATTCTCGATGAACAAACCGAGGTCATATTGCCTAATAACCTTTTCTATTTCCGTCAGATGAGAGGCCACTATTGGCACGCCTGCCTGAATGAAGTCGAACAATTTATTAGGCAAGCTGAAGCGGTAGTTGAGGTTGGTATCCTTGTCGAGGCAGAAACCCAACTCGGCAAGTTGTGTATAGGCCATCATCTGCTGGTAAGGCATCCTTGGGAAGAAGCGCACGCGGTCGGTAATGTTCATATCTTCAACCATCTGCTTCAAGACAGGCAACACATCGCCGCCGCCGATAATCATCAGGTAACAGTCATCCAAGAGCGACATCGCCTGCACCAATTCCTCAGCTCCACGCTGTATGTTGATGCCCGAGCCTTGCAGCACCAAGAGATGTTTGTCTGTCGGTAGACCCAAAGCCAGTTTGTCGCCTTTTGGAGGCAAAGCCTTTCGTGGCGGGATGTTGCGGATGACATGGCACTTGACACCGTATTTCTCACGAAACAGGTCAGCGATACTATCGCAAACGGTGATCATCTCGTCCAGTCTGGGCACGACAAAACATTCTATCCGTTTCCATACCTTTTGCACCATGGGTCGATTGACCAACTCTGGTGTCTCGGTGAAATACTCATGGCTGTCAAAAACCATCTTGATACCTTTCAAGCGTGAGATGCAGTAATTGGGCAAAATCGTATCCAAATCATTGGACAGCAACAGCTGGGCACGATGAAACAGCAGAAAGAAAAACAGTCGCATATTGTATTCAGCATAAAACAGCGGCCCTTTCTCGAAGAGTAGTTTCATTCGATGCGAAACATAGGGGCGTTCATCCATCGGTGGACTCTTGCGTTGCTTCCGTCCAACCAAAAGCACCTCGTATCCAGCCTTTTGCAAAGCCAGGCACGACTTGTTGACTCTTTGGTCCGTAACCAAATCGTTAATCACCGATACAATGGCGCGTTTCATGGGGGCAAAGGTAATAACTTTTCCCCTTCCTTGCACTTATTCGATCTTTTTCACTAAATTTGCAAAAATTAGCCATCGATGACTGACAAAATAAAACTTTTTGAACAAAAGCAAGTTAGAACGCATTGGGATGCCGAAAACGAAGAATGGTACTTTTCTGTTGTTGATATTTGTAATGTGTTATCTGAATCAGCAAGTAAAGACCCTGGAGCCTATTGGAGAAAACTAAAACAAAGACTGAAAGCCGAAGGAAGTGAGGTCGTGACAAACTGTCACGGACTGAAAATGCAAGCCGCAGACGGCAAATACTATAAGACAGACTGCATGACCACCAAAAACATTCTGCGTTTAGTCCAGTCCATTCCTTCGCCCAAAGCGGAGCCGTTCAAAATGTGGTTGGCCGAAGTGGGCAATGAACGCTTGAATGAGATAGCAGACCCCGAAAAGGCTATTCTTCGAGGTGCCGAGTATTATCGTGCCAAAGGTTACACTGAAGGCTGGATTAACCAACGACTACAAAGCATCGAAATGCGCAAGGAACTTACTGACGAATGGAAAGCTCGGGGCATAGAGGAAGAACGTGACTACGCCATTCTCACTAATGAGATGACCAAAGCATGGAGTGGCCTTTCCGTAAAGGAATACAAGCAACTAAAAGGTCTCAAAAAAGAAAGCCTTCGTGACAACATGACCAATATTGAATTGGTGTTGAACATGTTAGCCGAAGTGTCCACAACAGCAATTTCTAAAACTCGTGAGCCAAAAACTTTTGCCGAGAACAAAAACGTGGCAACCGAAGGGGGAAAAATCGCCAAAACCGCACGAAAAAACTTGGAAAAACAAATTGGGCAATCAGTCATATCCCCTTTGAATGCTGCTGACAAACCCACATTAGAAATACAATCCAATTACGAGTTACTTGAAGAACAAGATACGTCAAAAAACAACGATACCCAATGAAAACCAATGTCAACCTACGACTCTACAACAGTTTTGGCTTCGATACCATAGCGAAACAATTCGCTGAAATCAACCAAACCAGCGACCTGCAAACACTTATCCAAAGCGGAGCGTTACAGAAACATAAAACTCTGATCCTCAGCGGAGGAAACAACGTCCTTTTCCAAAAAGATGTGTTTGATGGCCTCGTGGTTTACATCAATACGAAAGGTATAGAAATCCTTCTTGAAGATGGAAACGAAATCATCGTGCGTGCCCAAGCTGGAGTAGACTGGCCTGATTTCGTGCGTTTCTGTGTCGACAAAGGTTGGCATGGCATAGAGAACCTCGCCCATATCCCAGGCAAAGTCGGGGCAGCACCCGTGCAGAACATCGGTGCTTATGGCATGGAACTGAAAGACAGTTTCCTACGTTGCGAAGCCATGGATTTGACCACTGGCGAAACCAAGGTTTTCACCAAAAAAGACTGTCGTTTTGGCTATCGCGAGAGCGTTTTTAAGAATGAGCTGAAAGGGCAATACGTCATCATCTCAGTGGAATTTTTACTAAAGAAAAACGCCCTTCTGAACCTTGAATACGGCAACATCAAGGCCTATCTGGAACAAAACGGTATTGAGAATCCTACTTTACAGCAACTTCACGATTCCATTTGCGCCATCCGCGACGCCAAACTGCCTGATGTGAAGCAGATTGGCAGTGCAGGGAGTTTCTTCAAAAACCCTGTAATTGAGAGGACACAATTTGAGGCTTTACAGAAAGAATATCCAACGATGCCGCACTATGATGAGCCTAATGGTAAGGTGAAAGTGCCGGCAGGATGGCTAATTGAGCATAGCGGCCCTTCGACAGGCTCAGGGACCGCAAGTTGGAAAGGCTGGCGCAACGAGCACGTTGGCGTGTACGAGAAACAGGCGCTCGTCTTGGTGCATTACGGCGGTGGCAAAGGCCAGGACATAGTGGAACTTGCCCAAAGAATCCAAGATTCTGTGGAGGCCAAATTCGGTATTAAGATAAGTCCCGAGGTCAATTTTGTTTGACAAGTTCAAACTTAATAATTCAGCACTTCAATATCATCACCATTACTGAAAATGATGTATTTGCGTCCATAGATGGTGACGATTTCGTAATCCGCGCTGCGAGCGGTACCAGCTGCCGTGACTTCAAAAGCGTTTTCAGCAGGAATAAGCGCTTCCGTGTTGCGCTCTTCGGCGTACGATTTGGTGAACAGGCTATTGAAAGCCAAGCCAAAAACGAAACCGGCGGCCATAAAGGCGGCTAAAATGAAATAGATACGTGATTTTTTCATGATGAGAATATTTTTGATAAGGATTATTTTATCAAAAATCATTCCTTTATATTCAAACCTCCATCCTTTTAGCATCAAAACATGAATGATGCATCAACACTCCAAAGCCCCAATCAAATCCGTTACATTTTGGAAACCGTGCCTTTCGCAATACTCGTTAATTCCCCAGGCGACCTTTGCTGAAATAGCAGGATCGATGAAATTAGCTGTGCCGATTTCGATGGCGGAGGCACCGGCAAGCATGAACTCTACGGCATCGGTGGCGTTGGAGATGCCTCCCAAGCCCACAACGGGAATCTTCACCGCCTTGGCCACCTGCCACACCATACGCAAGGCCACGGGCTTCACACAAGCACCCGACAAGCCTCCCGTAATCACTGACAATTTCGGCTTGCGCTTCTCCGCATCAATGGCCATGCCCATCAGCGTATTGATGAGCGACACCGAATCGGCACCGGCAGCCTCGGCAGCCAGCGCGATTTCAGCGATGTTAGTCACATTGGGCGACAACTTGACCATCAGGTGCTTGTGATATACCTTGCGCACCTCGGAGACCACCTGCGAGATGCCCGTGGTGGTCACGCCAAATGCCATACCGCCTTGCTTCACATTGGGGCAAGAGACATTCAACTCAATAGCAGGAATCTTTTCCAAAGCATCCACCATCTCTGCACCTTTCACATAGTCCTCCAAGGTGGAGCCAGAGAGATTGAGCAACACATTGGTATCGAAGTCCTTGATGCGGGGATAAATCGTGTCGATGAAGTATTGTACGCCTTTGTTTTGCAGTCCAACGCAGTTGAGCATCCCCGAAGGAGTCTCGGCCATACGCGGATAAGGATTGCCCTCACGCGGATGCAAGGTCGTGCCCTTCACGATGATGCCACCCAACCGGGAAAGGTCCACAAAATCCGTGTACTCTTCACCATAACCGAAAGTACCCGAAGCCGTCATCACAGGGTTGCGCAGCAACAAGCCGCGTCCCAAGTCTATTGTCATGTTCACCATTTCAACCTCCTTGTATTAAACACTGGTCCTTCCTTGCAGACACAAACGTGGCCATCGACCGTGTCCTCGACGCAACAGAGGCAAGCGCCGAGCCCACAGGCCATCAAATTCTCAAGCGAGACCTCACACCAAACGTTCTTCTCAGCAGCCAATTTAGCCACTGCCTTCATCATGGGCTTTGGACCACAGACATAGATTTTGTCAAACTGTTGCCTTTGCCAAACCGAATGCATAGTCACAAAGCCTTTCTCACCGAGCGAGCCGTCTTCTGTGGTCACAAAGGTCTCGCCAAGTTTTTGATAGTCAGCCAGACGCAACAAATCCAATTCCGTTTTTCCGCCCAAGAGCAAAGTCGGACGGATGCCTTTCTCGTTCAAAACTTTGGCGAAGTGATACAGCGGTGCAATGCCGATGCCGCCACCGACGAGCAGGCACCTATCCCCTTTTTCGGGCATGCTGAAGCCATTGCCCAAGGGCAGCACCATATTGATGGTATCACCCATTTTGGCAGCCGCCAAATGTCTCGTCCCTTCGCCCACTTGTTGCACCAACAAAGAAATCTCATTCTTCCGAAAATCCACATCGTGTATGGAGATGGGACGACGAAGATAAGTGCTTGGCGAGCCATCGACGCGCACCTGAACAAACTGTCCAGGTGTAATGCCAGGCAAAGCACGTTCCGCACGCAACCTTAGCAACACTGAACGGCAATAGTCCTGCTTATCGACCAGTTTGAAGTCTTCAATCAGTTTTGTCATGAATTCTACTGTTTACAATGGGACAAAGATACAAAAAAAGCCGCTAAAAGCGGCTTCCAACAAAAATATGCCATGAAAAAATTTTACTCTTTCTCGGTCGAAGATTCCGCGGGAGTCTCCTTTTCTGCCTCAGGTTGTGTTTCCTCTTCAGTAAAGTCAAGCAAGTTCTTGTCCATCAGCATTTGATACCAAGCGAAAACCTTCTTCATATCTGAAGGATATACGGCTTCCTCATCATAATCAGGCATGACGAATGCGAACTTCTCGCGCAATTCGTCGTTCGAAGCCTTCTTATAGTCAAAATCGACCTTATCGCCCATCTTGTCATGAATCATCTTGAAAACTTCCTTCAGTGGACGATCATCATCGGTAGAAAAGATGGAGATTTCCTCAAGCGAGCTCATGCGATCGCGGGCAAAGGCAGGCGTACACTTGCCGTCAACGACAGATTCAACAATAAGCCTTCCAATAGCCTGTGACTTAATCTGATACAGTCCAGGTTTGCCAGATATCGATACAATTTTACTTAAATCCATAGTCAATGTTATGTTTAATAGTTCTCAAAAAACGGCTGCAAAAATAGGAAAAGTTTTGGAATATCCATTCAAATCCTAAAAAAACCCTTAATACTCCAACCGAATCTCATCCACCCATAGCACATTGCCCAATGCACCGACAAATGCTCCCTGACTACCCGAGGTAATCATCATAATCGCATGAGTGACAGGACAATTCGCCTCAGCCCAAGCCTCTTCCTGGATGACTTTTTTCTTACCTTTCTTGTTTAAGGCATACATGGTTTTCTCACCTGAAATCAAGTCCATATAAGGCTGGTAATCTTTTGATTTTCTGGCATCCCCATAGATTATCGGCAGCTTGGAATCCTTTACCCACCCATTTGAGGATTTTTCGATATGGTAAACAGCAGTCCCCACTCTCTTAGCATGGATGTTGCCTTTTTCGTCCTCCCAACGGTTTTGAAGGATAAAAAGAATTTCGGCAGGGTCGTAACCATCAAACTCAGTGGTGCGAAAAGTGGTGCCCTTTACCAGTTTTCCCGTATTAGGAATGGTAGCTTTATAATTGAGCACCAAAGCTTTAGGTCGTTTATCGAACGGAATGCCCCAATCCATAAAAGCGTAAGGGTCACTGACCCCAGTAATAGGTTCCAGCATCTTTCCCCAATAGATGGAGCCCGCTGCCAATACCTTGATATTGACCATTCCTACCACTTTACATGAGGCAAATTGCGTGGCCAATTTGGCACATTTCCCATTAGGACCTTTGTCGGGAGTGACATTCGTGCTGGTTTTCACCACGCCCATCACCTTGGCGAAGGCATTGGAGGACGACCAAATCGTGTTCTTGTAACTATATGGGGCATTACTCCAGATAGTATCATCGGGACCAATCACGTACAAAGTTTTCTCTTGTCCACCGATAATCTGCGACTCGGTAATGTATCGCACGACCCAGTGCTCAAAGTCACCAAATGGCACTTTCTCATAGCGCTGAGCGGAAGCCGTCAGGCAAGCCAGCAAAAACCCTATTATTATTTGAACTTTTGCCATATCTTATTGACTAATCTATGAGGCAGAATGGCAATCAAAGGTGGCAGGTAGCGGTTCATCAGCCCTGGTCTTACTACCCTTTTCTGCCGCATCATCCCCTTCAAAGCCTTCCGCACCAGCCATTGTGGCGTGCCTATCAATCCAATTTTCACGCCAAGATTCAACAAACTTGGCTTTAATTTATAAAGCGGTGTGGCGATAGCGGCTGGGCACACCGTAGTCACCCCTACACCATAAGGCCGCATCTCGAAATAGAGTGACTTGCTGAAACTCTTCAGATAGGCTTTCGAAGCCGAATAAACCGTTATGCCAGGACAAGGCAACTTAGCCGCCATCGACGACATATTAATAATGTATCCACAACCGCGTTTCTTCATCTCCTCACCAAACCGCACACACAATCGCGACGGTGTAAATACATGCAAACGCAGCATTGTCAAGGCTCTGGCTTCGTTTTCCTTGGTCAATTCTTCGAAGAAAAACATTCCAGCATTGTTAATCAGGATATCAATGGCAAGGTTTTCTGCTTGGCAAAAAGTCAGTAGTTCCTCAGCCGCCGTTTCAGTTGCCAAGTTTTGATAATGCGGCACAACCTGAATGACTCTATCTTTTCGTAGCTCATCGGCTGTATTTTTCAGTTCCTCTTCTTGATTACTGACCAACAATAGATTGCATCCGATTTCAGCCAACTGACGTGCATATTCCAAGCCCATACCCGAGCTGCCGCCCGTAATCAACGCCCAAGGCCGATGCCCTTGTGCCTCCTGAAACCGATTCAACCATTTTTGAAAGTTCATCCCTTCCTTTCCGCTTTCTTAATCTCTTTCCTGATGCTCTTTGGCAGTTCCTCATCCACACAATGGTGGCACTTCATTTCCAACGTATACATTCGTCCGATACAATAGTTGGAGTGCTTGCACTCACTGCGCGTCACCTCACCGCTATGCAGTTTGTTGATGAAATCAGTGTCATTAATCAAAGCACGTGCCATTTGCAAAGCCACAAAGCCGGAATCCAACACCTCTTCCATCTTTTCCTTAGAAACCATACCGCCGACATAAATCAATGGCATCTTCAGGTTGGCTCGAAACACTTTGGCGTCTTCCAAGAAATAACCTTCACTGTAGGGCACGGTAGGTATCACTGTACGGCCAAACAGAGCCAAACCCGCCTTAAGCCACCAAAACTTCTTAGGATCCATGTAATAGCGCAAGGTCTTGAGCGGCATGGCGCCACGCATCACCTCCATAGGGGCCTTACTGACGAAACCTGCTGTCAGGACGAGGGCATGAACCCCTAATTTTTCCAATTCCTTGGCCACAATGATGCAATCATCCTCATCCATGCCCTTACGGAAACCATCGTGCATATTCACCTTGACCACCACGGCCATATCGTTGCCCGCAGCACGCATCACTTCCTCGATGACAAGTTTCATGAAACGCATACGATTGTCCAACGTCCCGCCAAACTCATCATGACGGTGGTTGGTATAGGGCGACAAGAACTGGCTGATAAGGTAGCCATGTCCAGCGTGAATTTCAACGCAGTCGAAACCTGCCTTACGCGCCAAGTCCACAGCTCGACCAAAATCGAGCACCAGCTCATAAATCTCGGATTTTTTCAGTTTCCTATGAAAAGTGGGTGAATATAGATTGAAACCTCGAGAGGCACCCACAGGCATACAACCACAGGTAGAGCGATGCGTCATGTTGCCGCAGTGTCCCAACTGGATAGAAGCCTTAGCGCCATGGCTGTGAACAGCATCGGTAAGGCGTTTCAGATCGGGGACAATCTCCTCGCGCATCCAAAGTTGACCATTGAACGAAACGCCCGACTTATTAACAGCAGCATAAGCCACCGTAGTCATGCCGACACCGCCACGGGACACGGCTTCATGATAGTTAAGCAAGTCGTCAGAAGGGCGATTGCCATAGGCCATATTCTCAAAGGCTGCAGAACGTATTACCCTGTTGCGCAAAGTGATCGGCCCAATTTGACAAGGTGTATATATAACTGAGTTCACCATAATTCAATAAATAAACGGAATGATTCTCTTGACTTTCTTCGTATCCAACTGACTACCAAATTCAGTCTGATACTTCTTGTAGATATGGTCGGCACGAGGCCCAAGGTTGGCAAAAGTCCACAAAGCGAACACTGCTCCTGCCCACGACCAAGTGAGGATGGCAAAGCCCACCCATTCCACAAATTCACCGAAATAGTTGGCCGAGGTCACATAGCGAAACATCCCGCCTTGAGGTAGATAATGATTGGTATCGCCCTCCTGCCGCAAGTTGCGGATGATGTCGTCAGACTGTATATTGATGTACATGCCTACGATGAAAATCAAGAAGCCCACAATGAACCTCGGATCGGTCAACCAGTCGGCAGGATAATAGTCGTCTGGTGAAATGTAATAAATCCAGCCGCCTTGCATCAACGCATTCAGCACATTGAAAACCACGCCCATCAAAATAATGGAAAGCGGCATCATGCTGTTGCCACGCATACGGAATGGGAACACGAAAGAGCGTTGGATGTAGTGTAACTCAAATAAAAACAGGAATGCCATGCGCACCAAGTCACCGCGTCGGTCGGAAAAATACCATAACAGCAACATGACAACAAACACAGGTGATTCCATCAACACCCAACCCAGCTTGTTGTTAACCGCAGGACCCCACTTCTTGTCGTAGAACTTACCGTAACCTGCATCCACAAAATAAAGGCTGACAAACACCACCAATGCCACTACAGCCATGATAATCAAGAACAAATGAAAGGAATGCATCGATACTAACATTGAAAGACAATTTTCAAAAATTTTTCAAAAATAAGGAAAAACCATGTTGGTCAGTGTTTTTTTCACCAAACAATCAGAAAAAATCCATTATCTTTGCACCTCAAACATCAAAGAAACAGAAATTATGAACGCAAATTGGATTCTCATCATTGTGATCGGTGTGGTTGGAATGCTGGTCCAGTGGAAATTGAAAAGCGTGTTTGCCAAATACTCAAAAGTGCTCTCGCCTGGCGGACTTACAGGCGCGCAAATCGCACAGAAGATGCTCAACGACAACGGCATCTACGATGTCTCGGTCACTTGCATCAAAGGACAACTCACCGACCATTACGACCCGACAAAGAAGACCGTCAACTTGAGCGAAGATGTCTATCGCATGAACAGTGTTTCCGCTGCCGCCGTAGCCGCCCACGAATGCGGTCATGCCGTGCAGCATAAGGTGGGCTATGCACCTTTACGCCTGCGTTCGGCTCTAGTACCCGCCGTCAGCTTTTCATCCAAGCTGTCGATGATTGTCATTATCATCGGATTGCTTATCATAAACACCTTCCCTGCCTTGTTTTGGTTAGGCATAGCCATGTTTGCCTTGGTGTTCCTCTTTAGCGTCGTCACATTGCCAGTTGAGTTCAACGCCTCCAAGCGCGCTTTGGCATGGCTACAGTCTTCCAATTCACTCAGCCCAACAGAAATTGCGCAAGCCAAAGAAGCCCTTGGCTGGGCAGCTAGCACCTATGTGGTTGCCGCCCTGTCGTCATTGGCTTCGCTGTTGTATTACGTTAGTTTGGGAAATAGCAGAAGATAAGGAATTGCTTTAGTTTCCCATCAATTCTGCATAGATTCTCTTCACCTCCATGGCCACTTCCTCGGTGCCATTGTCATAGATAGCTTTCATGAACTTGACGCGGGCGTTGTCAAACTTCATTTGTTCTTCTTGTGTCAAGTATTTGGATTTGTCAACATAATCCTTGCTCATAGCAACGAATTGGTCCACAGCAACTGTCCAATCCTCGGCTGAATAGTGTTTCGACTTTTTCTCCACTTGATTCACGAACTTCTCAGCGTGAGGCACAAATTCGCGTGGGCTATCTGAAATTTCATAAGTTGCAGGACCGCGCTGACAGCCAGCTAAGGCAAGCAGGGCCAATAATAAAAGAGGCAATACTTTTTTCATAGTGTTCGAAATTTGTTTGCAAAAATAAGACTTTTTGAAATCCGAAAGCATTTTAATGGTACAAAAAAAAGCGGCTCGATAGCCGCTTTCGATTGTACTATGTCATAAAACATTAGCCCTTCTTTCCACCCATGCTGTAGGTCAAATTGAAGCGCAAGGTGTTCTCCAAGGGGTTGCTGCCTGCCACCGTGTTGACCGGAATCAGGTAAGACACATCCAGACCAAACACGTTGTATTTCAATGCGGCACCGAGGGTGACATACTTACGGTTACCCTTCAGTGCAGTTTCGTTGAAGTAACCAGCACGCACGGCAAAGATGTTGTTATACCAATACTCGATACCACCACCAATGTTGATCTCGCAAAGCTCTTCGTAGAACTTGCCATAGTTGACCAAATCGTTGTCAGCATTATAACCCCAACCTGGAGCATCATAGAACGACTGAATCATGCCTTGCACGACAGAAACATTGTTGTCTTTGCCATAAAGAATCTGATAGGTGCCATCAGGATTCAGGATAGGGCTGCCATTTTCTTGTCTTGCAATGACCGGAGGCGTAGGTACCATCAGTTTGGAGAAATCCACCATGAAAGCCAAGGAGTTGTACTCATCGAGTTCGAGTTTCAGATTGGCACCGGCACGCAAAGTGGTAGGGATGAAGTCGCGGCGATCGGAAATACCGCTATAGCTAATCTTACTACCGATGTTGTTGATAGAAGCACCCCATGAGAAGTCGGCATCCATACTGCTGAACCACTCAACCGGACGTTTGTAAAACACGGACACGTCAGCGGCCACAGAGATACCCGGACGAGCCATATCGCCTTGGTTCTGGGTCAGGTCGGAATAGATGAAACGGCCTGCCACAGCACCCGAAAGGTAATCGCCGAGCATACGTGAATAAGTAGCGTCGATAGCCCACTCGTTCGGGGTATATTTACCCAGAAACTGGTTGTAATTATCCCTAAACTCAATCTCACCGCAGCTAAAGTAGCGCAAAGTTCCTGCCACGGAAGAACGATCATTGATCTTATAGGCCAAAGCCAAATAGGCCAAATTCATATCGGGGACCAGATTGCGCAACCAAGGGCTATAGCCCAATCCCCCAGCAAATTTATCCTGCAAATAGACATACTTGGCAGCATTGTAATGCATGGAATAGACATCAGGGTCAGAGGCCACGCCACAATCGCCCAAAGAGCCACCACGGGCATCGGGAGAAATAGAGACAAATGGCACAGCCGTAGTAATCACATTAGGTGACACGCTGTAATCCTGTCCAATGTAGTTCTGTCCATAAGATGCGGCCGCAAACATCATCAGGGCGGCAACAAGAATTTTCTTCACTTTCATATTCAGATTTTGTTTAGAATTGCAAAAATAACGATAATTCGAAAGGCTTATTGTATAGTTCAAAAAAAATTTTTGTCTCAACGTTTGATGACCATGCGTTGACTGACCGTACGCGAGTATCCTTTTTCGTCTGTCAAGGTGAGGCGATAGAGATAGACACCTGTTTGCAAAGGACTTCCAGAATAGCCACAACCATTCCAAAGAATGGGCTCGATGACACCATTGGAGGCCGTTACCTTTTTATATAAACGTTGTACAGGTCTTCCCATAATGTCGAAAATCTCAATATTGACATCAAACGTGCCGTCTTCCCCTGTGTGATTCAAGGTAATGCGCGTTTCTTCAGAGAAAGGATTGGGATAGTTGCGCACCTGCGAGAGGAACATGTCCTCGTCGACGACAAACCACAACGAAGCTTCGGAAGGATTGTCCTGCGTATCCCAAACCTTCAGGCTGAACTCGTAAGTACCGGGTTCCAAGTTGCTGATGGGAAGGACAATGCGTCCACGTCTGTAGTCATTCAGGGCAGGTTCATAGCGGTCGTTCAAAACGAGACGATTGTAGGCCGAGTGATTGCTACTCATCATAATGTCGCGACCCAAACTATAATCGTAATGATAAATGCCTTGGCCATCAAAGAGGTCGGCGTAGAGTACCCCTTGACGCTCAACCGACTGGCCGTTCTCAAATTCGGGTGAGTTCCAATAGAAGGAAATGCTGGGACCTTGGTCGTCGGGCACCATGGCAGGGTCGACGCCTCCCAAGGAAAGGTCAGAGAACTTGCCCATGGCATCGACACCACGGATGGAGTCATAGGCATAGAAACTGAAGCGCGGCTCACCTTTCCCAGGCATAATTTCTTTAGGCACCTGGAAGGATAGGCTGAACCGGCCTGCTGTCACACTGACCTGACCTTGATAAAGCACATCCTTATGATAATACACATTGCGCGGTGCAATGTCGTCAAACTTCACACTGACTTTTGTTTTTTGGTCGTAAAAACGCACCCACAGCGTGCCATCGAATCCCAAATCAATTTGGCCGTCAATGTCCTTAACCACTCCTTCCACAGTGACCATACTCATGGCATGAAGTTCAACGTTGTCAGTATGATCTATCGAAACACCATTGATTTTTTGCAATTCAATGTTCTTCTCTGGCAAGGGGAAACGCATCACTGGATCGCCCAAAAACAGGAAACGGATGTTTCTATTGCCCTGACTATCAAAATTAAGAGAGTTACTCTTTGCCAACCTAATCATGTCGCCAAATCGCAGTGGTTTCCCCTCCTCGTCACGTTGCGACAACAAGGGAACCAAAGCTCTCGTCTGACAATCGTTTTGAGGACCATAGGTAGGTCGGCAGCAAGTGTACAATGCCACACATCCGCCATGAGGATTCAACACTATTTCCTCTCCAGCCGAAACAAGCAGGGGATTGTCATATTTGGCAAACTCGCAGGTAGCAGCATACACAAATGGCATACGATCGTAATTGGCAAGTGCAGCAATGTCGCCATTAGTGAAAACATTGTCGCCCGTCAGACCCCTAACGCCGCCATGACCATTGTACAGGACCGCAAGCATACCTTTGTCGAAAGCGCGCATCAAATCGGCATTGGCACCAGGAATCTCCACTCCACTGGAAGTGCTCACGGTAGGATAAGCTCCACAAAACACCTTCTTTTTCGTCAGGGAAGGACAAATCGTATCGAGCATCCGATCATAGTTTTCAGCATAATTCACATAACTCACTTTTTCGTCATCTGCAAAAAGCAGCAAGTCAGCCTTCCATTCACCATGTGAAGCCGACAGATCATCATAGTGTTTTATCTTACGCAACAAAGCCTCAGCTTCTTCCACCGTTGAAACAGGGAGACGACCCACGCCAATATCGACATGGCCTTTACTATTTACACCTTCGTCATCGTCCATAAGTGCGAAAAAGTCATCGGTGCAGAAACTCAACTCAGACTCTGGTTTGCTGAAAGTTTCGTAAGTCGGCACATTATTGTCTCCATAACCCAAAAGGTTACGGAAGTCGAACGAGGCCTTACCGAACAAAGTCAGGTATTTCATCCTGCCACCGCTGCGGCGATATACCAGACGGACAAAGTCACGGATGCCTGAGGGGTCGTGCGTGCCTGTCGAAAACTCGTTGTAGATCTCATTCACATCGACGACCAAACAGGTCAAGCCATCCTTTTCGGCATGATAGTCAGCCAAAGCCTGAGCCTGTTCCATGAAAAGGGGCGTCGTAAGAATCAAGTTATCGGCCTGAGAAATGCCATGAAGATTCTGATTACGCAACATAGTCCAATTGCTTATCGGATAGGCTGCCGCTGAACGGAACAAGACATACCGTTTTTCCATTTTTTCATCGGTAGCAAAGACCAAGTTATCCGAACTCAAGACGCCCTCTTGCACTGCTGGTTGCAGAGGCGAAGTCACATCCCAAAGCCAATAATCAGCATTGGTATTCTGAATCCAAACGGCGCTCTTATCGTCACCAAATTGGCTTGGCATCAAACGGAATAGGAAGTTGTCGTCCGAACGTTTCAGCAAACGCCACCCGTAAATCTCCACATAATCCAAATACAATGAGGCAGCTGGATTAGGTACGAGGCTTAGCTCAAATGCAGCCGTGTCGGAATCAAGGATGATTTGCCTATCGAACGAAGTTGACTTTGCGTATTCGTGATTGCCATAGCTCTGCACTCTCTCATTGTCGACTACGTGGTTATCGTCAATCCACACATTAAAATACATACTATCCTTCGCAACGCGGCCCCACACCTGAGAGTTTACCCTCAAAGCCTTTGTTTTCATCAAATTGGGAAAAACAAACGGAATGATCAGAGTTGAATCCTCTGCCGAAATTCGTTCGCCAAACCAGTTTTGACCAATGGAATAAGGCGAAAACAATTCTTCTTCGTGCCAGAAATAGTCGGGAAATTCAGTGATGACCGTTGTGACGTCATCCAAAGAGAGGCTGGTCTTCTCCCCCACCCTCAAACCTTCCATGCCGCTATCGACACACAAATAATAATAGGTCGTGTCGGAATAATAATTGCGTTCACGACTATAGGTCTTGTTTCCATTGTCAATCATCACCCAGCGTGTGGGTTCCTGACCATAGAAAAGCACCAAATCACCCTCATCGAAGCGACCATCTTCGGCTCCCATAACGCAAACGGCCATTTCTGTCAAGTCGTCGGGACGGCTGTCAGAATTCTTCTCGGGCAAAGCACCAGAAAGATTACCAAAAAGCCGAATCTGATTCGGATTCAAGCCTTCTACCTCGATGCCCATTGCCTCCAAGGTGGCATAATCCAACTTATATGCTCCTTCCTTTGTAACGGACAAACGATACCAAGTATGTTCGCTCAGTACAGACTGATACGTGTTCTTCTGCGCCCAACCCATCTGTCCGAACAGCAGGGTCAATAAGGCAATAGCGACCACTAATGTATTCCTCTTTTTCATACTGATTTTCATTTACTTAACACTAATTTTGAAACCAAAGTGGCTGTTTCACCCTTATCGTTGGTGGCCACAATGCGATAAATGTAGATGCCGTTGCGCAAACTGTCGCCACGTGCGCCACGGCCGTCCCAACGAATGGGTGCAATGCGCGTTGAAGTGCCTGCAACCTGTTCGGAAAGCGTAGTCACCCAACGACCCATAATATCATAGATGTATATATCCACTTTCATATTGTTTCCCACTTGATTGTGGTCGAACACGAAATGCGTCTCGTCCGTCACTGGATTAGGCGCATTGAAAACATTCTCGATAACCATGCCCCCATTATTGACCACAGTGAAATTGATGGACGCCGTACCAGAATTGTTGTAGATGTCCCAAACCTTGAGGGTCAAAGTGTAGTCGCCATCGGCTAAATCTTGCATCTTGTATGAGATGGAGCCTTTTCCTGGTTGGTCAAGTTCGGCAACGAAATAGTCATTCAAGCAATAAACCTTTTTCGAAGGTCCAGTCAGCGTAGCCGAGATGTCGTGGCCAATGCCTGCCCCTGTCGTATTGATGCCGCTCTTGTCCTCAACAAAGGCCAACAGTAACGGATTTTGACCCGTCAAGCCACCATCCACGAAAAGCGTGTCATCAATAAAGAGCCTGACTTCTGGAGCTTCATCGTCGTCAGAGGCCTCATCATAGAAGCCACCGATAATGAAAGTATCACAGTTGCCATTGGCTTCAACCTCATAATCCGTTGCATAATAATTGATCAAGCCTTGACCGAAACGATAGGAAATATCGCGTGGCACGATGAAATCAATCTTGAACCTACCATTCACCGCCTTGGTCTTACCATTGAAAACCATGCTATTACGCAACTTAAAGTTTTTTCCGTTGGCAGTAAGTTCGGCTTCCTTGTCATACACGATCACACTCACCACACCATTGAAGCTAGAGGCAACAAGACCATCCAAGTCTTTTACTACGCCTTCAATCTCAACGGGTTGCAAAGCACTAATGGTATCGAGATAAATCGGATAGGTCTGCCATGTTGTATCATTGATTTGGATGGAGTCCAAATCATGACCAGGATATTGCCCGTTGATGCTCAATGTCTCCACCTTCCATTTCGGATAAACCAAACGCAAAGCTGGGTCACCGAAAAAGACATAGCGTTTTTCAGCATTGTAGCCTGTGGTTTTTGCCATGCGATACACATCTCCAAGACGGTAAAGTTCTTCACCATAAACGCGGAACAAATTCCTATAAACACCTTCAGCAAACGCCTGATTATGGTTGCCATATGTTACTCTAGAAGTAGTAAACATCGCAATCATACCGCCATATTGATTCAAAAAAGCATATTCGCCCAAGGAAGTGCGATTATGGTCGTCGTAACGGCTAAACTCGCATGTTCCCGTAATCATCAACGGATACATCGGGGCGTTGCGCCATGAGTCGACGTCTTTCCTTTGCAGGATTTTCTCTTCAGCCAGCTGCACTTCACCACCGTGACCAATATAGTTGAGCACCAGTGTGCCTTTTTCCATCCGGCTGTTGATGGCTGCATTCACATCAGGAGCAATCTCACCGCCTGGTGCGCTGACTTGTGGATAGGCATCCAAATAAATCTTGTCAACCACAATGCCTTCACCTCCCACATTTTTCAAATTCTCTGCTAAACTCTCCGCATTGGTAACGAAATCCGATTGGTCATCCGTAAAGAAAGTAACCGTATTGCGCCAAGGCTGCATGGAAGTTTCGTCCTTCACGATGTAACGCTCAATCTTGTCGACCATCTGCGTGGCTTGTTCCAAGGTCTGTACAGGGAAACGTCCTATGCCAATATCTGCCAACGAGCTGTTAATATCGCCCTCGCTCTCATCCATAAAACCAAAATAATCATCAGTAACGAAGGTCGAATCCATGGCAAGGGAACGCACCGTCTCATACGAAGGAACATAATCTACGATGCCATCTCGATTTTTATAGTCATAGGAACAATCGCCTAACAAAAGAAGGTACTTGATTTGACGACCTGGATTACTGTCGAGATAGAGCATACGGCAGAAGTCACGGATAGCTGTAATGTCTTTTGCTCCACAGGAGAATTCATTGTAAATCATCTCGGGAGTTGTGATAAAGATATTCAGGTCGGGGTCAAGGTGGCTATGTATCTCCTTGAGCCGTTCCGCTTGCGAAATGAAATCGGGATAAGTCAAGATGACAAAATCCACATCACGTATACCGTGCAGATTTTGATTGTCAACCTTTCCCATTGCCACTGCTATTTGATAAGTACTTCCATTGTAGGCAATAAATTCATTTTCGCTGTTGCCAGCCACCTTGAAACTGAGTGTGGAGCCGTTGACTTGACCTTTCATAATAGCCGGATTTCTTGGGTCGGTGACATTCCAAACTTGAGTCTGTTGCGAAGCACCCGCCAGACGATACTCATAAACCTTGCCAACGAGAGAAGCCTCGGGATTACGGAAAAGCATCTGTCCACCAGTAAAGGTCAAATGGCGCCATGCGTTGACGAGAACATAATCCACGTAACCTTCCGAAGTAGAAGAAGAACCGAGAGCATCGTGTTTCAGCGTAATACGCACCTTATCATTGGAAGGTTGTGCACTGACCCAGCCTCCAACATTATAACCAAAAGGTTTCTCCGACGAAGCTGTTGTGACTTTGATCGGATAAGTCGCTTTTTTCACATTATCGACATGCACCTCAAAATTGGCCGCCTGGAAATTACGTCCTGCCAAAGCCGTCTTGACCCAACAAGTACTTGACGTGACCACGTTGGGGAAACTGAAATCAATATTTTTGGTCGAAGTGAAGTCCATCTTGTCGCCATAATAAGTGCGTCCCACATGGTGTAGATTATACTGGTCGTTTTCGTAAACCTGATAATCAAGAAATTGATTTACAATCTCAGTGGCATTGCCCGAAGGTACGGCTGCTTCGCTGATTCGCTTGCCTTGACCCAAGCCCAAGACAACGAAAGCGTATGCATAGTCATCATAGGGGTTTTGATTGTGGGTATAAGCAACTCGATCAGACTCGAGCGACCAACAGACGGGACCGCGTCCATAAAACAAGATGTAGTCATTGTTGTCGAAACGTCCGTCTGATTCACCCGACACATAAATAGGCACTTCCACCAAATCGTCGGGACGTGAAACAGCATTCAATTCAGGCAACACGCCCCCGCCATTGTGATATATACGAATCTGACGTGGGTCGATGTTGGAAACATTAATACCCAATGCAGAAAGGTCAGAAGCAGTCAGTTTGTAGATGCCGGTTTCGGGAAGACCTATTTTATACCACTCACCCGAAGCCATGGCAGAACGATTTGCGTAAGTTGGATTTGACCTCTGATGGCTAAAATCAGGAATCAGGGTAATCGACAAATTGGCTGAAATCATCTTTTCGTAGCGGTCACCTTCTTGACGGAAAGGCACAATCCGAATCGAGAGCAAAACCTCGTCACGCGATCGTAACGGGATGGCATTCACTTCAAAATCAGATTGATATGAGAAATCACTAGCCACTTGCATTTCCTCTTCAGTAAGCGGTTCGGTCTTTACATCCAAACACTGCACCACTACTTTCACTGCATCATCATAAATGGGAAACGACTCACAAAACACAGGCATGGCACCTTGATATTCAGCCGACTCAAGAGCAATATATAATAAGGTATCGGTGCCGATGCGTTCCGTTGCCACACCGTTCCATTGCAAACGGATGGGATGGCTCATCTTCATTTGACCCAAAAGAGAAACAGGGGTAAAAAAGGCTAATGCCAACAAAAAAAACACCGAAAACAAACGTATTTTATTCCGCATAAAATCTTTATCAGTTAAAAATCAATCCATTACAAAAACCATACCTTTTTTATGTATAGTTATTTTAAACCAACGAAGATACGCAAAAAATATTATCCGAAAGCGAAAAAGCAGTCGAAAAAATAAAATTCAACAAAAATGACGGCAGATTCAAAAAAAGTCCATAAATTTGCGTGATTTTTTTGAAAATTTTCTGAGAGGCATACAATAAATGCATTCCATTATAGTTTAAAGATAACAAATCTAAACGACAATGTATAGAAAACAAGGATTCAAAACATTTGCCATCATCGTTTTGGCAGGTCTGCTCACCGTTTCCTGCTCCAAGAAGTCTTCGCGCACCACGGGTTGGGCATACAATGATGCCAACAATGGTGGCTTTGAAGTCACCGAAATCAACGATCAGGAAATCGGACCTGGCCTGATTGCCATCGAAGGCGGTACCTTTGTGATGGGTGCCACGACCGATAACCTGACCTATTCGTGGGACAACTCACCCCGCAAGGTCACCATTCCTTCCTTCCTCATGGATCGCACTGAGGTCAGCAACGTGGACTATCGCGAGTACATCTACTGGCTGAACCGCGTTTACGGCCAAAACTACCCTCAGGTAGTACGCAACGCTGCTCCCGATACTTTGGTTTGGCGTGACCGTTTGTCATACAATGAGCCCATGGTGGAGATTTACTTCCGCCACCCCTCTTACAACGACTACCCGGTGGTTGGTGTGACTTGGGTACAAGCCAACGACTACTGCTCATGGCGTACCGACCGTGTCAACGAGTTGATGCTCGTTGAGGCTGGCATCCTCGATTGGGACCCGACTCAACAAGACGAAGAAAACTTCAACACCGATGCTTATCTGGCCGGACAATACACGGGCAAGGTAAAGAATGGAAAGAAAGACCTTTCGAAAGGTGGCGACGGCGTACGTAACGTCAGAATGGACGATGGTATCTTGTTGCCTTCCTATCGTCTGCCCACGGAAGCTGAATGGGAATATGCCGCAGTTGGTTTGGTGGGTAACACCAGCAACGAAATCGTCAGCGAACGCAAGGTTTATCCATGGAACGGTGATGGTCTGCGCACCGACAACAAGAGATATTACGGTAGCTTCATGGCCAACTTCAAGAGAGGCCCTGGTGACTACATGGGTGTTGCCGGCAACCTGAACGATGGTGCCGCCCTGCCCGCCCCTGTTGGTTCCTATTGGCCCAACGATTACGGCTTGTACAACATGGCTGGCAATGTTGCCGAATGGTGCCAAGACGTCTATCGTCCTTTGACCTTCGAAGATGTAGCCGACTATAGCCCATTCCGTGGTAACGTATTTACCCGCAAGGCCGTTGATGACGAAGGCTTCCTGCTGCAGAAAGACTCCCTTGGTCGTATCCGTAGAGAGCCCATTCCTCAGGAAGAAGCTGCTAAGCGCCAGAACTATCGTACGAGCTTCAACTCCAACTATGATGACGGTGACTACATGTCGGCCATCCGTAACCGTTGGAGCGATCCTCAAGACGACCAGAGCGTTTTCACCAAAGAGATGTATGAATCTGCCACCAACGAAACTCCTGGTACGACCCTCATCAGCGACGAATCGAGAGTGTACAAAGGTGGCTCCTGGGCTGATGGTCCTTACTACTTGAGCCCTGGCACACGCCGTTACCTCAACCAGAACCAGTCCGCTTCGACCATTGGCTTCCGTTGTGCCATGAACAAGGTGGGCAGTTCCTTTGCAAAGTAAGTAATAAGATTCTTTTTCATGATAGCATTGAAGCCGTTTGATCCGTCAGGCGGCTTCTTTTATTGAAAGAAACAACAAAATGAGTAATCCTCACGATTGACACGAGACTACGGGACCCGAGACTTCGAGTCTTTCGATTGTCCCGCGTCTCGCAGTCCCGCGTCTCGTAGTCAAATAGAAATCCATATGATAGAGAAGATTTATCAGCATTTCCAAAAAGCTTACAAAGTCTCCACCGACAGCCGAAAGATTGAGCAAGACGCTGTCTTCTTTGCCCTGAAAGGCGAGAACTTCGATGCCAACGACTTCGCCCTGCAAGTGGCAGAGCAAGGCGTGGCCAGCCTCGTCGTTGCTGACCGCAAAGACCTGCCCCAACATGAGCGCATCCTGATTGTGGATGATACACTGAAGACTTTGCAAGATTTAGCTGCCTATCACCGTCAGCAGAGCAAGGCCACGGTGCTCAGCATCACTGGCACCAACGGCAAGACGACCACCAAGGAACTCGTCTCAGCAGTGCTGGCCAAAAAATACAACATCATACACACGATGGGCAACCTCAACAACCACATCGGTGTGCCACTCACCCTACTGAGCATCAAGCCCGAAACCGAGATTGCAGTGGTGGAAATGGGTGCCAACCATCCTGGAGAAATCGACTTTCTCTGCAAGATTGCCGACCCTGACTACGGCCTCATCACCAACATAGGTAAGGCTCATCTGGAAGGCTTCGGTAGCTTCGAAGGCGTCATCAAGACTAAGACAGAACTATATAGGCATATTAAAGCCAATGGCAAGGCCGTCTTCGTCAACCAAGGCAATCCACTGCTATGGGAGCAATCAGAGGGGCAAGAACGCATCAGCTATGGCAGACACTGTGGAGCATTCTGCCCTGTCGCTCCAGGTGCTTGCAACCCGTATTTGAGCGTCGTTTGGAGAAAACACCTCATCCAGACCCATCTCATAGGCAGTTACAATTTCGAGAATGTGGCCGCTGCCATCGGTGTGGGACAGTATTTTGGTGTGGACGAAAATGACATCATCGAGGCCTTGGAGGCCTACACGCCCACCAACAGCCGCTCGCAGGTGATTGAAACCGGCAAGAACCGTATCATCATGGATGCCTACAACGCCAATCCCACCTCCATGCGGGCCGCCTTGATCAACTTTGCCACTATTTGCGGAGACCAACACCTATTAATATTAGGTGACATGCGCGAGTTGGGTACGGCCTCTGAGGAGGAGCACCGCAATATCCTTGGCTTGATGAAGGAACTGAAATTCAAAGAGGCTTTGTTGGTCGGGTCGAACTTCAGCGCCTATAACGAGAACCCTGATTGGAAGACCTTCGATAATGTCCAAAACCTGTGTCAATATCTTGAAAGCAGTCAAGTTAGCGGAAAAACGATACTCGTTAAAGGCTCTAATAGCATACAATTGGGGAAAGTGTTACCGCTATTATAGAATGTGGAATTAGGAATGAGGAATGCTGAATGGGGTGAAACCTAGCGTCGCTTCGCGACATTCAGCATTCAGCATTCAACATTCAGCATTACAAATAAAAACATTGCCAATGAAAGAAACCACCGCCATAGGATTAATGTCGGGCAGCTCGCTGGACGGGCTGGATATCGCCCTTGTGCGCTTCCAAGAAGAGGAGGACAAATACCACTTCCAAATACTGCAGGCCGAGACCCTACCTTATCCCGAATACTGGACCGAACAACTCTCCGAAGCCTTCCACAAGCAGCCCGAAGACTTGGTACAGCTTGACAAGGACTACGGCAAATATCTAGGCGAACAAGTGTTGGCTTTTGCCAAGAAACACAATGCCTCGCCCGATTTTGTCGCTTCACACGGCCACACCATCTTCCACCGTCCCGAGGAGCATTACACGCTGCAAATCGGCGACGGACAAGAGCTGGCCAAAGCCTGTGGATTCACAGTTGTCAACGACTTCCGCAGCGAAGATGTCAGCAAGGGCGGACAAGGCGCGCCGCTCGTTCCCATTGGCGATAAACTGCTCTTCAGCGACTATGAAATCTGCCTCAACATCGGCGGCATTGCCAACGTCTCCTATGACGAAGACGGCAAGCGCATCGCCTTCGACCTCTGCATCGCCAACCAAGCCCTCAATTATCTCGCCCAGATGAAAGGTCTACCCTACGACCGTGATGGCGAGCTGGCCCGTAGCGGTGAGGTCGACATTACGCTGCTGAAACAGCTGAACAGGCATCCTTTCTATGGGCTGTACCCACCCAAGTCGTTGGGAAGAGAGTTCTTCGAAGCGAATCAAAAAAGCCTCTTGCAAGGTCTTTCCGTGCCAGATTTGTTGGCCACTTTTGTGGAACACATCGCCTTGCAAATCGCATTGGGAGTGAGCCATCTGCCCAAAGGGAAGATTCTCGTCACCGGTGGCGGTGCCAGGAACAAATTCCTTATGGAACGCCTGCAAGCACGGAGTTCGCACGAAGTCGTCATCCCCGACAAGATGATTATCGACTACAAAGAGGCTTTGGTCTTTGCTTTCCTTGGACTTCTGAGACTGGAGGGAAAGACCAATGTGCTGGCTTCGGTGACTGGGGCTGAGAGTGACAGTTGCAGTGGGCGGATTTGGAAATCTAATGAATAGTTGTTATTTTTGCGGTGAATAAAACGCGGAACCGTGTTCAAGAAAATCCTAAATACCTTTGGCACTAAGATACTGGCGGCAGCCCTTAACTTCGCCATAGCCATTATCATCTCCCAGACTTTGGGCGATACAGGCAAAGGTACGCAGGCACTGCTTCTGACCACCATATCCTTTATCCTTATCTTCTCCGATATCATCTGCGGCGCAAGCATCATCTACCTTGCCCCACGCCACTCGTTCAAGAAGATACTAGTAGCTTCGACAGTATGGGCAGCACTCATTGCGGTAATCATGGGCTTTGCCATCTGGCTGTTCTATCCCAAACTGGCCCCCGACCTGATTGCACACGTGGCCATCCTGTCGTTCATCTCCTCGCTCAGCAACATCAACTTCCGCTTCCTGGTCGGCAAGGAGGAAATCAAGAAAGCCAACTACAACACCCTGCTCCAACCTGTGCTTTTGGCTTTGACCTTGGTCATCTATTATATCTTACTGAAGCGAACCGACATCTACGGCTATGTCATCGGGCTGTATGCCGCCTACGGAGGCACTTTCCTGCTGGGAGTTTGGATGTTGCGCAAGGAATATGTTAACCTGCGTCAAGACACGGACAAGGACTACAAACCAGTATTGAAAGACCTTTTCAAATACGGTTTCCTCAACCAAACAGGACACTTCGTGCAGTTCTTCAACCTGCGCTTAAGTTACTATCTACTGGACAAATACATCAACGTGGGACGTGTGGGCGTGTTCTCCAATGCCCTCTCGCTCGCCGAAGCCATCTGGATCATCAGCAACAGCATCGCCTTGGTGCAATATGCCCGCATCGCCAATGCCGACGACCGTGAATACTCACAGAAACTCACCCTGGACCTGACCAAAATCTGCCTGCTCATTTCAGCTGTAGCTGTCGCGGTGCTGTGCCTACTACCTGCCGACTTTTACGTTTTCGTCTTCGGCAAGGACTTCGGCGAAATGGCCCACCTCATTCGCATCCTTGCACCAGGTATCCTGCTCTACTGCATTTTCCTCATCCTCGGGCACTATTACTCGGGTACCGGACGTTATCAAATGAACACCTTCGCGGCACTTTGCGGGCTGGTCGTCACCTTCGTCTGCGGCTTCACGTTGATACCTCGCTACGACGTCACAGGTGCAGCCATCACCTCAGCAGTATCATATACGGTCAACGCGGTGTTCCTGTTCGTGTTCTTCGTCAAGGAGTCACACTTCAAAGGACGCGACTTCCTTTTGACCAAGAGCGAGATACAGAACTACATCGCCGGTTTGAAACAACAATTCTTGAAACAACCTACCGAAAATGAATAAACTCCATAAATTCACCAAAGCCCTTGGGCGTATCATCAGGCATCCTTACCTGCTCAACCTCGTCCTACAAGACGAAGGCAGCAACAAGGAAGATGTCATCCGGAAATATGGCCTCGCCGACGGTCTGCCCGTCATCGAAATCAACGAATTGTTTCCTGACTTCCACGAAATCGCGAAGCCTTACGCCTATCTCTCGGGTGCCACCATGCCTATCGATATTGCCTTGCTACGCGCCTTGGCGAAACGCTATGCGGTGAAAGACTACTTCGAAATCGGCACTTGGCGTGGCGAAAGCGTGGCCAATCTGGCTGATGTGGCAGAGCACTGCGTCACCTTTAACCTGCCGAAGGAAGACATCCTCAAGCTAACAAATAACCAGCTTTATGCCGATTTGCACAGCTTCTTCAGCAAGGACATGAACAACATAGAACAACTTTACGGCGACTCACAGAACTTCGACTTCAGACCGCACTTTGGCAAGTATGACATGGTTTTCGTCGATGGCGACCACCATTACGAGAGCGTGAAGAAAGACACCGAGACCGCCTTTAAACTATTGAAAGGAGAGCGCAGCATCATCGTGTGGCACGACTACGGCCTCGACCCCGAGACCATCCGTTGGGATGTGATGGGCGCCATCTTGGACGGTGCGCCTACTGAGAAGCGCAAACATATCTATCATGTCTCCAACACCTTGTGCGCTGTTTATCTACCTGAAGACTTCACCACGCATAAGCTTGTGCCGTATGAGACGCCTAAGAAATATTTCGAAATTGATATTAAAACGCATAAAATTGAATAAATGACTATGACCACTGACTATGACAATGACCGCCTCAACCAAGTTGTCGAATTTCACCTTTTTTGAGGTGAGGCTATCATAGTCATTGTCACAAGTCATTGTAAACAGAACAACTGATGAATATCCTGCACCTATTGAGTTGGTTTCCCACCCCAGACGACCCCACCTTGGGCAACTTCTGCGTCCGCATGATTGACGCTCTGCCTGAGGATTGCCATTCCGTCATCCTCTCCGTTTGCGACGGTAAGGATATGACAAAATCCTTCGAGGTCAAGGAAATTCCCGGAGCACACCACATCCACGTGCAGATCTACATCCGTCCACCGAAGATCAACGCCATTCGCAAGCTCAAGATGCTGCGGATGTACCAATACGGATTGAAATACATCAAGCAACGTTTCTTCAAGCCCGAATTGATTCATTTACACGTCACCTACCCTCTTGGGCAAGTGGCCTTGCTTTGGAAGAAACTCTTTGGCTACAAATACGTCCTCATCGAACACTGGACCATATACCAGCCGCAAAACAAGGACGTTCTGGTCGGCAAGCTGAAACGGAAAATCGTCAAAATTGCCAATAATGCCGAGCTCATTATGCCTGTCAGTCTTGACTTGCAACGGTGCATGGAAGGTCATGGGGTGAATAACCGTTTTCAGGTGATTTACAACTTGGTGAATACGGATATGTTTAAGCTTAGACAGCCGCCTTACATAGATTCCAGCCTTCCCACGAACCTACGCAGGAATGACATGCAAGGCTCGACGGAGAATGACATGCACGGCGGCAATGAACAACCGTGCATAGATTCCAGCCTGCGCACAAACCTGCGTGGGAATGACATGCACGGCGGGAAAAAGCGAATGCTTCATATTTCGACCTTGCGTGACGAGGCCAAGAACTTCAGCGGCATCTTGCGTGTTATTGAAAGATTAAGACAGCAGCGCGACGACTTCGAATTGCATGTCATCCATGACTACAATGCTCCAGAATTCAAAACGTTTGTAAAAGAGCACCACTTGGAGGACTGCGTCATCTTCCATGGTAAGAAGACTTCAGCAGAGGTTGCGCAAGCCTACCAAGATGCGGACTTCTTTGTGTTGTTCTCCAACTTCGAGAACTTGCCTTGCGTCATTGTTGAGGCCTTCGCCAGTGGGGTGCCTGTGTTGAGCACTTCCGTGGGAGGCATCGCTGAAATCCTCTCTCCTGAAAGGGGCATCCTTATCCCACAGGGAGACGAGGACGCTTTACTGCAAGGCATGAACCAACTGCTTGACCATTCTTCAGAATACGACCGTCAAGCCATTCGCGACTATGCCATAAAAACATTTGCTGCCCAAAACATTGGACAGCAAATATTTGAAGCATACAAGGAGGTCGTTATTCCTTGACAAATTTCACCGTCGAGACGAAATCGTTTTCATCCACGACACGAACGAAATACACACCTTGTGGCCATGTTGCCACTTCAACGGTATTGTCTGCACCTTGATATACCAATTGTCCGAGAGCATCGAAGATCTTGATGTCCTTCATTGTGCCTTCCACTGTAAAACTACGCGAAGCGGGATTGGGATATAAGGATGCTGTGCGGTTCTTCTCATCCACCGAAGTCACCTCAACCGTCACCGGGACAATATCGGATGTGCAATACTCCCCACTTTCCCTACGATAGAGGACAGAAACTCCCAAGTCAATTAAGATTGGATATGTGGTATAACATCTAAGAAAAATCTCCTTGTACCCAGGATCATCTATTGTTGTGACAAGCATACCATCATTATCAGTAATCTCATATTGTGCAAACTCATTCTCATTGCCATCCCAGTCCCAAGTCAGCCTGACACCGTATTCTTCTTCGTTGTGCCATTCATAAGCACCTTCCAGGTTGAATACAGGTCGGCAGTCCATCTCGCAACTAATCTCATAATCAGTGATTGCTCCTACCTCAGGGTATCCGTCTGAGGCAACTATCAGATTGTCGTCCCAGTCGTAGATTTCGTACGAGACCTCCGAGAGACTCCCATGCGAGTAGCAAGTATTGTCGTAGGTCCAGAAAAAGGTTGCCGTCTGGTTTTTCGGCACGGGGACAACGACGGAAGCCTCTCCGCCTTCCCAAAGTCCCACACGCTGTGAGACCTTTCCGTCTTCGTCAAGTACAGCGATGGACGACATGTCCCAGCCGTTGCCGCCAGTGTCAGCCAACTCGAAGCGCAAGTCGCAGGTACCGCCGATGGTCACCGTGTCGCGTGTCACCTTGCTCATACCTGCAGGGTTGACAGCAAATACGGTATAATAATAGGTGCCGCTTTTCTCCAGATGGTCAGCATAAACATGATATTGATTTTGACTCCATGGATAATCAATCAAGGAGTCAATCACCATACCATCGCGCATAATGTAAATAGCAATATCTTCATCATCAATGGGGTTGCCTCCACGGGTTTCAAGGACAGGCACAATTCGCAAAATAGCTGTACTCGTGTTCTGAGCGTATGCCCTCAAAGGCTCCACTGCCTTTGGCGCATCATAATACTCATCAACGGGATGCAGGTTAAAGATGGCATTGTGATACCAAGGGAAGGAATAGAACGTCAAATAAAAACCATCGATGGTGTAATAACCGTTGTCAAAGCCTGCCCAGCCCCAGTTGAGATGGAACATATAAAAGTCGTCATAACCATCAAGCACGTAGGCATGGCCGCCGTCTTCGCCTTGCGAGGCATAATACAAGGGCATACCTGCATCAAGGTTCTCCATCAAATCCTCTTCCCAATTATAAGAATAGTACTCATAGCGATGTTCTAAGTCATCACTATATCTGAAATATTCTTGATAAGCAGGCCCCACATCTTCCGAATAGGCACCACTTGCATTGGGTCCATAACCCATGTCGACGCTCACACCGGCATGGTATTCCAATAAGGCGGTGGCATCCACCTCGAACTGAGGACTAGCAAAATCAAGGAAATCAGGCATCAGTTCATAGCGATAGGTGGCGTCTTCAAAGTTGGCCTCTTGCCAGCCATAGTTGCCGTAATAACTGCTAGCATCATAGCCGTGGCTTCCCTGTCCATGGCGAGGCCATTCCCAATAACGCATAATCTGGCTCATGGCATTGGCCACACAGCCCGACTTGCAGTGACCACTATAAACTGAACTGGGGTCTTCGGGAGCCATGTTATTATAAAGGTCGGTCTGGTTCCAGATGGAGGCCAACAGAGGTCCAACATTTCGAGTCCTCTTGGTTGCAGGACGTCCTGTCGATTCAATACTCGACCAATCGGCCTCAGCCCCAGCCGTGCGTTCGTCGTTACGGGCAAACATCTGGCTGAAGCCCGCCTTATAATTGTCAAAGAAGGTCATCAAACCATCGGGAAGTTGGGCAGTAAAATTGCTTTCAGTGGAATAGCCCAAGATGGGTTGGGCGCGGTCGTCAGCACTGACGATGACAAAGCCTTTCGGCTGCACTGAGAATACGTAGAATGCCGCTTGGTCATTATCAGCAAAGGCAGTATAAGTCAACTCCGCCGTAGCCGACTTTATCTCAGTATTGGCGTTCATAAACTTGATGCCCAATGTTTTAGCACGATTCACGTCAACAGGGGCGGATTGCGAACTCATTACTATCAGCAAGGCTGATACCAGTATAATGAAAAATCTTTTCATAGTTTTTCCGTTTTTATTTCTTGATTACTTTTTCTAAAAACACTTGCCCCTCGGTTGAAGTCACGCGAAGGAAATAGACACCGCTCTCATAGCTCGAGAAGTCAATTTCGTTTTGACGGGAATGTCCGATTTTCTGTCCCATAGCATTGAACACCTCAATGCCATCAACCTCAACGCCATCGATAGTCAGTTGATTACCGACAGGATTGGGATAGAGTGTCAAAATACTTTCTTCCAATTCACTTACAGCGTCAAGGCAGCCAGTATAAAAGCGGCACAACTCACCAACGTAAGGTTTGCCGGAAGTGGCATATACCATATGGCCGTCCCAGTCATACATTTCGAACGAGCTCTCATTATCCTTTCCTCCAATGGCATAAGCCCAATGCAAGGCCAGTTCATTTTCGGAAGGCACCTCCACGACAACAGTTGCCTCACTGCCCTCGGACAATCCCAACCGCTTGACAGCATTTCCGCGAGAGTCGACAATCGAAATGGATTTGGCAATCCAACCGTCGCCAATGGAATCATGCAAATGGAAAGTCATTTCGCAAGTTGGACCATTCAAAATGGTATCTCGTCTGACATCACCCACAAACTCATAGGCATAAGGTATAACCGAATAGTGGCAGATGCCTAAAGCATCGGTATCGTCGAAGGTAACTTGGGCACCACCAGCGGCATTCAATTCCCTGTGGATCACCTCACAATTGCGAAGAATCAAGATAGAATCGACTTGGTCTATCTCAAAATCACAAAGGGTCAACAAAGGAGCTGTGAAAGCAATCCTGTTGGTTCCCTCCGACACGGCTTCAACCTGTATATCGTCCACTGGCATAGGTCTCAAATAGTAATCCGCTTCCGGATAGATGCCAAAAATGGCCTCATGCCAATCGGGGAAAGAATAGTGTGAAAGGTAGAAGGCATTGATGGCATAATACCCATTATCCAGACCCTGCCAGCCCCAGTTAAAATGGAACATGTTATTGTCGTCGTAGCCATCGCAAACAAAAGCATGTCCACCATCACTGCCACTTGCCGCATAATACAACGGCATACCCATATCCAAGTTTTCGCGCAACATATTATCCCATTCCGAATTAGTATACGCATACTTTTGTTCAAAACGTAACGAAGAACCATCATACCTAAAATAATGCATCAAGGCATTGATCACGGAAGGAGAATACGCGCCGCTGCCTTCAGGGCTATACCCCATATCAACACTGACTCCAGCATGGTACTGCAACTCAGCAACAGCCTTAATCTCTTCAGGCCGTGAAGTCCAATCCAAGAATTCAGGCATAAGTTCGTAATGGTAACGTGTGTTTTCGAAATCAACAAACAGGTCACCATAAGGGAAACAAGTATAGGTACATACATCCCTTCCAGTTTGAGGCCATTGCCAGAAATTGATAATCTGAGCCATGGCCGTAGCCACGCAGCCTGCATACACATGATTATTGGGACCCGCTGAATCAACCGGGCAAAGGTCATTATACAAGGCCGACTGGTTCCAAAGGGTGGTTACCAGCCGAGGGACCTCTCGCGTAATTTTCGCATCATTTATTTTCCCTGTTGTAGCAAGGCGATTCCAATCGTTGGCAGCCTCTTCGGTACGCGATTCTTCGGCAGCCATCATCTGGCTGAAACCAGCCCGATAGTTAGTAAAGAAGCTTTCCAAACCATCCGCAATTTCTTCAGCACTGAAAACGCTTTCAGTCGAGTAACCCAAAATGGGTTTTGCACGGTCGTCAGCAGACACGATGACGAAGCCTTTCGGCTGCACAGCAAAGACATAAAATGCTGCCTGACCATTGTCTGCATAGTCAGTGTAAACCAAGTCAGCCTGAGCCGACCTGATTTCCGTGTTTGTGTTCATAAACTTGATGCCCAGCGACTTGGCTGTAGCGACATCAACAGGTTTTGCTTGAAGTCCGTCGAAAAACAGCGCGACCAGCAGTAAGGATACTAATGTCCGTTTCATGATACTAGTTTTTTTGTTATTAATTAATTATCAGTATTCTGCACCAAAACGAAAGTGTTATTGTCATTTTCTTTTGGCACATATCCTTGGTTATATACGAAATGATAGACGGCACCGGCTTTGGTCGTGTAGGTACTCGTAAAGTACTTGAAGTCAAAGCCTTTCTCGTTCAGTTGTTGGCGGGTGGCGAAGCCCTTTCCGCTCGGATTCAGCTCCATCAAGATATTATGGTTGCGGGCCAAGATGCCGTTGATTTTCCGAATCACATTGACTTGTTTGTGTGTTTTTTCGTAGTTATAGCTGTTGCGGCACGAGTCGCAGCAAAATTTCTTGTCGACACGCCCGATGATGGGTTCACCGCAGTAGAGGCATTTTCTTTTTTCTTCTTCCATTTTGTCAGTTGTTCAGTTGTTAGTTATTCAGTTATTCAGTTAAAGCAGGTTGCTGAGTGCTGAGCTTGTCGAAGTATCGAAACGCCGTCTTTGAATTGGTCGGCCCTTCGACGGGCTCAGGGGCCTTAGCTATTTAGTAAATACATACCTTAATATATTCGCACCCATTTTTAGGGCTTTTTCTCTTGTTTCTTGCGAGTCGTGGTGCACGCGTTGGTCTTCCCAGCCGTCGCCAAGGTCGCATTCGTAGGTGAAGATGCATACCACCCTACCCTCGTATATCAAAGCGAAGAGTTGTGGGGGTTTGTTGTCATGCTCATGAATCTTCGGCAAGCCATTCGGGAAGGCATACGGCTTTTGGAAAATCTCAT
>CAMJRR010000018.1 GCA_946408345.1 uncultured Bacteroidales bacterium | reverse complement strand
CGGTGATGGCCGTGTTGGGCGTGGCAGTCTCCAAGGCTGCCTTCAGGTCGTCCAAGGTGATTTCAACGTAGGTCGAGAACCAGTTGGTGCCTGAGGATAAGGCAATGTTCTGAGTAGTGGCGGTTGACGACACTGACACCTCCACATCGTCAACATACCAGCCGTTGCCGTCGTTGCCCGCATACTTGAAGGCGAGGGTGATGGTCTGACCTATATAGGCGCTGAGGTCAATGGTGGCCTCCGTCCACTCTTGGCTTGCTGTTTCAGCTGACCAAAGCACGGTCTCCGTGTCGCCGTCGAGCAGCACGACATTGTTGTTGCCCGGTGCAAAGTCATAAGGATAAGAATCATACGACCAGAAGGAAAGTTGCGCTGACGAAGCATTGGCCGAAAGCTCGAGGTCGGGCATCACCAAATAGACATCGCCATAAAAGTCGCTAAAGGCGCTTGCCGAACCGCAATGGGCACGGATTGTGCTTCTTGTCCATTGACGCGAGTTCGTTGAGTAGGTTTCCCAACAGTTGGGCACAAAGGCTTCGCCTTCGAAGTCCTCAATGAACGGGTTCTCTGCATCGACAATGATAGCATCGCATTGGGTGATGAAGGTGGCCTTTTTGCTCCACCGAGTGGTACCGTCATCGTTACAGCTGGTGTTGTTGCCCTGCACCTGCCATACGTAATTGGTTGAGGGATCGAGGCCGGTGATTTCAGTCGTGGTGCCGGCAATGTTGTCCAAATTGACCCAATCGCCCATCGGAATACCATTGCCACCGATGGTGATGTCGTCCAAATAGACATGGAAAGTATAGTTGCCATAGTAATGGAAGGCGATGTATTTCACATTGGAAGGAAGCGTTTGCGTATATTCCTGCCATGATGTGGTGGGAACAAGATCTTCGGTCCAAGTGAAGTCATCTAAATCATTTCCTGTGGTGGAATAACCCACATACAAGCTTTCAGAGGAGGTATTGTATTTCATAAAGTAGAAATTCAAGTCACCTGTCACAGTCAACTTGGGAGAAATCAGGTATTGGTTGTAATCTTCACCCGTTGCCGTAGTGTGGTAAGAGGAGAACCTAAAGCCATACACGCCGCTGTGTGCAGCATCGCGAGAGAGTCCGGCGGAATAGCCATCCCCTCCGATGTCATTTGCATTATTCATGCTTATGAAGGTCCAGTCGGCATAAAACGATTCCTCATCTTCGAAATCTTCATAGAAAGGAGGAGCAACTCTGTAGCGTACGTTGTAGCTGTCCTGATAGCCCTCCCAGTGGAGGGTGGCCGAATTGGTAGAGATGTCGGTGGCGGTCAAATTCGCAGGAGGCCAGCAGTCGATATTTGCAAAACCAAAGTAGACCTGGTTCTTCATATCCATGACGGTTCCACTGTAGCTCGTGGGAGCAAACGGGTCGTAGTTAGTGCCATCACTGTAAACACGTATAGCTTGGTCGAGACCGGTTTGATAAACCCGACAAGCCATGTGGGGAGCATTCGTATAATTACCAGAGTTGTCATCCATGACGAGAACGAGGTTGGAAGTACCATCGTAGACAAACGGTTTGTCAAAGGTGATGAATGTCCATTCGTTGGTAGTCATAGTCACATCGCCACTGAATACCTTATCCTCTTCCGATAGGTTAATCCAGTCGGTATTGCTGAAAAACTCAAATTTATTGGTCGGCATCAGATAGATGTCGTATGTACGGGTCTTCGTGTTGTTCTCTCCTTGGTTATAGAAGGCGATGCTGGTGATGTTGCCTGCCGAACCAATCTCGTCAGCGGTGTAGATTTGTTGTGACAACCCATAATTATAATACGAATAGCTGGGCAGAAAAACATCAGATATATTGTCTCCATCGCCAAGATAAGCCCAATTGGCAGGCATTTCATCGCAATCCAAGTCAAACTCGTAGGAAGATTCACCGATAACGGCATCACTTGTGCATGCCAAATTGCCATTGGCATAGCGCACCTCGAAGTGGTATTGGTCAGAGAATGTTCCAATCTGCATGTTCAATTCGACATGACTTCCGTTGACAAATGGAAGCGTGAAGGAGGCAGTCGGCTCGCCATTCAATACACCAAACAGGTGGCTCATTCCGTTCCCAAAATGCACTTCCAGATAATTGCCGCCCCAATAGTAATCATAGTCTCCAAGGATAAGCGTGAGGTTGCAGACATCGGTACCTTCAAAGAAATTCGCCCTCAGTGTCCTGTCTCCTGTCACAATGAACTCATATTCCGCTTCATCCGTAACTGCCACACCATCGTTTCTCATCCAATCCAAGAAAGTATGACCCGAATTGGCCGTGGCCTTCAGTTGGCACAAGTCGCCGTAACCATATTGTCCAGCTCCAGTCACTGTTCCCATCGACGCATTATTCGGGGTAGCGGTGATGGTATACACGGGCCTATTGAACATGATCTGGTTCTTCACCGACAGGCGCGTACCAGTGTATGATGAGGGATTGTTGGCAGCGTAATTGGTGTTGTCGCTGTAAACACGTATGGCTTGATTGCTCAGAGGGGCATTATACACGCGACAAGCCATGTGGGGTGAATCAGTAAAATCGTTAGTGTTATCATCCATGATGAGGGCCAAGTTGGAAGTGCCATTATAGTTGAAAGGCGTGTCCAAAACGATGGTGGTCCACATGCCTTTCCTCATGGTTACGAGGCCTGAATAAACACAGTCAGCCTGATAGACAGGAATCCAATCAGTGCCGCTGCTGAAAGACGACTTGCTGGTGTGGACAAGGTACACATCGTAGCGTCGGGTCTCTTCATTTCCAGCATTGAAGAAGGAAATGCTGTTGATGGTGAAGCTCCCACCCAATTCGCTGGCAGTATAAATCTGTTGCGACAAGCCGTATTTGTAGTATGAATAGCTGGGAAGAGTAAGTTCGGTAATCTCGCCACTGCCGATGATGGTACCAGCATTGTCCTGTGACATGAACACTGCCTCAAGCTCGGTGTCTTCATATACATAAAAGCTATAACTAGCGTTGCAACTGACCACTTCTCCGTTGTTTCTCCAATGCATGAAAAGGTAGTTGTCGTTCGGGGTGGCTGAAACGGTGCATGAGGCTCCATTTGCATAGGTGCCTGCACCGTTCACAGTGCCTCCTTCCCACGGATTGGTCGAAAGGGTCACCGTCCATGGCAAGCATTGCATATTGGTGAACTCGTTCCAGCCTGAAGCAGATTGATAGGCGCTAAGGGAACCGCAAGGAACGTACACGGGGATGCCTGTTGGCACATACTGGAACGCGTTTGCGCCCAAAATGGGTGGTGTTTCAGGAAGGGCTGTGATTTCCGTCAATTGGTTGCAATGATTGAAAGCCAATTCACCAATCTCTGTCACAGTATTCGGAAGGGTCAGCGAACCCGTGAGGCTACTGCAATAATTGAAAGTATGATGTTCTATCGAGGTCACTGGGCCAAGTATGAACAATCTGCCATTAAAGCCGCTGCAATCCTGAAAAGCAGCTGGACCTATCTCTGTCACAGATTCCGGAATGGTAAGAGAGCCAATAAATCCGATGCAATTATCAAAAGCATAAGCTCCGATCGTGGTCACGGAATTGCCTATATGCAAATAACCCGTAAAGCTTTCACAACCTAGAAAAGCATCTTCTCCTATAGAAGTCACCCTATCTGGGATTGTCAACGAACCGGTGAAGCCACTACAATTACGGAAAGTACCATCCGCTATCGTAGTCAAAGAAATCGGGAGGGTCAAAGTGCCATCAAATCCAGTACAACTATAGAAAGCGTTTCCATCTATCAAGGTCACTGAGCTCGGAATATTCAGTGATCCTGTGAAACCTGAACATTCATAAAAAGCACCGTATCCAATTGTGGTTACGGATGTCGGAATGGTCAGTGTACCTGTGAAACCAGTGCAACTACTAAACATTAATTGCGGGATGGTCTGCACGGTACTACCAATGGAGAGGGTGGCATTCATACCTTGAAAAGGTTGAACATCTTCATACTGGTCGTAACCAGCGCAATTGACTGCATTGTAATTGATATGCATGAAGCCACTATCTTTGAAAGCACTTCGTCCCATTGAAGCTACGGAAGTACCAATGGTCAGCGTGCCATCGAAGCCAGAGCAACCATAGAAAGCTAAATAGCCAATAGAGGTCACGGAATTGGGGATGGTGAGCGAACCGGTGAAGCCAGTACACAGATGGAAAGCGTAATTGCCGATGCTTGTCACGGTATTGGGGATGGTGAGCGATCCTATAAACTTACAAGAAGCAAATGTGTCCTTGCCAATAGCGGTGATGGAGTTAGGCAAAGTCAAGTTGCCGTTGAAGCCGTTGCATAAGTAGAAAGCTCCATTGCCAAGTGTGGTCAGCGTATTGGGTAGTGTCAGGTCGCCTGTGAAGCCAGGGCAAGCCTGGAAAGCGTATGCTCCAATATAGGTTAAAGTGTTAGGAAGAATCAAGCTACCCGTCAGACCCGTGCACTCACTGAAGGCAAAATCGCCAATCGAGGTTACGGTGTTGGGTATGATCAGGCTACTAGTCAATCCAGAGCAATTGCTGAAAGCATCGTTGCCAATTGCGGTCACAGTGAATGTGATGCCTTCAATAACCTTGGTCTCGGGAATGAAAAGCTCACCTGTGGCATTAGTGCCATCCACATGGCCTGTCACGGTGACGGAAACACCATCGGGATTAATTTCGTAGGTCAAGGGGTCGCAAAACTCCTGAATATTGGTGAACTCATTCCAGCCCGAGGCGTTCTGATAGGTGTTCACTTTGCCACAAGGAACTTTCACCGGAATGGTCTTAGGCACATTTTGGAAAGCGTTCGAGCCCAAGGTGGGTGGTGTCTCGGGGTATACCATCATTGATGAGAGACTGGAACAACCAGAAAAAGCGTAATTGCCCATAGAAGTCACGCCGTACCCGATGGTCAGCGAACCTGTTAACCCGAGGTATTGAAATGCGGACGCACCGATAGTAGTCACGGAATTGGGGATGGTCAGGCTGCCCGTTATGTTATCGCAATTACCAAAAGCGCCACTGCCTATCGTAGTCACGGAATTACCAAGAGTCAAACTTGTGAGGCCGAAGCAGTTAACAAAAGCATTACTGCCGATTGTGGTAACGGAATTCGGAATGGTCAACGGACCCGTGAAATATTCGCATTGACGGAACATTTGTGCAGGGATTTTTTGCACTTGATCACCTATGATGAGCGTGCCTCCGCAATTCTCAAAAGGCTTGTCCGTCGAGGTGACATCAGCGCAGTTGATGGCATTGTAGTTCACTTGCGTGATACCAATGCAACTTTGGAAAGCACCCATGCCTATTGAAGCCACAGATGTACCGATGGTCAATGAGCCAGTGAAACCGATACAGTTTTTGAATGCAGTGCTTCCGATGGTGGTCACGGAATTTGGAATGGTTATGGGGCCTGTAAAGCCTTCATCTGCATAAAAAGCTTGATCACCAATAGTGGTCAAGGAAGAGCCTAAGGTCAACCTGCCCGTAAAGTTAGGGCACCAACCGAAACCTCCAAATTCAATTGTAGTCACGGAATTGCCGATGGTCAAAGAGCCAGTAAATCCATCGCAACCAGCAAAAGCACAAGCACCTACAGTGATTACGGAATTGGGAATGGTCAGCGAGCCATAAAGAACGTCGGCTTCATAAAACATATAGGAAGGAATCCTTTGCACAGTGTTGCCGATAGTGAGCGTGCCACTACAGTTTTCAAAAGGCATGGCAGCAGAAGTGACATTGGCACAATTGACGGCGTTGTATTTCACTTGAGTGAAACCATTGCAGTTCTTGAAAGCACTTTGGCCTATTGAAGCCACGGAAGTACCGATGGTCAGCGTGCCTGTGAATCCTGTACAATCACAAAAAGCATTATTGCCTATCTCAGTCACTGAATCCGGTATGGTCAGACTGCCCGTGAAACCAGGGCAACCTCTAAAAGCTTCATTACCTATAGTGAGCACAGAAGTCGGAATGGTTAACGCACCTGTGAGACCTGTGCAGCCAATGAAAGCCCGACCTTGTATCACAGTCAATGCATTGCTGAGAGTCAAAGTGCCATTGAAGCCGCTGCACCACATGAAAGCTCCATAGCCAATAAAACCTACGGTATTCGGTATGGTCAGACTACCCGTGAGATCCGTGCATTCATAAAAGGCATACCAACTGATGGCTGTCACCGTATAAGTAACTCCGTCATAAGATACCGTAGAAGGCAAAACGATATTCCCTATGGGCTTAGTGTATTCACCCCACCAATCATTAGTGGTTCCTGGAAAAGTTATCTCCACATAATGGTTGTTGGTACTGGTGATGTTGTAGTACAATGTCTGCCCTGTGGAACAGGTGGCCGAGAAATCGAACGCATACGCCGTTCCAATGCCTAGGAAGAGAGCAAGGAGGAGGGCGAAAACTCCTTTTCGGTGTAATAGAAATCTTTTCATAGCATGTTGTTTTTTGTTGGTTTGTAATTGTCGAAAAAAAGACGCTTCAAAATTAAAGACGAAAAATAAAAAATCAAAGCATTTTCTGTTTTTTTGTATGTTGCTGAAAATGCTACTTTAGGATGACGCAAAACGACAAAAAAAGAGGGGGACTAAATCAGTCGCCCTCTTTTTTATTTGCCCCAGTCGTAACGGGGCAAAGGTCGTTTTTCTGACGTAGAACGAGCTCATCGCAGGCCACTCGGCAAGCCCTGATTGGCTCGCCCTTGTGGGAAAACAAAGATCCTATCGTCCGATTCACTCGACCGATAGATGTAGCCCTTGCCTGGCTCCAGCGTGTTCACCTGCCCCACCCATCTGTTGTTGCGGTAATTCGCGTTGTTGGTCTGCGACTGCAACACGTCGCCATTGACCGCAAATCCGGCGAAGGCCTCTGTGGGGGTCATGTTCTCGTCGATCGGGAAGGCTATCCAGTTAGAGCCGGTGCTGATGGTCACAGGATGATTGGCCGGATTGATGAGCATTCCTGACAGGGTAATCTCGCAGCTGGCAGCCACTGTAATCTTGTACATCTTCGACAAGTCAAGCGCAGTCAACCTTCCCGTCCAACGGTGGTTGTTCGGGTTGTATGAGGTGTTCTGCGTCTGAGACTGGACGGTGATGGCCGTGTTGGGCGTGGCAGTCTCCAAGGCTGCCTTCAGGTCGTCCAAAGTGATTTCAACGTAGGTCGAGAACCAGTTGGTGCCTGAGGAAAGGGTGATGGTTTGGACTGCCACATCCCCTTGTTTCTCAATGCAGTTCGACCAGAAAATGTCCGTGTTGGTGGAATCTGCGACGCTGACACCGTATTTGTAGCTGTTATTCTCAAGCTGCCACCAAGTTTCATCGATGTATTGTGTATCATTCAGGTTTTCGGCAATCAGTTGGGCATCGGAGCCGTCGCAGTTGGCGCGGTAGAGGTTGTAAGAGATTCCTCCTTCTCCCTTCATGATGATATTCGGACGCGTGGTGCTAATGTACATTGTGTTTGTCTCGTTAGCGTTATAAGGATAATAGTCTGTGTAGTTATATGAAGAAGCGTTAAAACCGACATTACCGGCCTGCCAATTCACGGTGCTATTCCAAGCACCGTTGTTACGTTGGCAGTAGATGAGCACATTACTCACACCGTCCCAAACAAAGGTACCTTCGTTGAAGACAAACTCGTTCCAACCTATTTCGGGAGTCATTGCACCCGTATAGACAAGGGTCATTCCGCTCACGGTATGGGAAGTGGTAGTAAGTTCCGTATCGCTCACATTGGCCATCCAAATGCTGATGCCTTGTTGTGCATAACCTGGAGCATAGGTAGCATACCAACTCAGGCTCGTCATTGGAGAAGAAGTAAAACCTACTTCTTCAAGTTCGAAAGCAAGATATAGATTCTCGGCAATGCTGTAGTTATAATAAGTGTAGAATGGGAAGTAGCCGAAGGTCAAAGTGCCTTCTCCGATTTGGGCCTCAGACGAAACTGGAGTCCAATTCACCTTAACATTAGGGCAATTTGGTTCATTAGGTTCGGGATAATACTCAGCAATGACTGGCGCAGGCGGTATTTCAATGAAATTGGCCACGAATGAGGCGTCTCCCGCTACATTGAAACTGTAAATATTTGAATTAGAAACCACTTCACCATCTTTCGTCCAGTCGACGAAGGCATAGCCTGTATTAGCCGCAGCGGTAAGGGTGCAAATGGCTCCACCTTCATAGAAACCCGATCCTGACACCACGCCGCCTTCTGCAGGATTGGCCGTGGCCGTGATTTCGCCAGGTTCACATTCGCTCACTGGCAAATAATTGGTAAACTCGTTCCAACCAGAGGCATCCTGATAGGCTAACATTGAAGTGCAAGGCACATACACGGGGATGGATTTGTTGACATTGTAAAAAACATAATCCCCTCCCAAAGCAGGTGGATTGTTTGCCAAAACGGTCATTGAAGTCAAGCTTGTGCAAATAGAAAACGCATAGTTACCGATGGAGGTCAGGGAATTCGGTAATACAACCGAGGTTAAACCAGTGCAACTAGAAAACGCACTGTTCCCGATGGTAGTCAGGGAATTCGAGAGTTCAATCGAAGTCAGGCCTGTGCAATAATAAAACGCAGAGGGACCGATGGAGGTCAAGGAATTTGGGAATTCAACCGAGGTTAAACCAGTGCAACCAGAAAACGCATGGTCACCAATGGAGGTCAGGGAATTTGGGAGTTCAACCGAGGTTAAACCAGTGCAACCAGAAAACGCAAAGTTACCGATGGAGGTCAGGGAATTCGAGAGTTCAATCGAGGTCAGGCCTGTGCAATAATAAAACGCAGAGCCATTGATGGAGATCACGGAATTTGGGATTTCAATCGAGGTCAGACCTGTGCAATAATCAAATGCAAAGCCACCAATGACAACAGTAGTATTCGGAATTAACGTATTTTTACAGCCCGTGATTAATTCGTTGGTGCTCGTTTTGATAATTGCGTTGCAGTTCTCGCGAGAGTCATATACTTGATTCCCTGAATCGACGATAATTTGCTCTAAACTAGAACAACCATCAAAGGGTTGAGTTAATCCTATATATGATACAGAATTTGGAATGATAATAGAGACTAATCCTGAGCAATGTCCGAAAGCTAAACCTCCAATGGAAGTCACAGAATTTGGGATTTCTATTGAAGTTAAACCGATGCAACCATAAAACGCACGGCTACCAATGGAAGTTACAGAATTCGGAATGACCGTGTTCTTACAACCTGCCACCAATGTGTTATTATTAGTTAAAATGATGGCATTGCTATTTTCTCGGGAATCATAGTAGGCGTTGTCGGAAGCCACCTCGATTTGCTCCAAACCGCTACAATAATTAAACGCAGTGCTGACGAGAGAGATCACGGAATTCGGAATCTCAATAGAGGTCAAATCTGTGCAATACCCAAACGCATATCCACCGATGGAGGTCACGGAATTTGGGATTATTATCGAAGTTAAACCACTGCATTGATAAAATGCCTGATATCCTACAGAACTCAATCCCGTGAAATATTGCAATTCGTCAAAACCGGTTATGTTGTTTTTGTTTTTAAACACCTCGCCAAGATCAGTCACGGCAGCAGCCTCAACATAACTCAATTCGCCATCGCCATTGGTATCCCAGTTGGTCACACAGAGGGCTTTCACATTGGCATCAGCAAAAACGATGGGACATGCTCCAGATTGCTGAATGTTAGTGAACCCGCTCCAGCCATTAGCATTTTGGTATGCCTCAATAGTTCCGCAAGGAACATTAACTACCATACTGGTTGGTACATTCTTAAACGCATTGGTTCCCACTGTTGGGGGCGTTTCGGCATATACGGTCATCGTGGCCAAGCTGGTACAATTGTAAAAAGAGCCATTGCCTAATGCCGAGACCGAAGCAGGTATAGCTATAGAGGCAAGGCTTGTGCAACCGTAGAATGCCGTATTGGGTAAAGAGGTCAAACTTGTGAAGTATTCAAGTTCATCAAACGCGGTGATGGCGGTGCTTTTGAAATAGGTGCCCAAGTTGGTCACAGCGGCGGCTTCGCCATAACTCAATTCGCCGTCTTCGTTGGTGTCCCAATGGGCCACACAAATAGCTTTCACATTGTCATCTGCAAAAGGAATAGGGCATAGACCATATTCAAACTCCTCGTAATTGGAGAAGTCGTTCCATCCGTCAGCTGCCTGATACAATGCAGGAGTGTGGCAAGGCACATTGAGAACCACAGCGGAGGGCACATTATAGAAAACATCGTTGCCCAAGGCGGGAGGCGTGCAAGCATACGAGGTCATCAAGGTCAGGCTGCTACAATCAGAAAATGCATAATTCCCTATGGAAGTAACTGAATTGGGAATGGTGATGGTAGCGAGACTGGTACAAGAGTTAAACTCATCCTCGCCAAAGGAGGTCAAGCTTGTGAAGAACTGCAGTTCGTTGAAGGAGGTTATATCTCCATCAAACATAAACACACCATCTAAGCTCGTCACGGCGGCGGCTTCGGCTTGGTTCAGTTCACCATCGCCGTCAGTGTCCCAATTGGCCACGCAATAGGCTTTCACGATGGCATCGGCGAATGTAATGTTCTCGGTTTGCGCTTTCGTCATTCCTGCTATACTCAGCAACAAGACGAACAGGACAACCTTGGCTGCTCTTCTTAATTGTATAATTCTTTCATTCATAGTATTATAGATTAAACCGTTTGTGTTTTCTTACTTTTTATCTTTTTCCCTGAGCAGGCAATAAAAACGAAGGCTTTACTATATTTAGTCGGCTTTGGAGGCCTACCACAGCCTTACATCTCAACTAACAAGTAAAGCCCACGTGAAACACGTGAGCATCAACTTATAAGCCTGAGATGTGTTATGGGTGGTAGTTTCCAAAGCACAAGCCGTTAAGCTAACGCTATTGTTTTAATATGCCGTTTTTCGTTGTTACGCTCAATGCGCTGTATTCATTTTCTGTTTTGTTTGGTTAGACTTTGGGTGGTTGGTATGATATATTACACTATGATTTTATACAGCAATACCTGTCCGCATAACATCATCAAAGAGAATGCTGTCCTCATGGTCTTCCAGAAGGACGGGCTCTATAAGACTAGTCACCGCATGTCCCTCACGAACGAGGATTACCGACTGTTGCAGCCATTCCTCATCATTTATTTTGGGAACGATAACTGCAACATCAATGTCGCTCCACGGATTGGCCGAGCCTTTCGCGTAAGAGCCATATAGGATAACCTTCAACTTGCCGTCGAAACGCGGGGCAATCAGTTGCTTGTAGCGTCTGACGAGTTGGAGGGCTTCATCAAGGCTGAGTATTCTTGGAGTATCCATTGTTTGAATTGCTTGGTTTGTTCGACGATATTGTGGCAGGTCTGTTCATTCAAGGCCAATGCTATGCGCTGTTTATGCTCGGGGTAGCGGGCTGCAATATACATAGGGCTCATCTGTTCAATGAAGTCTTTCTGCGAGTCGCTCAATTTGCCTATCAACCCACAACCTTCCAACAAACGCCAATGATCATGCAAATAGGGAGGGTCATCGTCTCGTGTACCGCACCAATATGCCTTGATGACTTTCTCCAATGCCTGATGGCATTCAAAAGCCACATAGAGCCATCGCCCACCTTGTTGCATCCACTCAGCGGCATCAATGTCACGGTCTACGATTTCAAGCCATTTCTGCATTCTGCTCTCACTGGCCATTGCTTTTCAATTATTGTATTATGTGGCAAAAATAGGAACTTATTTTGAATACGCACCAGAATGAATGAAAATTTTATATTAAGCTAAAGCTATTTCATCAGATATGTCTAAGGAGAGGTTATTATCTCATCAGTTTTATTGGTTAGATTTTATTACATTTGTTAGGGGGCAATAAGAAAAAACAAAGCAACCTGCCAAGTTTAATGTTTTTTTGTAATTTTGCGGACAGAATACAAGATTAGGGCGTCATGACTAAATATCCTATAGGCATACAGAACTTCCAAAAACTTCGCGAGAGCGGATTCCTTTATGTAGACAAGACCGCCTTGGTCCATCACCTTGTTTCAACGCAAGGCTACTACTTCCTCAGCCGTCCACGCCGCTTCGGGAAAAGCCTGCTATTGTCCACCCTCGAGGCCTATTTCCAAGGGAAGAAGGAACTCTTCAAAGGGTTGGCTTTGGAGCAGTTGGAGAAGGATTGGAAAGTTTATCCGGTGTTTCATTTGGACTTCAATACAGGTCTTTATACAAATCCAGAGGGTTTAGTTTCGATCATAGACGAACATTTGCGGTACTTTGAAAAGGATTATGACATCGAGCCCAATGGCTTTTCCTTATCGGAGCGATTCAAGGCTATTATTCGCTGCGCATACGAGAAAATGGGGCAAAAAGTGGTCATCTTGGTAGATGAATACGACAAGCCATTGCTGGAAGCCATTGGAAACGAGCCACTCCAAAACGACTATAGGAAAATGCTGAAATCGTTCTATGGCATAGCCAAAACGATGGATAGTTACATTCAGTTTGCCTTTTTCACTGGCGTGACCAAGTTTTCCAAAGTTAGCATTTTCAGCGACTTGAATAACTTAATTGATATTTCCTTGGATTATCGTTTCGCGGAAGTCTGTGGCATCACCGAAAAGGAAATCCACCAACACCTTGACGAGGAAGTTGCCCAGATGGCCGAAGCCAACCATTTGACCATAGAGGAGTGTTACGCCAAATTGAAAGAGAACTATGATGGTTACCATTTCAATGAAGAATCGGTCGGCATGTACAATCCTTTCAGCTTGATAAACGCCCTCAGTGTCCAGCGTTTCAAGGACTATTGGTTCGAGACGGGCACACCCACTTTCCTCGTGGAAACCTTGAAACACACCAACTATGAGTTGGAAAACATGACCCGCGATGAAGTTACTGCCGACCTCCTTGGCAGCCTCGATGCTATCGATACCAATCCCCTGCCCCTCCTCTACCAAAGCGGTTACCTGACCATCAAAAACTACAATCCCCGTTTCATGACTTATCACTTAGGCTTTCCTAATGGCGAGGTGGAGCACGGTTTCACTAGATTCCTCTTCAGGTATTATGCCCCAGTCAGGGTCGAGCAATCGGCTTGCTTTATCAAGAATTTCGTCCTCGAAATTGAAGCCGGCCAACCCGAAAAGTTCATGTCACGCCTCGATTCCATGTTTGCCGACCAACATTACCAGATTGCGGGCGATGCGGAACTCTATTTTCACAATGTGGTCTATGTGGTTTTCAAGATGTTGGGCTTCTATGTCGATGTGGAACGCCACACCAGCGACGGTCGTATGGATATGCTTGTCCAAACGAAAGACTACATCTACATCTTCGAGTTTAAGATTGACAAATCGGTGGATGAGGCTTTGGCGCAGATTGAGGAAAAGCAATATGCCAAGCCTTTTGAAATGGATTCGCGCAAACTCTATAAAATCGGTGTGAATTTCTCCTCCACTACGCGGCGGATTGAGGAATGGAAGATGATTCCTTAGCACAATCCAAAAACCAAAAAACGACCGCCCTCCAACGAGAGCGGTCGTTTTTGCTTTCAGCAAGTGAAGCAATTATTCGCCTTTCTGGGCTTTCTCTTGCTTCTCAAGGTTTTCCTTCAAGCCAGCGAGGACTTCGAGGTCGCCGAGGGTGCTGTGCTCAATGTTGTCATTGATTTCCTTCACAGTGCGCTTGGCTTGCTTGGCTGCCTTTTCAGCGGCCTTTTCCTCTGCGCTCTTGGCAGGAGCTTCCTTCTCTTCCTCTACCTTAGGCAGGGCGAGGATGATCTTCTTGCTTTCCTTGTTGAACTCAAGGACCTTGAACTCGAGGCTGTCGTCAACCTTGGCGTTGGTGCCGTCTTCCTTCTTCATGTAGCGGCTGGGGCAGAAGCCTTCCACGCCGTAAGGCAGGCTGACCACGGCGCCCTTGTCGTTAGCGCTGATGACGGTGCCTTGGTGCATGGAACCGACGGTGAAGACGGTTTCAAACACATCCCAAGGATTCTCTTCGAGTTGCTTGTGGCCGAGGCTGAGGCGGCGGTTCTCCTGGTCGACGTCGAGAACGACGACATCGATGGTCTCGCCAACCTTGGTGAATTCGGCCGGGTGCTTGATCTTCTTCGACCAGCTGAGGTCGCTGATGTGGATCAGGCCGTCGACGCCTTCTTCGAGTTCGACGAAGATACCGAAGTTGGTGAAGTTACGCACGGTGGCGGTGTGCTTCGAACCAATCGGATAGCGGTCGGTGATGTTGGCCCACGGGTCGGGCATCAGCTGCTTCATGCCGAGGCTCATCTTGCGCTCCTCGCGGTCGAGGGTCAAGACTTTGGCTTCCACCTCGTCGCCCACCTTCAGGAAGTCCTGGGCGCTGCGGAGGTGTTGGCTCCATGACATCTCGGACACGTGGATGAGGCCTTCAACGCCAGGAGCGATCTCGACGAACGCACCGTAGTCGGCGATGACGACGACCTTACCCTTGACAGTGTCGCCCACCTTGAGGTTCTCGTCGAGGGCATCCCACGGATGAGGAGTGAGCTGCTTGAGACCCAAGGCAATACGTTTCTTGTTGTCGTCGAAGTCGAGGATGACGACCTTGATCTTCTCGTCCAACTTGACCACCTCTTCGGGGTGCGTGATGCGGCCCCAGCTGAGGTCGGTGATGTGGATGAGACCGTCGACGCCACCGAGGTCGATGAACACACCGTAGCTGGTGATGTTCTTGACCACGCCTTCGAGGATCTGACCCTTCTCGAGCTTGCTGATGATCTCGGCCTTCTGGGCTTCGAGTTCGTCCTCGATGAGGGCTTTGTGAGACACAACCACGTTCTTGAACTCTTGGTTGATCTTCACGACTTTGAATTCCATCACGCTGTCAACAAACACGTCGTAGTCGCGAATGGGCTTGACGTCGATTTGCGAACCGGGCAGGAAGGCTTCGAGGCCGAACACTTCGACGATGAGGCCACCCTTGGTGCGGCTCTTGACATAACCGTTGACGATTTCGCCGCTTTCGTAGGCTTCGTTGACGCGGTCCCATGACTTAAGCAACTGTGCTTTCTTGTGAGAAAGGATGAGTTGGCCATTGGGACCTTCTTGATTCTCAACGTAGACTTCCACCTTGTCGCCCACCTTCAGGTTGGGATTGGTGCGGAACTCAGCGACGGGAATAACACCATCCGACTTAAAGCCGATGTTGACGACCACTTCGCGTTCGGTGATGGCAACGACTGTGCCTTCGATAACCTCGTGGTCAGCCACTTGGCTCATTGTGCCTGCATACTTCTCTTCAAGCTTTGCGCGTTCGTCAGCTGAGTAGTTGTCGAACTTTTTGTGTGATGAAGTCCAATCGAAATCTTCGGCGGGAACCGGTTTCGGTCTTGGAGTTCTGACTTTCTTTTCAACTGGCTTTTCTTCTGCTGGCATAGCCTCGTTGATGATGTTTTCGTTTTCTGCCATAAATAATTAATGTGTTTGAATTGTACCCGCTGGCGTTCCAGAAACCCGCCACGAGGAGGTTAAACTTTTGATTTTCAACTCAAACCGCTGGTTTTTCAACCCATCTGGATAGCGGCTTAAATTAACTTCGTTGAATCTTTCGATTTGGGCTGCAAAGATAGGTTTTTTTTTGATTGACCATACAATAAAATCATTTTTTTAGAACAAATCTTCCATATTCATTTGGAAAAACTCAGGAAAAGGAATCCCATCGGTGCCGATGACAAGAGCACGTCGGGGACGAAAGCGTTCATAAAAAGTGGGCAGACCGCTATTCATTCCACGTCGACCACTCTTTACCTCCATAGCGACAGCTTCGCCCTTTCTTACCAAGATAAAATCGACCTCATCGGAACGCCCATGCCAATAACACACCTTATATTCCCCTTTTTCGGCTCCTCCAACCAGATAAGCGCCAACAGCGGATTCGACCCACCTGCCCCATTTTGTGGTGTCAGTCCTGTCTTTTTCGAATGTCGTACCTTTGTATGCCGTTAGCAATGCGTTGTTGTAAACCTGATATTTAGGGACAGACTGGTATCGGCGGGCTTCATCATTGGCATACTTCTGCAAGCCTGTCAACAGGTGGCATTGGTCAAGGATATTCAAATAAGAGGACAATGTGGTAACATTACCAGCATCTTGTAATTGTCCCAAGGCCTTGGTGAGCGACAACAATTCGGCAGAATATGAGCAACCCAGCTCAAAAAGTTGCTTCATCAAGACAGGCTTGTAGATATTGGAGGTAAGGATGACGCAAAGCGGCTGTCAGGCGCGAAGCGACGAGGGAACTATGCGACGCACATTACTGGGCTTTGCACCCGGACCCGCTTCGCGTCTTTGCGAGGCACGAAGCAATCCAGACAATTATTCATAAGCTTGGTCCACTAGATTGCTTCGTCGTTCCTCCTCGCAATGACGCGAAGCGAAGCGGCGCAAAGCGGCTGAAAAGACGGCACAAAAAAAAATGGAGACACGCCCAAATAGCATGTCTCCACAAAACTAACGCCCTTGACTTAGGTTCACTGTCAGCAGAGAGCACCCCACTCACCGCCCTTCAGCAAACGATGTGTAACCTTAAGTTCAGCGCAATAACGAACACACAGCCACGCGCTCCATTCGTAGGCGCGGTAAAAAGATCCCTCGACAAACAAATGAATCGTTGCGAAATCGCCAGTATCAATCCTTTTCCTCTCTATCTCAAGTATTTCAATTGTATTTGCCATACTAATCTATTGTTTTATTATGCAAGCCAAAAAATGGGGCGTGATGTCGGCAACGCAGTGTGCCGCCGGCGCGCTTCGGTGCGCGCCCCGGCCCACTGCGCCACCGACATCACGTTGCCTCGCCTCTGCCGACATATGAAACTAATTCTCGGCAGGGGCAACGAGGCGCACACTGTGACCGACGCATCGGTTGATGATGTCGTCAGTGTTGAGGTACGTGTCGATGAAGTACACGTAGCGCGCGCAGGGGCTATCGTAGTACGAGGCCGACCAGTAGTTGCCGATGCTGCCCACATCGGTGACCGAAGTCCCGCCGCGGTCGCCCGCAGCCGGCAGGAAGACCGCTCCGGCTTGCTCCAAGGTGTTCCATTGCGAGGCTGAGATAGTATTGCTGCTGTATCTGGCATCGTATGTATTGGAGTTGCTCAAACTGTAGGTGTCGCTGCTCCAGTCGTCGGGTAGCAGGATTACACCATTTCTATCGTTCACCTTAGCCTTGGCATAGCGGATGCCTGAGTTCGTTGTGCGAGTATTGAAGACATAAGCCCACTCAGGTTGGGTCAAGGTTCTCCACTGGTTGGCCTGGTTGCCGCCGTTGCTTATCGGATTGTAACCCCAGTCGGCCTGGCCGTTGCCGTCGTTGAGGTCGTTAGTGTATGCACCGTAGGCGTAGTAGTCGCTATAGTTGGAGCTGATGCTCCAAGGCTGGTAGCAATTGGCTCCGTGGTTGTAGCCGCTCGTGCCCCAGCCGAAGAGGTCTCGGTCAACGTTCTGGCTGCTGCTGCCGTGCTGGCCCGTGGTGTAGCCAAGAATATCCCATTGGTTGTCGGCAAACTTCCAGTAAGGCGTACTGGCACTGCCAATGTATTGCAGGTTGCCTTGCGAGAAATAGACTTGGTCGCCATCGGCATTTATGGTAAACTTGCCGTCAATGGCTCCCGTGGGAGCGTCGCCTCCGCTGCCGCCTCCTGCCTCGGTGGTGAAGCTCTGCTCGCCGCCGTAAATCGTCACCAAGCTGTTGGAGGCGTAGGCACGCACATAGTAGGTGGTGCTGGCGTTCAGGCCGGTCAGGCTGCTGGTGAAGCTGCCCGTGCCCGTGCCGTCGGTGGTGTGGCTGTCGTTCAAGGTCGGGTTGGGGCTGGTGCTCCAGCACACGCCCCGGGCGGTGATTTCGAGGCCGCCGCCGTCGGTCACCGTGCCGCCGCAGAGGGCGCTGTTGCCCGTGACATCGGACACCTCGGCGGTAGTCACCACGGGGATGCCGCTCAGGGTCGTGAAGCTCAGCTCGTTGCCGTAGGACAGGCCGTGGTCAGAGACCGCATAGGCGCGCACAAAATAGGTCGTGTTCGGGTTCAGGCCTTCGAGCGTGCCGCTGAAGCTGCCTATGCCCGTCCCCTCGGTGGTGTGGTCACCGTCGATGTCGGGGCTCGGTGCCGTGCCCCAACACACACCGCGCAGGAACACGTGAGTGCCCTCGGGTAGCGTCACAGTGCCGCCCACCACCGCACTTGTGGCGGTAATGTCGGTCGGCATGGCCGTCACAACGGAGGTGGAAGGGGCTTGCGCAAAGACAAGCTCGACATTCTCGGTGCGCGAGGAGTAGTACTTGTAGCCCCGTCCGGGCACAAATTGGGTGAGGCCGCCCCTCCAGTGTCCGCCTCTGTATTGGGTGTTGCTCCGTTGCGCCTGGATGATGTCGCCCTCCATCGGGACAAAACCGCCCAAGGCGTCGCCAACCTGCATAGGCGCAGAGTTGGTGTAGCTGATCCAGTTCCAGCCGGGCTCCAAGGTAATGGTTATCTCCTGGGCCTTCAAGCCCGTGCCTGCTGCCAGCATCGCGGCAAGACACATCATCGTAAACAATGCTTTTCTCATAGTATTAAGAATTTATTGTTTTTTTAAGTATCTGTTCGGAATTAAACTGCAATATTTTTAACTTCGGGACACGGGACTTCGGGACTTATAAAACTATGACCATTGGCCATGACCACTTTGGGTAGGCTGTTAGCTTTTAGCCGTCAGCTAATTGCTAACAGCCTTACCAGGTCACAGTCACAAGTCATATTCCCGTAGTCTCGCGTCGAGTAAGTAAACTATTTTTGCTCATCCACTAAACATTCATTCCTCTTCCTTTTCACTATCGCATATCCCACTCCAAGACCTATGAGAGACAAAACACCACCTCCAAGCGGAACGGCATCCGCGTCCTGGCTACCGTTCAGATTGTGTTGGTAAGGCAATATGGGCACTGGAATATTATTGCGAAAATATACCCATTGATAATCGTTCATAGAGTTTCCACGTTGGAACAAGCCGTCTTGGGCAAAGGTAATGGCATTCAGCCCAAGAACGATGGCTATGGTTAATAATAATTTCTTCATGGTTATGTATTGTTGAATTGTTGACTGTTGAATTGTTGAATTGTTGTTGTCTGAGGGTGTTATCTCACCATAATCTTTTGCACACGGACGTTGTCGCCGTCGACGAGACGCAACACATACACGCCCGACGCCATTCCGCTTGTAGAGACGTGATTTATCGCGTCTCCCTTGCACGAAACAACGATGCGTCCAGTAACATCAACGATTTGCAGCGTTGCACTCACCTTGGCATCTGTTATGACGATCTGTCCGTTGCTGATGTAGGCAAAGGCATCATTGTCATCGTTGGCATCACCCGAGACGGAAAACACCAAGCGGAAACGCGAAGCGTAATCGCTCGTCTTGGCCTCAAAGGTGTAGGTTCCAAGGTCGTTGAGCCCTTCCCCACCCTCTTTGCAACGGGAAAGCAAGTCCACATCGTTGCCCGTGAGGTTGTCAATCAGATGCAGATAATCCATATCCAAATGTGAAGCGCTGACGCTAATGCTGTAGGTGCTGTTATGGTCGGCCTTGAAATTGACGGGGAGCTCCCCTTGTTCGTCGGCCACCACGATGGCATAGTCATTCCCATGCTGGGGAATGGAGAGCCGTGGACCGTTGCTTTGGAAGACGAACTTGGCCAAGGCATCGTCAGGGTCGAAACTGACGATGGCACAATCGGAAGAAGCGCCTCGTTCGACGGAAGACACAAGCAGTTTAATATTCCCCAACCTTCCTGTCGGAGCGGTTGGGCTGAAGCCGACCTCCTCGCTGGAGGAAGAAGCCTTCACCAAAATGCCTGTGCAAGGCGTGATGGCATTAGCCTCAGAAGCCGCAATGGGGTCCACTACCGTTCCGTCATCGTTCAACACATAATAGCTCCTGTCGGCATACACATTATAAGTGAACGGATTTCCGACAAGGTTCCACCCCGCTTGAGAATAGGCCGAGCCATAGTTTAACGCCACATTGCCGACACTGCTGTTGAGCTCGCCAGCGAATCCAAGAACCGCATCTGCGCTGTTGGCATACAAGTACCCTTCGCCTGGATTCAGGGTCAGGTCGTGGTCTTTGAAGTTACGCCATTCCAGTTCCTGGGTCTGGTCAAAGGCATAGAGGTCATACCCTTCCTCATTCACCAAATTGTCGATTGAAGTATGGGAAGTCCCTCCCACCAAGGGAGAGGCGATGAAGCACCATTTGTCGGTACCCTCGCCGTAGCCTTCGACAAATTTCTGTATTGTGGCAAAAACGCCTTCCAGGTTGTCGCATACCAACTGCCCGCCATCGGCCACAATCAGTTTGGTGGCGGCATCGCTGACGATGCTGTTCACCGTAAGGGTGTAGCCATCCATGACGGTCAGCGATTGGCCATCGTTCACGACCAACTGATAGACCTCAGCATCTTGGTCGAGTTGGCAAGGACTGTTAATGGTGACAATATCATAGGCATCTGGCATGGCATTGCCCTCCCAATTCTCTGGCAGTGACCACAGCATATTGACCGTGCCATTGAATTCGGTTTGTCCCAAATGGTTGAATGGGAACACGTATGGTTCGCGGGGCAATCCGAAGGCGTCGTTAGGCTCAAAAGTGTAAGTCACACCACAAATCACACCAAGTTCGGAATCCGTTGCATGGTCCCACAAACGGAAATTCATGACCATCCCGCTTTCACCGTTGATGTCGAGATAGGCGAAATAGCGGTCTTTTCGCTCCTCGTAAACACAGATGACGCTACCACGGCATTCGCCGTCGCAAAACGCGCCTATTTCAAGCTGGTCGCTGCGTTGCTCTTCCCCATCGATGTTGATGACCGCGACAAAGGTGGAGTTGAAAGCATATTGGTTGGGGTTCCAAGTCCAGTGCTCGCCATCGGCAAAAGACAGCGTGGAAGCCGACAAGAGCAACGCCATTGCTAATAATCTAATAACTCTTTTCATATTTCTAATTGATTTGGTTTTCTTAAGTAACTGTTCGAGATGAAACTACAGCGTGGTAAGACACGATTCTTTCTCAGCCTTGACTAGTGACGATGACCGGTGACTATGACAGCTTTTCCATCAGCGTTAGAGCAGTCATAGTCACTGTCACAAGTCATCGTCTGTCAAATATGTAACTAACAATACCCATCGACTTATTGGACGATCAGTTTTCCGTAATAAACCCTATTGGAAGAACCGTAAACACGGATGAGATAGGTGCCTGGTGCCAAGCTCTTGCTAATGTAGAAGCTCTTGCCGTTGACTTCCTTAGCGCTAACCAACACATTGAGCACGTTATAGACCTCCACCTTAACCGTCCTCTCGTTTTCAGGCAAGTCGAGACGTACCATTTCACCACGTTTCACAGGATTGGGGAAGAGACGCAGCACAGCCATATTCTCCTGCAAGTCCGTAGTATTACTGGTGAAATGCAATGCCATAGGCGTGTCGAGGCTGCCATAGATGCCATTGGCAACGAAGTCGCAGGTTTCGTCAGCCGGGTTGGCATATTCGACACCATCATCGGCACTATAGAGCCTGAATGTGACCTTCATGCCTCCTTCACCCAAGACAGGCAGCATAGCGTAATAGCTCTCGCGGCGGGCATTGTACAGCAATTTGGTACTACCCAAACAAGTGCCGTCACTGAAGGCAGCCACCTCATAGCTATCGGAACGGAGCTCCTCACCATCGATGAAGACAGAAGCAACCACACTCATATTGTCGACAAAAGCGTGGTAGTTCGTCCTCCAATTAGAGGTTTCCGGATGCTCTTCTGCAACGCCTCCCCTGCCTTGGCTGTAGTGGAAGCTGTGGCTTTGTTGGGCATTATACATATAACCCAGTCCCGGATTCATGTTGTGCAGGCTTCCGAACCATCCGTCATCACCGTCATAAACCGAGAATTGGCTTAACGACTTCACCAAGTCGCCATCATCGGCATCCAATTGCGACAAGGCGTTTTCCAACGATTGTGTCGAGGCCACTGGATAGCCTATCCAAGTCCAATCCGCAGAAAGGTCAATGTCAAGCTGGGAGGCATTCACACGGGTACCACTTAAACTGAGCGTGATTTCCGATGAAGTCTGCACCATATACATGGACCGGTTGTCAATCGAATTCAAGTCTCCATACCAACCGTCGCCATAATTCATGGCGAAGCCATTCTGTTGAGACTTGATGCTGACGCCATCTTCGCCCAAGGCATTCTCCAGCCGTTCAAGGCCATCGCCACTCATGTCGATATAGGTGCTCCACCAGTTCCAGCCTTCGGCCAGCTCCATCATCTGGGTGACTTCAATATCGTGAGCTTCGGCATAAACCAAAGTGTAAGTCGTCGCCTGGTTGACAGCCACCGTATCGACAATGTGCAGCTTGTTCTCGTGGATGGGCGCGCCTTCGTCAAGCATGGTCACATGCGAGACCCACACGTTGCTGAGCGGAATCTCCTGACCGTCGTCACGGGTGCAGCTGATGATTTCACGCAGTCCCTGCGCCGGATCGTCGAGGCAGGCATAGTTCCAGCCCACCGCAATGGGATTCACATGGAGAAGGACGACATCATTCGTGTCGGACAAGATGCCTTCCGTTTCGGCCACGATGATTTTGCGCACCGATGCAGTTCCGCCGTGTGAGAAGTAAATCATGTCGGGCGTGTGGTTGAAGTCGGGGCTTTCATTGACGAAGAAGTCGTTGACACCGTCTTCCAAGGAACCGTATGCAGTTATCGCCTTAATCAGGTCATGCGAATTGAGTTCGGTGACCAAGCTCAAGTTCGGGTTGCCGTAACTGTTGTTGTGGATCACGTGCGGCGTGGAATGAATGACACGTGCCATCAGCGAACTGGTGAAGTACCACTCGGCGATGCCTGCGCTGTGGCTCTCGATGGTGCCGAATGGGATGTCAGTCAGGCCCAAGGGACGCGGCTGGCCATTCATCGCAGCTCCAACGATTTCGAAATTAATCAGTAGTCCGTGCTGGTTTTCGATGATTTGGGGCTGAGAGCTTTCCAAGTACACGTTGTTGGCGTTGCCAGCACCCACATTGCTGATCATCATAGCCAGCTCAGCCGGTTCGGTGGCCTCAATGGTGTCTTCAGTCAGCGGATCGTCGCTGATGAGGTGACGCGAGATGAAGTAATCCACGTGGAGAATTGGACCTGGGTTCACCTTGAGTTGTTGGGGGTACAGCTCGTAAGTCATCTCAGTACCCGAGAAAGGATCGAGGAAGCTGAACGAACCGCCGAAGGAATAGACCTTGGTGGTGTCGGGGGCCGCCTCGATGGTCGGAATCATCACAAACTGGGCAATGCCTTCCGTTTGGGCATTCAAAGTGCCTGTACCGTCAACGCCTGTGATGTCGCTCAGCGAAGTGACGTTGATTTGGAACAGGTCAGTTCGGTCGACACCATCTGCATCCTTGATGACGATGTTCACGTTGATGTCCTGCATCGGGTCGGTGGTGTGGCCGTTGAAGATCTTCAGAGTGCCCTCGAAAGCCTCGCGGGTCATGGTCATGGTCTGCTTGAAGCTGACTGTAACTTTAGCACAGACATCGGTCTTATGCTCAAGAGTCTCTTCGTATAAATCATCTACCGAAGCACTTAACATCTCACCAACATTTTCAAATCCATAAGCTTCGGCTGCTTCCATTGCTTGAACAATCGGTTCAAACATCAAAGTATCCATTTGGACGAAATTGTCATTATAGCCATCTGGCAAGTCCTCAATTGTAAAAATACCTTGATTCCAGTATTGGACACTTCTGTTCCATCGGTCAACAAAACACTGAATAATGGAATCATTTACGTATGTCAAATCACACGCATCTTTCAATTGCTGGGTCGATTGTTCTGTGACAAATAAGTCAATAGTATCCACGACAGAAATGAAATTCGACATAAACTCAGCAAGGTTTTCCTCCTCCATCCATTCTTCCTCTTTGAATAGGTTTGTTAGTTGATTCATGCTCGCCAGACTGAAATTTGTGCAAAGATTAAATTGGTCAATCGAGTTATCCAAATCCCTGTTCCCTCGATAAGGATTATCGAAAGTTACACAACTAGCAATCCTGTCGCGAATTCCTATCGCTTCTGTAGTAAGATCATAAGCTTCTTTTAATGGTGGAACTGCCGAAAGTGCCATACTATTAGCCCATTCTTTGGCAAGGTCTTCCATACATTGTACCAAACTATTGCTATAATGTAGATAATTACGAATCATATATGCGAAAAGTGGAGTAGTAGTCTGAATTGAGGCTACAACAACGTCTAAAATAGTACCTTCATACAAGAAACAGTCAAACACCCCTGAAATGGGAACATATTCTGTTCCAGGTATAATAGTGTTCACAATTTTCTCTCCAAAATGCACCAATAATGACGGCAATATCTTCCAGCACGGCGTACAATCCTGCGAAGGTGTAGTAATAGGAATTTCTGGAGTGAAGTGAGTCGTGTCAGAATGCCAATGCCACCAAGGATCCCAAGGCCACAAGAGTTCCCACTCAGGGCTATGAGGCGGAGGTGGAGGTGGACAAGTGTCACAATGTTGTGGTGGAGGAGCGATTGGATCACAACCAATACACGGCAATTGCACCTCGTCAGGGGTATAGGTGCATTCAATACTAAATGCAAGAGTGAACGAGAATTCAACCCATTGTTTTTGAGCATTGCAATAGTAGAAACTAATTGTCTGACCTTTACCAAATCCACAATGAACAGATCCTCTCTCTCTGAGCGTCCTTGTGACAATACAAGGGATGACAATAGAGGTCTTCGCATGGATGGTGTCTATGAAGTCAATCATAGGGATGAAATCATATTCAGGAAACTCTGTTGGCATGGTCAAATGTGTATCATAGGCGTCAATCAAACCGTGATTCGTCACGGTCATGCTGAACTGTAACGTATCGCCATACGCCAAAGTATCAATCTTGCTCGGGCATTCCACAGTTATTACCGGTACTGGCACATTGGTCGCGATTTCAGCCACAAGTTCAAACTCATACTCATCCTCAACCTCGGTAGGCACAACCACCCAAGAATAGGAAATGGCCTGATACTGCAAGTAAATATCTTGATAGTTGGTCTTGCCGCCTTCAATATAGATAATAGCTCCCTCATAACTCTTATGTTGGGTAGCATGGATGGTCAAGTAGTAATACCCTTCTGGGACATTCTCCACAGTGAAGATGCCGTTCTCGTCCGTCACGCCTTGGGCAACCATTTCCAAAGAATAGTAGCCTTTCAAATAAACCTCGGCACCAGCCAAATGCGGGCCGTTACCACCGTTGGTGTTATAGGTGTAGTCGTCGGTCACGTCAACCCTCAAGACACCGGTAGAGTCGGAAGTGGCTTCTATGTTATATGGAATCGAGAAGCCGTTGCCATTAGCACAGTTCACCGCAATGGAACCACTATATTGTACAAGACTCACATTTTCATCAGGCGACAGAAGGATAGAGAAGGCGCACGAGTCGCCCACTTGCAACGATTCCAAAGTGGAGCTACCCATCAGCGACATCCACTCCTCGTTGGGCAAGCCGATTGTGATGGGACCTGTCTCACCATTGCCGTTGTTGGTGATTTGGAACGAAAGTGCCTTTTGATTGTATCGTTTCATAGAAGTAACAATTGAAGGCGGGTAGACATCCAGCGTGCCTCGCCTCGGGCGGCAATAGTAGTAGCAAGTCAGGTTCATGGTGAGGCCATCATCGGCTGTGACTTCGAAAGTGGCTTCCTCATAGTTGGAGCCATTGCTGACCTGAGACCCTGTAACGGTGTAATTCAACGAGCCGGTCTCTAGAGATCCCAGATTGGTGACCCCAGAGAAGCTGACCGTGCAACCATCAGGCAACGAAACAGTGTTGACCTGAATATTGTTGATGGGGATACGGCTGCGGTTTCGTATCTCAATGGTTCCCGTCAGGGTTTCGTCCTGATAGGGAGTCCAGACAACGAAATCGCTGCTCACACGGCTTATGCCAGGGATGTCGAAAGCATCATGCGCATCGTTCGAGTTAGTCCCATAGGCACAAGAGCCGACTTGGTAAAAGCCCGACTCTGAATAGCGAGGTGTGTAGGTTACGCTATAGTTGCCATCGGCATCGGAAGTCGCAGGCAACGTGAATTTGGTGCCCATCACCATAAGATAGACATTCACGCCCATATTGGACACGGGATTGCCCAACACATCTTCCACATGGCCGTTGATAACGATTTCGTCATTGGCAGAATACAACTCCCCTGCCACCTCGGTCGTGAAGACATAGCGGTTGGCAACTGCTCCCGTGAAATAGACGGTATCGGCAAAGGCACTCGAAGCGATGCGGATGGCCGCGTTGTAGTAGAGTTGCGTGGGCTCTGGCACAAAGGTGATGTGCAACAGTCCACCGCTCAGGGTATTCCAGTTGGTCTGGGTGATTTCGAAGAACTCGGCATCCTGTCCCCATGCATTATCCAAGAAGGCAACACTGATGTCTTCGGAGAGGGCTGTGCCCGAAACGGAAATAGTCTTGGTGCGCGACTGACCTAACTCAACCTCGCCAAAGTCCATCCATCCGTTGGGAACCACAGACATAGCGGGATTCAACTGACAAGTGAAGGTCCTCGTATCGCTTTCGCTCTCTTGGCATTCGTTCTTGGCCACCACACACCAATGGTATGTTGAGCCATGAGTCAATCCACCGACCTGGTAGCTATGTGAAGTGGTATTGGACAGCGTTGGTGTGTCGGGTCTGCCACCTTCGCCTTGCCAGAAGTAGAAGTCGTAGTTGTTGGCATTGGGGATGGCATCCCAATAGAAGTCCATGTCGGTGTAGCGGACGACGTAATTGTTGGCAGGACTCATATAGGTGAAGTTACCCATGGGACGGATGGGAAGGATGGTCAAGTGCAGCGTAAGGGTGCTGTCGCAGCCGTAGATGGACTGAAACTCCCTTGTGTAATCGCCACTCTCAGTATAGAGAGTATCTTCCCAGAAGTAGTTCCCGCACTCGGTCTCGGTGTACTCGTAATGATACGAGGGATAGACCGTCAAGTGCAAGGCCACAATGCTGTCGATGTCCAAGTAGCTCGTCAAGGTATCGTAATAGATGCCATTGGAAGTGTAGGTATGACCGTGCCACTCAAAGGCATCGCAGGTGTAGGCTGCCGTGTCAGTAATTTGCAGCTCGAACTCGGCCTCAAGGTCACGGGGTGCCCACACGGCGAATATGTAGTTGGGATTGGTCGACACGCTGGTTCCATTCTCTCTCCAGCGGATGAAATCGAAGCCAGCATTAGGCACGGCACTTACGGTGGCGTAGGTGCCTTCCTGATAGTCGCCGCCACCCGAAACCGTTCCTGCAGCGCTGATGTTGGCAGACACACTGACGTGATGCATGATTGCCTCGAAGTTGGCCACAAAGGTCCTGTCGTATAAAGCCGTGAAGCTAATAGAGGCTTCTGTCGAGACAATGGTGTCGTTTTCCATCCAGTTGACGAAAGCGTAACCCGTGTTGGGCTGGGCGGTCATAGTGACGGGGTCTGCATAGTTGTAAGTTCCAGAGCCAGATATCGTACCACCCTCCTCAGGCTGCACGTTAACTGCAATGGTAACGGTCCTAAAGAAATGCGCCACCAAATTACGGTGGTTGTAGGCATTGAAGCTCAATATGGGCTGTGTGGAGACTTCTTCCCCATTTTCCGTCCAATTGTAGAATTCAAACTCGCCGAGGGGTGTAGCTGTCAAAACCACGGGGTCGCCGTAATTATATGAACCAGCACCCGAAATGGTACCGCTCCCCTCTGGGTCGGCTTCCGCAGTGATATGCAACATCTGAATGATGAAATTGGCCACCAGATTACGGTCGGTTTGGGCAATGAAGCTCAGGGTGGTCTCAGTGGAAACTATTGAGTCATTTTCGGTCCAATTGACAAGTTCGAAGCCTTCTGCAGCGATGGCGGTCAGCGTGACCGTGGTGCCGTATGCGTAGGTGCCTGCACCTTCTATGGTTCCATTATTAGCTGGCACTGCAACTGCCGTGATGTTGAGTTGCATCACTGAGAAGTTGGCTATCAAGTTGCGGTCAGTCTGGGCTGTGAAACTGATGCTCTGGTTGGTTGAGACCACTTCGCCGTTTTCAGTCCAGTTGTCGAAAACGAAACCTTCCGCAGGAATAGCGGTTAACAACACATGTTCACCATAAAGATAGGTGCCAGCACCTTCAACGCTACCACTTCCCACGGGAATCACATTGACGACGATGGAAAGCTCCCGAAGGGTGAAATGAGCCACAAGGTTGCGGTCAGCACCCACTGTGAAAGTATAGGAAGCCTCTGTTGAGACCTCAGTTCCGTTTTCTGTCCAGTTCACGAAGTCATAGCCTGTGGCTGGGGTGGCTGTCACAGTACATGAAGTTTCCTGCTCATAGGCACCTGCCCCCTCAGTCGAGCCACCTTCGGTCGGGTCGGCAGTAAGGGTGATTTGATAATAGTTCACAGGCAGCTGCACCGTCAAGATGGCTACAGAAGTGTACTGTACACCGCAAGAACCACTTATCACACAACGATAACGGTAGCCATTCATATCCAACGACACGTTGTTGACACCAAGTGTGGTGGTGTTCGGATTGGCATAATGGTCGCCTGCACTGATGTTACTCCAAGAGGCACCTCCGTCCTGACTCACCTGCCATTGGTAACCGCTGGTAGGCCCAGAGGTGGCAATGGCAAAGGTTGTACTTTCTTCCATCGTTACGGTTTGGTTGGAAGGCTGCTGTGTGATGGTGAAACTCAAATCGCCGACAGACACGTTTCCATTGTTGTAGTTGGCAGGATAGGCCACACCTTGCGGGTTGGCATACTCGCAATAGGCAGTGTTCCAACTCAAGGAACAAGTGCCCGAAAGTGCCGTAAACTTGATGGTGATCAAGTTGCCGTTACCAACGTTGGCTCCATCAATAGAGGCCCAAGCGATGAAAACACTACCATTGGCAGCATTGACTTGCAATTGTCCTCCGTTCAGCGCAGGATTGAGGCCCTCATAACCGGCGTATGTCAGGATATTGGTGTTGTACGCCAATGACAGACTGATGGCCCCTACATTGTTGCAGTTGGTCACCGAAATCGGGATGCCGAATTCGGTTTCCGAACAAGTATTTAGGCTACCCGCAGTCGTGACGATGGTTGGGACGAAACCTTGGACGTGCAAAACACCATAGTTGGAAGTCACCCAAGGCTCGCAGGTGCCGTGTACCTCACAGCGGTAACGAAGACCTTCCATCGACATCTGAACATTATTGACATAAAGAGTGCTTGAATTGACGTTGCTGTAATTTTCACCATTACTAAGATTCTCCCACGAAATGCCTTGGTCTTGGCTCATCTGCCATTGATAGCTTAATCCCTGACCTGAGGCACTGATGGAAAAATTGGTGTTTTGTCCTTCCGTCACCGTCCTGTCTGAAGGATGGGAATTGATGCTGGGCGGAAAATAGATGTTCAAGTTGCTTCCGTTAAATGCGGTGGGCAATTCCTGACCCGCCAAATTGCTGTACTCGCATTCCGAGGTGTTCCACGACAAAGACGAGTTACCCGATGCCGACCTGAAAACCAACGAAATCAGTTCTCCATCACCGATTTCAAGGGTGTGGTTCGACGAAGCCCAAGTGAAATAGACTGTGCCTCGGTTGGCATTCACTCGCATCGTGCCATTACTCAGCTGTGAGTTCGCATTTTCATAACCGATGTAAGTAACCAAGTTTTGGTCGAAATCCAAGGCCAAGCTGATGGCTCCCACATTGTTGCAGTTGGTCACATTGATAGGAATGGAAAAGGCTTGGTCGGGACAAGTGGAGACCGAACCTGTTGAGGTGACAATGGTCGGGATGTATACCTCAACCGTCAAGGTGGCTGCTTCCGAAGTCACAGGAGAAGGGCAAGTGCCGCTCACCACGCAACGGTATTGGTTGCCGTTCATGTCAAGCGTGACGTTGTTCACATTCAGTCTCCAGCTGTTCACATTGCTGTGGTTGCCGCCGTTGCTCAGGTCTTGCCAATCGATGTCATAGATGGTCTTAATCTGCCACTGGTAGCTGAGACCGCTACCCGAAGCACCCACGTCGAAGTTAGTGCTTTGTCCTTCCACCAAATCACGGTTGGAGGGATTTGAAGTGATGGAGGGTATGGCATAGACATTTATCGAACCGTTGTTGTAGTTGGATTGGAGCACGGTTCCTGAGGCATCGCTGTATTCGCATTGGGTGGTATTCCAGATCAAGCCTGTGGAACCAGTGATGCCCTGAAAACGTAGCTCCAAAAGGGTGCCGTCACTCACGTTGACGGCACTCATATTGGCCCAAGTCATATACACCGTTCCTCCGCTCGCGTTGACGAGCATAGTGGAAACAGTGGAATTGAGATTCTGGTAGCCTTGATAGCTGACCTTGGTGTTATCAAAGTTCAGGGCTATGCTGATGGCGGCCACACCGTTGCAGTTGGTTACTGTGACGGGAATCACGACTTCGTCATCGGGGCAAATCGAACCGCTACCCACCGAGGTAACGATGGGATCAGCCACCGCCCGCATCCATGGGATGAGGCTGCACAGCAATATGAGGATTCTTATCTTACGTGTCATGGCTTCTTATTTTTCGATGATGATTAATGTTGTCTTCACCCAACTGCTCGCACCTTCGAAGGTAACACGGCAGTTATACACACCTGCGGCAAGGTTAGTGGTGGAAAGTTGCAGTTCATGCATACCTCCTTCCTGACGGAAGTCGGCGGCATCCAGCACCTTCACGCCCATTATGTTGTAAACCGCAACAGTCACACGGCCCGCTTCGGGCAGCTGATAGCTCAAATGGAACACATCCTTGGCCGGGTTGGGATAGATGCTCAGACCCTCAGCCGTTGTGCTGTCGTTCACGCCCATAGTCAAGGTGACGAGTTCGGGCATAGCGATGACCACATCGTTAAGCACGTTTGCGCTACCGTCGGCCATTTCGGAATAGGCTTCCAAAGTGAAGGCCACAGGCTCGTTGATGTCACTCAGGTCTTTGGTGCGCACCTTTATTAATAATAGCCCGTCATTCTCGGCCAAGGCCAAAGGCTCAAGGTTGTACCACACTGTCTTCACTTCGCCCTCGTTGGCCACGAAGAGCAGGCTCTCGCCCGTGGCAGCCAACACCACATCCTCTATCTCAAGATATTCCTCTGGATAACCGAAACGCAGCGTGAGTGCACCCATCTCGGCAACTGTCTTAATACTGACAGGCAATTCGTAGGCCTGATAGGAAGCGGCCAACAGTTGTCCTTCCGTCATCAGTTCGATGCCGTTGTCGCGGTTAGCTGGGGTGTAAGAGCCGTTCACGTCGCCGAAGCAAAGGAAGCTTAAGTCGTAGTTGCAGGTGGTGCCTTCAACGTTTACACCGTTGGGACTGTAATAGTAAAAGTCTCCCGAAGGGAATTGTTCGTCGATGGCACGGCGCATGATGAGCATGGCATCGGTGCCGTTGATGTTGCCGCTTTGGTTCACATCAGCAGCAGCAGCAAATTGTCCAACCAAGGAGTCCAAGTGGACATAGTGGCGCATTACCAAGAGGGCATCGGTGGCATTGACGCCAGCGAGGACATCTACACCAAAGTCATCATCCAAGGTGTTAAAGACGTTGACTTGGTAGTTGCTGAAGTCATATTGGCCGTTGCTGTTGGTGGTTGCGGTGGCCATGATGCTGTCGTTCGCGTTAATGATATTCAACTCGCGGTTGCTCATCGGTGTGTTGTTATAGGTAAAGGCGCCTTGCAGGTGGCTGAAATTCCCGGTGGGGAACCAGCTCACCGGCTCAAACGTAATGCGGCCCTTGCTCGAGTTGTCCATCTTATCGTAAATCAGGTTGTCCTCAATACCCTTGCTGCCGATTTCAGCCCAGAAGTTGTAAGACATGTCGATGTTGCTTCCACCATTCTGATATACGGAATAGCCTCCGTTGTTGTAAATGCTATTGGCATATTCGGGAGCACCACCCAAGATGAAAGGTGTGGTCTCGACAATGTAAATGCCATGTGAAGCATTGTTTTTGAATACAGAGTTCTTTATGGTTCTATCGTATTCATTTCCAATCCTGACGCCATAACCATTAGAGTTTTGGAAAACGCTATTTTGAATTTCTGGCAATGTGGTACCACCAATATACAAATTAAACTCGTTACCTTTTTCAATAATGCAATGCTTCAAAGAAGATGACGCATTTTCAAAATCATCGCTTTGTCCTGGGAAAACAAGGCCGTTCCAGCCTCCACTCTCGCCATTCATGGAAGTGAACAAAATGGGCTCATCTTCCGTACCCTCAGCATACAACTCTCCGTATTGACTATAATACCAATCTCCAGAGACTCTCATCTCCTTCCCTTCTGCAAACATTAAAGTCGTACCTGGCGATAGCGTCAAACGAGGATAAACATAATCCCAATACACATGGCCAACACGAAGGTTATCAAGAATAAAGTAGATATGAGCATTCCAATTACGACTATATTCTATAGAGCCACCGTTTACTGTCACACCATCGTGCAAATTCCCTGAAAATGTTAAATTCTCCAAAACACCAACATAGTGGGCATTGTTATAATACAACGCATATTCAGTATTATTCTCAAAAGAACAGTTTCTAAGAGTATCGTAACTATCGTACATATAAACGCCCTTCGCAGCACTATTACGGAACACGCAATCTTCTACCGTAGAAGGCTGGTTTGTACTGCTTAAATGCAAGTTATATTCATTTCCATTCTCAATAATGCAATGCTTCAAAGAAGATGACGCATTTTCAAAATCATCGCTTTGTCCTGGGAAAACAAGGCCGTTCCAGCCTCCACTCTCGCCATTCATGGAAGTGAACAAAATGGGCTCATCTTCCGTACCCTCAGCATACAACTCTCCGTATTGACTATAATACCAATCTCCAGAGACTCTCATCTCCTTCCCTTCTGCAAACATTAAAGTCGTACCTGGCGATAGCGTCAAACGAGGATAAACATAATCCCAATACACATGGCCAACACGAAGGTTATCAAGAATAAAGTAGATATGAGCATTCCAATTACGACTATATTCTATAGAGCCACCGTTTACTGTCACACCATCGTGCAAATTCCCTGAAAATGTTAAATTCTCCAAAACACCAACATAGTGGGCATTGTTATAATACAACGCATATTCAGTATTATTCTCAAAAGAACAGTTTCTAAGAGTATCGTAACTATCGTACATATAAACGCCCTTCGCAGCACTATTACGGAACACGCAATCTTCTACCGTAGAAGGCTGGTTTGTACTGCTTAAATGCAAGTTATATTCATTTCCATTCTCAATAATGCAATGCTTCAAAGAAGATGACGCATTTTCAAAATCATCGCTTTGTCCTGGGAAAACAAGGCCGTTCCAGCCTCCACTCTCGCCATTCATGGAAGTGAACAAAATGGGCTCATCTTCCGTACCCTCAGCATACAACTCTCCGTATTGACTATAATACCAATCTCCAGAGACTCTCATCTCCTTCCCTTCTGCAAACATTAAAGTCGTACCTGGCGATAGCGTCAAGCGTGGTACATAATTGTCCCAATACACACGACCTATACGAACATTTCCCAAAATCACATACAAATTTACATCCCAACTATGACTATCTGAAACATCACCACCCGGCACAGCAATATTCGCCACAAGATTTTCAAACATAATATTATCATCATTCACTATATCCGTGTTTGGTGACCAATAACCAATACCAGCAAATGAATCCTTCATTGTGCAATCCGAATAAGTCACCGTACATTCATTGTTATGATATACGCAGGCTTCGCTATGGTTCTCAAACACTACGGAAACCAAGGTAGGCGTAGAGGAATTCACCCACAAACCTTTTGGGGCGTTCTTAATGGAACTGCCTTCTATGCTTATGCTGGCATTGTTGAGATACACGTTCTGGTCTTGTGCATCTTTGAAGGTACACCACATTGCGCTAGGTTGGTTGGTGTTTTCGCAAACGAGGTTGGTTGTGGCTTTCTCCACCGTGCAATAGCGCATCGAGGACGAAGAGCTGTAGTCGCTGCCATCGCGGAAACGAACACCGTCCCAGCCGCCAATCTCTCCATTCAACGCAGTGAAGGTAATGGGCAATGCAGCGGTACCTACGGCATAAAGCATACCGCCTTGGTTGCTGTTGCGACCGACATAAAGACCACAGCCTGTGTTTCCCTTGATGGTGACACCAGGCTGCACGGTGAGTTTGGGTGTGCCGCCATAAATCTCAACATTGCCCAGCAACACGTAACAATTGGGGTAATTGCTCCATATCTGGTCAGAACCAATCTGTCCACCAGCCATGGCGATGTCAGCCTCGTTGTCGGTAAAGGCAATCTCGTTACTGCCAAAAGTGAAGGAACGGTTGGGGGTGCAGGAATACATACCGTATTGGTTGTTGGAGCAAGTCACGCCGTTGAAGGTGGCGTTGAAGTTGTTGGTTTGGAAATAAATGCCGTACATATTACCCGTCATAGTGCAATTGTTGCAGGTCGGGGCGGAATTGTTAAGATGAAGACCTTGGTAGCTATTATTGCTTATGGTGCAAGAAGTTAATTCTGGTGAAGAATTGATAAGTGCCAAGCCAGAATAGTTCTCTGCATTTTCGGAAAAAGTGCAGTTGGTGAGCATCGGGCTTGAGTTTTGGAAATAGGCACCGTCTTTTACCGATTGCTTAATTGTGCAATGGTTCATAGTGGGTTGGTTGGTGTAATACAAGCGCAGGTTGGCGGCATTGCTGCCGTTGCCGGCCTTCTCAATGGTGGTGTAGTTCATCACGGAAGTCACGCCACTGTCGCTGGCATCTTGGAAATACACACCGTTCCAACTTCCAGCACCAGTTTCGTAAGCGGTTAGCAGGACGGGATTGGCCTGAGTGCCGTTGAAATTCATGTTAGCTTGCCCGATGCTCAGACCCGTGTTGGGCATAAACATTATGATCACGCCAGGCTCAATGTTGTGAGTGCCTGATGTGAAGCTGATATCGCTTGTAACAAGATAAGGGCTGTTGGCCAAAGTGAGGTCGCCTAAGTCATTCAGGTTGCCTTCCAGTTGTCTGTAGCCCGCAACGGTGAGGGTTACGTCATCGATAGAAAAGTCGTTCTCGCCAGTGGCTGTCACACGGAACATATATTGGATGTAGCTCTTGCTCTCATTCACAGTGACAGGAAGGTTAGTGCTGGCAGAGGTCCAGTTGCCATAGTTCATATCTTCGCCTGCCGTGCGGTAAAGGATTTCGTAGGTCTTCGAAGTGGGGTTGGTGAGCGTGTAGTTCAGCTCCTGCATGGTCTTGGGAGTGCCTATATAATAAGGTATGCCCATGAAAGCCGACTTCTTGACAGGGGTCTCCGAAGTGGTGACGGCCATATATTGCACCAAGTTATTAACGGTGCCCGAATTGGCCTCGCCGCCGCAGAGGAAGATCTTGTCACCGAAGGCGAAAGAAGCGCAACGGAAATAACGTTCAGGCATCATCACGTCCGACAAAGTCCAGTCGTAAGTGGTAGCATCAGCGTTGGCATAATAGAACTTGTTGCTCGGTAGTGAACCATTGTGACCGCCGATGACGGTCAGAATACCGTTGGCGCAGATGGTGGTGTGCCCATAAATAGCTTCTGCCAGCGGTGCCTTGGTTTGCCATGTGCCAAGCGTACCATTCAGGTTGACCGAGGCACTATACACTGTATTCTGCGCAGTATGCGAGGCATCATAACCGCCGGTGACGATAATTTTGGAATCATAGACTGTCACGGCATGACCGTTGCGGGCTGCGGGCAGGTTATTCATCTCAACAATGTCGGAGATTTCACCGATAGCGTTCACTTTCAGGCGATACACCTTGTCGGTGGCATCGTTGTCACTGTCGGTGTTGGCACCACCAATTATATAAATGCTTCCCATAGCTTCCACGGCACGCATACCCCAGCATGGTTGAGGTAAGGTGACGGAAAGCTCATTCCACACACCGATGGAGCCATCATCATTGAACTTGGCGGAATAAATCTTGTTACTCACGGTGTCGTTGTTACGACCCCCGATGACGACCAATTGGGTTTGAGTGGCGGCTACCCCCATATCTCTCAAGGCCACGGGCAGACCATTGAGTCCCGACCAGCCTGAGATGCCGTTGTCTTGTTGGGTGGCGCGATAGACATTATTCACGGGGTTGGAGCCGTTGAATCCACCCACACAATAGACATAGTTGTGCCAAAGCACCATCTGATGGCTTTCCAAGGTCTGGGGCAGGTTGGTGGTAGCACTCCAATCTGCAATAGAAGCCATTGTTTGCTGCAAGGAAACGCAGTCATTGGCGATGGTCATATTCAAGCCATTGCCTTTCAAGAAGTCACTTGTCGTGGTCTGAGTGAAGTAGGTTTGACCCAACAAGGCCAATGGCGTGAACAAAGCCATCAGCGCGATTAATAGTAGAGGTTTTCTGTTCATAATGATTGATTTTTAATGATTTATAATTAGTTTGATTTTGTTTTCGACTTTTTATGACTATGCCAATAACCCTTATCGTTTCAACTATGAGTGAAGGTGGTCATCTCACAAGTCATATTTTCAAGCAGTTATCAAGGTGCAAATTATTTATTATCAAAATTTTATGGTACAGAAATGGTTTCCAAAAATCTATCTTCCCATATCAAGGAAAATGAAACGGTCAAAAATAAAAACAAATCCTATTCATACTGCAAATTAGGTGTAACTTTTTGGGCTGAAACATCAAACAAAATTTTCCAATTAATTGGAAAATTTGTTCACATATTATGGAGTGCAGATAGCCTATGTTGAAACCAACCCATACCCTTTGCCTAGCCTCGGTGAGGGTGACAGGATGCCCAGACAACGATGCATTGCAACGTGGCTGATGCTAGCGGCTGCCGTAAATCGTTAGATTCGACGACGTGAAGCGCGTCAAATACGACAGCCCTACAGGTCTACCGCAACACGACAGACTGTAGGGCTGTCACACCGTGGCAGCCGTACCACGCGATGATGCAGCCATAAATCCCAGGCCAGCGCAGGATGACATGGCTGCTGCGTTGCCCTGCAGGGTTGCATCGTTGCCGGCCGTACCACCACGCAAAAACAAACACAAGGTGACCCGAAGGCTACCTTTTTTGGATTTGATCAGGGTTGTCTAATATCATTCCGCATTGCAAATGCTCATATTCACGCCTTCCGAATTGCAAATTCGGAAGAACGGAGGTTGTTGAGACTTAATGACACAAAAGTCGTATATGTATCACTCTTTTTCAAGGATTTCCATAAACTCACGAAGCCTCAAGACGAAAATCTTTGGGAAATTGACGCTTTCAAGGATATTGAAATGCTTGTCGTCTGAAACTATGTATGCAGCATTGGCAGCAAAAGCACAATCCACAAACTTGTCGTCATCATGGTCGGCTTCTATGAGATGAAAATTGAAATAGGGTTGAATAAACTCCACGTTTTTGCTCTTTAAAAGCAACGCTATAACACTTTTTGGCGACTACGACAGAAGTTTTATGGCCAATGATTTCCTCATATTCTTGTAAAATGGAAGTGGAGACACACAAAGTGTATTTTCCTGCCTGAAAATCTTTTCAAACAGAATAATACTCACTATGGCGTGATAGCGAGGCAATGAGGCAATTGGTGTCGAGGACAATCTTTCGACGATTAGGCATTGTAAGGCGTTCTAAGGTGTTCGTGCAAAGTCTCCTCTATCATCTCATCGGTCCATTTGCCCTCTTCCCAAAGTCTGTCCATTTCCTCATCGATTTTCTGAGCATAGTATTTGCACACCACATCATTAAGTTCCTTCACCTCTTCTTCGGTGGTGAAATGTGCCAAAAGGCGAAGGAAATCCATCTGCGCTTGATTCAATCCTACATTCTGTGTCATGATCAAATGGTTTTGTTTTTCTGCCCACAAAAATAAACAAAATCTCAAACATCGCCACTGCCTTTGCAAAATTCGTTCCTCACAGGCTGTCGTACCGTGGCAGTCGCACGCGATGACGCAGGCCTCAGAAAGCATATCATCCCTGCGGTGGCCAAGCGGGCAAAGGCATGGGATCTATGCTTTCTGAGGCCGTCCTTTATGGTCTTTGCTGCTTGAACCGACCTTCTATAGATTCCATGCTCTCGCACATATCCCCGCGGGAATGACATAGAAGGTCTAGCGTAGAATGACATAGGAGGCTTGCGCTGGGATGACATGGCTGCTGCGGAACACCTCGAAAGGTTCATACAAGGCTTTGCCCCCACACGCGCTTCGCGTCATTGCGAGGAGGAACGACGAAGCAATCCAGAAATGAGGCTGGTTGACTGGATTGCTTCGTTCCTCGCAATGACGGCGGCAGGAAACGTTCACATTGGGTGAGCGTCACTTGCCGCCGTATGAAACTGCGATTTGCGAGCGAAGCGAGTCAATACGACAGCCCTACAACGGCTGGGCTGTAGGGCTGTCGTACCACAGCAGCCGAACACCAGCCGCAAAACAAAAAAACGTAGAGACGCGATGAATCGACGTCTCTACGAAAATAGGCCGCGAAAACCCACCGGACGGGATAATTACTGGGCGAGGCGCACCAAGCGCACAGAGTATCCAAAGCAACGGTCGCCAATACGTCTGTCGTACGTGGTGAGATGACCATTTTCAAAGCTCACGAGATTCCCGCAATCGGCATCGTCTCGCGTACTCATCCAATAGCGACCGTAGCTACCCACTCCTCCAACTGACATGTAGCGCTCGCCAGCGGCAGACAGGAAGACTGCGCCGTTGGCCTCAAACACATTGGCCCAATCCTCGGCGTAGATGATATTGTCGTCAAATCTTCCATATCTAGAATTCGTATTGCTCAATGTATACAAGGAAGCATCCCAGTTGTCGGGTAACAGAACGACACCGTTCACGTTGTTCACCGTGGCCATGGCACAGCGGATGCCACTTGCGGTGTTGCGGGAGTATAAAACGTGATGCCACTCGTCGTAGGTCAGCGTGCGCCAGCCACTGTTCTCGGAGTTACCACCGTTGCTTATCGCGTTGTAGCCCCAATCGGCTTGGCCGGTCTGGTCGCAGAGGTTGTAATGCCAGTCACCGTAGGCATAGTAGTGACTGTCCCATGTGTTGGTACTCCAGGGCTGATAGTCAATAGCACCGTGGTTGTAGCCGCTCGTGCCCCAGCCAAAGAGGTCTATCCAGCCGCTATAGGTTTGCGAGATATTGGCATTGTCATTTCCAACATAGTCGTACTGTTGCTCGGCAAAGCGCCAAGTGTTGGTGCTAGCTTGGTATTGCAGGTTGCCTTGTGAAAAATTTACTTGGTCGCCATTGGCATTGATGGTAAAGAGGCCGTTCAGAACACCATCGGTGGGTGTTCCTCCACCATTGAAGGTGAAATTGGCCACCAAATCCCTATCGCTGTTCACCGTAAAGGTGTAGCTGGCTTCTGTTGAAACGACATTGCCGTTCTCGGTCCAGTTGGTGAAGGTGTAGCCGCTGTTGGCTGTTGCGGTCAAGGTGCAGGATTGGCCTTGGTCAAAAGCACCGCCACCCGAGACCGTGCCACCGTTGGTCGGATTGGCCGTGGCGGTGATGGTGAAGGATTGGGAGCTGGGCAGTGTGGTGAAATACATTAATGGTTCTCCAAATTTCTTGTCACCTCCAACTTCTGTTCTAACCCATGTAAACACTTCATATTCTGTATTTTGTAAGAGATTCTGAACCGTACACGAGTAAACACCCAAACCACCGCCAGTATCGGAAATAACTGTCCCATAAGATATATTCCCAGCATTCGTGTCACAATAGTCGAACCCTCTTTCCACAACTGGCATTGCACCTTCTTTTTTCACACAAGCAAAAAGAGTCGCTGACGTTGAAGTAATATTTGTAACTCCGATTGATACAACCGAAGGATCTACATGCTCGCCTCCCACCTCAAAATAGAAACTATTGAAATGTGCGTATTCTATCATAGCTAAGGCAAGATCTACAGCAAATGCAAATGCAGAATACATAGCTGTATATTTATTGTAAGCTGCAAGCATTTCTACATTAAATATACCATGATTCAACAAACCAACGCCCATATTATGCACAACCCTTCTTATAGCCGCTTTAAAGTCTTTTTTATTATGCGTATTTAACCACACATCAATCAATCGAATAAACTCCTCATCCATTTCTGACTCGGCCACAAACATTGAAAGATTCGCATCAGCATTGAAACTTGGTCCTATCAGTTGCCCCAAGACAAACTTAACTCCTTCCAACGCAAGACCTACACAATTTGCTGTTATCACCTGTTTGAATTCAGGACCGACATAACAAATTGCGTCTTCTGCACTATTTAAATTGAACCATACATCTCGGTTTGATTTGCCTGCTGTTTGAAAATACTGCTGATTATTATTAAAATACTCCGAAATTGTACCATATAAGTCTTTGAATCCTTCAACAAAATGATTCCAATCAAGATAGCTTTCAATCGACAAAGCATGAGTAGCAGTTGTAGGACTAATGTAATCTACAATAAACTCAGGCTGAAATGAAACCAAATCATCACTAACGAGTATCCCTTCTGTCACACCAACCCAAATTGCAAAGCCGTTCCAACACCTGCAAAGGATATCCCATTCATCCGAATTAGCGTTATATTGTTCATTCAAAAACTCTATCTTTGCTAATTGTCCATAGTGATCGGGATCAGCGTGAGGCGGAATTAGCGATATTCCTTTATTTTCTTTGGCATTGTCAATTATTGGGACAATCAATTGGTTGTAGAAATAGTTTCTGACTGTTTCTATGCTGTTTTCAAGCGCAATGGAATCCAAATATCCATATTGATTGACAACATTTGAAACAGTTTGTTCTAATTGTTGCACACAATCCAAGGAATACAACAGATTTTTTAATGCATTAAATTTTTCATCAGACGCCCCACTCAGACCATAAGGGAAGTTATTCAATGCGAAATAAAGAGCCGTTTCTTTTGCTGACAATTCATAATCACCATTCTCCAAAACGCTTTTTTGGACACTAAAGTCAGTAGAATTAACCGTGAAATAAATAGGTTTGTTATTATCGGCATTCGTCGCCACCAGCATCTTGCTATACCCAATGGAGAAATTACCATCTTCGTCGGGAATGGCATCCTCGCTGAAATTGGTCACGATAATATTGGAGGCTTCCATTCCTGTGGGCACCTCCACATTGCCGTTAAAATCCATACCAATCAGAATTTCGTTGAAGACTTTCACCGAATTGCGTTCCACCAAAGCAACGTCGCTCGTGGTTTCCTTGGTGGCCAGCACTTGGTCGCCGTCCATCACTTCCATCGTGAAGCCGTTGGCCAAGGTGCCGGGAGGCAGCATCACGAAGAAGGTCTTGGCTGCTGTGGTCAAAGTCACGTCGCAGGCCAAGGTGATAATGTTCGAGCCTTGGTTGCCAGGAGCTACGGCCAGTGTGGGTTCGTTGGCAGCGCAGTTGCTCACCTCGTATGTTCCCCACAGCTTTTCAGCGGTGTTTTTTGAAGTGATGCGGACACCACTCACGTGAACTCCATTGCCCTTCAAGCGAACACCTACACCGCCGCACAGGTTCTTGAACTGCAAGTTCTTGTCATCGGAGCAGGCAACCATCGAGTTGGCTCCGTTGGCGAAAGTGCCTGTCTCGCCAATGGTTTGTGTGGCAGGCAGATTGAAGGAGACCACATCGCCAGCAATCAAAGCCGTCGAAGGATAAGCTGCAATGAAAGGACCGACCGTGTTGAATTCATCCGAAGTACCGAAACCGCCTTCGGTCGTGCCTTCGCCTGATTGCAGCGTGAAGACGGCGGTCTCGTCATTGTCGTTGGCGATGACGATTTGGTCGCCCGCCGTCCAGTTGATGTTACCGTTGTTGGGATCGAGACTGGTTCTGCCGCCCTGATGCTCAATGGTGGCGGTGAACACGGCTTCACCCTGGCTTTCCTTGTCTTTTTTGCATGCGGCAAGCGTCATCAGGCCAGCCAGCGCGATGAGAAGTAGACTTTTCTTCATAAGGCAAAGGATTTACGGCCAATCGATTTCGACCATGGTCATACTTTCCGTTCCGCCGTCGGCATAGGTTGCCGCGACACCGCCCGAGGCACACAACATGCCCTGGGGCTTGATTTCTATGACCTCCACCTGGGGAGCCTCATAGCGTTTTCTGTTGTTTGTTTTCATTTTTGTTTGATTTAAAGATTTAAGATTTAAAATTTAAAGATTTAAGACTCAAAGATTTACACAACTATAAATCGTATGTGTTTTACGGATGTTTTTCAAATCCGATTTGCCTTTTTTAATTTTACAAAAATAGGGCAAAAAAAACTTTCAACACCCAAATCATCCGTAACTATTACAACCAATACATTGCACAAAATTCGCCGATTAATTGGAAAATTCATTCACAATCAGAATAGATTCCCCTCCCTTCATCTGGAAGAACTCTGCGAAAAGAAATGCCGTCGTTACTTTTTTTCATAAAATCGCCGTTATCGTCTTTGGTGCTTCAGCCACTCCGAACAATCCTTGAAAAAGTCGTGATGTAAAACAACGCAAATTTTGAAGAGCATATCGGTGCTGATCCATGAATGTAGGAATACTTTGTATAGGTTCTCACGTGTACAATGTATCTCATCGGCCAACCATGTAATGGTTCTTCCCTGTTTCTTCAGTTCGGCCTTGATGCGAATACCGATGTGAAATTCGTCAGTATTGATTATCGTATTGGATGTCGTATTCTTCTTTTTCATCGAAAATTCCATAAAAAGAAAACAGTCTTTTTATAGAATAGAGAGGATGACTAAGGATTTTTAGTCCAAAAAAGGAAAATAAATCTCAACGAAGTTCCACATCGCGCACCAAGCGCACCGAAAGGCCTCTGTTGCGAGACATTGTCATCAAGCCGACATCAGTATAGTCGAAATAGAGACAAAAAGCACGCGCACCGGAACATTCAGAGGTGTAATAGAAGCCTCTGGAGCCAATATAGTCGACCCTATCCTCTTCCCGATACCCGGCTGCGGGAAGAAAAACGGCACCATTACTCTCCAAGAAAAAGTCCCATCCATTGTTAATCATATTACTGCTGAAACTAGCTTGGGGTTGATTGACATTGTTCAAATAATACACCGAACTGCTCCAACTGTCGGGAAGCAAGATGAGGCCATTGACACCATGCACCTGAGCTTTGGCATATCGGATGCCCGATGGGGTGCTACGCAGATTGAGCAAATAATCCCATTCGTCATGTTTCAACGTACGCCATTCCCCCTCTTCGCCTTCAAGCAAAAAATCTCTGTAACCCCAATCCGCTTGTCCCGTATGGTCGTATAGTTGGGCTTGCTCATCACCGTATGCATAATAATAATCAGGATTGCTATTCGAGCTCCAAGGTTGGTAACAGACCGCCCCGTGGTCGTAGCCGCTCGTGCCCCAACCGAAAAGGTCAATCCAACCATCATAATCTTCGGCGATGTTGGTGTTGTCATTGCCGAAATAGTCATATCCATTTTCTGTGAAGCCCCATGTCTTGGTAGAGGCTCGATACATCAGATTACAGACAGCAATCCAAACTTGATGTCCCTCTGCCACCGAATACACTCCATTTGATGCGCCCAAAGGAGGTTCCAATTTTTCCATGGTGGTGAAACTCAACGCTTCGCCATAGCTGACACCTTTGCGGTTCTTGGCGTAGGCACGCACATAATAAGTGGTGTTAGCCTTAAGGTCAATCATACCGACCGAATATTCGCCAACGCCGTTGCCGTTCGCATAGGCGAAGTCCGACATATCAGGTTGGGGATTCGTACTCCAGCAAATGCCACGTTCCGTCACTTCGGCACCGCCATCGTCGAAGACGTGGCACAGGCAGGAGGCCGTCGTAACTGTCACGCCCGTCACTTCCACGGTAGCCACCGTAGGGAGATTGATTTCCTCTTCTGCCGTGGTGAAACCATAGATCTCACTTTGCCAATCGGTCTGCGACCCATAGTCCACTATATAGGCATAATAATAAAAAGTGCCTGGCTGCAACCCTGTAATCTCAGCGGAATAAGTCTTACCATTCACCTCCACACCGTAGTCTTCGGAGCCATAGAGATGCTCCTCGGTCCCCACACGCAACTTCATGCTGTCGACAACCCCGGAATAGGAGAACACTCCACTAACAGTCGCCCAATCGGTTCCTACTGTGATTTTTTCTCTTTCCTTTAAGATTTGTATGGTCTCGCCATTGGGTTTGGAGTCTTTCATGCAGGACGCGCACACAAAAGCACATAAAGCAATGAGCACTAATATTTTAAAACGCATAGCCTAATCCTATTTTTGCTTCAACATTCTGGAATTGTGTCGTGACGGCTTCCAACGATATGACAAAACCCTTCAAATGCAACTGCACACCTGCCGACAGGTCGATGCCTTGAAGGCTGTAGGCCGTGTTGCGGTACCATTCTCCATCGGTGGTCTTCCAGCGCAAGGTACGGTTGCCATAACCTATGCCCACTCGGGCAATCCAAGGTCCTTTGATGCGCATCATACCGCCAGCCATGACGGAAAATCGCATCTTCGACACCTCATCCGTATATTGCATCAGATGGCCGTCAGGCAAAAAGCCCTGTCCATCGCAGTCGCCATCGGCACTGAATCCCGAGAAATTGCCATTGCTCATCAGGCTCACGAACCAACCGAAACGCTTCACCTGCCCCACACTGAAGCCTAACGAGCCTTGCGGAGCAACGCTGTAGGCTGCGTTGACGGTGACGAAGGTCTCATGCGGCCAACGATCCTTCAACAGAATGTTCAGCTTGAAGCGCACCTGGTCGTTGTCGAATTCTTTCACATCCAATTCCTTCAGGACATCCCACACGATGTTGCGAGCGAAACCCGCTTTCACATCGATGATGTCGCCACTGACCTGCTGCAAAGGGCCGCGATAGGTTGCGCCACCGTCCAAAGAGACAAAGAGCCGTACAAGGTCGGCATCCTCGGCCAAGTCGTATTCCACCACGATGGCCTTTCGGTTGGTAAAAGCCCTCACCACCTCCACCGTCTCCTGCGCCCAAACGGAAGGCACCATAAGGCTGAAAAGCCAAACATATAATGATATAATTTTTTTCATCTTCATTGCCTTGACATAAGAATACTGTTACTGTCGCTTCGTGTCATTGACTCCGTCGAATGCAGAGCATTTGCGAGGAGGAACGACGAAGCAAATCGAAGATTAGGTACGCTGAATCAGAGATTTCGACGGAGTCAATCCAGGCCAAACGCATTTTCATCTGGACTGCTTCGTGCCTCGCAGTGACGCAAAGCGACGATAAGACTTCAATATCTAAGTTCAACTTCCTCATTTAACCAGTTTTAGCTCTCTCCATTCCTCTATCGTCCCAGTAGCCGTTGGATGCTGGCTCTTGGGGCGTACTTCGGCTGACATACGGATGACATTTGCATTGAGGTAGTCGGCCAACTCACCGATTGTGGAATCACCTTTTGTCTCTTTCAGTTTCTTCAAGAGGTAATAAGTAAACAGGCCATGCGACTTCTCCTGATAGACGTAGGCCGCCTCGTTGCCTTGTGCTGCGGTGAAAGCCACAGCCTTGCCTTGCAACACACCCGCCTTTGAATTGACGGTAACACCTCGACTTTGGGCCAACATATTGCCGTCACGTGTGGCACCACTGAAGCAGGCGTCAATGAAATAGAGCACCGCATCGGCTCCCGCCTCACCTAATTGGCTATATAAGGCATCCAAGCCATAACCCGAATCCAAGTTACCCACATAGCCGTCGACAGGCATCAGATAAGCGTTGCGACTCACCTCATCAGGGATGCCGTGACCCGAATAATAGAAGATGCCTCGGGCTTCACCCTGATGGGACTCCAACACGCCACTCAACCAATCCACCTCGAAACGCATGTTGTTTAATGTTGCATCCGTGACCAAATGAATATTATCTTCAGGAACGCCTAAAGTCTTGAGACAGTATTCCTTAAAGATTTCACCATCGTGAATGGCATAGGGCACATCTTGTTCCTGTTGATAGAATTCGTTGGCGATAATGACGACAAACATCTTGTCGTTCACCGCCTTGGTCGTTGGGATATCGACATCCACGTCAGATGCTGCCACATCTGCACCATAGCGTCCGATATGGAAGCTGAAGACAGGCGACTCCACTTCGATGGCACGTCCGCCTTCCCCCATCCACAATTGGTTCAGCTCCATCAAGCGACTCAAACCATAGTATTGGGTTCGTGCCTCTTTCAACTTGCCTTTAGGTGCCATAATGATAGTCAAGGTGTCTTCAGTGGTTAGGGTCCAACTGCGGGTAACATGCACATTCACCACATCGTAGCCAGGTTTCCTTGCCGTGATATTATGCACCACGCTGCCAACATTATGTTCACTGAAGCACAAACGGAAGCCCCCCTTCGAGTCGCTGACCGTAGGCTGGCAATCGTGTACCGAAGGAACAGTGAGTGCGACACCCGATAGCGAGCATCCCTGCTCGTCCCATTCCATCACCTTACCATATTGCACCACCTGACCGAACAATGGCTCGCACAAAAACAACAATAATATAATTAATTTTCTCATCACTCTACCTCCTTTTCCAAACCAATCAGCCAAGGCTCCGTTGCCGAAGGTCTATATAATTCATCCCATGTCTGATAACCCTCCTTGCTAACCAGCACCCTTTGAGCCTTGTCCTGCTTGGCATAGGGAATCTCAATCCTGAATTGGCCTAATGCATCGGTAGTGGCGACAAAGTCCAAAAGACTCACCGTTGCGCCTTCCACAGGCAGCCCCGTCCCAAAATCGAGCACACGACCAAATACGACACCGAGGTCATTGTTACGGCGTAAGCAAAGTTCCACACCACGTTGCGCCTTCACAACCGTGTCGATGGTTTGATAGCCTTCCGCCTCAAAAACAAGATGAACGTCACTGCCTTTCATACGATATGGGATATCATTCAGGAACACTGTCCGATTATCGGGACTCACGGCGATTCGTTGCAAAGCATTGCCTGCATATTCACATTCAAGAGTACCGCCTTCAAAAGGCAGTGACGGCACGGCAAATGCCTTGTCTTCCGTGATATTGACCTTCATCTGCAAAGGCGTCAGCAGTCGCCAGACGAGCAAAGCAACACAACCAAGCACCACCAAAGCCGTGATGCCATATGCATAGAATCTGCGCTTGACTTGCTTGAATCCCAATTCATATCGAGCAAGGATAACCGCATCCATAGCGTCCTCATTCTCCGAAAGGTAGCGTTCAACCGCAGCCTTCTCCAAGTCGGACAGCTTGCCTTCCAAATAACAAGCGAGCAGTTCATCAGAGATTTCATCATAATTCCTTTTCATTTCATTCGCCCTTTCATCATTTTTTTCAATGTTAATTTGGCTCTCTTGGTCAGGTCATACACCGCACTGACCGTGCATCCCAGCTCCGAGGCAATCGTTTCCGACTTTTTTCCCGCCAGCTCTCCCAGCAAGGCGAAACGTTCACGGGGTTTGGGAAGTTTGTCGATGGCCTCATAAAGCTCTACCCTTGACATCTCATCGAAGATATCAAAGTTGTCCGGTACTTGACCGACCCCTTTTATTAATGGAGAGTCCAAATCCTCAAAATTAGTCTGCACTGAAGATTTTTTTTGGTTGAAAAACCGGATAGCGACAACCGTCAGCCAAGTGTTCAGCTCTGACCTGAATTCAAATTGACGCAAACGTCGCCAGTCGTCAGCACTTAGAAAAAGATAGAAATCCGTAATCAGTTCCTCTTTCTTGACCTGCGATTGGAATATGTCATTAATGATACGGGAAAACATACCATTACAGTGGTGGAAAAAGACATATTCCACCGCAGCCTCGTTGTTGGCAAGCAGCAAATCCACCAATTGGCTGTCCGACAAATGTTTAAATCCTTGCAGCCGTTTTTTTATCATCGACAGGAACTGATCTAACTTACTTGAAATGCTCAGTATCAACTAACGTCGAGTCTTCTTTCTCGACGAAGCCAATCTCACAATTTCGGCTGCAAAAATAGTAAAAAAGGAGCTCGGCCTGCCCTATTTTTTTATCCCATTCACAAACTCCACAATCATCTCCAACACCTCAGGAGAAATGGTCTCCTCGATTTCGAAGTATTCGTTAGGCGAACCCGTCTCACAATGCTGGAAAAGATGATTCAAATCGGGTAGCTCGCGCAAGGTGAGGTTGGTCTTGCCGTGTTCGGCAATGATCTTTTCGTAACCTGGGAGATTCTGAGAAGCGATCACTTGCAAATCCTTGGAGCCGTTCAGCAACAAAGCAGGGCAATTGGTCTTCACGATGGCGTCGGTGGGGTCGTACTTCAAGAAATAGTACATCCAAGGTGATGCCATTTGCCCAACCGTCTGCTCGGTCAGCTCTTCGTTGTACCCCCAACCTTTCAACAGTTGGCGCAACAAAGTGTCAGCCTCTTCCCTACTGCTTGATGCCTCGATGATGTCAAACATCTGTACATTGGCATTGCCATTAAACTGCACCATCTCTTCCGACATACCCGAAGCCCTTAGGATGGCAGCTTGTTGTTCTTTGAGCACCTCTATGCCATTCACCGAGGGGCCAGCCAATGATACCAAAAACGCCACCTCAGGCCGACGTGCCGACACCATGAAATTAATGACACCGCCCTCACTGTGACCCAAGATGCCAACCTTCGAAGCATTGATTTCCTTGCGGTTACGGAGATAGTCGAAGGCAGCCTCGGCATCGTAGGAGAAATTCATGGAAGTGGCGTTCTCCACCTCGCCTGTCGAGCCACCCATACCACGGTCGTCGTAGCGCAACACAGCAATGCCATGGAGTGCGCAGTAATCCGCGATGATCCAGAAGGGACGATGGTTCATCAGCTCCTCATTACGATCCTGCTGTCCGCTGCCCGAGACGAGCACTATGGCAGGAAATGGGCCTTCGCCTTCAGGAATTGTCAGCGTGCCAGTCAAAGTGTTGCCTTCTTTTTCGTTGATGAAAGTCACTTCCTCGATTTGATAGTTGAACGGCGGTTGTGGGTCTTGGGGACGAGTCTTTTTCTGTTCTTTTTTCTCTGCCTTGACAAGGTTGAGTGGGAAGGTCATACCGCGTTGGGTAAACTCGCCTTCTATGGTCGAGTCTTTCAGCACACCTAAATAAGTGGCACCCATGGCGTTCATTTTCAATTCCAAATGTCCGTCTTGGAAGGTTGTTTCGTCCACAGGAATATCATACGCGCCTTGGGCAGGCACGTCAAAAGTGGCAGCATAGCCGTTTTCAACAGTTTTGATGTCGAAAGCCGTCTCCAGCTTTTGTACACCCAGGTCGATTTCGCCTTTCCAATAGCCCTCGATTTGGGCTTGGGATTGCAGGACGGCAAATAACAATAAGAATAAGATTTTGTTTTTCATAAACTACGGATTTTACGGATTAATTATAACTGCGAATTCCACGAATCACACAAATGAATTTGGCTGCTTCGCAGCGGATTACACGAATTGTTTTGTGTTTTCATAAACCACGGATTACACGGATTTTACGGATTAATTATAACTACAGATTTAACGAATCACACAAATGAATTTGGCTGCTTCGCTGCAGATTACACGAATTGCCAACTACTAACTAATAATTACGGGGTCATAGTATTGTGTCGCGCGTGTAATGCAGCATGGCGATGAAACCTATCGGGAAAACCATTATGAAACACACGCCGAACCAAATCCAAAAAGATTTACAACGGTTGCGGGCAATCAAGCCACCCGCTACAGCTTGCAGGAGGTAAAGGAATACCACGAGAATAATGATCCAAGTTTCTTTGTCCATATTACTATTCAATTGGTTTTGTTTATATCATTTATCGACCATAACTATTGACCATGACTATGAACGCTTTTACTTGGTGTAGAAACTTCTTGGCTTGGTTAAAGCGGTCATTGTCACAGGTCATAGTCACTATTTCTTCTTCCTCCCACTCTTCTTCAACGCCTCCGCGATAATCCACTGCAGCTGCCCGTTGACGGAGCGGAACTCGTCGGCCGCCCATTTTTCCACAGCTTCCATCGTCTCGGCATCGACGCGGAGCAAGAAGGTCTTAGTATTCGCACTATTTTCTTTCTCCTTTGCCATCATCAAGTCCTTTCTTTTTCGGATTCAAATCCAGGGACACGCTTTGCGTCATCGCGAGGAACGAAGCGATCCAGTGACCTATCCAATGATTCGCCCAAGGTCATCGAGAGGATGTTGTCCTTGGAGATGTACTTGTCATAAATCCAAATGCATATAATGGTCAGCACCATGACGATAAAGCCCGCAAGACCCGTCATGCCGTTCAAGAAGTCGTTGCCACCTAAAACAAAGTATATGGCCAATCCGCTGACAGCGTTAAAGGTGCCGTGCATGATGGTAGACACAACCATCGATTTTGATTTCAACACGAAATACAACTCGATGACACCCAACAGGACGCACATCACTACCATGAGCAAAACACCCCAATAGGGTTCGTTCGGGTAGTTGTGGCCCATCAGGATGAGCGGGAAATGCCATATGCCCCAAACTATGCCGATGAACAGGGCGGCCTTCCAAAACTTCACCTCACGCAAGGTGCCAACGAGGTAGTTGCGCCAGCCATATTCTTCTCCGAAAGCAGCAATGGCGTTAATGGTAATGCCCGCAATCAAGCCACTGAAAATGGTGGAAATCACCAATAGATAGGACGGGAAATTGCCCAACTGCTCTCGTATCAAGTCTTGCTGGTCTTCAGGTACTTGGTATTGGTTGATAAGCTGCTCAGAATTATATTGCAGTTCCAAGCCTGGCAACCAGCTGTTGACGGGGATGCAAGCCAACGACATCACCACAGGCAAGAGCCATGCCACTAACCATGGCCATGAAACCTTGAAATTGACCAAGCCAGTATGGTTGAACTTCTCCTTGTCGATGGCTTGCAGAATAAGAGCAGTAATCATTGGTAAGAACATGTAAAATGTTGCAAACGTGGTGAAAAACATAGGAGTGTTCACCCTGTCCATGCCAAAGCCGAAACGAGCCACGGCTGCTGCTACCCAACTGATAAGGCAGACGATTATTGAAAATCTAATTGCTTTTTTCATAGAATAATGGTTTTATTAGACACGCGTTGTGTCATTGCGAGGAGGCACGACGAAGCAATCCAGGGAACAGGTTCATTGTCTGAATTGTTTCGATCCTCGCAATGACGCAAAACGCCTGATTGTTTGACGTTCATAATTTGTTTCACTTTAGCGATCATTTCCAGCGTTTCCTCCTCCGTGGCGCAGTTGAGGTAATACAATTTGCCGTCGGTGGTGCGCAATTCCAGTAAGGGGCCTCCGTCTTCATGGATGAACATCATGCAGTTTTCGCCATTCTTCAAGCGGAAATGGCCCATATTCACCTTATTGGTCGACATGCCGTTGGTGCGCAAGGCAATGCCCGGCCAGTGTTCCCAAACGCTGTCAGAGGTGATGCCGGCAACAGAAATCGTCGCATGGTATCCCCCACCCTTCACCTTGATGCATTCGCTTGAAATGTCATACTTTGGCCCTTTGTTGCCCCAGAGAACCAGAGCCAAAAACAAGCCAAGGCATAATATGGGCAGAATGACGACTGTCCATAATGTAATTTTGGTCTTCTTTTCCTCCGATAGCCCTTTCTTTTTTTGGTGTTCGGAGAATTCAACACCATCATGATCTCCTCTTTTACGCCCGAAGCCATTGTATTTCCACATGGCGATAAACAGAGGTATCATCATGGCCAAAACCAGTGCAATCATCACATTTGCGGTCATCATCTCGTCAATGACTTTGGTCATGGAGAGTGTGGCTGTGACAATCAACAGGAAACCCGTCACGCCAAAAGTGATGGCCACAGCTTTTTTCAGGCCTTCGATGTCGACCAAGGCTTTCCGTTCAGGCGACAATCCACCGTAGGGATTAATCAGATTCGGATTACGGTAGCACAGCAAGCCTGACACAATAAGAAGCAAGCCTATTCCTAGATTAGTATAATCGATGATTTCCATTGTTTCTATTGTTTTTTCTTGCCTTAACCGTCATTGCGAGGAGGCACGACGAAGCAATCCAGGGTAAATGTTTGTTTTCTAGACTGCTTCGTTCCTCACAGTGACGCGAAGCGACAGATAGTTTAACGCTTACAATTTGTTTCACTTTAGCGATCATTTCCAAGCTCTCTTCCTCTGTGGCGCAGTTGAAGTAATACAACCCGCCATCCACGGTGCGCACTTCAAGCACAGGGC
>CAMJRR010000017.1 GCA_946408345.1 uncultured Bacteroidales bacterium | reverse complement strand
GCAAGCACTTTTTTCATCTTTTTTTTCATATCATTATCATACTGCTGAATATCAACGAGATTTATTTTCAAGAAAAGACGAAACAAGGAATTTTATACACCTTAATTAATAAAGACAACCTCAAAAATTCGGCAAAAAAGCGTCTTCAATATGCTCAATAACTGGTTCGCCATCCTTGAAAATGATGGAAACGATGTCGAAACGGGTACTGATATCCAACTGCTGCTTGAAGATATAGGCGTTGGCTGCATCAATCAGCATACGCTGTTTCCGCTTCGTAACGGCTAGATCGGGCTCGCCATAGTCATCGCTCTGACGAGCTTTTACTTCAACAATAACCAACTCTTCACCATCCTTAGCGATAATGTCTATCTCCTTGTGGATGTAGCGCCAGTTGCGTTCCAAAATCTCATACCCCTTGTCGGTCAGATATTGGACTGCAAAATCTTCGCCTATCTTTCCAAAATCGTTATGCTTTGCCATATCTATTCACAAATGTTGACGGCTGCCACAGTATAACAGCCCAGCGCTCAATTGATACACATATACTGAACGAACAGTTGGGCAAACATACAAGCCTGTACTAATCCAAAGCTCCCAACTAAAGCCCAAACAACCACTAATAAATATACCCCTTCCCCATCTTCATCTTTTCCGTTTGGTAATGGCCCAAATAAACAAGACCGAGGTTACCATCAATGGCGATTTCATCGCCCATTTGCAACTGATGACCATTCAATTCGCCGCAATGCTTTTCATCATAAACCTGCAACTCAACACAACTCACCACACAGACCTTACCAAGACGCACCGCAGTAACTGCAGCATGCGATGTAGCACCACCACGGGCTGTCAACAAGCCGTCGCAATCGAAGATCATACCGATATCATCAGGCACCGTATCGGGACGCACCAGGATGACTTGAGCCTCAGGATGGTGTTCGCGTATGGCCTTGATATCATCATCGTTAAAGGCAACAAGACCATTCATAGCACCGCCGCCGATGCCCATACCACGGCCAATCTGATTCATCTCTGTGGGCGACTGCACAAAGGCATTCACTTCATCTTCGAGTTTTAGGTCTTGGTCTCGGATTTGCAAGATATGGAAATCTTCAGGCTTGTCGGATTCGAAGGTAAACTCCATCTCCTGCGGACTATAGCCAAGGTCTTCGGTCAGCACCTTAGCAATGGAATAAATCTTCTTATAGATTTCAGGCAAAACAGTTTGCATAGACGGACCTTCCAGATTGGCCGCCTTGCGCTGTGTCTCGCCAATAGGCAGCGGCTTGACCAAACCTCCCACGATGTCCTCACCTTGGCTGCGCATGGTGAAGTCACCATAAAGGTGTACACCAGGACGCTCACGATGGGGATTCTGCGTAAAGACCACACCCGTGCCCGACACATCGCTCAAATTGCCGAAAATCATCTGCTGTACGATGACGGCTGTACCCCAATTCTCTGAAATACCCAAATGACGGCGATACGCCAAAGCACGTTCAGAGTTCCACGACTCGAAAACCATATTCACGCAACCAATGATTTGCTTGAACGGATCTTGCTCAAACTCAACCTTGTTGTCTTCAAGAATGCGCTTATAGGCATATGCCAGTTCACGCATCTCGACGGCATCGAACTCACTCTTTTGCTTCACGCTGTATTTCGTCTTGAACCGATTAATCTCCTCATCGAAGATGTCACGGTCGATACCTTTCGCCATACCCCAACTCTGCAGCAAACGACGATAGGAGTCCCAAACCGCCCAAGCCTTTGAATGGTCAGTGCCAATGGCCTCGACAAGCTCATCGTTAAGGCCAACATTGAGGAAAGTGTCCATAGCACCAGGCATAGAAATGGCAGTGCCCGAACGAACCGAGACAAGCAAAGGAGCCTCAGGATTGCCAAACTTCCTATCACTAATACGCTCCAAATCAGCAATATGTTTCTTTATCATGCCATGAATTTCAGTGCGCAGTTCGGGAATAGTGTTGATGGTCTCGTTGCGGCGGAAAGTCTCAGTGGTGATGACAAACCCTGGGGGCACAGGCATACCCAAGAGATACAGTTTCTTCAAGTTGTTGGCCTTATTGCCAATGAAGACTTGGTTATCCATTTGTGGTGTCTCTTCCCAAAACGGGCTGACCAGCATCTCGGAGTTGTAGGTCATAATGTCGCTGATGAGCTTGGGATTCAGGGTGGCTTCCATTGTGCGCAACGAATTGAGAATGCGACCGATGAAGTTGTCCAAAGGCTGCATCAAGAAGGCATCTGAAAGCAGGTCGCGGTGGAACTCTTCCGACTTTTTGCTGACCAGTGCCGCGACTTCACGCTCGTTGAGTTTCCCATCGGGATCGAAAAGTTGTGGGATAACTATCTTCAGTGGATATTCATACGATTTCAAGAAATACTTGATGATGATGCGGCGCACGTCTTCAGCGATGAACTGGAAAATGTTGATATACTGTCCGAAAGAGAAGCTTCGAGAGGTCAAGCTATAGCGAAGCATGTCGAGTTTCGAGTTGAGACTTTGGTTGGTGATGCCATCGAGTTCGAGACCCTCGCGGAAGTATTCAAGGATTCTATAGATCTGATTCAGGGTGCGTTCCGAGATATAGTCAAGGTTGATGCTTTGGACCACCTTTTCCATCAATTGCGTGGCGACACGCTCCAAACGGAAAGTCAAGCCCATAGCCTCAAACTTGTTCTCGCGGTAGGTGCCATACATCGAAGGAATACCGATAGCAATATGTCGCTTGTGGTAGATGTTTTCCCAGCCTTCGCTCTGCTCAGGATTGAAAATCACAGTCTTGAGTTTGTCCATGAAGGCGTAAATCATGGTCAACGACTTGCCGAAATCCTTGGCCTTATAGACTTTTTCGAACTCGTCAATCTCCTCATCGGGGATGAAGGGGAAGCTGCGCAACGAGCTGAAAATGTTGACCGACTCAAAGCTGTATTTCTCTCTAAGATAGGCATACAAGTCGCGGATGTCCATCAATCGGGCACGTTCGCGCTGGAAAAGATCGTCCTCCAACTCGATGCGACGGGCGGCAGAGCCGATAAGGTTCTCATAGTCATCGCGCGAAAGCATCAACACGTCCTCTGGATTGAGACACGAGATTTCGCACATCATCTGAACGAGATTGTGGACATGCACAAACCATGTGCTATCCTTGTCGATACTCCCAAAGACATTTTTGGGAAGTATGGGTTTCAGTAGGCTAAGATTGCCATCGCTCCAGAACTTAAACACGTCGAAAGTCAAAGCGATAAGGGTGTTGTTGCTTTCGGTATGCACCTGCTTGCGAAGGAAATGCACCAATTGATCCTGACGGCCCGAGATTTCGTCCATATTGGTGGTCACGTTGCGGATTTCGCCCTCTGCACCGATTTCATTGAAATAGACGGGAAAAATGCGCGTCAGTTGCTTCACCTTCTTATAATAAGGGGTGATGTTGGAGTTGAGCACCTTTGTGATTTCACGTTGGAAGAGATCGGTATCACTCAGGAAGATGCCTCCTAATTTCAAGTTGACTATCAAGGCAGACAGCAGCTTGTCCATAGGCGTTTTGGAGTGTTCAATCAGTTCGAGCCATACACGGATGTTCTTGATATGGTTCTCATCCACAGAGAGTTGCCAGTCCTCGCCGACAAACACATTGCCTGGGGTGACAAAACCGAAAGCAATGAGCTTCTTCTCAAAGTAGTTGACAATCTCCTTTTGATCCGTTTTGTCGACATCGATGATTTTCAGGCCCAAAGTGAGCTGGAAATCGAGCACGGCCGACATATAGTCCTCGCGCAGTTCCTCAGCGAGGTCGAAAATCGTGTCGATGAAAGGAATCAGGTCATCTTGTGGCATCTCATCGATAGCATCGCGCATCATGCGATCCATGTTCCATATCAGGCGTTCACGCTGGTTCTCCATGCCTGGCAAATGAAGCAAGAAAAAGACATAATGGAACTTGGTAATGAAATGCGGGAAGGCCTGCTCCGATTCGGTGAAACGTTTGGCCACCTGTTCGAAATGCGGCAAATCAGTCAATTTTTCCCATGTGTCGGCGGCAGTCAAATCGGCGTTGAGCTGGTCGAAATACGGATGGCCTACTTCGTCACATACGGTTTGGATTTCTTCCTCGCTCAATAGCGACCTCTTGCTCTCCACCCAGTTTTCCACCTGCGAAGTCTCCTGCCAATATCGGTAGTTTTCTTGCAGCATCTTTCGTAGCAAGTCGCAAGCTTGCGCTTGGAAACGCTCGTCTTGGGCCACCTTGTCAAGATAGCGACCTGCGTGTTTGGTGGCTAAGATATAGACATCCTTGTTGCTTTCAAAAGCATCATTCAAAATGTTGAAAACAGTAACAATAAGGTCATTGCGAGGAACGAAGCAATCCAGAGTTGCCGCTTCATCAGGAGTTGACGCATCACCTTGCGATGAAACTTCTTGCCTAGATTGCTTCGTCGTTCCTCCTCGCAATGACGTATACGTCTTATCGGCAAACTCCATCAAAGTAATGATAATATTAAGCCGTAACTTAGGCGCCACTTCAGGCTTCAGCAGGCTGTGCATCATCTCCAAGGGGATGTTTAACGCATCGGCGGGAATATCGTCGCGGGTGTAAAACCAGAAGTCGTCCATGAGCATCTTGCGCAGCTCCTCGGTCACGAAAGTATGGTTCGACAGCGGGTGATGGTATTCGGTGATACATTCCTTGGCCCGCTTGTTGATGCCGAAGTATTTGGCCGACAGGGCGATAAACTGTTGGTGTTCTTCAGGGATGAAGATATCTTTGTAGCGCGTTTGCGCCAGATTGGCTTCGAGGGCGCTTGATTTGAAAGGTTCGGACATGGTTTGAAATGTTTTAATTTCAGATAGGGTTCTTGGCACAGCCGCATCAAGAGTTCCAAAATGTGAGAAACGATTGTGCAATACGATATCATCTGAAATGCAAAATTACACATTTTTTCCGAACCCACCGCACAAAAACCCAAAGGCACCCCGAAGGCCGCCTTTCATGACTTATGATTCCCACAGACCCGCCGCCCCCAAAGTCGCGGAGCAACGGCGGACATTAAGCAGGGGTGAAGTCCGCAAGGACGGGAACCCCTGCACCCCTGACACCCAAAATGAGGCTGCCACGGTGTGACAGCCCTGCAGCCCCCCCGCGTCTGAAAGACGCAACCTCCCGTAAGTTCCCCGGCAGGCAGCTCCCCGGTAGGGACAGCGGGTCTTGACCCGCTGACGCTGCCGCCGTCCATCCTACCGCAATAAAACACATAGAGACGCCACACTGTGACGTCTCTACGATTTTCATGCGGGAATGGCAAATCTCCCTTCCCTCTGCTTGCGGAATTGGAAATCCCGCCTCCTTGCGAACCGCTTAGTTGGCATCCCACACCAAACGGACACACATGCCAAGATTGCGGAATTCGGCGTTATTACTTGGCATTATATTTTCCGTTCTGTCAAACTGCAAAGCCTCCGCTTGAGGTGTTAGCGATGACCCAGGATTCTGTTGCACACCAGTGGCCGACCAATAGTAACCAACGAATTCCGTATTAGTAGGGCCGCTAGAGTAAGGATAATAATCCTGGTACCCGTTCTCATCACGGTAGCCCAAGGCAGGCAGAAACACACATCCGGCTGCTAAAAGGGTGTTCGCATCGGCTATGCCTAAACCTTGACACGTAGTATTGTTCCATGATTTATTGGCGAAGCTTGAAGTGAAAGAGTATTGGCTGGGATCAAAGTTATCAGGTGCTATGAATAGGCCGCTTATAAATAAACCATCGTAAGTCGTATTAGTGTTTGGGTCGGTTATGCTAAGCATTCCAGTAGATACCTTCATGAAACGCTTGCTTCCTCTATTTGCATTATTGAGAAGGTAGTTCCACTCCGCTGCGGTCAGCGTGCGCCAATTATTGTTCCCTTCGCCTGTCAATGCACATCCCCAGTCTGTTCCATCAGTCCTATTCAGGTTCCTTGATCCATCCACATAATCGCTTTCTCCTGTAGTAGTAGGGTATTGAAAACCCCAGCAGAATCGGTCCATTTCAGAACCATTAGGAGACACATTATATCCTTGTGGATAACTGCCAGTCACCCAACCAATGCACCCGTCAATCTGGTTGTCGTGGAAGCTCCACACCCCAGAGGATTCATTATACCTCAGGTTGGCCTTCGAGAAATAGACCTCCTTATCCCCACTCACCGAGAATGTGGTCAATACGTCATCACTTGTCTTGACAGCATACTCGGCATCAGGCGCATCTGGCAAAGGCAAAGAATTGTTGATGCTGATGCCTGAGTTGATATAGGTGTTGTTCGCCATGACAGGTATGGTTTCGCCTTCTCCATTCCAAGTCAAATCACCTTCATCTTCTCCAATTTTGTCTCCAAGGTTGGTACCAGGCAGCAGGATGGCCCATCTGATAGCGGTGTTTCCTTCCTCGCCATAAAGGGTGATGTCGCCTGTGGTACTGGTGTTGGGCGTGATGGCGTTGTTGGCAAAGTCAACGGTGGCCTGCGTAGGCACGCCCGACAGGGTAACTTCATAATCCCCTTGATTCAGAAGGTCGAACCTCACCAAGGCACACTGGTTCCTCAGCGTGGTGGAATAGGTGGTGCCTGCGCCGGTGAAAGGCTTCGTGGAAGCGCCGTAGGAAAGCACGGGCAGGTTCTCGCTTTGGTCAGCAATGTTGATGCTGAGCGAAGTGGTTTGTTCGGCCACAGGTGTTCCAGTAACAGCCGCATTGCCTACGAAGTAGAAGTGCAGGGGCTGGTCGGTGACGGTTGCATCCGGGTAGATGGTGCCGTCGAAAAAGCCGTTGGCGAATGTCAAAGTGCCCACAAATTTGCCGTCGTGGCCCACATAGAGGACGTCGCCGCTGGAGAAGGAAAACAGACCGTAAGCCGGGGCAATGTTGTGTCTTTCGCCGTTTTCGCCCTTGCCGCCGTTGTCTTCATTTTCTCCCACGTTCACGGTGATGTGCACCCCAGGGTTGGAGGGCGTGGTGTTGCCCGTGGTGGGAGTTTCCTCTTTCTTGCATTGGCTCATACCAAGCACGAGAGCCAAGGCCATGATGATTGTGCTAAGTCTTTTCATTGTAGATTGATGTGTTTTTAGTTGTTTTCCTGTTTTTTACGTTTTTTTGAAAATGCGTAGGCCGCGCCAGCCGCAGCCATGATGAAGAGTCCGCTGCCAAGCGGGGCGTCGCCGAATTGCTCGGTGCCGATGTTGAAGCCTCCCTCGCCACCGCCATTCTCACCGCCGAACTGCTCGACGCCAATGTTGAAGCCAGAGGTAGAGCCGTCCCTCATCAACATAGAGCCACCTTTTTTTTCGGTGGGGGCGTTTTGGGAACCAAACAAGCCTCCTGGTCTGCCTTGTGCGTTCAAGGTCGTGGCCGGCACCATCATGGCCGCCAGCCCAAGCGCAAACGCGACAGTTTTCAAAGATTTGGTTGTTTTCATTTAGTTGAGATTTAAGGATTTAGTATTATTTAAAGATTTAAGATTTAAAGATTCAAAGATTTGAGGGGTTTGCCCGCCAGGCACAAAAAATCCAAGACAAGCCATTCCCGCCTGTCTTGGACTAAGGGTATGCGAAAACTCGGAAAGGAGATTTACCCCCTTCCCCGAATTTTTGCTTAATTTATTGATATTCAATATATTACAAAGGTTTTTCATTCCTTTTCCTCTATTTTGAGGCTGCAAAATTACGAAAAAAAACAAATCGGAATGAAAAAACAGGAAATTTGGCAATAAAGCAACCTATTTCGCAAAGAAATCGTAATTTTGCAAAAAATAATCCAATAATACGCGGACAACTCAAAAATGACTAACTTTGCATGGCTTTTTACAGCCTAAATTGAACGTAATTGATTAGAAATCATAAATTTACAAAAATGGAAAAGATTAAAGTAGGTATCAATGGTTTCGGCCGTATTGGCCGTAACGTGTTCCGCATCATCTGCGAACGTCCGAATCTGGAAATCGTGGGCGTCAACGACCTGACGAGCACCAAGGTGCTGGCCCACCTGTTGAAATACGACTCCACCCAGGGCAAGTTCCCCGGCACGGTGGAATACGACGAAACCGCGCTCATCGTCAACGGCCAGCGCATCCCCGTCACGGCCGAGCGTTCACCGCTGAACATCAAATGGAGCAAGACTCCAGATGTGGTGGTTGAGTCCACAGGCGTGTTCCGCTCGAAGGAAAGCAGCAAGGGCGGCTATGGCGACCACCTGAAGGCTGGTGCCAAGAAGGTCATCCTTTCCGCTCCCTCGAAAGACGCCATCGACGCCACCGTCGTGGTCGGCGTGAACAACAACGACCTCACCGACGATGTGGAATGCGTCAGCAACGCTTCCTGCACCACCAACTGCCTGGCTCCTGTCGCAAAGGTGTTGAACGACCGTTTCGGCATCGAGCAGGGCTACATCACCACCATCCACAGCTACACCAACGACCAAGTCATCCTCGACGGTCCTCACAGCGACCTGCGCCGCGCCCGTAGCGCCGCCATGTCGCAGATCCCGACCACCACTGGTGCCGCCAAGGCCGTGGGTATCGTCATCCCCGAACTGAATGGCAAACTCGACGGCATCGCCGTCCGCGTTCCTACGCCGACCGGTTCACTCGTCGACCTCGTCTGCACGCTGAAGACCGAAGCCACGAAGGAAGAGATCAACGCTGCCATGAAGGAAGCCGCTGAAGGCCCGATGAAGGGTGTGCTCGAATACACTGAGGACCCGATCGTGAGCTGCGACGTCATCCACAACCCACACAGCAGCATCTTCGATGCCCAAAGCACCATGGTGATGGGCAAGATGGTGAAGATTATGTCGTGGTATGACAACGAATGGGGTTATTCCAACCGTATGGTCGACCTCATCGAGATGATGAAATATTGATTGTGGGATTGGCTCCGCAGAAATCCGTCGGTCCATACAAAACATTTCTTGCGAAGCAATCCAAAGTGTAATTACAGTAGAGGCAGTGCTTGCACCGCCTCTACGTTTTTTATTCCCATAATACCAACAAAAAAACGGCTCCACCTTTTTGGAGGAGGAGCCGTCAAAAAAATAACAACCAAATACGGCGAATAACAAAAGCGTTATTCGTCTTTTTTACGCTTACCCAGCAAATAGGTGATGCCCAAACCGCCAAGCAGCAACAAGCCGTCACCCACGGGGATGAACTGGTCAAAGAACACATCTTGCTGGGGAACCATCGCCCCAAAGCCGCCTGTTGCCATCGTGCCTCGGTTCTCGTTCATCTCGTCTTCGTCGATGAAGACCTGGGCCACTGCCGGTGTGATTGCCAGCGCCAAAGCTGCGACAATTGTCAATACTCTTTTTTTCATCTTATTGTGTGTTATTGTTGTTTATCCAATTGTTTACGTCCGCTATCGTTTCAAGGGCTGCCGTTGACGCGCATAACCGCGTCAACGGCTTTGCCCTCTGTCATCTGACAATGACCTTTTGGGTCCTTACGACCTTGTTGTCCACCACACGCAACAGGTAAACGCCCTTGGCAAGGCCGTCGAGGTTGACCCGGCTCTGGTCTTCGTCCAGCTGCTTCTCGAGGAGCACGCGGCCCGTCATGTCGACCACGTCCATACGGCCCTTGCCGTTGACCACCCACTCGCTCCCGTCGTAGAAGGCGAAGCTGCCGCTCTCGCATGAGACGCCACCCTCCTCCACGCCTGTCACAGCGTAGGTGATGTAGAAGCGCGACGCGTAGTCGTCGGCCGACGCCTCGAACGTGTAGCTGTCGTTCGACAGCATGTCGTAGTTCACGCCCGTCTTGTTGTCGACCAGGCGCAGGCTCGTGAAGTCGCCGTTCTGCATGTCCCACGTCAGCGTGTAGATGCCGTCTTGCTCGGTCTGGAAGCTTACCGGGACCTTCTCCGTGCCCTCAGGCGTGAACAAGATGCCGTAGTTGACACCTGCCATGCTCGCCGCTATCCTGAAGTTGGCGTTGCGCAGGCCTCTCACCTTCGTGGCACCGCCCAGCTCGGGACGGTTGAACTCGATGATGGCAAGGTCGCGGTTGCCGCGCTGGTTCTCGGCGAAGAGGTTGACCAAGGGGTAGTTCAAACGGTTCTCCGTGTCGCGGAAGTAGTAGATGTCTTCTTCGTCGGTCGGCTTCGTCTTGGCCCAAGCATAGTTAAACTCAAAGTCGGTGGTTGTGCTTGCATACATGAAGAACGCCTGGTGCGGGTGGATGTAACGCGAAGGCGTCACGGTGTTTTTCGACTGTTCGTAGGTGTACGGGACATACATATCCTGGTCGGCATCATAGATGTAGAACTGCTTCATCGTCAAGCCCGAGGCGACATCGTCCAGGTCGAGATAGGCCTGGTAGGGGTTGCCCACCAGATTCCAGCCCTTGTTGTAGTTTATGCCGGTAGGCTCTTGGTTGGTGATCGCAACCGTCTCACCGCCCCTGTTGAGCACGCCTTGGCTGCTCATATAGCTGTCCTGGCTGATGGCCATCATATAGCCCTTGCCCGGAGTGAACACGCAGTTCGCGCTCTCATCATCGTTTGAGCCTTGGTCCAAACCGTCATAGACAATGTTCGCGTGTTCCCCACTGATTTCGTCATAGTGGAAGTGGTTGTACTTGTCGCGCTTGAAGTTGATCCAGTGGTATTGAGGCTCATAGTAGCAGTAGAAGTCCCAACTCAGACCCGAAGCCATCAGACCGTTGGGGAAGTAGCTGTCGTTGAGTTGAGTGACGTCGCCCCAATTGAGGGCGGGATCGGAATGCGACGGGTCGGTATCATATTCGCTATACTCGGTTCCCATCTTGGCGTTCTTGAGCGGTGTCGACATCATGTGCCAGTCATAGAGCAATTGATTGCCCCAGTAGTCGTAAGAGTTCCGGCAGGAGTTGTCGAAGGTGATGCCCACAACAGTGTTAATAAAGTCCCCGGCAGTGGATGACTGCTTCAGCACGGCATCCTCATTAATATACACTCTGACGTTGCTCTTCGGTACGTTATTCACTCCTGTGGCTTCGCCATACAGGAACAACGACGAAGCAGCGCCATCCATATTGTCGTTATAGGTGACAAGGACGTGATCCAAACCATTTGCATTAACAATAGAACCATACTGGAGGAACTTGCCGTCTGCATCGGTAGTGCCGAGGCAGTTGTCCATCGGGAAGCCCAAGATGGGCAGGTCACCATTGATTTCACCCGAAGTGGGACGGAACCAAGGAGTGCAGCCTGGGTAGTCAGGGTTGGTGCTCACCCATCGGTTCAGCGACCACAGCAAACCATTCCAATTGATCTTATGGTTGTTGGTGTAATCAATGGTTTCGCCATGGGTGTAGACGTTCGTTGGATTCTCCGAATCTGACTCAATGATGGTTCCAATAGCGTTGTCGTAATACATATAGCCGATGGCCTTGCGCTCCAACACAGAGCCGTATGTGCCATAACCGTCCAAAACAGCACCAGTCTGATTGGAATTGACATATTTGCCTTGGTATGGAGTATCCGTGTAGCAAATCTTAATTACACCTGTAAAGTCATCATTTTTGACGTTCACATCAGCGAAAGCCGGGAAGGTCTGTTCGCCAATCACGGAGTAGCAGTTCTCGATATGGCCCTTGTTCATCGATACCAAGCCGCCGATGTGGTCGGAGCCGCTCATGGTAGCGTTGGCGTAGCTGTTGATGAGGTCAGCAGCGTTGTCACCCACGAGACCACCAATATGGGTCTCAGGGTTTGTCGCAGTCATCGTGGCCACGGAGAACACGTTGCCGATAATTTGGGGATCGGGGTTCGTTCCAGTGGGAGGATTAACAACAGCAACAATGCCGCCGATGGCTTCGGTGGTGCTGGTGCCTGTGATGTTACCAGCCGCCTCCACGTTGCTGATGGTGCTGCCCTCTCCATTCACAACGGCTGCCACGCCGCCCATATTGACGGAGTTACCGCCGCTGAAGTCGACACTGACAATCATATTCTCAACAGTGCCCCCATTGATGATGCCGAACGTACCCATATTCTCGCTGTTCAAGGGGCTATGTACACCTGTGATGACATGGCCTTGGGCATCGAAGGTACCCGTGTAAGGATAGTTATTCGTTCCAATCGGGACCCAAATGTTGGCTGCCATATCAATGTCGGCTGTGACTATGAAGTTGGTGTTGGGGTTGGCTTCGTGCTTGTTCAATCCGTTGACCACGGAGATGGCCCAAGCCAAGTCGTTGGAATTATGAATTGTTGCGGTTCCTCCATTCGGCACCTCGGTATAGGTACTCGGTTTCGAATGCACTGCGGTGACCCAAGTGCCGACCCAGAACAAGTAATTAGAGGAAGGCTCATAGGTTTCCGTGTTGTTGAGGGTAACCAAATGGTAGTAAAGACCATCATCAAAGATCAGATAGTCTTCTGCTGGTGCTTCTTCATCCTCAGGCATCAGGTTTTCCAAGACATCGCTGCCCACTTCGGAATAGGCAATAGGAGTATAATAGTATCTACCCCAGTCGCCCTTGGTAACACCGATACTGGAAGCATTGTCCAATTGATCATAGACATCGTTCGGGTCGAGGGTGCCTACCTGAATCACACTGCCTTCGCTTACGAGATAGACATTGTTATTCGGATCGTCACTCGTTGCATTGCCTGTGTGGGTAACGACATGGTTGTTAGTGATGTTCACCAAATCGGAGACAATAAGTGTGGAACCGTCTTTCAGATAAACACCGGCACCGTTGTAATCACTGCTCAAAACGGCGTTGTTGTTGATGAAACTACCATCATTAATGTACATAGTACCCGCGTTATAAATGGCACCGCCATTGCCATTGCTGTAGTTCCATTGGAACCCGCTTTGGCCATAAACCGTCAGGACGGCATCTTCGGCGATACTGACCAACGGAGCTGTGGGAGTTACATAACGTCCATCATCCTCCATAGGATACAGATAATAATCATAAGTGGAGTGAATTGTTTGGGCACCATCCAAAATGATACCGTGTATATCCATGGTCGTCTCCACCTGCACCAAGGGGCCGGCAAAGCCCATATTGCCCGGATAATAATCACTGTAGTCTAAGTAACATTCATTGGTGTTATTATAACCACTCAGCGGATGGCCTCCGGGATAACGATAGATAAGAACCTGACCATACTGCTGACCATTCCAATCCAAGGTGCTGTTTCCATCAGCGGTGACCGTGTTCACAATGAAAATATTGTCGCCAGGCTTATAGTCCGAATGGTTGAAGATACCGCTAAGAGACCTCTTGGCAGCATCGGGGAAGGTGCCGTTGTAGTAGTTGTTGCCGTTCACGCCATCGATGTAATAATTGCGACCGATGCCACGACGCCATACCTCCACATCAATAATCACCTCTTTCTTATTATTCGGCGTGCCTTTGAAGTTATCGATTTCCAAAATCACTCGAAGCACACCCATCAACTTTTCATCGTTACAGCTCACTCGACGATCGTAGTGCAGGATGAAGTCAAAGGCGGCATTGTTACGTCCGTCGGTGGACGACAGCAGCGTATTCGTCGATATGTTTTTCAAATCATACGATGTAGGGTCGAAGGAAGTCCAACCCAAGGTGTTGTCGAAGTTGTAGCTGGGCTGAATCTCCATAGAGAACGACTCGTAAGGACGAGAGGTATAGCCGGAACCAGCTGTCCATGAGTCATTATCAAATGCAATATGGTTGCCGCTTGTCACCGTGTCATTGGGCGACCAAACTGCGCTCTTAAATACCCAGTTACTTAGTTCACCAGGTGTTTGGATAGAGGGGAAATAGCTCGGCAATACCACCTTCGCCGTAAAGGTGTTATAGGCAGTAGTGCCCGTACCATCCATAAGGGCAAACGTCTGGGCAGTGAAGTTCTGCTCAATGGTGGTGGAAGTGCTCACCGAAAGGGCAACCTCAACCTCGTCCTTCACAATAACATTGCCTTCCGAATCTACAACACATTGCTCAAAAATGATGGTGATGGGATCCCAAACCACATTGTTGGTCAATTGGTTGTAGTAGGTGAGACGGAAAAGGATGCTTGGGTTGGTGTTTTGGTCGTAGTTCGTCCATTGGGTGGTGGTGAGCAACTCGTTTTCATCGCTGGCATCGTTGCAGATCAGCCAATTGTTGTTGCCACTACCTACCAAGGAGCCTTGCGGAATGGCCACGAGGCCGAAGTTGGCATTGACATTCTCATGGAGGACATCGAGACCTGAGGATACATTGGAATTATCATCTCCCAAGTTGTAAACGAATTCATTGGTTGTGCTGTTGTAATACATCCATCCATTGGAAGCAGGAGTGTCGTTGGTGCTGTTATAGACACCGGCGTTAACCGTCAACACATCGCCGCCATAGTCCACCAAGGGGAAGCCGCCTACAGTCTTGATTCTGTAGAAGGAGCCGTCGCCACGCGCAGCGGGCAGATTAATCAAAACATCGGTGGTGGAATAGCCTGCATTTGTACTCGGTTGTGCCACTGCATTGAACACACCCTGACGGTAGCTATGTAAACCACCATAACGCCAGATGCGGAAATACATTTCACCGGCCTTGACACCTAAAGTGTGGTTTTCGTAAGGCATCTGTATCCCCGTCCCGTCGGTGCCGCCTTGGAGGTCGTAAATATTGTATTCACTATGGTAACTCAGGAAACCACCATCGTAGGGATTATCATAACCGGAATCGATTTCATTGCCCGGGTCAGTGCTTTGCTTCGGGCGTGCATAGGCACAAACGCTGTTCTCGTCGTCGGTCATTACGTAGAAGAAGCCTTCAAACTCGCCGTAGTGCTTACCATCGCCGTAGCCGTTCATATACTTGACATTAATGAAAGCACCTGCATTGATGCGGAACTTGTTGTCTTTACCCGACTGGCTGAGTTGATTGTAGTCTACCTTTGTGAAAGTCGGGGTGGCGGCATACACGTCGGGGCAGGTGTAGCTGCCCATCTTCATCATTTGGTCAATGGGGAAGTCGATGAAGAGGGAGCTGCCATTGGTGACGCGCATCACTTCCTTGACTTCATAGAGGGCATATTTCTCGGTAGTCAGCAAGGAGTTGATTCGGCCTTGTCCGATAAAGTGGACGTGGGCTTTCTCGATGACGGCTTCATTGAAGAACTGAATCGACTTCAGGTTACGCGTAGCCGAAGTGTAAGGTTCAACGATGGCATCCTTACTGAAATTGGGATTGTCGACCGTCTGGCCGTAGTTACGGAAGATGAGGTCGCTACGTTCTCCAGCATAACACGAGGTACCCACGCCAAGCACGGAGGTGCCGATGTTCATATAACCGGCAGAAGAGGGTTGGGTGCTGACGGTGTTATAGCCCAAGCCATCGATATACACATTGGAACGGCCATCAATGGTGGCAGCACCAAACTCGGAACCGTCGAAGGCACCGAAGTCGGCACCTGTCCATACGGAGCCGTCGATGATGAGCTGAGAAATGCTGTAGCTCAAGTTATCGGTTGGAAAATGGTAAGGTGCGTTGAAGATGGCATTCTGACCGATTAGGGCATATACCGAACCATAGTTATGGCCGAAGAAACCGCCAGCGAAGACCTGATAGAAGATGTGGCCACCGCTAATGTTGACACAGTTGACCATAGCATCACTCGCTGTAGGAGTGAAGCTCAAGGCATCGTCGGCTTGTCGGGAACCGCCATACACGTTGGTATAGATGTTGCCGCCCATGATATTGACGGTGTGGGTACCGGCAATATATACATTATCTCTCGAGCCGAAGGCACCACCGAACACACTGCCACCGACAACACCATCATACATATTGACGATGACATTACCAGTAGTCTTACCCAGACGGCCACCGCCAAACACATCCTGTTCGACAGTACCACCACTGATGACTACCGTGGAAGCCAGGTTGCCAAGGCCGTTGTTCACGTCACCAGCCTCACCGCCGCCATACACACAGTGTTTCACCGTGCCGCCGCTGACCATGGCGTGGGTTTGTCCGGAGACCAAAGCTGTGGAGGAAGAAGACCCCTTACCGGCACCAAACACATTCTGCACCGTGCCACCGCTGAAGTTGACGTTGGTGTTGCTCGTGACAGTACCTTCTTCACCGCCACCATACACATTATTATTAATAGTACCGCCGCTGATGTTGACCTCAGTGCCAGCATTCATATTGGTGGAAACGCCATAGCCGCCACCAAAGACGGAACCGCCCACTGAGCCTCCGCTCATGTTAATCTGGGCTAATCCGTTCGCAGTTCCTTCGGTATTGCTGCCGCCATAGACGCTGCCTTCCACAACACCATCCTTGATATGGACAAACGCCATCTGGGAATTGGCCAAATTGGCACCTCCATACACATCCTCATGAATCGTACCACCAAGGATATAAACATTGGCAGCATGACCCTCGCCTTCGAACACGCGGCCGAGGTTGCCACCACCATAGACACTGTGAAGAATATCACAATGGTCAGCAATTACCACATAGGAGTTATCCATTGACGAGGGAACATTTGGTCCTCCAAAACTGCCACGTCCAGCTCCGAAAACATTGCCACCAATAGTTCCTGGTATAGGGATACCTAGATCATCAGTTCCTACAGGAATGGTATTGGGGGTTTCTCCACCAATGACGGCATTGCCGCCAACGTAAATATAAGAGTCGCCGATACCTCTGCCACCATAATCAGTATTTGAACTTGTACCATTACATCCGCCTGCTACCCATCCTTCGATGGTACCGCCAGTGATGATGATCTTTCTGTTGCCCCAAGCAGCACTTGCAGCGGCACCGCCATAAATACCACCATGGATAATAGCATCTTTCTTGATACGAATAGTAGCTGTGGTGTCGTTTCTATCAACATAGGTCGCTGTAGTAGTTGGATAAGTATTATCATCACCAGATGCTTTTGGTCCACGACCGCCAGCAATGCAAGCGAACTCACCACCTTCCACGGTCAAATAACGTTTTCCGCTATAGGAGTTGCTTTCACCTGTAGTGCCAATGTAGAACGACTGCGAATTACTTCCCACCGTATTTTCGAATTGATCTTCTTGGAATTTTCCGCTTTTTGTAATGCAAGTAAATGTACGCTCTCTTCTATTAACTGAGGCATTAATGCGTCTATCTCCATTTTCACCATATAAAGGATATCTGTTTCCAAAAGTGATTTCTCCATTAGATGGGGCGACGGTAAGTTTATTGTTATCTTTAGTTGCTCGATCATAATCGGTACCAAATGTCAACAAAGTATGGAATCTTTGACCTGATTGGTTTGTATAACCATATTGTCCTGCCAAAACATGAATATGACCATAATTGCCACTTTCAATACGGATTTTCGTGTTACTTGCATTAAGAGTATATGCATTTCCCCGTATGGCATTAATCTGGGCGGCAATTGTATAGTTGGTTGTCATACCTCTACCAATGCAGAGATAATGTCCGTTGGCATTGATGTAATACGTACTATTGGCGTAACTAAAATTTTGAACGTACTCGAGTTTGAGGTCATAGTTTAAATCGAGATCTCCCCCAAAGTCGATTCCACAACCATTTGCGCCCAGCGTTCCATCAGGGTTGTAGGAAGAAATGGTGACAGCCCTATTATAGGGGTTGTTCAAACGGTTATTACCACCTCCTAAAGTAAAATCATTATTATTACGTGCTAATACCACAAAATTACGTTCGAAACCCACAGATTGATTTGAGACAGTAACATTAGCATTACGAGTATACCTCACCACATAAGCTTTGGCCCACAAGGCCTCGAAATCCACTTCATTGCCGTATTCATTAGTGGTTACAAACTCAACCGGTGTCTCGGCATTGATGAATGGAATGGCACTGATTTGATCGGAGCCATATTCCGTGCCGTTCACCTTAATCTTCACGCCATTGCTCAAGCGTTTCACACGCCAGGCATAGAAGCCACGCCAGTCTGTGGTAGTGGTGCCGCCACTGCTAACCATAGCGGAAGCGTTTGCATCCATCACTACACCATTTTGGGTTTTAGCTTGGGCAATTTGTTCATTAGAAACGTTATTATAGGCGGTGATGGAATACGCATTGGCACCTCCCTCGTGGTGTGCCGTCAAATAGATAATGGAGTTGGGTTTTACATCAATGATAATGGGTGCATAGTCAGTAATATCATTAGCGTTGCCTTCTGTTAGATAATGAGGGCCTACAACGTTACCCAAGGGGTCTGTATATTGATAACTGACATTAGCTCCGTTGTACCAACTACCGGTACCTTCTTTCGTGTATTCAAGACGAACAGCCACAGCTGCCTCTACCGTAGCTGTGTTTGTGATTTGTCCACCACTATAATTCAAAGAACCCGAACTGATGGTTTCGCCCGCCGCGTTGTCATATCGAGCTTCATAACCGACAAGATGATTACCATTAGTACCAACCCAAGTGCCCCAGTTGTTGTCGGGATCTATGGTGGTCAACCGGAAGGTAACTACCGTACCAGTTTTAACCGTGATGGTTGTTGAAGGTTCAATGTTACCAGTATCTTCACTCCAATTAATATATCCATCCCACTGCTGCTGTTGGTTATTTTCGTCAGTATAAGTTACATAAATATAGCCATAAGCATTGTCTTGCACGGTACTAATGTAAATGTTTTGTGTACTTGCTGTGTATGAAACGCTGGTGTAAACTGGTCTTTTTGAGAAGGGGTTGGGAATCGTGGTATAAGGGTAGTTGCGCGAGCCATCGGCGTTTCCCGAGCCATCTTCGTTGGCGTTTTCGAGGGTTTTCAGATAGATGAACTGGTTGCCTGATTCGTTGGGGCCTACCTGCACGCCAGTGGCATCGGCAGTCCAACTGTCATTGGCAGGGTTCGCTCCATTGGTGGTGCTCACTGTTTGCAGGCCGTTGCCGTAGTAACTTATCTTCACATCGGCAGGCTTGAGGCTGTGGATAGGCTGGTCGCCATCGCTATAGTAGCTCCAACTGTGGTCCTCGCGGTCGTCCAACAGCACTATGTCACCATACACGCCGTTGCCGCCGTCTTCACCACCGGGAATGAAGATGGCCGACGCAACAACAGAGGTAATGTAACCCTCTTTAATAGCAATGGCTTTCACGGTGGTTCCAGGCGGTACCGTGAAACTTTCGCCAGGATAATGTATGCTGGCATCGGTGGGGGTGTTGCCGTTGGTGGTATAGTAGATTTCGGCTCCTTCAAGGCTACATTCCAAAGTGGTAGAACCCGAATCTGTAAACGAAATAGTCGGCATAGGCACATAACGTTGGGTAATGGCCACCGTTACCACTCCAGAGAACAAGTCGGGGCAGGTGGTGCCTCGCGTTGCGAAGTGGATATAGAATGGCATTTCCAAATCGACATCGGTATAGTCGATGTCGCCAGCAGGCACGGTGTTCGGGGTGTTGTTAGGCTGCTGGAACTCATGCCCCACCTGTTCCCACAGGAGAGGGTTCTCATTGGCTGTGGTGGGGTTGTTGTTAATGGTCCACCTTATATAATAGGTATCGTTCACGCCTGCAGGTTTATTGGGGAAGAACACCGTCACCTTGTTGACGTCGTGGTGTTCTTCTTTGCCAGGCACGCCTGGGGGGAGAATCTGATTGAAGGTGAAGGTGTTCTCGCTTGAAAAACTCCCTTCGTCAATCTTGGTCCTCGTTGTCACAGTTAGGGGGAAAGTCTGGCTGCTCAAGTCAATCCATGTACCTGTAGTAGTATAGTCTGTCCAAGCACCATCAGAGCCGAGCTTGTATTGCATCGGCATCGTGCCACCAGCATCGGCATTGCAAGTGGGGATAAGCAACATCTGGTTGGAACAAGCGGCCATCACTGCCACTGGGGGTTGAGGCACAAACGCATCGGTCTGAGTGATGGTGGCCACCCAACCTTCGTCACGCCAGCGTTGGTCTGATACAAACCGGATGGTCATGTTGCCGTGCGAAATCACGGAGAAATCATCCAAACTACTGGAGTATTCGTTACAGGTCAAGATGCTGATGAGGTTAGCTTCATCCACCACATCGCCTTCATAGAAATACAGGAAGTCGTTGTTGATGAGGAGCTTGCTAAACTCAACCTTGACACCCTTGCCTTCCGGCACGGTGAGAGTCAATCTGTAGTCCTCGTTGTGCTGGTACCAAGTGGTCCAGTTGTACTCATTGGCATTGGCAGGGTCAACCGCAGGATCGAAGAGCAGCGGACCGCCTGAGTCGTAAAAAATGAAACCATTGGATGGCACCTGACGTGTCCCGTTGGTCATTTTAAGGGTCTCGTTTTGTGCCTTTGCCGGCACAACGAAAGCCACGGCACAAAGTGCCAGGAAAACAGCCCGCATCATGAGGCTTGTCTTCCATATGCGTAGTTTTTGCCGCATAACTGTTTTCGCGTTTTGGGGAATTGTAACTAATTGATTCATCGTAATTTATTTTAATTTGATACTTTGAATTTGCTTTGACAACAAAAATACAAGAGAATACACCAGTAAACTTAACCAAGGTGTGTTCCCACTAGTTTTCTTCTATGGAATTATTTATAACTATCTGAATATTAATTATTTAGTTTACGCACAATTCTACTTACAAGTCGCCCAAAATAGTGCATACAACACTCTTAGGCGCGGCAAAAATAGTTATATTTGTCCAAACAACCAATGTTTTTTATCCCCAAATGCAAAAAAGCGGTTCCACCTAACGAGGCAGAACCGCTAAAACCAGAAAAAATGAGACGAGCAATATACAGATTATTCGTCTTTTTTACGCTTACCCAGCAAATAGGTGATGCCCAAACCGCCAAGCAGCAACAAGCCGTCACCCACGGGGATGAACTGGTCAAAGAACACATCTTGCTGGGGAACCATCGCCCCAAAGCCGCCTGTTGCCATCGTGCCTCGGTTCTCGTTCATCTCGTCTTCGTCGATGAAGACCTGGGCCACTGCCGGTGTGATTGCCAGCGCCAAAGCTGCGACAATTGTCAATACTCTTTTTTTCATCTTATTGTGTGTTATTGTTGTTTATCCAATTGTTTACGTCCGCTATCGTTTCAAGGGCTGCCGTTGACGCGCATAACCGCGTCAACGGCTTTGCCCTCTGTCATCTGACAATGACCTTTTGGGTCCTTACGACCTTGTTGTCCACCACACGCAACAGGTAAACGCCCTGGGCATAGCCAACGAGGTTGACCCTGTTTTGGTCGTTGTCCAGCTGCGTGGCATAGAGCACACGACCCGTCATGTCGATCACATCCAGATGGCCCTTGCAGTTGATGACCCACTCGCTGCCGTCGAAGTAGGCGAAGCTGTTGTCACCATCGACGTTCTCATTCACGCTCGTCACGGTGTAGGTGATGTAGAAGCGCGAATCATAGTCGTCGGCTGAGGCCTCGAAGGTGTAGTGGTCGTTGGCCAGCATGTCGTAGTTGACACCCGTCTTGTTGTCGATCAGGCGCAGGCTGGAGAAGTCGCCATTGTAGGTGCTCCAACGCAGCGTGAAGGTACCGTCCTGATCCGTCATGAAGCGCACGGGTATCCGCTCGGTGCCTTCCGGTGCAAACAATAGTCCGTAGTTGTGTCCACCAAGGTGAGCCGCAATCTTGAAGTTGGCGTTGACCAGATAGTTCATCTTGGTGGCACCGCCCAGTTCGGGACGGTTGAACTCGATGATGGTCAGGTCGCGGTTGCCACGCTCGTTCTCCGCAAAGAGGTTCACCAACGGATAGTTAACCTGCCCCTCGCTACGGAAGTAAGAGGTCGGGGTCGACTGCGTCTTTGCCATGGCTTTGGTGAACACAAGGTTCTCGCCGTTCGATGACGTATGAACGAAGAAGGCCTGGTGCGGGTGGATGTAGCGGGAAGGTATGACGGGGTTCTCAGAGCTGCCGGTCGTGTAGGGCGCATACACACCCTGGTCGGCATCGTAGGCATAGATGTCCCTACCCAGCGCGGTGATGTCGAGATAGGCCTGGAACGGGTTGCCCACGAGGTTCCAGCCCTTGTTGTAAGTGGGGCTTAGAGGCTCCAAATTGGTGAGCGATATCGACACGCCATAGGGATTCAGCGTACCCGTGCTGTTCATGTAGCTGTCCTTGCTGATAGCCATCATGTAGCCCTTGCCGGGGGTGAACACACAACTTGCACTCTCTTCGTCGTTCGCGCCTTGGTCCGTACCCGTATACTCGATGTTCTCGTGCACGCCGTTAATCCCATCAAAGTGGAAGTGGTTTTCCTTGTCACGCTTGAAGTTGATCCAGTGGTATTCCGGCTCAAAGTAGGTGTAGAAGTCCCACTTCCAATCCGAATCGAGCAGCCCGTTGGGGAAGTAGCTGCCGCTAAGTTCCTTCACATCGCCCCAGTTGAGGGAGGGATCGGAATGAGCCATGTCAGTCACATATTCATCATACTTGGTTCCCATCTTGGCATCGCTGAGCGGTGTCGACATCATGTGCCAGTCATAGAACAGCTGGTTGCCCCAGTAGTCGATGGCAGTCCTGCAGGAGTTGTCGAAGGTGACACCCACGGTGACGTTGCCGAAGGATTGCGCATCGGCGGTTTGCAGCAGCACGGCATCCTCGTCAACGAAGACATGCACGTTGCTCTTCGGGACAAGAGCCACCTCGCTGACCGTGCCGTAGACGAATATGCTGGCAGTGGGAACTGTCATGCTCGCGTCATTGTACTTCGACAGCAGGACATCGAGATTGGGTGAGTAGCGCAGGTACCTTCCGTCTGCATTGAGGGTGGCCAGGCAGGAGTCGGCCGGGAAGGCCAGCACCGGCAGGTCGCCGTTGACGTTGGTCGTCACCGGGCGGTTCCACAAGGTATAGCCACTATGGGCTCTTACCCATTGGTTCAGCACGCTGAGCAGGCCTCTCCAAACCACGGTGTGTTTGTCGTCGAGATAGGTGTGTTCGAGATAGGTATCTTCGCTATTCACGGCAGGAACATAAGCATTGGATCCGCCGCCGTTGAGGGTCACCAAGTTGTCGTAGTACATGTAGTCCATGCTCTTGATGTCTTCCTCAACGTCTCCATAGTTGCCATGGCCGTTGAGCGTACCCTCTTTCCCTGCTGTAACGTAGTTGGAAACACCCTCAGCCGCATAGCAGTGGTTGATGTTATGTCCGGTATTGTCGTAGGCGAAGGCCGGGAAGGTCTGTTCGCCGAGCACCACATAACAGTTCTCGATGCGCCCGTTGTTCATACCGGCCAAACCGCCGATGCGGTCGGCACCGCTCATGATGACATTGGAATAGCTGTTGATGAGGTCGCCGGTGTTGATGCCCACGAGGCCGCCCATGTCGCTGTCGGCATTGGTGGTGGTCATGGTATTCACCGCGAAGGACGAATGGACGGTACCGCCGGTCTTGTTAGCGACAAGGCCACCCATAACTTCCGTGGTACTCGTACCCGTGATGGTGCCTGCCGCTTCCACGTTGCTGATGGTGCCACCTGCCATGTTCGCTGCCAAGGCAGCCATGTTGACGGAGTTACCGCCGCTGAAGTCGACATTGAGCACCATGTTCTCGATGTTGGCATTGTTGCCCACATGGCCGAACATGGCCATATCCTCGCTGTTCAACGGGCTACGCACACCCTCGATGAGGTGACCGTTGGCGTTGAAGTGACCAGTGTAAGGAGCAGCCGACGTGCCCATCGGGACCCAGATTCTGGCCTTCATGTCGATGTCGGCAGTGATGTTGAAGTTGGTATTGTTTTGCGGGCTGGTGACGGTGTTCGAGCCGTTGACTATTGAGATGGCCCAAGCCAACTCTTCAGGAGTATCGATCGCGTTGGGATTGAAGTCGGTGGGCTGCGTTCTCACTGTGGTAACCCAAGTACCCACCCAGAAGAGGTAGTCATAGTTGGGTTCATAGCCCGGGGTGTTGTTGAGGGTGACTAAAGGATAGTACAAGTCGTCGTCGAAAATCAGGTAGTCGCGGGCTTGGGCAGTCTCTGGATTCGCAGGGATGATGTTGCCCAGATAGTCCATGCCACCGTCGGAATAGGCAATGGGGGTATAGTAGTATTGGCCCCACTCGCCTTTGGTGACACCGATTCTCGAGGTGTTTTCCAAGGCACTGAGACCATCGGTCGGGTCGACAGTACCCACCTGCACCACGTTTCCTGCGGTGGCAAGGTAGACGTTGTTGTTCTTGTCGGTACCGTGAACTGCGACATGCTCGTGTGTAACAACATGGTTGGTGTCGATGGTCACCTCGTCAGAGACAATCAGCGTAGCACCGTCGTCCAGATAGACACCAGCGCCATTGTAGGAGTTGGATAGCACCGCGTTGTGTACGATTCGGCTACCGCCTCTCAGAATCAGCTCGCCTTCGTTGTAAACGGCACCGCCGTCGCTGTTGGTGTAGTTCCACTGCAGTCTGCTTTCGGCGTAAAGCGTCAGCAAAGCGTTTTCGGCAATCTCGACCAACGGAGAGGTAGGAGTCACGTATTTCTCTTGGACAGGATAGAACAGGTTGCCTCCATGTTGGGCAAAATTCGTGGTGTCCTTCACGTAATAGAAACCATCCAAGATGATGCCGTGCATGTTCATGCTTCTCTCCACTTTCACCAATGTACCGCCAAAGCCGAGGTTGTTCGGGTCATACTCCTCATACTTCGGGTCTTCAGCACTTGTATTCAACGGGTGGCCACCTGGGTAACGGTAGATGATGACATCGCCATATTGCTCACCGTTCCAGTCCAAGGCGTTGGCCGAGTTGGCCGTGACAGTGTTGACAATGAAGATGACATCGCCAGGTTGGTAGTTCGAGTGGTTGAAGATACCGCTTAGGGTCTTCTTGGGGGCGTTGGGATAGGTGCCACTGTAGAAGTTGTTGCCATGCACGCCGTCCAGGTAATAGAAGATACCCTCGCCACGACGCCACACTTCTACATCAATAACCAAGTCTTTGCCATGGTCTGACGCGGTGCTTGCGCCATAGTTGGTGAAGTGCAGGACCACATGAAGCACGCCCATCTTCTCTGTAGAATAGCACTTGGCTCTACCGTCAAAGTGCAGGATGAAGTCCAAGGCGGCAGGATTACGGCCATCGGTTGAAGACAGGTAAGTGCCTGATGTCATAGTTTTCAAGTCATGTGCCGTATGGTCGTAGGAGGTCCAACCCAAAGTGTTGTCGTAGTTGTAGCTGGGTTGGATCTGCATGGAGAACTGGTTGTTGACAGCGGGATCATGGACATAACCTGAGCCCTGTTGCCATGCATTTGTAAACTCACTTGTTGCAGGATGCCACTCGGCACTCACGAAGGTCCATTCGCTCAAATCGCCTTCGATGTTCACGTATGGGATATACCCGGGAAGCACTACCTTGGCCACGTAGGTCTCAGCCTGGGTGCCATGTGTGTCCATAAGGGCGTATGTCTGGGCAGTGAAGTCCTGCTCAATAGTAGTGGAAGTGTTCACCGAAAGGGCCACCTCAATCTCGTCCTTCACATGGCCTTGGGCATCGCATTGCTCGAAGGTAATGATGATGGGATCCCAAGTCACATTGTTGGTGAGGTGGTTGTTGTAGGTGAGGCGGAAGAGGATGCTCGGGTTGATGGTGTTGTCCATATTCACCCAAGTGGTAGTGGACAGTGCCTCGCCTTCGTCGCTGGCATCGTTACAGATCAGCCAGTCGGCGTTGGTGCCACCCACCAAAGAGCCATTGGGGATGGCCACCAAGCCGAAGTTGGCATTGACATTGAGCTGCATCTGGGCAAGGCCGTTGGCAACATTCGTCTGGCCTTCTTCCTGTCCATACACGAAGGTGTTGTTTGCCGTATTATAATACATCCATCCTTCATCGTCGGGAATACCGTCGACACTATTGTAGACACCCGCGTTCACGGTCATCACGTCAGTGCCGTAGTCCACTGCCGGGAATCCGTCGATCGTCTTGATCCTGAAGTAGGAGCCATCGCCTCGCGAAGCAGGCAGCGAAATCAACACATCGACAGTGGAATAGCCGTCATCGGGCTTGGCCACTGCATTGAACACGCCCTCGCGGTAGCTATAGAGGCCACCGTAGCGCCAGATGCGGAAGTACTGCTCGCCGGCCTTGGTGGTCAAAGTGTGGTTTTCGTAAGGCATCTGCACGCCTGGGTTGGCTGTGCCACCAGTGATATTGTAGGTGTTGTATGATGCGTCATAGCTCAAGAAACCACCGTCGTTCGGGTTATCATATTCAGAATTGATTTGATTGCCCGCATCGGTACTCTGCTTCGGACGAGCATAAGCGCAGGTGCTGTTCTCGTCTTCGGTCATCATGTAGAAGAAACCTTGCAATTCACCGTAGTCCTTACCCGTGCCGTAACCACCAAGGTACTTCACATTGATAAAGGCACCGTTATTCACACGGAACTTGTTGTCGTGACCCGTCGTGGGAAGGTCGGTGTAGTCCACCACCGTAAAGCTCGGCGAGGCAACATACACGTCATTGCATACATAGCTGCCCAACTTCATGATCTGGTCCATGGGGAAATCGAGGAAGAGGGAGCTGCCGTTGGTGACACGCGCCACGGTCGCAATTTCGTAAATGGAATATTTCTCGGTAGCCACCAACGAGTTGATACGGCCCTGTCCGATGAAGTGGACATGGGCCTGGTCGATGACAGCGTTGTTGAAGAACTGGATTGACTTCAGGTTACGCGTGGCCGTGGTGTAAGGCTCGATAATGGCCTCCTTGGAACCATAGTTGGGATTTTCGACGGCCTGTCCGTAATTGCGGAGAATGAGGTCGCGACCGAGAATGCCAGCGTAGCACGAGGTGCCTGAGCCGAACACGGACCCGCCGATGTTCATGTAACCGGCATCGGAAGGTTGGGTGCTCACGGTATTGTATCCCAAGCCATCGATATAGACATTGGAATAGCCTTCGATGGTCTCTGCACCGAACGAGTTACCATCGAAGTTACCGAAGTCGGCGCCCGCCCACACGGAACCATCGATGAGCAGTGCGGCTGCATTGTAGTTCACGCCTGCGGTAGGGGCCGCATTGGGTGCATTGTTGATAGCGTTCTGGCCAACGAAGACATACACCGAACCATAGTTATGGCCGAAGTAGCCGCTACCGAACACCTGATAGTAGATGTGACCGCCACTAATGTTGACATGGTTGATGGGATCCGATCCACCAGTCGTCGGGCTGAAAGTCAAAGCATCGTCGGCGTTACGTGAGCCGCCGTACACGTTGGTGTAGATGTTGCCGCCCGTAACGTTGACGGTGTGGGTACCGGCAATATACACTTCATTTCGTTTGCCAAAGGCACCGCCATACACGCTACCGGCGATGTTGCCGTCGAACACATTGACAAGGACATCGCCCTCGGTCTTACCCAAACGACCGCCGCCAAACACATCCTCGTTGATGGTACCGCCATTGATGGAAACAGTAGAGGTAAGATCTTGGGTGGGTGATGTTACATCATAATTAACGGTAAAGTCATCCACGGTCAAATAGAATTGGTCGGTACAATTGTAATGTCGGATGGCAATGTATCCCATACCACTGTAAGCACTCAAGTCAACTTCATATTTCGTATAAGTGCCAGTTGCAGTATAATCACCACCAATTTTCGTAAAGCCGGAAGTCTGACTTGTAGTAGAAAGATAAACGGCAAAAACTTCAGCAGGATAACTGCTAACACCTTCCGCATAAAAACTCACAGAACCTCCCAAAGGAACCTGATTGGAGATCAACCAGTTGTCGGGTGTTAACACACCTAATGTATTGTCGTAACTTTGAGAAATCATTGTTCCTCCGTATGCGAACCAACTATAGCCATCACCATCGTTATCGCTTATGACCCATCCGTCAGGTAAACCATTTTCAAAATCCTCAAAAATTTCTTCACTAGTAATCGGATTGAAAGAAACGGTGCCTTCTTCACCACCGCCATATACTGAACCTTCAACAGTACCACCCGAAACAATAACATTGGTGTTACCGCTGATATTAGCGGAATGTGTACTATTGCCTTTACCAGCACCAAATACATTATGAACGGTACCTCCCTGAATAGAAACATTTGTGTTTCCACTCACTGTGCCTAATTGGCCACCACCATACACGTTGCCGTTTAATGAACCATTGGTAACATTGACATTGGTACCTGATTTGATATGGGTGTTCTCGCCTAAACCACCTCCATAAATGTTGTTGGCGGTTCCTCCAGAGTAGTTGATCGTTGTTGAAGCTTTGATTTCGCCAGTTATATTTGAACCGCCATAAAGATTCCCTTCCACAATACCGTCTTTCATAGTAACGGTGGTCGCAGGACCTTTCTTTTGGTTGGCACCACCAAAGACATTGCCATGGACGGTGCCACCCAACACATAAACCTTGCTATACACCTTTGCATATCCATAGTTACCGCCACCATACACATCGTGCTGAACATCGCATTGGTCAGCAATCACTACGTTGGTTCCAAAAGTCATCTCACCAGAAGTGGTTGCTGAGGCACGTCCGTTACCAGCGCCAAAAATATAGCCGCCAGCGGCACCATTAGTCGTATTCGTGCTACCTTCGCCTCCAGATATGGCATCGCCGCCAAAATATATGAAACCTTCGCCATAGGTTTGACCACCAGAATCAGCAGTACCATTACAGCCAGCGCCAATCCAACCTGTGACTATGCCACCTGTGACGATAATTTCCTTGTCGCCACCTGAAGGTACTTGTGCAGCGCCACCAAAAAGAGCACTTCTAATATGGCCATTGGTCATTCTAGCAGTAAACGTCTTCACATGACTATTTGTCTTGTCGGGATTGCAGTTATCCATACCACCAGCAACCGCGGAAATCTCACCACCTTCGATGAAGAGTTTTCTGTAACCAGCGTATGTAGCATCACCATGTGAACTCATATAAAGGACTTTTGGGAAATCGGCATTGAATGAGCTCATGTCGTGACTTGAGCAAATCTTTCCGCTCTTTACCCAGGTCTTGAAGGTTTCTTGGCCCACCATGGAAGTTGATCCAATTTCAAGGCCACGGCCTACAGCAACAGCGGTGGTCACATCCAAGGCATCGGTAATTTGAATACTGCCCTCCTCATACCTCTCTGAAGCTCGATCGTAATCGCTACCCAAGACTAAAGAGACCTTTGGAGTACCTGAAATAGTCAGGGAGCTTTCATTGAGATAATAACCATCCACCATAGAGACAATTTCATATCTTCCACTCTCCAAACGAATACGATAGATAGGTGAGGTTGCATTGGCAAGTAAACCATTCACGTATGAAGCACAAATGCCTCCAGATGTGGTTGGAGTCACGCCACGACCTACTACCAAGTCATGGCCATTTGCAGAAAGGAGTGGTATGGCGTTCATCTTGATGTTCTCAAACTTGGTATCGGCTCCACAGGTAATACTACCTGCCAACGAAACCGACGATGACGCATTTGAGCCATCGGGATTGATACTAGTGATAGTACAGGGAACAGTGATGCCCGAAAGCGCACTAGTTGTCTTTATGAACTGAATCTGGTTGTTATAAGTTGAAAGATTTCCTCGGTAAATATAATTGTTATTTGGTTGATAAGCTCCATTACTATCCCTATAGATATACACAGAATGATTTGCGCCAGTGGAGTAGGTATAGAAACGAGCAGCATTGTTATTAGAATTGCTACTACTTCCTGTTTTATCTACAACAGTAATCATCAGGTCGTCATTGCCATTGTAATTGTATGGGGTATCCAACGGTATGGTTACCCAACCTGTAGAAGTGAAAGCAACAGATCCAGAGAACACTAAATCATCATCTTCCACGGTTTTTGTATTATAATTAGAACTATTTGCGTAGAAGTAATTCACGGAAGGAACAGAAATATAAATATCAAGGTTTCTAGCACCTCCATTTGTTGCGGCACGCTGTACGCGGAAAGCAAGTGAGGTGATTACGCCTCTGCCGTTAATTTCAGCGGCCGTATAAATCTGTTGCGTCAACGAATAATTATAGTAGGTGCGGGTGGGAAAATATAAACCATTTTCATAAGTATTGCCAGTACCTACTGTAGTTGGGGTATTTTGAGTTGCTGGGTTGCTACTCAGCACCATAAAGTTACGTTCATAGCCCACGCTAGATTGGAGGCCAGAAGTAGAAGTGCTCGTGGTCACATAGGCACGTGCCCAAACAGCCTCGAGTTCAACTTCCATACCGTATTCGGAATCTGGAACAAAAGCAACTTCTGTTTCAGCATTAATGAAGTCGCCCACAGCTTTGCCACTGATGCTACCTCCAGAAACACTCTTCACTCGCCAAGTGTAGAAACCAGTGTAATAGGTGGTGGTTCCACTGGTAAACTTGGGACGTACTGAGAAGGGGTTGGGGATGGTGGTATAATCGCAATTGCCCGTACCAGCATTACCATTGGCACGCTCAAGAGTCTTCAGATAGATGAAAGTGTCTTCGGTTTCAGTATTACTTACTTTCACGCCTGTGACATTGGATAAACTACCAGAAGGTGTAGCACTCGTGGATGTGTACATCTTACCATTGCCTAAATAGGTAATCTTAATGTCGGCGGGGTTGAGGCTGTGGATAGGCTGTTCGCCATCGCTATAGTAGCTCCAGCTGTGGTCCTCGCGGTCGTCCAAGAGGACAACGCTGCCGTAGGTGCCGCTTTGTGGGTCGCCACTCTCAGCACCAGGTACGAAGATGGCCGAAGCCACGGCGGAATTGGTGTAACCCGTCTTCACGGCGATAGCCTTCACCGTGGTACCAGGCGCTACCACCAAGTTTGTGGTGGAAGTGTATTGTGCGCTGGAGGTGGTAGGCTCGCGGCCATCGGTGGTATAATAGATGGTGGCACCCTCCAGACTGCAAGCCAAAGTGGTAACACCTTGGTTGCTGCCATTGGTGGCAAAGGTGATGGTCGGCATGGGAACGTTGCGCTGGGTAATCTCCACGGTCCTCACCCATGAGAAATCGTTGGGGCAGGTGGTGCCTCGGGTGGCGAAGTGGATATAGAAAGGCGTGCTCAGCGTCACATTGGTATAATCGATAACGCCCGCGGGCACAGTGTTGGGCGTATTGCTGGGTTGTTGGAATTCATGACCGCTCACCTCCCAAAGCTGGGGATTTTCAGCAACATAGTTAGCAGCAGTGGAGTCGTTAGGGTTATTGTTGATGGTCCACCTTATATAATAGGTGTCGTTCACGCCAGCAGGTTTGTTGGGGAAATACACCGTGATGGTGTTGTTGCTGGGGTTAGGCACATAGGTAGGCTTTCCTGGAGCAGTAATCTTATGGTCAAAAGTGAAGTGCTTTTCAGTCGAAGCCACACCGTCAACAACGGATTGCACTGTCACAGTCAAGGGGTAGGTTTGGCTGTTCAGGTCAATCAAAGCACCTGGGGTATAGGTCTGGTAGGCACCCGAGCCAATCTTATATTGCAAGACAGTGCTTTCGTCTCCCTTTGTAGTGGGGATGAGCGACATCATGTTGTCGCAAGCGGCCATCACTGCAACGGGAGGCTGGGGTGCAAAGTTGCTGATTTGGACACGGCGGATAACGGCTTCCCAACCTTCGTCACGCCAGTGGTAGTCGGAGCTGAAGTGGAGGGTCATGTTGCCATGCGAGGCCACCGTGAAGGGATCTGTAGCGGAGCACAGACTCGTAGAATAGTCGTTGTTGGTGAAGGTGCCGATGAGGTTTTCCTCGGCCACGGTATTGCCTTCATAGAACGACAGGAAGTCGTTGTTGATAAGGAGTTTGCTAAACTCAATCTCGATACCATAGCCTTCGGGTACGGTGAGAGTCAGGGTGTACTCCTCGTTGTGCTGGTACCAGGTGGTCCAGTTGTACTCGTCGGCGTTCTCGGGGTCAAGAGCGGGGTCGTAGAGCAGCGGGCCGCCCGAGTCGTAGAAGCGGTAACCGTTGGCCGGCACCTGTCGTGTGCCGTTGGTCATTTTCAGTGTCTCCTGTGCCTTGGCCGGCAAGGCGAAAAGCACTGAGCAGAGGACAAAGAAAACCACCCTCATCCCAAGATGAGGCTTACACTTGCATAGCTTTTGTCGCATAATCGTTTTCCTGTTTTGAGGAATTGTAACTAGTTGATTCATTTAGCTTTTTATTTTTATAATTTATTTGTACTCGTTTTAACACCACAAAAAAGGAAGGAACACTCAATAGTTATAAAGCGCATTCCAACCGTATTTCTTTATATTAGCTGTTTATAACCTTCTGTTTTTCAATGTTTTATTTATTAAACAACTCGATTCATTATGTAGCAAAACCAAGGGTATTATGTAACGCCCTTTGGCGCTGCAAAAGTAGCAATATTTTTTAGACTATAGGTGATTTATAATAAAAAATTTTTACGGGAAAAGAAGCTGCTTTGACACCTTAAGGCTTCGCACTCACAAGCACCGTGAAGCACGAAACAATACGAAAAAGTCCAACATAGGAACCTTAACTATGTCATTCCCTGGATTGCCTCCTCCACACTTCATTGCAGATTCTCTACCTCATAGTTGTGACGTGATGCGACGCGTACACAAAACGGGAAAGTTGTCAGGGCGAGAAAGAAAATCCGACCCTATTATCGTACAATCGTAATCGACCCTTGTAAATGGAGTGTCTCCTCCCCTGCTGTGCTTTGGTATGTGATGTCAGTGACAAAGAAATAAGTGCCTGCCGGACAGTCCATATTAGTCTGCTTGCTTTTGCCGTCCCAAAGGATGAGTGGGTCGTCGGTATCGCAAATGACGTTGCCCCAACGGTTGAAGATGACCGTCTTTGCACCCGTAATAAGCGAAAGTCCCGTCACCTTGGGCTCAAACAAATCATTGTAGCCGTCACCATTAGGCGTGATGACATTGGGTAACATATATGAAAACTCCTCGATGGGTTCTTCTTGCCCAATGCGCACCGACCTAATAGCAGAATAATTCACCAATGGCCGCATAATGCCCTCCAAGGAATAATGGCCAAAAGTGCGGACATAGTAACGATAACTCTCTTCACTCTCCACCTCGGTGTCTGTAAATGTCGTTCCCACCACCGAAGCGACCTTGATGAATTGATTGTCCGCCTCCTTGAAGACTTGAGCACTATCCACGAGCCAAGGTACTTCCTCCGTCCACGTGAGAAGTGCCTCGTTGCTGGTTCCACTTATCGTGAGCATCACAGCCGAGGCCATAGCACTCGCGCCCATCAATTGTTGCTCGGCATCCCTCATCTCCACCTTATATATTAATGAGCTCGCATCGGCCAAATCGAGGGTAGCGTCCAGAAAACAAGTATCGGCACCTTCGTAAACTACTGAGGTCGTGCCATCAAGAATGCGGGACAAGGCGTAACTGAAAGGAGCAACATATTGGTCGTCAATCTCTTTCGGTCTTGCCCAACAGATGGACACATGACCAGAGACAAGGTCCCTACTGTCGTTAGTGACATGAGTCACCAGCGGGCTGTCGTTTTTCAGTCTCACACAGGCAGCATCGCTGACGATACCCAAAGTGCCATCGGGAAATTGTGCCAAGATACGGTATTCGTATTCAACGCCTTGCGGCAGGTCATGGTCAGTAAATGTGGTCAAAGAACAGTCCTTCAAGGTGGCTACCAACTGATATCCTTGGCGGATGCCTGTCTCGCAGGCATCGGGCTCATAGCCATCACAGCCCGCCTTGCGATAGACAAGCAATGCTGAGGCATTGGTGCAAGGATAGTTTGCCCACGACAATACAACATTATGGCCTTGCACTTCGGCGGCAAAACTTTGCACTTTGGGAGCCATCACATTGATGCTCACCGTCTTAATGTTAGTCAAGCTGACAGGGACAGCATCATCCTTGGCATGAATCACCACCTGATAAGGTATGTTGCGGATGTGGGCATAAGTGGTGTTCCAAAGGAATTCCATCTGGGGATGCAAGCCAAAAGCGGACTCAGGGCTCAACAGAGCCGGATTGGTGGGCAATTCGAGCGGTGCGCCCGAAGCAGTCAAAGTGACATTGTCACCATTGGTGTCGGAGGCCGAAATGACAAAACTGAGTTGCTCGCCAGCAACGAGGCAATAGGAGTCGTCGCATTGTATCTCAGGCAAGTCGTTGTTGCAAGATGAAATCAGAATTTGCATATCGCGGACGACTGAGCCTATCTTTATGCCATGACGCCACTCCTCCACCATAATGGCCACGTTATACTCACCTTGCAGCACGGGAACATCCCAACGTAACTCACCCGTAACAGGGTCGATGTCAAAAGATTGCGATGCCTGCGGCAAAGTGTATCCGGCAATTTCAATGCCGTCTTGTCCCTTGCAGGTGACAAGCCGATAGCTCAGGCTGTCACCATCAGGGTCGTAGGCCGAAGGATTATGGAGATAGAGTTTGCCCACGCAACCTTTGTCGACAGGTGCATTGAGCAGTTGCACCGAATTATTGTTGCCCAGAAACGGGTTGATGACCAACTCCGTCTCGATATGCATCGGCACCATCACCGAGTTGGGGACATTGACGACACCAAAGTTGCGGTTGGCATCCTCCATGCTAATGGTAAAAGTGCCAGATGAGGAGAAATTATGGATTTGCTTGTAGACGTTAAGGGTGTAGTCGTCGCCCAAGTCTTGCAGCACCACGCGGGGGATGTATTCCTCCAAACCGTCGCCCCATTGCACGAGGAGCGAGTCGCGCTGAATACCAGCAGGACTGGGTGAATAGGTATAACAAGTCAGCGTGAACTCGTAAGCATTGCCGCCCAGCCAAGTGTAAGTGATTTCAGCTGCACGTTGGTGAGTCGCCTTGGCAGAGAAGGCGAGGAACAGAAAAAAAGCCAATATAAGTAGCAGTTTGCGCTTCATTGCACTACCAATTGAGATTGCAAATGTAGTGTTTTTTGAGAAAACGGCGACGATTTCAGGAAAATGGATTTTTTTTGGCTATTTGAGTGTATTTTTGTGGCCTGATAGCCAAAAATAAAACTATCATCCGCGTAAAGTGACCTATTTTTGTCGTTTACGCGGAGTATAACACAAAGCAGGGCGCAACCTAATCAGGTGCGCCCTTCTTCAGTTTCCATCTGCCTGAAACAATTATTTGTTCTTCAGCAGGTCGCGGATTTCGGCAAGGAGTTCCTCTTGCGTCGGGCCAGCGGGAGCGGCAGGCTCAGCGGGTTTTTCTTCCTCTTTGCGCTTCATACTGTTGATGCCCTTGATGACCAAGAAGATGGAGAAGGCAATGATGATGAAGTCAAAGATCACCTGGAGGAAGTTACCCCAAGTCATGGTCAATGCCGGTTTCACGACGGTCTCCCCGTCCATGACGGCTTCGCGGATCACCCACTTCCAATCGGTGAAGTTAAGGCCACCCGTAACAGCGCCGATGAGCGGCATAATGATGTCGGAGACCAATGATGACACGATTTTTCCGAACGCACCGCCGATGACCACACCGACAGCCATGTCCATGACGTTGCCCTTCATGGCAAACTCCTTGAATTCTTGCATAAATTTACCCATAATGCTGATGTTTAATTGTTGAATTTTTATTTGTTGAATTGTTTATCAGTGCAAAATTAGAAAATATTTGTTCTCGTCCATACGATTGACATTATTTTTCTGAGATATGCTCAATGCAGATGTAAGCCAGCCTTGAAAGGTTGTCCAGCTCACCCCTCGACACGCAGTTTCAGGGTCAAATTATGATTACGTCTTTCCTACCTCAGCCAAAGTTCCTGCCCTTTCTGCAGCCTTACGCCTTCATCCATATCATTCATCCTCAATATCCTTTCTGGCTTAACGGCAAAGCGCAAAGCCACATCGCGGAGGGTTTCTCCTTCCTGAACGGTATATTTCTTGGCTTTCCAATTGCTGTTTCTCAACTGTGAGAGATACACCACATCACCGCTGTGGAAAACCACCTCTTCGGGATGCTTCAAGCAATTGTATTGGCAAAAACGCTTGAATTTAATGCCAAAAGCCTTCGCCATACCTTCTGGCGTCTCCCCTTCTTTAGCATACACAAATCGCACCTTGTTGTTTTCATAAATGAAACGTTTGTCAGGAGTCATATCAGCCAAAGGAAACATCGATTTGTCCTCAGGGGAGTATGCCAACTCAAAGTACTCGTCAGCAGCTGGATCGACAGTCCCCACCGCGTTTTCTTCCAGCAATCCAAGGGCGATTTGGTCGTATTGGGTCAAGTCGTACAAATTGATCCGGTCAATCAACAACTGGGCATATTTGGGGTTGGTGGCGTAGCCTGCCGCTTTCAATCCCCTGGCCCAACCTTCAAAATCGGTAATTTCCAAATCGAACAATGCGGCGTATCGATTACGTGTGGCCAAAAACTCGGAATGGTCACGGAAGGATTCTTCCACATTGTCATATTTGCGAAAACATTCGTTTTTTTCGTCATCGTCCATATAATAAGTGTCGCCGTCCCAACCCTTGTGGCACTTAATGCCGAAATGGTTCTTCGCATGACGCGCCAACGAGCTATTGCCGGCACCTGACTCCAAAAGACCTTGCGCCAAAGTGATGGAGGCTGGAATCTTATGGGTCTTCATCTCACGGATGGCGATGTCCTTGTAAGTTTGGATGTATTCTTCAGGGGTAATGCGTTGTGCTGTTAGCGTTATGGGTATCAGGAGCAATAGTAAAAGTTGTAGCTTTTTCATTTTTATTTTGACTATTTGGACTATGACTTGTGACAATGACTGTGACCACTTTACCATTCGTAAATGCGGTCATGGTCATAGTCAGCAGTCATGGTCAAAAAAAACAACGCAAAACCTACGAAAATCGTATAAAACCAAAATAAAAAAGCTTCCTCATCGAAATTTTGTCTCACTTCGTATCATCGAATCAAAGATTTCCGTATTTTTGAAGCCAATTTTTGTTAATCTATGGACACAACCAGCCTTTTCAAGTACTTCCCTGAGCTCAGCGACAAGCAGAAGGAACAGTATAACCAACTGAAAGACTTATATTTGGACTGGAACAGCAAAATCAACGTCATCTCGCGCAAGGACATGGAGCACTTCTATGAGCACCATGTTTTGCATTCGTTAGCCATTGCCAAATACTTCGAGTTGTTGCCTGGTATGAAGATCATGGACTTGGGTACAGGAGGCGGTTTCCCCGGCATTCCTTTGGCCATTATGTTTCCGCAGGCCGAATTCTACCTTATCGACGGCACAGGCAAGAAAATCAAGGTGGTGAACGCTGTTAAAGATGCCGTTGGTTTGGAGAATGTGGTAGCCGAGCAGAAACGTGCCGAGGAAGTGAAGGAAAAGTTCGATGTGATTACAGGACGTGCCGTTATGACCTTGCCTGAGATTGCCAACCTTGCCGGCAACAAACTGAGAATCAGAGGCGACGAGGAGGCGGGCGGCATTATGTACCTGAAGGGGGGTGACCTGACGGAAGAATTCAAAGCCTTGAACCGTTATTGGAAACATAATCAAGTGGCGATAAACAAATGGTTTACAGAGGAATATTTTATGGAGAAGTATGTGGTGCATTTATATTAAGACACGCTTCGCGTCACTGCGAGGAACGAAGCAGACCAGACAAACAGCTTAACCCCTAGCTTCGTCGTTCCTCCTTGCAAATGCTCTGCATTCGACGGAGTCAATGACGCAAAGCGGCAACCGAACAACTGAACAACTAACAACTATAAAAAAATGAAAAAACTAACCTTATCCCTAATCGCAACGCTTGCCTTGAGCACAACCATACTCGCCCAGCAAGCTATGCCCGTGCCTTTCGACCAGAACGTCAGAAGAGGCAAATTGGAGAACGGATTGACCTACTACATCCGTCACAACGAGAAACCCGCCCAACGCGCCAACTTCTACATCGCGCAAAAGGTCGGCTCCATCCTTGAAGAGGAAGACCAACGCGGTCTGGCCCACTTCCTGGAGCACATGGCCTTCAACGGCACGAAGAACTTCCCCGGCAAGGAACTCCTTAACTATATGGAGCACAACGGCGTGAAGTTCGGCGAAAACGTGAACGCTTGGACCAGCATCGAACAAACTGTCTACATGCTGACCAATGTGCCCACCACCAACATGAACCTCGTCGACTCGTGCATCCTCATCCTCCACGACTGGTCGAGCTTCATCTCCTTGGAAGGTCCCGAAATCGATAAGGAACGCGGCGTCATCCTTGAGGAAAAGCGCACCCGCAACGACGCCCAACAGCGTATGTGGGAAAAGATGCTCCCTGAGATTTATCCCAACAGCCCCTATGGTCATCGTATGCCCATCGGCCTTGAGGAAGTCATCACCGGCTTCGACCACGAGGCCCTGCGTGCCTACTACCACAAATGGTACCGTCCTGACCTGCAAGGCATCATCATCATCGGCGATGTTGACGTGAACCTTGTCGAGAGCCACATCAAGAGCATCTTTGAGGACATCCCTGCCCCCGTCAATCCTGCCGAACGCACCCGCTTTGAGGTGGCCGACAACGAAGAGCCTATCGTGAGCATCTGCACCGACCGCGAAGAGACCAACTACAACATTTCGGTTTACTACAAGCACGATGTGGTGCCAAATGAAGAAAAAAACGACATTCAGTATTGGCTGAAAGGCTACATCGACCAACTTGTGGCCACTATGTACAACAACCGTCTCGAAGAACTCACACAAAAGGCCAACCCGCCCTTTATCTTCGGCTATGGATACTACGGATCCTTCTTCGTCAGCGACACCAAGGATGCTTGGACGAGTATGGCTTATGCTAAAGATAAGGACGGCATTGATGAGGCTCTGAATGCCATCGTAGCCGAAAACAAGCGTATGCAGCAATACGGCTTCACAGCCTCGGAGTTTGAACGCGCCAAAGCCGATCTAATGAAACGCATCGAGAACCAATATGATGAGCGCGACAAGCAAGAGACGGGCCGTTACCTCAACCCCATCCTAGCCCACTTCCTTACCAATGAACCACTGATGGGCATTGAGAATGAGTACATGCTGCTCAGCCAAATCCTCCCTGCCCTTCCTGTGGAAGCCATCAACCAATATGTACCTGAACTCATCCGCAAAGACAACATCGTCATCACGCTGACCGGACCTGAAAAAGAAGGTGTGACCTTGCCTACCAAAGAAGAACTCGTCTCCCTGTTCAATAATGCAAACAAAGTGGAAGTGGAACCTTATGTGGAGACCGTCAGCAACGAGCCTCTGATTGCCACCCTGCCCGTGAAAGGTGCCATTGAGAGCAAGAAACATGACGACACCTTTGATGCCACCATCCTCAATTTGAAAAACGGCGTAAAGGTTATTTACAAACCCACCACATTCAAGGATGACGAAATCCTGATGTCAGCTTACAGCTTCGGTGGCTACTCCGTCATGGATCAAAGCGATCCGTTCACTTTGCAGGAAATCAACTCATTGGCTACCCTCGGCGGTGTGGGCAACTTCAGTGCCATCGACCTGCCTAAGGTGTTGGCTGGCAAAAAAGCTTCAGTCAATCCTTACATCAGTTCACTAACAGAAGGCATGAGCGGTAGCTGCTCCGTGAAAGACTTGGAAACCATGTTGCAACTCACCTATTTATATTTCAACAGTCCCCGCAGTGATGAGGAAGCCTTCCAGTCGTACATCACTCGCGCCAAGGCTATGGTTGCCAACGCTGAATCCGACCCGATGACTGCCTTCCGCGACAACCTGATGTTCGCCTTGTACGATAACCATCCGCTCGTCAAGCGCATGAAGACCGAAGACTATGACAAGGTGGACTATGCCAAAGCCCTGAAGCTCTATGCAGACCGTTTCAAAGATGCCAACAACTTCGTGTTCACTTTCGTGGGCAACATCGACCCCGAGACCTTCGAGCCTATGATTGAGCAATACATCGGAGCCTTGAAGACCAAAAAGAACGACGAGACCTGGACCTCCAACGTGCCTGTCATCACCGATAAGGATGTCAGCAGCCATTATACCAAGGCTATGGAGAACCCGAAAGTGAGCTGCTATACCATCTTCAATGGCGACATAGAATACACCATGGAGAACCAAATGAAGATGCAGATTCTGAGCGATGTGATGGATATCGTCTACACCGAGAAAATCCGTGAAGACGAAGGCGGCACATACGGTGTGGGTGTGCAAGGCAACCTCAGCCTCCGCCCGAAACCGAGCTTCATGTTCCTCATCGGCTTCGACACCAACAAGGAAATGTACGAAAAGCTGATGGGCATTGCCATTGCAGAGCTACAGAACGTGGCCAACCAAGGCCCGCGTCCCGAAGACCTCAAGAAGGTGAAGGAGTTCCTCGTCAAGAAACACAGTGAAGACATGGAAAACAACCGCTATTGGATGAACTGCATCCAGACGCAGAGCCGCGACGGATACAATCCGATGGCCAACTATAACGACATCATCAACGGCATCACCGCCGACGACGTAGCCAACATGGCCAAAGCCGTGCTGAAAGGCTACAAGAAGGAAGTAGTGCAGATACCCGAATGATAATATAGCTATCAGCCGTCAGCTGTCAGCAATCAGCCAACACCAATAATATGGCTAGCTGATTGCTGACGGCTGAAAGCTGAAAGCCAAATCTTTAAATCTTGAATCTTTAAATCTTTAAATACCAAATTATTATGACAGAAAAACTGACATTGAGAGACAACCCCACCATGCGTTGGATTGCCTTGTTGCTCTTGGCTTTGGCCATGTTTTGCGCCTACATCTTCATGGACATCCTGTCCCCCATCAAGGACCTGATGCAAACCGAACGCGGCTGGGACAGCCTCGCCTTCGGTACCATGCAGGGCGCTGAGACCTTCCTGAACGTCTTCGTGTTCTTCCTCATCTTCGCCGGTATCATCCTCGACAAGATGGGCGTGCGTTTCACCGCCGTGCTTTCGGGTGCCGTGATGCTCGTCGGTGGCTTGATTAAGTACTATGCCATCAGTGAGTCGTTCTATGGCAGCGGTGCAGAGACCTGGTTCACCAACAACCTCAACTACATCCCTGGCTTTGAGGAATTGGGCGTTTCGCCGTTCTATCGCGGCATGCCTGCCTCTGCCAAGCTGGCCGCCCTCGGCTTTATGGTCTTTGGTTGCGGTACCGAAATGGCTGGTATCACCGTGAGCCGTGGTATCGTGAAATGGTTCAAGGGTCGTGAGACGGCTCTTGCCATGGGCTCTGAGATGGCTCTCGCACGTCTCGGTGTGGCTACCTGCATGATTTTCTCACCCTACTTCGCCAAGCTCGGTGGTAGCATCAATGTGAGCCGTTCCGTGGCCTTCGGCGTGGTACTGCTTTGCATCGCCCTTATCATGTTTGTGGTTTACTTCTTCATGGACAAGAAATTGGATGCACAAACTGGCGAAGCCGAAGAGAAAGACGACCCGTTCAAGGTCAGCGACATTGGCAAGATTTTGTCGAGCCTCGGTTTCTGGCTGGTCGCTTTGCTCTGCGTGCTGTATTATTCGGCCATCTTCCCGTTCCAGAAGTACGCCGTCAATATGTTGCAGTGCAACCTGACGTTGACTGAGCCCGCCGCTGGTTCATTCTGGGCCGGCGACACTGTCACCATCGTGCAATACATCATCATGCTTGTGGTGGCTGTCTGCTCGTTTGCCAGCAACTTCTCGAAGAAGAAAGGCCTGAAGTTCGGTTTGATGGCTATCGCCGTCGTCGCCCTCGTGGTTTACTGCTACATGGGTTACATGCGTGGCACCGCCGAGACCATCTTCGCCGTGTTCCCGCTGTTGGCCGTGGCCATCACGCCTATCCTCGGCAGCTATGTCGACAACAAGGGTAAGGCCGCTTCCATGCTGATGATTGGCTCGTTGCTGCTCATCATCTGCCACCTCACCTTCGCCTTCATCCTGCCCATGTTCAAGGGCAATGCCGTCGGTGGTGTGGTCGTGGCTTACGTGACCATCCTCGTGCTGGGTGCTTCGTTCTCGCTGGTGCCTGCCGCTTTGTGGCCGAGCGTGCCGAAGCTGGTGGACGAAAAGATCATCGGTTCAGCCTACGCTTTGATTTTCTGGATCCAGAATATCGGTTTGTGGCTGTTCCCGCTGCTGATTGGTAAGGTTTTGGAAAACACCAACCCTGGTGTCACCGACCCCGTTGCGCTTAACTACACTTGGCCTCTGGTCATGCTCGCCTGCCTCGGCGTGGCTGCATTGATCATCGGTATCATCCTGAAGCGCGTAGATGCCAAGAAGCACCTTGGACTTGAGGAACCGAACATCAAATAAATCAGGAACCCGATTTAATAACTTGTAGGGCTGTCACACCGTGGCAGCCGCTGTGAAACACCAGACAGCGGCTGTCGTGGTACGACAGCCCTACAAGTTCATTTATGCACAAACGGAACGTCACACATTATTAATATCTCTTTCACGAATGCTTGTTCACTAGGGCCGAAATGTCCGTCGGAGCGCGAGAGACGGGTCATCATACGTGAGAAGCTACGTTTTTTTTCATTAGTCATGCGCCGTATGGTCTCGTAGGCCTTCATCTGCAAGGCATTCTTCGGAATCGGTGTGAAATTTGCGGCATTAAATGACAGTTCTTTAAGACAAGACTTCAAGCAAGCGGTCTCCCCTTCGTGGGTTTGGAAATCGGCACCTGCCAAGTTGTAAAGCACATTGGCGATGGCGACTTGTTCTTCTTGGGTAAATTTTTCGTCCATTACAACAAATTTTTCTGCAAAGAAACGATTTTTTATAATTTTGCGGCAATAATCAACACAAAAAACGGCAGACATGAAGAAACTTTCTTTACTGTTTTTGGCTTTGGCCTCTTTAGTAACGCTGAAAGCCCAATGGGTCGACGACCCCGTCAGCAACACGAGCATTGCCAATTGTAACAAAAATGCCGCCGAGGTGTATGTTTCAACCGACGTTTCGACGGGTGACACCTACGTGCAATGGCATTACCAAGGCGAAAACGGTTGGTCGCCGTGGTTGCAGCGACTTGATTTCAACGGCGTGCCACAATGGCCTGCCGACGGCATCCATGTCACCACGCCCGACTTCGCCACCTGGTCACCGGGCTATGCCATGACCGCTGTCAATGGTGGTGTGGTAACGGTGTTCCGCACCCTCGGGCCTCATCACTGGGCGGTCAAAATCAATGCCGACGGCACCTTCCCTTGGGGTGAACACGGCATGGTGCTCTTCGACGGTGAAGGCGGTGGCCGCTCCGAGGTGATCGCAGGCGATGACGGCGGCGTATGGGCCTTGGGCACCGATATGGACAGCACATTCCTGCAATATGTCAATGCGGACGGCACGCTGCGCCCCAAGACCACCATCAAAGACCCTGCAAAAAAATGCACCAATGGCGTAATGATTCCTGCTGAAGACGGCGTCTTTGTGGTGTATGCCAAGCAGACCCTCCAAGGCTATACCAATTACAACAAGGAAATCCACGTTGCAGGATACGACAAAAACGGCGAACAGGTTTTTCCCGAGACGCTTTTGTTTGGACTACAGACCGTAGGTGCCAGCTACGTGCATTATGCCATTCCCGACAGTAAGGGGGGCGGCTATGTCTATCAATTTCACAATGCCATAGGTGGCGTATATAACACCTACGTCACACATTTCGATGAGAACGGCACACCCACCATCTCCGATCTCAACGGCATCGCCGTGCATAGTCCCGACTATGGCAACTATTACACCAATGCTTACGCCACTATCGACCCCAAGAGCAATGACATCATTATCGCTTATCTCCAAAAGGATGCTGGCTCTCAATCCCAACATCGAGTCTATGTCAACCGCATTACCGAATCGGGCGAAAAGCCATGGGGCGACGGCATTATGGTTGCCGACTACACTGGTCGTTCCTATAGCGACATCCACGTGGATGCCAACAATGCTGTTGAGGGATTCGTCGTGACCTTCGGTACCAGCCAAGGCAGCATTGAAGCTGTGGGCTACGACCTCGATGGAAACCTGTTGTGGAACACCACGATGAGTTCGACCAGCTACAATAAAACCATAAGCGACAACACCGCCGGTTTTCATTACGGGCAAAACATTGTGGCTTGGATCAACAGCGATGATGGCGGCGTCTATGCCCAAAACATCAGCTGGGACGGCACCATGGGAGTGGTCACTCCACCTGCCCCGGTAATATGCGACCCGCCTACTAACTTCGAAGGCGAAGGTGTTTATCATCAAGAGACGCTTTCCACTTGGGTTACGCTTTCTTGGACTGCCCCTGAAACGCTCCCACTCCACTACAACCTGTATTGTGATGGCATCAGCAAAGAAGTTATCGAGATTGGACCAGAAAGTACCTCTTATTTTGCAGAGTCAGTGCCTTATCTGGAAAACATCTTCAGGTTGACCGCTGTTTATGAACATTGTGAATCCGAGTATGCCCTAACTCCCGATGGTGACGATTACGTCATAATTACCGACTACGATGCGATTCCTGAAATGGAAACTGAGGAAATCGTTACCATCACAGGCATCTACAACATCAAGGGACAACTTATCAACACCAAGGACATCAACGAGTTAACCCCTGGTACTTATGCTATCATAGGGGTTACAAGCTTAGGTAAAACCATAGTAAAGAAAGTTTTGAAATAAATTTCAACATTAATACTATAACAATATGAAAAAGCTTTTTATTCTTGTTTTCTCTATGGCTGCAATGATTTCTTTGCATGCCCAATGGGTCAACGACCCTGCCACCAACACTTTCCTCGCCAACTGTGGCAACGACGACGGTGAACTATACATGGCCACTAACCCCAACACCGGTGATACCTACATCCAATGGGAAGGATTCGGCACCAATGGCTGGTCGCCCACCCTGCAACGAATCGACTTTGAAGGTGTTCCGCAATGGGGCTACGATGGCATCCATATCAGCGGACATGAATTCTCATCGATGTCAGAAGGTGTCGCCATGACTACCACCGCCGATGGCTGCGTGGTGAGTTGTTTTGCCACTTACGACGGCTTCACATACGCTGTGAAGATTGATCCTAACGGCAATTTCGTTTGGGGAGAACAAGGCTTGCAACTTTTTGGTGGCCTTGGCTTTTCGCGCACCGAATTAACTGCCGGCGATGATGGCGGTTTCTGGGCCTTAGGCTTTGACTACTCGAACCTTTATCTGCAATACGTTGATGCCGATGGCACTTTGAGACCCACCACCACCATCAGCGACAGCGGCGGATACAAGTGCATGTTCGGTCAACTCACGTTGAGCTTCAACAACAATGTGCTGCTCACCTACGAAAAAGTGGGCTCAGGTTTTTATACCGACAAGGAGCTTTATGTCGTCGCCGTCACGCCCGATGGAAACATCCTCAGCCCCGCATCCCTTCTCATGTCTTCCCAGACTTTCCAATCCACCTATATCCACAAGGCTGTAGCTGATGGCATGGGCGGTGGATATGCCTACATTTGGCATCCTGGCATCGGAGGAGCCTTCAACACTTACGTCTTCCATTTCAACGAGTTTGGCGTTTCCACCATCAGTGACCTGAACGGTATCGCGGTGCATTCCACCGACCCGATGAACTACTACGGCTATGCATGTGGCACCGTCGACCCAAACAACTATGACCTCATCGTCACCTACGAGCAAACCGACGCTTCCACGCAAAGCCAGTCAAGGATCTATGTCAACCGCATCTCTGCCACGGGCGAAAGAGTGTGGGGAGAAGGCATCCTGTTGGCCGATTATGTAGGCGTCTCCTATGCCGACATCATGGTCGATGCTTTTGAGGACGGCAGCGGCTTCAGCGTGATTTACACGAAAAGCAGCCCCAACAACTCCTACTTCACCACCATCGAAGCCATGGGCTTTGATATGGATGGCAACCAACTATGGGCCAAGACCTTGTGCTCGAATGTCTATAGAAGGACGGTATGCGACAACACCCCAGGTTTCGTCATGGGTCAAAACATTGTGACTTGGGTGAATTGCATTGACGGCGGCATTTACGGCCAAAACATCGGTCCCGACGGTACTATGGGTCCAATCGAACCACCTGTCATCACCTGCCTCGCGCCCGAAGACTTTGAAGGCCTTTATGTCTACGATATGGACGAACTGTCGTTTGGCGTAGAGCTCGACTGGGTAGCCCCTGAAACACAGCCACTGCATTACAACCTCTACCGTTACAACACTATCATCAAGGATGAAGTCATCATTGAAGTGCCAGGCGATGCTACATCATACTACGACGAGAGTGGCCTCGGAGCCTATAAATACCAATTGACTGCTGTCTATGAAGACTGTGAATCAGACTTCGCTCTCACCCCTGAAGGAGAGAACTATGTGTACATTGAGGTAACAGGCATTGAAGAAAACAGCAACAAAGAAATCGTCACTGTCACAAGAATTTACACCATGAACGGACAATGCCTGATGCACAATAATGTGAGCGAACTCAGCAACGGCGTTTACGTCTTACAAGGTATTACGTCCGATGGCCAGATGGTAAGCCGCAAAATCGTGGTGAACAAATAAAGGAACTATACCTTATAAAAACAACGTAGAGACGTGCCTCAGCGCGTCTCTACTGTTTTTGTGGGAACTGTTGGACTCGAACCAACGACCCCCGCCTTGTAAGGGCGATGCTCTGAACCAACTGAGCTAAGCTCCCGATTCCCTTTTTATGAGGGCATATGGGTCATTTCGCGCTGCAAAAATAGGACTTTTTTCTCTTTTTTCAACCATATTTATGCTTTTTTCATTATTTTTGTAGGCAATACTAATCTAATTCATTTCCATCTCTTCATATGAAGAAATTCAATTTCAACAAGTTAAAAGGATATTTCCCCTTATTGCTGACAGTGTTGGCTTTTCTCATTTGTGTCACTACTTTTGGCGATGTAGGTAACCAAAACCGCTATAATTCTGGCAGCGGAGGTGAAAATATTGGCGGCGATTTCGATTTAGGTGTGCTTATTGGCTGGCTCATCAATTTGTTCATCGAAAGTCCTATATTGGGTTTAATCGTGGTGGTTATTATCATCCTTGTCTATAGCATTATGAAGAAAAAATCCAAAGACCCCACCTATATTAATGAAAGCGTGAACCAACAGGCCGACACCGACGTCACTATGGATTACACCAGCATCGTAGCCGATGAAATCCATACCATCGACCCAGACTTCTCTTCAGACAAGTTTATCGGATTTGCCAGAGAAGTATTTATGAAAATCCAAGAAGCTTGGACCACCAAGGATTGGAAACCCATCCGTCCGTTTGAAAGCGAGACGCTGTTCAACCAACACAAGCAGCAATTGGACGAATACATCCGACTGGGCAAAACCAACGTAGTGGAAAAAATTGGCATCAAGCACTGCTCACTGCATTCGTTCCGCCAAGACGGCGACAAGGAAGTGCTCATCGTATGGCTCAATGCCGTAATGCGAGACTATGTCATTGACGATGAGACAAAAAAGGTTTTGGAAAGTGATCCCAACCGCGACTGGTATATGAAATACGAGATGGTTTTCAACCGTAAAGCCGGCCTGAAGACGGATCCTGGCAAAAAAGGCAACACCATCACCAACTGCCCCAACTGCGGCGCTCCGACAGAAATCACCTCTTCGGGACAATGCGCCTATTGTGGCAGTGTCATCACCAATGGCGAACATGATTGGGTTTTGACGGATATTCATTCTAGGAGTTGAGAGTTATTGAGGTATGAAGTAGGAGGTATGAGGTATGAGGTATGAGGTTTGAGGTTTGAGTTGGGAGTTGGGAGTTGTGAGTTGCCGCTTTGCGTCATTGCGAGGCACGAAGCAATCCAGAGGGTGAGTTGAAAGTTGAAAGTTAGGAGTTATCAGTAAGAAGTTAAATCTTTGAATTTTAAATCTTGAAATCTTGAAATTATAAACAATTAAACAATAAACAATAAAACAAAACACACTATGGGACTTATTAAAGCAATAGCAGGCTCTATCGGGGGCACCTTGAGCGACCAATGGTTAGACCTCATCAAATGTGACAATATGGATATGGACACCCTGATGGTGAAGCAAACCACCAAGTCGGGACAAATCTCCAAGAACAGCCGCGTCATCGTGGCACCCGGTCAGGTAGCGGTCATCTACGATAGCGGTGTCGTGCTCGATGCCACTGCTGAAGAAGGCGTCTATACCTTCGACAAATCCTCATCGCCTTCGTTCTTTGCAGGCGAATTCGGTCCGGTCTTCAAAGAAATGTGGCAACGTTTCACCTATGGCGGGACACCCGCAAAGGAGCAGGCCGTGTTCTACTTCAATGCCAAGGAAATCCTCGATAACAAGTTTGGAACAGCAACGCCCGTTCCGTTCCAAGACTGGTCACACGCTATTCCCAACCAGATGACCAACTCGCTGATGCCTATGGGTGTCAACGTACGTTGCTATGGCAAATACACCTTCCGTTTGGACGATATGGGCATCTTTATGCGCAACCATGCCGGCACTGCCAACATCATCCGCAAGGGCGACATCACCGAGCAGATGCGTAGCGAGGTGATGGCTTCTTTCCAAAACGTACTCAATGAGATGGGCAATAGTAAGCACCGGGTACCTGTCCTCGAACTGCCGAGTTATACCGATGAGATTAAGCAAGCTATGGACGAGAAGGTCTTCGACGAGCCCATCCGTGCCCGTGGTGTGCGTCTGGTCAGTTTCACCATCGAGTCGGTCTCGTTGGACGATGCCAGCCAGAAGAAAATTGACCGCTACGAATACAGCACAAACAATATGATGCAGCAAGGCAAGATTATTGATGTGATGGAAACCGCTGCAGGCAATGAAAATGGTGCGATGGGCGGCTTTATGGGCGTTGGCATGGCCAATATGGGCTCTGGAGGTATGACGGGCAGCACTATGCAAAACGCATGGAACGGCCAAAGCCAACAGGCCAACTATGACCCATACAACCAACAGCAAGCTAAAGGCGTTCCTTGCCCGAAATGTGGTACAATAATCACCGGCAAGTTCTGTCCTGAATGTGGCACACCCGCTCCAGCTCCCAAGAAAATGATGAAATGCCCGAAATGCGGCACGGAAAGCAACGGGAAATTCTGCCCTGAATGCGGCACACCCTTAGTAGCCGTTGGACCGAAGAGATGTCCCAATTGCGGCACTGAAGTGACAGGAAAGTTCTGCCCCGAGTGCGGTACACCTGTGGAATAAACAAAAAAATGTAGAGACGTGCCATCGCGCGTCTCTACATTGTGTCCATTCAGAGCGAATAACGGGGTTCGAACCCGCGACCCTCAGCTTGGGAAGCTGATGCTCTACCAACTGAGCTACATTCGCGTTTATCGGCTGCAAAAATACAGAAATTTGTCATTCTGCAAACATAAAACATAATTTTTTCGACTGCCACAAATCGAAAAATTCGATAAAGCGAAGCAAATCAATGTGACAGTCCATACGATTCACAACTGAACAACAAACAACTACCAACTGAAAATCATGCCTACTATCACCCAAAAAGAAGAACAAATCATCAGAAGCAGTTTCCATCCCAAATCATGGAACGATATCAAGACCCACGACTCATGGTCGGTTTTCAAGATTATGGCCGAGTTCGTGGAAGGTATGGAAAAGCTTTCGCATATGGGGCCATGCGTGGCCATATTCGGTTCGGCACGTACCCAACCTGGCGACAAATACTACGAGATGGCTGTTGACATCGCCAAGAAACTCGCTGATTTCGGGTTCGGCATCATCACGGGCGGCGGCCCAGGTATCATGGAAGCCGGCAACAAAGGCGCTTATGAAGGCGGTGCCACCAGCGTGGGACTGAACATCACCCTACCCTTCGAGCAACATTTCAACCCTTACATTGACCACGACAAATCCATCAATTTTGACTATTTCTTTGTCCGCAAGACCATCTTTATGCGCTATGCCCAAGGCTACATCGCCATGCCTGGAGGCTTTGGCACGCTCGATGAACTCTCTGAGGCCATAACCCTTATCCAGACCAACAAAATGGTGGACTTCCCTGTCGTACTCGTCGGTAAAGAATTCTGGGAAGGCCTCATCGACTGGTTCCGTAAGAACCTACTCGAAAACAAGATGATCAAAGAGGACGATTTCGAGATTTTCCACATCGTTGACACCGCCGACGAGGCTGTCGATGTCATCACAGACTTTTATAAGAAATACGCTATCAAGCCTAACTTCTAATTATGCGACGCTACATTGAAGTTCCGCTACAACTACTTGACATTGAAGGAGAAGGCTTCCATATTATGGTTCAGGGACTGATTCATAGTAAGGAAGCCCATTTCCTCATTGACACGGGTGCCTCACGCTCAGTCTTCGACCCCAAAACCATTTCCACCTTCATCGAGGGCTTGACCTTTGAGAAAAAAGAAGGCCTAACCGCCGGCGTAGGCAGTTCCGACTTGGAGAGCGCAACATTCAAAATTGATATTTTTTCATTAGGAGAATTGGAAATTCATGATTATGAGGCCGTCGCTTTGGACTTGGAGAACATCCATGAAATGTATGGCAAGCTCGGCCTACCCCGCATTGACGGCATTATTGGCGGGGATTTACTGAAACGCCACAAAGCCGTCATTAATTATAGGAACAAAAAACTACGATTGACGCCGTAAGAGGCTATTCCTCCCCTTCCTTGCCTTCAGGCTCTTTCATTAATATTTCGGGCTCATCCTCTTCGGCTTCCTTTACATACTTGGCGTCCAAACACAATCTGAACCCTCCAAAAGAGTTCTTCAATTCGGGCAGGCGTTTGCCACGCCACGACACACGGCACGAGGTCTTAGGCAGTTGCCATGCGCCACCACGTATGATATACATTTCTCCATCTTTTCCTAGTTTTGTGTTGCGCTCAGCATCAAAAAAACGGTATTTCGTTGAGCACCACTCCCACACGTTGCCACTCATATCATAGATTCCCAACTCATTGGCAGCCCGTTTTTTTACCTTCTTCAGCTTTGAAGCATTCCCATTGTGCCAGGCCACGCGGTCCACTTCGTCACTGCCGCTGTAAATATACCCTCGCGAATATGCCCCGCCACGTGCTGCATATTCCCATTCCTCCTCTGTCGGTAACCGGAAATGCATCCCTGAAATGCTGTCGATGCGCCTCAGAAACTCTTGAACCTCAAAATAGTTGACATTGGTCACCGGACGTTTCGGGCATTTCTTTACGCTTGGATTGTAGCCCATCACGGCTTTCCAAAGTTTCTGGGTTACCTCAGTCTGACCGATATAGTAATCCTCGCGCATTTGCACATAATGCACCGGCAATTCGTCAGTTTGCGAATAGCGGTCGTAGTTGAACTCAGCAGTGTCTTTATGCTGTGCGCCCATCCAAAAGCCGCCTTTCTCAACGCGCACCATATTGAAAGACACCTTGTTGACCCGATAGGAAGCAGGTGCTGGAAGCGTATCTTGGGCAAAAACCTGCGATTGCATCAAAAACAGCAAACCCAAAAACAGAAAAACTCTTTTCATTATTCCAAAATTTGAAGGCAAAAATAGTAAGTTTTGATTTAAAATTCAAAATTCAAAATTCAAAATTCAAAATTTAAAATTCAAAATTCCGCATTCCATAATTAGCTTCGCTGAATCTGCGATTTCAGCATTAAACATTCTACATTCAAAAAATTCCACTATCTTTGCGCAAAATTAAAAATGATGCCAAGAATACTTATTATCGACGACGAGGCCCCTATCCGCCGCGTGCTGCGCGACATCCTCGAAAACGAAAGCTATCAAGTGGACGATGCCGCAACGGGCATGGAAGCCCTGCAACATATCAAGGAGCAAGACTTTGATGCAGTTTTCTGCGACATCAAAATGCCCGAGATGGACGGCATTGAGACGCTGGAAGCTATCCGCAAAGAGTCGGACGTGCCCGTCATTATGCTCTCAGGCCACGGCACCATCGAAACAGCTGTCGAGGCCATCAAGAAAGGTGCTTTCGACTTCATCCCCAAGCCACCCGACCTGAACCGTCTTCTTATCACTTTGCGAAACGCCTTGGACAAGAAGAACTTGTCCACCGAGAACAAGGTGCTCAAGAAAGCCGTGAAGATCCAAAACCAGATGATTGGCGAGTCGGCACCGATGCTTGAAGTGAAGGATATGATCGAAAAGGTAGCCCCTACCAATGCCCGCGTTCTCATCACGGGTGAAAACGGCACTGGCAAAGAACTCGTGGCCCGACAGTTGCACGACCTCAGTGCAAGAAGTAGCGGACCATTCATTGAGGTTAACTGCGCAGCCATTCCATCGGAATTGATAGAAAGCCAGTTGTTTGGTCATGAAAAAGGCTCTTTTACCTCAGCCATCAAACAGAAAAAAGGCGACTTTGAACTGGCCGATGGTGGCACGCTGTTCTTGGACGAAATCGGTGACATGAGCCTTCCGGCTCAGGCCAAGGTGTTGCGTGCCTTGCAGGAGAACAAGATTGTGCGAGTAGGCGGTGAGAAGGAAATCAATGTCAATGTCCGTATTCTAGCAGCCACCAACAAAAACTTGAAAACGGAAATAGAGAAAGGCAACTTCCGCGAAGACCTCTATCACCGCTTGAGTGTCGTCGTCATCCAAGTTCCGCCCTTGCGCGAACGAAAGGATGACATTCCGTTGCTGGTTAACAGCTTTGTGGGAACCATTGCACAAGATATGGGCAGGCCTGTTCCCACTTTCGATGCCGATGCTTTGGAAGCGCTACAGCAATACCAATGGACAGGCAACATTCGTGAGTTGCACAACATCGTAGAGCGCTTGGCCATCTTTTGCGGCGACACCATCACTAAGGAAGATGTGTTGCGGTTTGGGAACCCGCTAAATTGATAGTAATGTTTCCATTCGACCTTCTATGTCATTCCAGCAGAAGCATATGCGATGTTTGGAATCTATAGAAGGTCGGACAGCTACTATTGACGGCTTTTGGATGCATAGATTCCCGCCTCCCCACGTCCTTAGCAGGAATGACATACACTCAAAAGCCTGCATAATGAAAAACTTTTTCTTGAGACCCTTGCGGCATATTGAAATTAGCTGTACTTTTGCAGTCCGTTCTTTGAGGATGATTGTTCATCACCGAAACCTGTTGGGAAACTAATGAAGTAGCGACTGCCACGATGTGACAGCCCTACAAACTCAAAACTCTCAACACTAGACTCTAAACTAAAAAGGGGATGTATGGTTTTGACAGCAAGATGAATTGTCATGTA
>CAMJRR010000016.1 GCA_946408345.1 uncultured Bacteroidales bacterium | reverse complement strand
GGCAAAAATTGCAGCCAATGCAAATGCGATAAATAGAAGAAGTTTTTTCATGATGAATGATGTTTTTTGATTGAACGATTCAAAAATAGCATATACATCTTTTTTGCAAGCAAAACTGTGTTTGCATTTTGTTTGCATTTTTATGAGTGTAATGATATTGATAATCAATTATATATGATAAAATTGATTGCAATACAATAGGAAATCCAGAAAGAAATATGTTTTTCAATCTTGTCTATAAGCAAGATTTTGGATGAAGTCGGGGAAAGGTTTGGTGGTGCCGAAAGCTTTCTGCAACTTCGCTTTTCTTCGGTGGATAGTAGAGTTATGGCACTGCTGCAATACGGCTATCTGAGCGTCTTCCAAATGAAGTAGGTAGAGATAGCAGGTTTGCATTTCTTTCCATGTCAGCTTAGGAGACAATGTAGCCAACTGTGCTACAAGGTCGGGAAAATGTTTGGCAACGGCATTACCCAATGCTATGCCAGTGGCTTCATCGAGGGCAATTTGGTGGAAGTCGCCATACTGGCTTCTTGCAGAGAGATGTAAATCGCTCACCGAAGCGATAATGTTGCGGCATGTTGGCTCACATAGGAACGCATTGCGATTTTGTTCTGCTTTCGTTCGTTGTTGTTTGTGTGTTTCTTTTGCGGCTTTGAGGCGTTTAAGTTGTTGCTCCATCGTCTTGGCCTTAGCCTCATGAGTTGTAAGCAGCAGGTCTTTTTCCTGCAAGCGTTTTTGGGTTTCGGCTTCCTTCTCCGAAAGGCTTTTTGTATAATGTTTTCTTAAAGTCATGAAGGCAAGTAAGACTATGGCCAATAGAAAAGGAGCCAGTAAGGTGACGGTTTTTCTTGCCGTTATTTTTCGCTCGTGTGCTTTTTCTTTCACAATCTCCCGTTTTTGCTTCCTGTTTAAATAATTTTGGAACTTGGTGTTGAGCTGGGAGACCTTGGCTTCCTCATCAGCCACCAGAGGCTTGTGTTTGGCCAAGAAAAGGATGTAAACATTGCTCTTTCCCGAAGTCTCTGTGCTGTCAGATATAACGCTGAGATATTCTGCAACCTGTATCCTTATCGGGTCGTTGGATTTGTATTCGAACACAGGTTTAAGATACAGCTTGGCTGAGTCATATTGCTTTTCTTCAAAAAAGATGTAACCAATGGTTGAGTAACGCGTCAATTGCTCATCTCCATCTTCAGCTAGAGCAATCATCTGCTTTAGGCGCTTCAAGGCGGGTTCTGCCTGGTGGTTGAGCTGGTATCCTAACAATGCCTGTGAGGAAGTCATATCCCGGTAGAAAAGGTTAGAGGTATCAGGCAAGGCCTCAATGGCTTTGGTGTAGTAGTAATTTGCGCTATCTTTTTCGCCCAAGTTGTCATATTGTATTCCAATACGATACAAGGCGTTGCCTATGCCGTAAGGCGATGTGGGTTCTATTTCGCAGAATCTAAATACATTTTTGTAGCAAACAATAGAGGGCTCCAACATGAATTGTTCGGAAAACAGTTCGCCGAGGCGATTGTAGGTTAGGGCCATAAAACGGAAGAGGTGCGATGGGTGTGGAGATGCAGGATTATACGTCTCCACTTCGGGAAAATGACTTTCAACCGTTTCTATGGATAATAAGTATTCGGTGCAGGCTCTTACCACACTATCGTTTTCATAATATCCCACACCATTGATATAGTGGGCGCGGGCGTTCAGAAATGCAATGGTTTGGGCAGACATTGGTGATGCTTCACTACGGCTTAACCTTCGTATAGACACATCTTGCGTATCCATCACCTTCAACAATGAATCATAATATGCAACCGCTTGTTGTAGTTTTTTCCGGTTTTCCTGCGGAAGGTAGTTTTTATACAGCAATTCGGCCAACAACAAGTTGGCGTAGTGCTTGTCATAGGGGGTAGAGATGTTGCTCATGCCGTCACTATAGGTGTCGAAATAGGGCAACAGACAAACCAACGCGCTGTCGGGCTGTCGCCACATCAGGCTGTCGATGGCAGACAATTCTTCAGACGGCCCTTCGACAAGCTCAGGGACCTTAGCTTTTTGAACGCAGGCGGCGAGGGCAAACAGAAACAATCCTATGAAGAAAAGCTTGGCTTTCATGCTGGCAAAGGTAGGAAATTACTCCATAAAAAAACAAAAAAACGCAAATAGATCCTTTTCGGGACCTTTGCGTTTTGTGTTTCGTTGAAAGTAGCCGTGGCTTATTTCACCAACAACTTAAATCCCACGCCGTGTACGTTTTGGATGTCGACATCCGGGTCGTCCTTGAAGTACTTGCGCAGCTTGGTAATGTAGACGTCCATCGAACGGGCGTTGAGGTAGTTGTCTTCTTCCCAAATCTGAAGCAATGCCTTAGAGCGTTCAAGGGTGTTGCCCATGTTTTCGCAAAGCATCAAGAGCAGGTCGGACTCTTTCGAGGTCAGTTTTTGGGTCTCGTTGCCTTTTGTCAAAAGATGTCGGGGCGAATCGAAAGTGAAGCTACCCAACCGATAAACAGAGGGTTTAGTCTGCACAAAAGCACATCTGCGATGGACGGCCAAGATACGAGCCTGCAACTCGTCCATGCTGAAAGGCTTGGTAACATAATCGTCGGCACCAATGCGGAAACCTTCCAAAATATCTTCCTGTTCCGTTTTTGCAGTAAGGAAAATGATGGGCATCAAAGGGTTGATGCTTTTGATCTGTTTGGCCAAAGTAAAACCGTCCATCAAGGGCATCATGACATCAAGCAAACATAAATCATAGTCGGAAGCCTTATAGCTATCCAATGCTTCTTGTCCGTTTGAACATAAAGTGGTAGAAAAGCCTTTGGCGTCAAGAAATGCCTTAAGTATCATACCTAAGTTCTTGTCGTCTTCTGCCAATAAAATTTTGATTTGTGACATAATGGTAAAAATGAAAAAACAAAAATAGATGCAGTTAAGTGTTTTTGAAGTGTGATGATAGTTGCTCGTTTCGCTTTAAAAAAGCCGTGCAAAGATATGAATTTCACTGAAATAATAACAACAAAATGCCAAAAAAATTGTTGTGCAAATAAATATTTCTTTGATTTAACTTTTTACCTTCCCCTTATGCGATTATAAATAATTGAATATCAATATATTATAAAGATTTTATTATGATAATCAATATTAAAAGGAGAATTAAAAGCCATCAAGTTTGTGATGCGGTTTTCTTTTTTTCTTATCTTCGCAGCATCTTAATACTCTGAATCATGAAAATCGACCTCTCTCATGTCCAGACTTTTTTGGACAAACAAATCAAAAATGAATTGGAATCAAAGGTTTCGGGTGTTTACGAGACCATTTTTCATAAAACCGGTGCCGGCAACGACTTCCTGGGCTGGGTGAACCTGCCTTCGGAAATCGATGAAAGCCTGCTGGCCGACATCGAGAAGACCGCTGCCGACCTGCGCAAGAAGTCGGACCTCTTTGTCGTTATCGGCATTGGTGGTTCTTATTTGGGAGCCCGTGCCGTCATCGAGGCCTTGCAGAACCACTTTGCACCGCTCACTGGCGAGAAGCCGCTCATCGTCTATGCTGGCCATAACATGAGCGAGGACTACCTCCACGACCTGATGGCCATCCTCGATAAGAAAGACTATTCCTTGGCGGTCATCTCCAAGTCGGGCACGACAACCGAGCCCGCCATCGCCTTCCGTATTCTGAAGCAACACATTATTAATAAGTATGGCGAAAAGGAAGCCGCCTCGCGCATCATCGCCATCACCGACAAGGCCCGTGGTGCCCTCAAACAACTGGCCAACGTGAAAGGCTACAAGACCTATATCGTCCCCGACGATGTGGGTGGTCGTTTCTCGGTTTTGACTCCTGTTGGTCTGTTGCCCATCGCCATGGCGGGCATCGACATCCGCGCTTTGGTGAAGGGTGCCGTCGAAATGGAAAAGCAATGCAAGGCCAACCCGACCCTTGAGAACCCTGTCACGCAATATGCCGTGGTGCGTCAAGCCCTTTATGCACAAGGTCTGACCAACGAGATTATGGTGAACTATGAGCCGCGTCTGGTTTACTTCAGTGAATGGTGGAAACAGCTCTACGGCGAGAGCCATGGCAAGCAGCACAAGGGCATCTTCCCTGCTTCGGTCACCTTCAGCACCGACCTCCACTCGATGGGACAATATATCCAGGACGGTCTGCGCAACCTCTTCGAGACGGTGATTTCGGTCGAGAACTCGAACCATGAGCTCCGCATCCCCATGGAGAACGAAGACCTCGACCAACTCAATTACATCGCCGGCAAGCGCATCAGCGAGGTGAACCACAAGGCTGAACTCGGCACCGTGCTCGCCCACGAAGATGGTGGCGTGCCGAACCTGCGTATTGTCATCCCAGAAGTGTCGGAAAAGGTCCTCGGCGAATTGATTTATTTCTTCGAGATGGCCTGCGCCGTCAGCGGCTACATGCTGGATGTCAACCCGTTTGACCAACCTGGCGTTGAGGCATACAAGAAGAATATGTTCGCACTCTTGGGCAAAAAAGGATTTGAGGAGCAGACGAAGAAATTGAATGAAAGATTAGGTTTGTGATAATAGAAACAAATCTAACATAAATCTTGTCGTAAATCGTTTTGCAGAACTTTGCGTCACTGCGAGGCACAAAGCAGTCTAGACAACAAGCTCTTGCTCTGGATTGCTTCACTCCGTTCGCAATGATGCGAAGCGGCAAAATGGACATTATAATTTGTAATAGATTTGTGGCAGATTTGTTTCCAAAAAGAAAAATTGATTAGTTTTGCACCCTCAAAACATAGACAACATCTAAAATGGACGTACCCAAAGACGACGTAAACTCACAGTTTACATTCACCTACGACGACATCAAAGGCACCGTGCATGTGGTTGACCACCAAACGGGCGAAGAATATGACCTCTTGAAGGAAGACACCGGCTGGTTTGATGCCGAATTCAAATTTGATGTTTGATTAGAAACAAATTTTACCGTAAATCCGTAAATATTATCTCTAACCGAATTAATCCGAAAATATCCGAAATGACTTCGGAATGATTCGGTTCAGTTCGGTTAGAGATAGTTTTATCTTATTTTTTGCGTTTCCAGGTTTGCGAGCGTCCCAGCCATCCGGCCCTATCCAAGGAGCCGCGCAGGATGAGTTCGTCGGTCTTGGCTTTGTAGCTCACCTTGCCATAATACGTCTTTTGGCTTTCGGGGTCATAGACTTCACCTCTGAGGACGTCATCGTCTTGCTTCATGTCGATGAAAAGTTGGGTGCCCACCACGCCTTCGTATTCTTTTGCGTATGGCGGTTGCATCACCTTGTACTTTCCGCTGGCGTCTTTCTCGTAAAGCATGATGACTTCACAATAATACGTGCCGTTTTTTTCCGTGATGTTGACGCACGAGCGCATATCGCCCGTCTTGTCGTCAAAAGTGTTCCACTGGCCGAGCATCTTGCTCACTTGGGCCTGTCCGAGGATGGCCGAGGCCATGAAAAGGACTAAAAAAAGGAGTTTTTTCATTGGAATGAGTTTTGAATCAGGGGACAAAAATACAAAAATTGTGCAAAACTCAAAGATATGGGGCTCTAGTCATTTGTCAGCTGCTTGTACTTCACCAAATTAATCCGATACTCCACGCGGCTGTCGGTGAGCTCGTCGCGGCTTTGCTTAAGTAGGGTTTGGGCTTCAAGCACGTCCGAGAGGGCGACCAAACCAGCATCGTAATAGTCCTGCGTGATTTTCAGGTTGGCTTCAGCGTCTTTCAAGGCGGTTTGCGCCATGGTGATGCGCAACCAGCTCTGTTCGAGGTTAAACCAAGCCTGGTTGGTCTGCATCTCCATCTTCTCGGTGAGGTCGCGGCGCGTGTTCTCGGCCATCTCAGCATCGAGGTCGTGTTTCTTCAGCTTATACGAAGTCTTGTGCCAGTCAGTGATGGGCACTTGAAGCATGGCGAAAACCATGGCGTTGGGCTTGGTGTTCTCCATAACGGTATGATAGTTCACACTGCCGCCCACCAATAGTGAAGGCAAAGCCTCGCCGAGGGTCATTTTCTTTTTCAGCTTCTCGGCTTCTATCGAGAGATTGAGGAGGTGGCTTTCGTTGCGCAATGCCACGGATTCGGCAACATCCTTGAACATTGTCGTGGGGTTGGTCTCCAATCCCAAAGTATCTATAAGTTCCATTTCTTGCCAATCGGCACTGATGGTTTGTGCCAAAGCCATCTTGAGCAAGGTGATACCATCCGTGACTTTCTTGCGGTTGAGTTGGCTCTCATTTTGCTTCACCTTCAGCTTGAACTGGTCGGTGGGCATAGCCAAGCCCGCTTCGATGGCTCCCGACAGGTCTTTGTCCAAGGTGTCCAAGAGTCGGTCGAGTTGGTCCAAGGTGGCCAGTTTCTCTTGCAAGGCCACGATTTGCCAATAGAGCATCTCGGTTTGCAGGCACACCTCGTCTTCCTTCACTTTTGCCTGTGTCTCGGCGGCATCAATGCCTAGTTTGGCGAGTTTGTTGCCATTGCGGATACGACCTCCAGCATAAATGGGTTCTGTCGCCATCGCGTTGAGCATCACGCCGTTCTGCACGAAGGAATACGCTTTGTCTATGCCCATATTTGCGCCATATTCGGCATAAAGGGTATAAAGAAGCTGCCTCAACTGGGCATTGTCGATGTCCTCAATGCCGAAGGTGAGCATCGGGTTCAAGGCATCGAAAGCCACGGCTTGTGCTGACACGGTGGGAAAGTATTCGGCGCGGGCTTCGTTTTTTGTAGCCCTCGCCTTGTCGATTTCCAACTGGCTGTTTTTCAGTTCGATGTTGTTTTCCAAGGCCATCTCGATGCAGTCCTGAACGGAGAGATGTGTTTTGTCAGGCTTTTGTGCATAGATTGACTTTGCCAGCAACAAACATACTATGATGATAAACTTCTTCATGACTTACTCTTTCTAAAAATTTGCCAATACATCACCGGCATCACGGCCAAAATGATGACCATCGAGAGCACCACGCCAAAGCAGATGACTACACCCATAGGCATCCAGAGTGGGTTGCGAGAGATGATCATAGGCAGTACTCCTAAAGCAGTAGTGGCCGAGGTGAGAAAGATAGGCCTCATACGGCGGCTACCGGCCTTCATGGCGGCTTCCTTGGTGGGCAAGCCTTCATCGGTGCGCAGCGTCTCGGCATATTCGTACATGACGATGCCGTTTCGCATGATAATACCTATCAAGCTGACAATACCCAACAAAGAAGTCATGCCGAAGTCGAGGCCAAAGAGCCACTCACCAAAGAAGGCACCAAACATACACAAGGTGCTGGAACCTAAGGTAAGAATGGCCAAATTCAACTTCTTGAAATAGGCCACCAAGAATACCAAAAGCACCAAAATAGCGGCAATCAAGCTCCAAAGCAGCTGTGGGATGACACTGGTGTTGAGCGATGAAAGACCACCGTATTCGATGCTCACACCTTCGGGCAGGTTGGGAGTGATTTCCTTATTGATGTACTGCTGTATCTTCTTCATACTCACGGTCTGCGGCCTCCAGAACTTCATGTCGGCAGCCACGGTGATGGCGTTCTTGCCATTGCGACGCACCAATTGCACAGGATGCCACTCAGGATGGATGTCGGCCACCTGACGGAGCGGCACATTGGTGCCTGGCACCATGGTCGGAATCAGCTGGTTCTGTACGGATTCGTAGTTGTTGGGGTCGTAGTTTTGCTGGGAATACAATCTCACGGGGATGCCTCGACTGCCTTCCCAGATGGTGGTCAAGGGCTGACCGTTGAGGCTGCTGGCCAAATCCAGCGAGAGGAAGCCTTTGGTGAGCCCCAAACGGGCGCATTCCTCGGGTTTCATGGTCACCTTCACTGATGATAGCTGCTCGTCGTAATCGGTGTGCACCCAGCGCAGCTCGTGGTCCAAAGTGAGCATGTAATCTTTGATTTGCTGTGCTACAGGGGCAGTTTTGGTGTAGTCATCGCCATAAACATAGACCTCAACAGGCGTTGAAACGGCTTGATAGTCAAGTTGGCGGAAACGCACGTAGGCCTCAGGGAAGTAGTAGGAATATTTGTCGTCCCATTCTTTCAGCAGGGCTTCGGTGGTTTGTTTCGAGGTGGTGTTGACGATGAGTTGCGAGAGGTTGGACGCAGGTATGCTGGGTGAGTAGGTCACATGAAAACGTGGTGCGCTCTCGCCGATGAAAGCGGTCACGGAGGTGACACGCTTGTCGGCCAGCATCAAGTGCTGCAACGAGTCGCTGACTCGAGTAGTGGCTTCGAGGCTGCTGCCTTCGGGCAGACGGATCTCAACGGCGAAGCAGTCGCGCTCGGCCATAGGCATCATCTGCACATGCAAGGCCAAGAACATCAGCACGCCCAGGACGATAGAGCCGATACCCATGCCGATGGTAAACAACGGGTGCTTGAAGCAATGGCTCTGCATCTTGTCGTAGATGCGTTGCAGGAAACCGAAAAACCGCATCTGTGCCCGCACGAAGCCGTTGTGCCGCGGCTTGTCTTCCGGCTTGATGAACATGATCTCCAATCCAGGGATGACGAGCATGGCGTAGGCCAAAGAAGCCATCAGCGAGAAGGCCACGGTCCAAGGGAAGAGCTGCACAAACTCGCCCAAAGGGCCCGTGATGATGCGCGTCATCGGGAAGAACATGCAAGCAATGGCGGCTGTGGCGATGAACATAGGCATGAAGAGCTCATGGGCACTGCTCACGGCAGCATCGAAGGGCTTGTAGCCTTGGCTCAACTTGTCGATATAGCCGTCAATGTTGATGATGGAGTCGTCCACAATCATGCCTAGCACGACGATAAGTGCCGCCAAAGTGACGGTATTCAACTCAATGCCAAAGAGATACATCATTCCTATGCTGAATGCTGTGCAGATGGGCAGTCCCGAGCTGGCGATGAGGGCCGTGCGGAAGGGGAACAGTAGCAGCATGACTACGATGACAACAATCATGGAGATAAGCAGGTCGCGGAGGAACGAACTTACCGACTTTTGCACCACTTTGGGTTGATCGGTGATGCGATAGAGTTTCACGCTGTCGGGCAGGGTAGCTTTGAATTCAGACAATACCTTCTCCACTTCCCTTCCAAAGGCCACGATATTGTAGCCCTTGCGCATCTCCACGCTGATAATCAAGGCATCGTTGCCGTTGAAATTGACCACTTTGGACGACTCGGCCATGCGGCGTTCGACGGTGGCCACATCGCGCAGGCGGATGGTGTTGCCCGCCGCGTCGGAATAGATGATCTGCTCTTCGAGTTCCTGCTCGCTGACCATGGGGTTCTCGATGTGTAGCGGTTGGTCGAAATCGTCGCCCTGCATGGTGCCGGTGGTGGTCAGCAGACCTTGCGAGGCATAATGTAACATTAGCATGTTGGGGCTGATGCCGTAGAATGAGAGTTTTTCCTTGTCGATGGTGACAGCGATCTCTTCGTTTTGCTCGCCCATGACGCGCACATTGCCCATCTCGGGGATGGCGCGGAGGCGGTGGGTGAGGTCGTCGGTGTAGTCATGCATCTCGCGGTAGGTCTTGTCGGCCGACTCCATGGCGATGAGCAGTGAAGAGGTATTGCCGAAGTCGTCGATGACGGCGATAGCCAATACGCCCGCAGGAAAGTTCAAAGCCTTGGATTCGTTGATCTTATGCCGAATTTTCGACCAAGCAATATCCTTGTCTTTCACTGAAGCATCGAGGCTGGTGTAGATGTAGCACATCCCCTCTTTGGTGACGGAATAGGTATTCTTGCGGTCCACCTCGGGCATTTCAAACAACAGCTGTTCCAAGGGCTTGGTGAGCTGGGCTTCCACCTCCTCGGAGTTAGCGCCAGGATAAACGCCTGCCACGATACCCAAACGAATAGTGAAAGCAGGAAACTCGTCCTTCTTCATGTCGACGAGGGCATAGATACCAAAGGCCATGATGACCGCCACCACTGCCCAAACAATCTTCTGGCGCAGTATGCTGCCGCTGATGATACCTTTATCCTTTAGCTTACTCATAACTCACTTTCATCCCTTCACTAACCTTCTGATACCCTTCCACGATGACGATGTCGCCACTATGCAAGCCTTCGCTCACCACCACGCCCGTGCCCGAATAGCCCGAGATGGTGATGTTTTGCCTTGTAGCACGACCGTCTTTCGCCACCCACACGAACTTGCCGGCGTTGTTGATCAATACCGCGTTGGCGGGAATGACAATGCCGTTATCGACATCTGCACTCAGCACCACTTTAGCAATCATGCCCGGGGTGAAAGCCTCATCTTTCTCATCGATGAGCACTTTCACAGGGTAGCTATGCGTGAGCAACGATGAAGTCATGTTCTTTTCGAGGATATGGCCTTTGCAGCGGCGGTTGTCGAGGGCGGGGATGAGAATTTGTGCTTCATCGCCAATTTGCACCTTGGCGATTTCGTTCTCCGGCACGCTGATTTTCACCACCAAGCCTTTGGTGCTGATGATGCGCATGATGGGCTTCAGCGGCGTGATGCTCTCACCTTTCACGGCGCTCAAGTTGGTGACGGTGCCGTCGAAGGGGGCCGTGACGGTGTTGTCGGCCAGCATGGCGTTGGCCAAATCGAGGGCGGCTTGGGCTTTTTCAAGGTTGGCCACCATCTCGCGCCATCTGATTTCTGGCAAGCTGCCATTGTCGTGCACTTTCTTCAGGCGGTCGTAGGCATCTTGAGCCTGCTCAAGGGTGGCTTGTGCCGAACGTTGGGTGCTCTCCATCTGGGGGGAGGACACACGCGCCAGCACTTGTCCTTTGCGCACCGTGCTGCCTTCTTTCACATTGAGTGTCTGCAAGGTGCCGCCATATTTGAAGCTGATGTCGACGGTGTTGCCTTCTTCAAGGTAGCCTGGATAGCTGTTGCGGACCAAGCCGCCCACGGTGTCGATGTGCTGCACACCCACTGTAATGACACGCTCTTCGGCAGGACCACCGATGAGCTTCTCTTTGAGTTGCTGTGGATCGGTTTCGCCGCAGCCAACCAGCAACAGGGACAAGAACCAAAGGATATGTTTCGTTTTCATAGCATTAGTTCCTTATAGCCGCCATGCGGATGTCATCACCATAAATCTTGAAACTGCGTTCGTTGGTCTCGGCTTCGCCTTCGTAGGTCATGTTGAGGATGAGCGTGTTGTCCTCGTACATCTGCCCAGATGCCTTGACGCGCAGTTCGTTCTTCAACGTGATAGAGTCACCTGTGAAGAGCAGCGTGTTTTTCTTGAAGTCGCGGAGGAAGATCTCGTTGTCCTTGCAGAAGGCATGGGTGACCACGACCTCGCCACCCATGGTGTTCATCACCACGAGGACGCTGTCCTTGCCTTTGTCCAAGGCACTGATCTCCAACTGTCCGATTTCATTAGGCAGACTGACGGTGAAAGAGGCAGGCTCATCTTCGGGATTTATCTCTTCCAAGGTGACGCTGCCCGAGGTCTTGAAGCTGTAGTCGCCGCGAAACAGTGGGGCGTTTTTCTTTTGGCAGGAAGCCAAGGCCATAAGGGCGCAGAAAAGTATAGGAATGATTCTTTTCATTATTTTGAAGTGTTGGTTATCGTATTATTCGACATGAGACCACAGAGGACGACTCTCAACTCAAAGCCGTCATTGACTCGCTTCGCGTCGTCGAATCGGGGATTTGCGGGTCTAGCACCCGCAATCTTCCAAACGATAAGGTGTCGTCTTCGCGCTTGGGAGATGGCGGATGCTTCTCTGCCATGACGGTAAAGGCTTTAGGATTGTCTTTCCCGGTCTATTGTCTAGTCCCTGCAAAAATAATAAGAATCCCCGAAACGGATTCAGGGATTCTTTGGTTTTTCAATAAGACGCGATGAATCGCGTCCCTACAAGGATTATTTCACCACCAATTTCTTGGCCACCACGGCACCATTCTCTTCAATGATGTTGACTAAATAGATGCCCTTGTTCCATTCGGCGGCATCGATGTTGACGACCTTGCTGCCTTGCTGCTCGCAGACCTTTTGTCCCACGAGGTTATAGACCTCCACCTTGGCTACATTCGCGCCTTCCACGGTGAATTGGCCTGTGGTCGGGTTGGGGTAAAGTTTGGCTTCGGAGGAGAGTTCGGTGATAGCTTCATGCAACCCAATCGTGAAATGGTGCGGGTCAAGTTCGGCGAAGACAGGCTGTGTGTAGCGGTGCCCCGATTCATCAGCTCCAAACACATAATAATTGATGGATGATTCGCCTTGGTAGCCCTTGATGTAGCCTACATACTCGTCAGGGTTGCCCGTGGCAGTCATGTGGGCCACTTGGTAGGCACCGCCGTCAATACTATAATAAACAAGGAGAGAATCCTGCTTTAAATCGGCGCCACTGTAAGCGATGAACTTGGAAACAACAGGGATGGAGTCCTGCCATTCTTGCTCACCGTGAAGCACATTACGATGGTCGACGAATAGCATGTTGAAGTCCATCACGCCACGGGTGCGGCAGTGCAGGGCATCACCTGGTTGCCAAGGATGGCTGTCGCAGCCACTTACTGGTACAATATCATAACCTGGCATAGCTCCTTGATAGACCGCTATTGCATTCTGATCGAAGATGCTGTCATCTCTTATTGGCAAATATACGGTCTTATTGAGAATAAGGCTGTTGGTATAAGGAGCGACACTATTCCATCCATCCTCGGGTATGTCAACGCGATAAACCCTATAAGGGTAACCCCAGCAACAATTTGTAGTGGCAAAATGGTTAGCAACTTCTTCAAAATCAGAATAAACAGGGTCGTTTTCGGGTATTTTGGCAATGAGTATGATGTCAGGAGCAAGAAATTTACCCCAGCAATCCACGTGAGGATAGTGGTTGTTTGGACTAACGAGATGAATAGGGTCAATACCTAGATAATTACGCATTATAGTACGAAGGTTTTCTTCATCATTGTTGTTTGCTAACAACACGCGATTATCACTAACACCATGTCCACGACCATCTTCCATCATGTTGCCGCCTTCATAATAGAGGCTTGTCTCATAGATGGGAATATTCCAAAAATCGGAAAACACAAAAGGAATACTGTCGTCTTTAGGACGCCATTCAGGATAGTATAGATTATCAACAATGGCAGGCTCCTTGTCTTCAAAGATATACCAAGGTCCATAGTCTCGAATAAAAAAGTCGTCTGTGGGTGCATTGACAAAGGTCACCCGATTCATATCGACGCCAACATCAACGAAAGTTTGGTATGCGTCATTTTGACAACTGTCCATCACAATGCAATATACATGACAATTATTGGCAAAGTCAGCGACCAAACTTTCAGGAATACCTAGAGGATAGCGTATCATCACCCCTTGCATTGGCTCAAATTCTGCCACAAAACGAGGTTCTCCTATTGGAGGATTGGTCTCCAAAAAATGGAAGCTACTTGTTTTTTCATTCAAAAGACCTCTTCTATGATTGAAAATGTTATTTTGCGCAAAAGAAGTAACCACAAAGAATAACGATAATAATACGGAAAGGATGGTTTGTTTCATAGTAATAGTTAGATTTGCTAGCAAAAATACCAAATAATCCCGAAACAGCAACGTGTTTCGGGATTATTTATTCGAATTATAGAGACGAGCCATGGCGCGTCCCTACCACATAGATTATCTCACCACCAATTTCTTGGTCACCACAGCACCATTCTGTTCAATGATATTGACTAAATAGATGCCCTTGTTCCATTCGTTGGCATCGATGTTGACGACCTTGCTGCCTTGCTGCTCACAGACTTTTTGTCCCACGAGGTTATAGACCTCCACTTTGGCCACATTCACGCCTTCCACGGTGAATTGGCCCGTGGTCGGGTTGGGGTAGAGCTTGGTTTCGGCGGTGAGTTCGGTGACGCTCAAGAGGTCTTCGTTGATAGCGACGCTATAAGTGCAGTCATTTTGATCGGTCTGAACCGTAAAGGTGGTGACTACATAGCCTTTCGCCAAGGCATTGACATACACATCAAGGTAGAAATAATCCGCAGGTTCCACCGTGTAAGGCAAGGTACCATGAGGCTCCAAGCGCAAATAGTTCGTTTCGTTTTCGGTAACAGATAGCACCTTGACAGGAATCTGGCTGCCAAAGAAACGATTTTGCATACACACTTGTTGAGGGAGACTGTCTGGCTCATTGAATTCCACAACGGGCGCACCCACAATCACAAAACCACTGTCAAGTGAGGTGTTCAGCACCATGCCCATCACAATCCGGTCGCCCAATGTGGTCTGAACCAGAATCTCGTAAGGAATGTAGGTGTCTTTACCAGGTGCGGATTGGAAATTTATGGTAACCACAAGCGTTTCTCCAGGTTGCAAGGTGTATGGGAAAGTGTTGTCCCAAAGATTGAAACTAGGTGCTTCGGGCACCACATCAATGATAGTGACTGCTTCGTTTGTTTCGTTGATGATATTAAACTGTCTTTCCTGTCCCATTTGGGTGAACCACAGCGTATCTGGCGTAATCACCAATTCGCCCTGGGGCATAGGAGGTTCATGTGCCTCCATGGTGAAATGGTGCGGGTCAAGGTCGGCGAAGACGGGTTGCGTGTAACGATGCCCCGATTCGTCGGCACCAAACACATAGTAGTCAATCTCCGATTCGCCTTGGTAGCCTTTGATGTAGCCGACATACTCGTCAGGGTTGCCCGTAGTAGTCATATGTGCAGTTTGGTAAGTGCCGCCGTCAATGCTATAATAAACAAGGAGGGAGTCTTGCTTCAAGTTGGCACCGCTGTAGGCGATGAACTTGGATACCACGGGGATGGAGTCTTGCCATTCCTGCTCACCGAAGAGCACATCGCGGTGGTCGACAAAAAGCATGTGGAAGTCCATCACGCCACGGGTGCGGCAGTGCAGGGCATCGGTGTTTTCCCAACCATTGTAGGTATTGTTGGCCACGCCGATAATCTCATAGCCTGGCATGGCTTCTTGATAGACTTGAAGTGCCTGCTGGTTGTAAGTACTATTGGTGCCAATCGGCACATAGACAGTCTTGTTGAGAATAAGGCTGTTGGTGTAAGGAGCCAAAGTGTAGCCACCGGGTTCCTGCACACGATAAACATGGTAAGGATAACCCCAGCAGCAGTTGGTGGTCGCGAAGTATTCGGCCACTTGTTCGTAATATTGATAGCGTGGATTGCTTTGCGGCAATTGCGCAATCAAGATCTTGTCGGGAGCAAGGTATTTTCCCCAGCAGTCCACATGGGCGATGTAGTCGCCTTGCGGGTCGATGGTGACATGATAAGGATTGATGCCCAAATAGTCGTTCATCCTTTGACGGACAGTTTCCTCATTGATGCCATAGTCTTGCTGGTTTTCCTGAAACACAAGATCATCGCTCACGCCGTGGCCACGACCGTCTTCCATCATGTTGCCACCAGTGTGTTCCAGTCTCATTCCGTACATAGGAATCTGCCAAAAATTGGCGAACACTTGCGACATATTGTCGTCGTTGGGACGCGGACGGTTATAGATGTTGTCAACGATGGCGGGGTTGCGGTCTTCAAAGATGTACCAAGGACCGTAGTCGCGCACCCAATAGGAGTCAGACTGGGCGTTCACGAAGGTGACATTGCTCATATTGACGCCTGCATTTTGGAAAGTGCTTTGGGCTTGGCTTTGGTAACCGCTGCTAACGATGCAATACACCATGCAGTTGTTCGATAGTTGCTCGACAAGACTCTCAGGGATACCAAGAGGGTAGCGAATCATCACACCTTGCATGGGCTCAAACTCGGCCACAAAACGCGGTGTGCCTGTCGGTGGATCGGTCTCGACAAAGTTCATCCCACGGGACTTGTCATACATTTCCTCTTCGGAGAGATAATGCCATCTCATCCAATCGGGTTTCTTTTCTTGGGCCTGCATAGTGGCGGCCATCAAGAGCAAAAGAGTGAAAATTGATAATGCTTTTTTCATAGTTCGAAAAATTTGCGGCAAAGATACTAATTTGGGATTGCCTACGGCAAGAAATCTTTCAAAAATCAAATCAAAAATCTTAAAAATCAATTTGTTGATTTCTTAAGTGAATGGTTTTCTATGGATTTTGAAACAGATTTTTTTCAATTTCTTCGCGAAGCGAATCCCCCAAAATCACATTAACTTCTGATAAAACTGCCACCACTTGTCGGGCAGCTCGTTGCGCATGGCTTGGTCGTAGTCTTCTTTTGCGCATGGGATGAAGTGATGCCGCTCGTAGCGTTGGTCGGCATTTTGCAAGAACGACATGTCCATCCACCATTTGCCCGTGATTTTGTGGCAGAGGAAAACCACATCTTGACTGTCGCCTATTTGCACATTATAACGCTTGAAATCAGTGCTTTCCAATGTAGGCACATCGTCCTGACGGTTGGCAAAGCCTTCGATGAAGTACCAAATCATCTCAGCGATGAGGTTGGCCGTGCGCGAGTTGATGTCGTAATGTGGGTTGTATTCGAAGAAACCGATGGACGAGAGCTTGTAACTCAGTCCGGCATAGCGCGTCATGCGGCAAGCCTCTTCGCCATTGAAGCCATTGGGTGAGGCATTCTTTACCCCCGGCGCATCGGCGGCACGTATGGCTGCAACGTCGAAACTCAATAAATTGGCATTGCGGATGAGAGGTTCGGTGAGTTCCATATTTTGCTTGATGTTTCCCAAACGATAGGCATCGAAGAGCAACTGTTTCATCAACTCAATATTTTCTGTGTCAACATAATACGACTGGTATCCGATGTTGGTGAAGTTGAACAGGAAATTGGGTTGGTGAAGGATAATATGGCTGAGATAGGAATGCGAATTGAGAGCTTCCTTGTCGTTGCCAATGTCGAACATGGGGTCGATGGCGGCGATGTTGATGAGCTTGCCCGTGGGCTCATACACTTGGTACATTGTGTAGGTGAGGTCTTGTCCCGCCCCGATGATGATAGGCACAATCTTGTTCTTCATCAGCTCGGTAAGCACTTGGCTGACCGCATAATACGTGTCGTTGATGTCTTTTCCGATCCTGATGTCACCCAAGTCGATGATGTGCAGTTGAGACCAGTGGTTGAAAAGCGGGTAGAGGGCTTTTCTAATGTAATCCACGCCATCGGCACAGCCTTTGTTGTCGACAGTGCCGCGTTCTTCCTTGACGCCGATGATGGCCAAATCTACGCCTTCAAGGGTTGGAAAATTGTCCTCGTTACGATAGATATTAATAGTCTCGCCCAAGGTCTTCTTGCCCGGACGGTAGGCCGCACTGAAACATTTTTCAGCAACGGGCTCAAGGAAAAGGCTGATGTCCATTTGTTAATGCTGAATGCTGAATGTGGAATGTAGAATGTAGAATGCAGAATGTAGAATGTAGAATGAGGATGAGGAATGTAGAATGCAGAATGGGGCGATGCACACTGGGCTTCGCTCCAATTCTGCATTCATCATTCTTAATTCAGCATTTACTTATATAACTTCTGCCAGTTCTTATACTCGCGCTCTTGCCACGGTGCGTTGTGGTAGGCGTAGCTGACGATGGCGGGGATGACGGTGGTGCCTTCGGCATAGACCATCTGTTGGAGCTCTTCGCTCACCTTGCCCCATGAGCCAGCCTCGAGCAGTGTCGACGACGAGCAGGCGCCGTCGCGCACATCGGCCACAGTGATCTGGATGGCATATTTGTGCATGGGCACTTCGTGACCCAGGATTTCAGCGCAGACGACGGTGTCTTGTGCAAAGTTCTTGGGTGTGCCACCACCGACCATGAAAAGGCCTGATTGAGGGCTGTTCATCTTGATTTCGGTGAGTTCGAGGAAGTCGGCCACCGAGTCGATGCTCACGTACGGCTTGCCGGCTTTCTTGCGGAGCCACTGGTGCTTACCGATGCCGAAGCCAGCCGAGCTGTCGCTGAAGGCGGGGCAGAAGATCGGCACGCCGCATTCGTAGCAGGTCTGGATGAGGCTCTCTTTCTTCACGCCGTGACCGTTGGCCAGCCATTTGCCGACCTCATAGAGGAACTCGCGGCTGCTGTAGGGACGGCACTCCAAGGTGTCGGCCACATCGCAGGTGGCTTGGTCACAGGCCTGCAGCTCTTCTTCGTCGATGAAGGTATCATAGATGCGGTCGATATAAAGCTCACGCAGCTTGGTGTCGGGGATGACGTTTTCCTTCGTGCCAATGTAGTGCTTGTAGCCGAGGGCTTCGAAGAGGTCCATGTCGATGATGCTGGCACCTGTGCTGACCACGGCGTCAACCATCTTGTTGCGAACCATCTCCACATACACCTGCATGCAGCCGGCGGCCGAGGTGGAACCAGCGATGGTGAGGATGTTGGTGCAGTCCTTCTCCGCAATCATCTGGCAGAGGATGTCGGCGGCACGGGCGGTGTCGCGCGAGGTGAACGACATCTTGCGCATGGCGTTGATGAGTTCGGTCGAGTCGTACTTCTTAATGTCGATATGTTCGACAACGTCTTTCAGTAAGTCTTTTTTCTCCATTGTTCTATTTGATTTAAGATTTAAAATTCAAGATTTAAGGATTTTATTCAATGTTTGGTAGTTCGCTGGATGTGGCACCTTGCTTCAGGTCTTCGAGATACTGTTCGCTGAAGTCCACTTTTAGTTCCACCCACAGTGGCAGGTGGTCCGACATCTGGAAGGTGCGGTATTTCGTTTTGTAGTACTGCATGATTTGCTTGTCCGTCTTGTTTTCCACATATTTCTTGTCGAAGAAAGGAAGATAGGTGGGCAAATCGTTTTCGGTGTAGACGGACTTGGTAAAATTGAACGATCCCGACTTCTGCTCTTTTTCTTGAAACACCTTCATGGTGTCGGTAAGCTGGAGGTTGAAGGCGATTTGGTCATAGTGCTTGGTTTGTCCCAAATCCGTAGGATGCTTCTTGATGGCATTAGGGATGTAGAAGCCGTTTTTCTCCAGAGCTTGCATATAATCGCCATCGACCTTGTTAATGTTGAAGTCGCCTAGTAGCACATAGTTGAAATTCTCCTTTGTCGCGCGTTTAGTAAGGAATTTGGCAATGCCTTCGATTTCTTTCAGTCGTTGTGGGTCAACGCCGCTTGACTTTCCATAATAAATATGCACGGTGGAAAGGTTGAACTTGAACCATCCGGCTTGGAATGAAACACAGAATGGTGTACGCGCAAATTGAAGGCTCTCAAGAAGCTTGTCTTTGGGCAAGACAATTTCACCTGCCATATTCTTAAAGCTGACTTTGTTAGTGTTGAAAACAAAAGCCATGCACTCTTGTCCTCCCGCACTGCCTTCGGTGCTGTCGGTGGCAATATAGTTATAGTCCTTACCCAAAAGAGCCATCACTTTTTCGAGGCCTTTCTTGTTGCCCGCTACTTCTTGGATGGCCACTAAATCAAAACGGCTAATGATTTCTGCAATATAGTATAGGCTTTCAGGCTTACGGTTGTCGCCAAACTCACGGATATTCCACGTGGCAAGCAATAAAGTGTTGTTTGCTGTCTTTTCGGGAATTTCCTTGTCGAGTTGGCTGCGCAGCAGTTGAAGCTTGTTGATGATCCTGTTGCGTTCGTCTACGTCTTTGATTTTTCTAATGGAAGCGTAAATCATGATGCCACGTTTGTTAGCGGCTACAAAAATAGGAAATAATGAAATATAAACAAAAGACGGCGAAAAATTCACCGTCTTTCTGTTTTCTTACTTTTTCTTTACCACTTTTTTCTTCGGCGCGTTTTTCGGGTCTTCTACGATGGCTATACACTGTTCGTAGGTCAAGGTAGAGGGCTCGGTGCCTTTTGGAATCTTGTAGTTGCTCTTCTTGTAGGTGATGTAAGGTCCGAAGCGGCCATTCAGCACTTGCATGTCGGGGTCTTGGTCGAAGGTGCGAATGATGTTGTCTAGGTCCTTCTGACGTTTCTCGTTGATGATTTCGACGGCGCGGTCATATTCCACCAGGGCTGGGTTGTCGGTCTTGGCAAGACTGTAGAACTTGTTGTCGTGGCGGATATAAGGTCCGAAACGGCCCACGGCCACGGTGATTTCCTTGCCTTCAAACGCTCCAAGGATGCGCGGGAAGTCGAACAGTTTCAGCACTTCTTCCAAGGTGACGCTCTCGATGCTCATGTCTTTCTTCAAGCCAGCAAAACGGGGTTTCTCCTCCGATTCGGTATCACCAATCTGGGCAACCGGGCCGAAACGTCCCACTTTAACATACACATTTTTGCCCGTAGCAGGGTCGACACCGAGAAGTTTTTCACCGCTGAATTTGCCAGAGTTTTCTGTGGTGGAGACAACTTGCTGGTGGAAGCCCTTGTAAAATTCTTTGATCATGGCATTCCACTCGCGTTTGCCTTCGGCAATCTTATCGAATTCTTTTTCCACGTTGGCGGTAAAGTTGTAATCAATGATGCTTTCGAAGTATTGGATCAAGAACTTGTTCACCAACACGCCAATGTCAGTAGGCAACAGCTTGCCTTTTTCGGCGCCATAGTTTTCCTTGCCTATCTTTTCGGTGATTTTGGCGTTTTTCAGTGTAATGATCTTGTAATTCTGAGGTTCGCCTTTGATGTCACCTTTGGTCACATAATCACGCTTTTGAATGGTGGAGATGGTGGGAGCATAAGTGGAAGGACGACCGATGCCAAGTTCTTCCATCTTTTTCACAAGGCTCGCCTCGGTGTAGCGTAGTGGATGACGTGTGTAACGTTGCTGTGCTTCCATTTTCTCCATGTCAAGGGCTGTACCCACTTCGATAGGGGGCAGGATGGCGGCGGTGTCTTCAGAGCGGTCGTCGTCGTAGCTTTCCATATAAACCTTCAGGAAACCGTCGAAGAGGATGACTTCACCCATGGCGACAAACTGCTTGTCGTTGGTCGAGATGCCAATGTTCACATTGGTGCGTTCCATTTGGGCATCAGCCATTTGTGATGCGATGGTGCGCTTCCAAATGAGTTCGTAAAGCTTGCGCTCGTCGGCAGTGCCTTTGATGGTGTGCTGGTCCAAGTAGGTCGGGCGGATAGCTTCGTGGGCCTCTTGTGCGCCTTTGGTCTTGGTTTGGTATTGACGGGTCTTCACATATTCGGCGCCATAGTTCTCCGTGATTTCCTTCTTGGCCATGCCGAGGGCAAGCTTCGAGAGGTTGACGGAGTCGGTACGCATGTAGGTGATTTTTCCAGATTCATACAACTGCTGGGCGATGCGCATGGTGTTGGCTACCGAAAAGCCTAACTTTCTTGCAGCTTCCTGTTGCAGGGTGGAGGTGGTGAAAGGCGGTGCAGGGTAGCGTGTGGCAGGTTTCTTTTCAATGGAATCCACTTTGTAGCCTGCGTTGACGCACAATTCCAAGAATTTGCGCGTCTCCTCCTCGGTGTCGAAACGGTGAGGCAATTCGGCGGTGAGGTTATATTCCTGACCGTCTTTCATGAAGGTGAAGTGCGCCGTGATGCGGTAGGCACTGGTCTGCACGAAGTTTTTGATTTCCTCTTCGCGCTCAACGATAAGGCGCACGGCCACCGACTGCACACGACCAGCCGACAAAGAGGGTTTCACTTTTTTCCACAACAATGGTGAGAGCTCATAACCAACAAGGCGGTCAAGCACGCGGCGGGCCTGTTGAGCGGCTACGAGACCCATGTCGATGTCGCGCGGGTTCTCGATGGCTTCGAGAATAGCGGTCTTAGTGATTTCGTGGAAGACGATACGTTTGGTGTCTTTCTTCTTTAGGTCAAGGGCTTCATAGAGATGCCACGAGATGGATTCTCCCTCGCGGTCCTCATCGGATGCAAGCCACACCGTGTCAGAGGCTTTCGAGAGTTTCCGCAACTCGGCCACCAGAGCTTTCTTGTCGTCCGAGATCTCATATTCGGGTTCAAAGTCTTTTTCAATATCGACACTCAAGGTATTTTTGTTCAAGTCGCGCACATGTCCATAACTCGACTTCACCGTGTATTCTTTGCCCAAAAACCCTTCGATGGTTTTGGCCTTGGCCGGTGACTCCACGATAACTAAATTCTTTGCCATAGTCTCTTATTTTACGCTAAAGGGTGTATCTGTAACCCTCGGTTTTAACTTCGTTGAAATCTTTGCTTCGACGTTAGTCAATGCTTTGTATTTCGCGTGCAAAATTAGTGGAATAAAAGTTGACAAAGCTAATTTTTTTGAAAGTTTTTTATTATATCATTGGTTTTCAGTATTATAATTATGCTTTTGGCTTTTGGCCTCTGGCTTCAGGCAGCTTTCTTATATGAATTATTCGTAATAGTTATGCAAAAGCTGCCAATAGCCAGTAGCCAGTAGCCAGAAGCAATAAAAAACTATCTTTGCACCATGAAACAACTACTTGAATTAGCCCAACACGCAGCACTTGAGGCAGGAAAGGCCATCATGGAGGTCTATGCCCAGCCCTTCGAAGTCTATACCAAGGATGACGATTCACCTGTCACGCAGGCCGACCTCCGTGCCAGTAATATCATCAAGGAAATCTTGAAGCCCACGGGTATTCCTTTTGTAAGTGAAGAGGACTTGCCGCCCGACCGCTCGCAATTTAACCGTTATTGGTTGGTCGACCCGTTGGATGGCACAGTGGAATTTGTGAATCGTAACGGCGAATTTACGGTCAACATCGCCTTGATTGACAACAAACAACCCGTTTTGGGTGTGATCTATGCTCCCGTGATGGATAAAATGTGGAATGCTGAATGTGGAATGCTGAATGCGGAATTAACGTCTCAGAAAGGTCATTCAACATTCAGCACTGAACAAGAACGTCCGTTCACTGTATTAGTCAGCCGTTCGCACCGAACGCCCGAGGTAGATGATTATATTAATAAGGTATTGCGTCCCGCCCATCCTGACCTTGTTATTGACACACAAGGTAGCAGCCTGAAGTTCGCCCGTCTGGCCGAACGCAGTGCTGATGTCTATGTTTGTTATAGCAAGACCAAGGAATGGGACACCGCCGCCGCTGATGCCATTCTTCGCGCCGCAGGTGGCAAGGTGCTGCGCATCAACGATGGACAGCCTTTGGAATACAGTAAAAAAGAATATCCTAATCCGCCGTTTGTGGCTTGGGCAGCCAATCGAAACACATTGTAACTTGTTGATTCCTAATTATACATAAAAAATCCGCACCAATCCGCACCATCGTTTTCTTTACAAAAGTTGCCATTGTGGGGAATAATTTCTTACTTTTGTTCCTATGAAAATGATGTGCATTTTAGCAGGCTTGTTGTTGATAGTTCTTGGAACCTCGTGTTCGAGAACCTTGGAGTCGGAAATCAGTTGGCAGGAGAACAGCGCTCCCCGCGTGGTAGCGGTTGACACTCTTTTGCAGCACGACCCAGATAGTGCTTTGAGGTATCTTGAATGGTTTTTTGAAAACGACTATCTCACTTCGTCGCCCAGTGTTGAATACTCGGGTTTGATGCTTTCGGAGGCTTGCTTCAAGGTGCGTCGCGAGGTGGCCTATTGCGATGAAGTGGAGAAGGCTTTGACTTATTTCGACAGCGTATCCTCCGTTTATTCCAACGACAAGGATATGGCCTTCCTTTCCGCCCGCTCCCATTACATGAACGCCATCTGCATCAATGGTGGCACCATATTTACCGATGATTCCCTCACGATGTTGGCTTGCCAAGAATACTATAAAACATTGACAATCATGGAACAACATTTTGTCGAGGAGCAGCTGGTCGGACACAAGGCGAGTTTCATTGCCCTAATTTATGCCCGATTGGCCAATATTTATTCCGACAAATTCCTCATCGAGCCGACGATTTATTTCTACAAGAATGTGCTGACTTACAAGCGGAAAGCCTCAAGTCAGCCTTCAAGTATGGCCAACACCTTGTTTTTCTTGGGCTACGAGTTCGAGAAGTCGGAGCAGTTTGATAGTGCATTATACTATTATGGCCAATCACTTTCTTGTATCAAGGATACGACAGGGATACTTTACAGGAATGTCATCAATAGACAGGCACTTACATCCTATCATATTGGACATGATGCCTTGGCTTCAGTTAAAGCACTGAAGCACATTGCATTTGTCGGCAATGAATTTGAAAAGCATGATCGATATTTAGGAATTGGATATGTGTATAAGCTTGATAATCAATACGATTCTGCCGTTGTTTATCTGCATCAAGTCTTTGATGAAGCACCCAGTTTGTTCTTGAAAACACAAAGTGCAGACTATCTGCGCGAGATATACGAAGATTTGGGCGAATCGGAAAAAGCTGGTGAATATGCCCGTTTTGTAGCGCAAAACACACCACCCGAGTTTGGCACCAAAGCCGAGGAATGGCGCTTCACAAGCCTGTTCCAGGATTACATGCAGCGAAAACAAGATAACACCCAACTACAAGAGGCGAAGCAAAACCGACAACGAGTCTTGACAATGGTTGTACCGTTATTGATTTTGCTAACAGTGCTTATAGTTTGGCTATTGCGCAATCGGAAGCGACACAAGCGCATGGAGACTGAAAAACAAATCCTTTCAGGGCAGTTGCAAGAGCAAGGCGAGACTCTTTCGGCTATGAAGAAACGCTTAGAGGCTGCCTCGTTTGCCGAAGAGCCCATCTGCCGTTTGATTATGGAGCGCGTAAACATGGGACAATTCAAGTCGAAGGTGGATTACATTAATTATAAGGACTATGCGCTCCACAAGGAGCATTTGTTGGCGTTGCGCGAAGCTGCCGATGTCCATTTCGGACAATTCACCGACCGACTCAAAAAGGATTATCCTACACTGACCAAAGGCGACATCGACTATTGTTGTCTTTATCTACTGGGCTTGGAGGAAGCCGATGTGGCCGCCTTGATGCAGCGCGCTTTCAACACGGTTTGCGAACGCAGCCGCAAGCTGAAAGGCATTTTCGGTAGCGATGAGGCGCTTTCAACCACTTTGCGCAGAATGGCAAAAACGGAAACAATCCTCTGATTCCTATTCTTTTCACGAAACCCGCACCAATCCGCACCATCATTTTCTTGACGGCTGTGTTGGCTGTTTGTAGTTTTGCCATCGAAATAATAATCAAAACTAAATAGCCATGAAAAAGAAAAGTCTTTTGTTATTGATGCTAAGTGCAATTGGTCTGACTTCTATGGCACAACAGCCACCCATTTCACATGTTGAGGCCAACAATGTCAGAGCTACCATCCTTGGGAATGGTACTTGTCTCGTTCCACAACAAGGTTCTTGGTATGAGGAATGGCAACAAAGCCATAATACCTGTCCAACATGGGAAGTTCCGCCCGGTAGCGGCAAGGAAACCTTATGCCAGCAAGCACTATGGATAGGCGGTTTGGATGCAGCTGACAGTCTTCATATAGCTGCGTTCAGGTATGGACAAATCGGCGAAGATTATTGGTCGGGACCTTTGAAAACGAACGATGCCTCTATTGATTTGATGACTGCTTTGAAGTTCCATCATGTTTGGAACCTCACCCGCACTGAAATTGAAAGTTTTATCCTCCATCACGCAGATAAAAAATATGTGATTCCTGATGATATTTTGACTTGGCCGGCCCATGGCAAAGAAGGCTATGCGACAAACATGGCACCTTTTGTCGATGTGAACGGCGACGGACGTTACAACCCTTCCGATGGTGATTATCCCGACATAAAAGGCGACCAATGTTTGTTTTTCATCTTCAATGACAACTGGAATAGGCACACAGAGTCTGGTGGAATTCCATTAGGTCTTGAAGTTCATGCCATGGTCTACGCTTTCGATACGCCTGATGACGAAGCTCTCAACAACACGGTCTTCTTCAACTACAAGTTGTTCAATCGTTCCTCTTCCGATTACAACGATGTGTATTTGGGCGTATGGAACGACTGGGACATTGGTTACGCTTGGGATGATTACGTTGGCTGTGACGTGAGGCTTGGCTCTTGCTTCGGCTACAATGGCACACCCATCGACGGGCAAGGACAGCCGTGGGCATACGATGACAATCCGCCAGTGCAAGTTTGCACCATCTTGGCTGGGCCATACATGAATGCCGATGGTCGTGACAATCCGAATTTCACTGGCAATTGTGAAGCTTTATTCGACGAAACATATCCTTTGGACAGATACGCGTATAATGGCTACAACTTTGGTAATGGCATTATCGACGATGAGCGGTTGGGCATGTGTGGGTTCATGTATTTCAATAATTCTCCTGGAGTAAATGGGAACCCTGAAACAAGTCAGGATTATTACAACTATCTGCGCGGATTCTGGAAAAATGACAATCATTTGCAATATGGCGGAAATGCCTATGCCGGAGAATTGGTCGTAGGCCCCGAATGCAATTTCTGCTATCCTGGAGACTCCGACCCGTGCAACTTTGGCACCAACGGCACCGCGCCCAACAATGACTATAATCAAGCAGGAAAGTACTGGACGGAAGAACAATGCGGACAAACACCCTATGAAAGAAGAGGACTTGCATCTGTCGGACCTTTCACTTGGGCCAGCGGCAATATGCAGGAACTTGACTTTGCTATGATTACGGTTTGGAAAAACGAAAACCAGACGGCACTTGAGCGCAAAGATGCCTTCATCAACCATATCAGGGATTTGTTTAACAATGGTTTTAAAAAATAAAATGAACGTTTAACGATTTAAAAATGAACAAGATGAAAAAACTATATATCACGATGATGCTCATTTTGACGGGTATCATAGTTGAAGCCCAGACCAGCGTTTGGGACGGCAGCAAAAAATTGTGGACTAGCGGAGCGGGGACAGAAAACAACCCGTATTTGATTGAATCAGCTGAAAACTTGGCATTTCTTTCATATATGGTCAATAAAGGCTTTGAGACCCAAGGGGTACATTTTCGACTTACCATAGACATTGATTTGAACGGCAGCGAATTACAGCCATGGCAACCTATCGGATTGTACGAACGTTGGTTCGATGAAGATGGTTGCGATAGAGGAAAGCCAAATGACGTTGGCTTTCAAAATACAACTTTTAGAGGTCATTTTGATGGCGGCGGACACGCCATCACCAACATTTATGTTGACAAGATGGGGTGTTATGCAGGCTTGTTCGGTTTCGCAGGTGGATGGGATGAGATGGCTACTATAGAAAACGTGTTCATTGCCAGTGGATACATCAAAGGCGGCATTTGTGGCGGTATCGTCGGAAAAGGGACACATCTTATCGTGTCTCATTGTCGGAATGAAGCAACGATTGAAGGAGAAGTGACCGGAGGCATAGTTGGGTCTGGAAGTGAACGGGTTATTAATTGCTCTAATACTGGAACACTATCTGGCTCCAATGTGGGAGGAATTATAGGAGGGGCCTCAAGTGCTGAAATCATAGAATGTTATAATGATGGCAATATCACAGCAACTCAAATAGGAGGAGGGATACTTTGCAGGTCTCAAAAGGCAGCTCTTAACAACTGCTACAATACAGGTGATGTTTTTGTTGTTGGAGATAGCACATCTTATTATCCTTATTATCCGATGGCAGGAGGCTTGGTGGGTGTTGCCGTGTTCAACAGAACAGTGGTGAGAAATAGCTATAATGTTGGAGAGGTCACGAGCAATAACTATATGGGATGTTTGCTTGGGTATGTTTCTTCGTCCGAAATTGTCAACTTCGAGAATTGTTACTATCTTAATGATTGCTACGAAAGCGATTTCGGCACATCGAAAAACGCTGAAGAGATGCGCGATGAAGCCTTTGTGAACATACTCAATCAAAACACTCAAGTTTGGGGATTTGACGAAAACCAAGTCAATGATGGTTTTCCTATTTTAACTCGAACTGATCTCTCTGTCAATAGTTATGCAGAGAAGTATTTGACCGTCTACCCCAATCCAGCCTATGGGATTGTGAATATAGAGGGAGTGAAAGTAGCACAAGTGCAAGTTTACAACAACCTCGGGCAGGCAGTAAGAACCTTTTATAATACCAATAAAATCAACACAAATGATATTCAAAAAGGGTTTTATCTGCTACGGTTAATTGCAACGGATGGTACGTTTTATTCGACACGATTGGTAGTACAATGAGATACAAAAAGCCTCGTCGCTGTTGTGTGACGAGGCTTTTTTCCCAATAATTTGAAAGTTTATTTCTCCAACTGCCTTCCAATCTCCTCCATCAGTTCCTCACCCTCAAGGTTGCGTGCGACAATCATGCCGTCCTTAATCAAAGCGTTCTGTGGGATGAAAGCAATGGCATACAAGGCTCCAGCGGCATTATTCCAGCCTTGCAAGTCGGAAACCTGTGTCCAAGTTAAGCCGTCCTTTTCAATGGCAGCAAGCCAGGCTTCCTTGTTGGTGTCGAACGACACACCAAGTACGTCGAAGCCCTGCTCGTGATACTTCTGATAAGCAGCCACCACATCGGGGTTGGCCTTACGGCAGTCGGGGCACCACGATGCCCAGAAGTCGACGAGCAAAAGTTTGCTTTCAGCCAACTGTGAAAGCGTCACAGGGTTGCCATCAGGATCGTTTTGAGTGAAGTCGATTATCGGCTGACCGGCTTGCACGCGCTCTTGTTTCTCCACATATTCTTCAGCCAGCTTCAAATTTGCGGTGCTGAGGGTGCTGTCGGCATGATGGATGTTGTCAATCATCGTGCGAAGCTCGCAAGGACCGAATGCCCACTTGTAACGATACATCACGTAATGCGCCACGGGGTCGGTGGGGTTTTCCCACACATAGTCGAAGCAATGCATCTTCAGGACTTCGTCCTTGTCGGCTTGGGCCATGGTGCTGTCAGCCTCCAACTTGGCTTCAAGGTCGTTGTAACTCTGCGTGAAAGCATCAAGTCGAGCTTGCGATTCAGAGCCTTTCACCACAATGGCGTTGGGGTTCTGTGCGTCGCCTTCGAGGGTCACATCCACATTGTCGGTAAAGAATGAGAAAGGTCGACGCCAGCCTTTCAGCATGAGGCCGTACATCTCGTTGTCGTCGCAAATAGGCGTGTTGAACACGGCATCCCAATTCTCGATGACTGCCGAGTCAAGCGTTTGTCCATCTTTTTGCAGGTAGACGGTTTGCCCGTCGGCATTGGCGAGGTTCACATTGACCTTAAAGGTCTTGATCTCAGGCTTTGATGTGCAGGCGAAAAGCCCAAGAGCAAGTGTAGCAAATAGTATGAGTTTTGTTTTCATAGTGTTAAGTATTTAATTCAGAATGTAGAATGCAGAATGTAGAATTATCATTATTTCGATATTCATCATTCTGCATTCTTAATTCTACATTCTTAATTCAGCATTCATCATTACTTTAGGATTTCAGCCAGTTTTGCCGCCAAATCTTCGCCTCTCAGCCCTTTAGCTACCATGGTGCCGTTCTGGTCGAAGAGGAAGTTGGACGGGATGTAATAAATCATATAAAGCTCACTGGCTTTGTTTTCGCTGTCGCGCACCTGTGTCCAAGGCAGTTGATCATCTTCAACAGCCTTCAGCCAGGCTTCTTCGTCTTGGTCGACACTGACACCGACGACATCAAAGCCGAGTTCGTGGAACTGCTCATAGGCAGCTTTCACGACTGGGTTCTCGTGGCGGCAGGGACCACACCAAGAGGCCCAGAAGTCGACCAAAGTGAGCTTGTTTTGACCGATCTTCTCCGAAAGGGTGACATTCTCACCGTCCTTGGTCTGAAGGGTGAAGTCGATGAAAGGCTGACCTACTTCAAGGCGTTCTTGTTTGGCAACGTATTCATTGAGGTGGTCGCGATAGATGGATTCGGTGGTGAAGCCAGCCATCAAGTCTTTCAGTTGGTCAATGGGGTAGTCTTGTTTCACACCGTCGAGGATGTAATGGGTGACGAAGCTCTCGGGATGGGCTTTGATGTAGTCATCGCGGAAACTGTCTTGTTGCTCCATCAGGGCGGTACCGACCTTGTTGAGAGAGTCCATCATAATGGAGTCGTTGTCTTCAAAGGCCTGCTGCATTACGGCATAGAGATCGCGAATTTGATGCTCAAAACCTTCTAACTGTTTGTTGTAGGCGTCCAATTCAGCTTGGGTCTCCGATGCCATGATTTCAACGGCTTGCAGATTGTTCATGTCGCCTACAAAAGCGACATCCTTGTTATCTGCAAAGAACGGCATAGAACCACGCATCCCCTTCACTTTCAGTGAGTAAAGGATTTGTGGGTTATCTTTTGGGGCAGATAAAACTGCGGTTTCGTCGGTGATAACAGCCGAATCAATGATGACAGGGGCATTATCGACATATTTTTGCAGATAGACGGTTTTGTCGTTGCTGTTAGCTAGACTGACATTGACTTTAAAGCCATCGTTTTTGTTGTTGCAGGCGGTCATGCCGAGTGCAAGTGCAATAAGAAAGTAGATACTTTTTTTCATTGTAAATCAGGTATTTATGTGATACTAATCTCTTTTCTTTTCCGATTTGAAAATGTACAAAATCATCATGATGAGGAAGATGGAAGCGGGTACGCTGAGCAAGATGCGCAGCAGCACTTGTCCGATGAGCCTGAAACTGAACGACTCTAGGAAGAACAGAGCAAAATGGTGAATGAGCACCATGCAGAATACGTAACGGAAGAACCATATCCCTCCTAATTGGCCTAGATTGGGTTCTGGGATGTTCTCGAATTTTTGGTTGCCCGAAATAAGGCTGATAATGAAGGGCCGGCAGAAGGCCATCAAAGTGGTGGCTCCGGCATGAAGTCCGAGGGTGCCCATAAATAAATCGACGGTCAAGCCTAAGGCAAATCCCAAAACCAAGAGTTGCCATTTGGGTGTGCTGAATGGCAACAACATGATGAAAATGAGGTAAATATAAGGATGTACATAACCTCCAAGGCGGATGTGACTGATGACCAGTACCTGAAGGAGTACGAGCACAACAAAGCGGATGATTTGTAACGCGGTCTTGTTCATGTCATTTAAGTCTGGCTTTGAGCGAATCAAGCTCGGGTTTGTGCAAATCTTTGATTACATAGACATGCCTCAAGGTAGCAAAGTCGGTGGCAAATCGAATCTTGGCTCTGTTCAAGGCATCAACGGCAGTGGGGTAGAATTCTTCTACCGTACCCACCATAAGGTCTTCAGGGAAAATGTAGGAATGCGAGCTGGTCAAGATGGTATCGCCTTTTTGCAAAAGGATGTGTGTGGGAATATCTTCCACCATGCCGTAACGGTAGTTGTTGGTCTCCCATTTCACACTGGCCAGTTCCTGGCTCTCCTTGATGCGTACACCGACCACAGATTTGCTGTGAAGCAAACTCATGATGGAGGCATAATGGCGGCTGACATCTGTAACCACGCCCACAATGCCATCGGTGGAGATAACGCTCATGTCACGTTCAACACCGTCAACAGCACCTTTATTAATAATAATGTAGTTGTTGGCTTGGTTGGTGCTGTTGTTGACGACTTGTGCAGGGATATATTTATATAGCGTATCGCCTTGGCTGATATCATAGGTGCAGGTGGTAGTGTCATACACGACCGACAGCCTTTGCCTGAGCATGGCATTCTCTTCGGCAAGTTGCTCATTGGCTTTGTTGAGACGGAAATAATTTCCTATCGCGCCGCCCCACTCATAGATTTTGCCCACGACATCGTTGGTGGTGTTCACCATACGGTTGCGGTGGAATCGTTGGCTGTTGGCAAGCAACAAGATAGAAATCACCTCGAGCAAAATGAACAAGATGACGAAGTGGTGCTTGATAATGAAACGCCGCAGGTTGTACATAGATGTTTAATGCTGAATGCAGAATGTTGAATGCTGAATGAGGAAAAACTTGTCGTACGACATTCCTCATTCCGCATTCATAATTCAGCATTATTTAATCAAGAACGTAAAGCGGTCAAAGTTCTTCAGTGCGATACCAGTGCCACGGGCGACGGCACGCAACGGGTCTTCAGCCACGTGGATGGGCAGTTTGGTCTTGCCGTTGAGACGCTTGTCGAGGCCGCGCAACAAGGCACCACCACCAGTGAGGTAGATACCCGTGCGGTAAATATCAGCCGACAGCTCAGGAGGCGTCTGCTCCAAGGCATTCAACACAGCGGTCTCAATCTTCATGATGCTCTTGTCGAGGCAGTGGGCGATTTCGGCATAGTTCACCTTGATTTCCTTCGGGATACCGGTCAGCATGTCACGGCCTTGCACGGCATAGTCATCGGGCGGGTTGTCCAATTGCGGAATGGCAGAACCCACCTCGATCTTGATGCGTTCGGCGGTGCGCTCACCCACGATGATGTTGTGCTGCTTACGCATGTACTCTTCGATGTCGGCGGTGAAGTCGTCACCAGCAATACGGATGGATTTGTTGTTAACAATACCACCCAAGGCGATGACGGCGATTTCGGAGGTACCGCCACCGATGTCGATAATCATGTTACCTGTTGGCTCAAGTACGTCGATACCGATACCGATGGCAGCAGCCATAGGCTCATGAATCAGACGCACTTCCTTGGCACCAGCTTGCTCAGCCGAGTCCTTCACGGCACGTTCCTCCACCTCGGTGATACCCGAAGGGATGCAGATGACCATCTTCAGGCTGGGCGGAAACAGAGTATTCTTGAAATTGATCATCTTAATCATCTCGCGCATCATATATTCGGCAGCTTGGAAGTCGGCGATGACACCGTCGCGCAGCGGGCGAATGGTCTTGATGTTCTCGTGTGTCTTACCGTGCATCATCATGGCACGTTTGCCAACGGCGATGATTTTCTTTGTGTCGCGTTGCAAAGCCACGATGGAGGGCTCGTCAACGACTACTTTGTCGTTGTATATGATAATCGTATTGGCCGTACCAAGGTCAATGGCGATTTCTTTGTTTAGGAATGAAAATGCTCCCATAATCTTCAGTTGTTAGTTGTCAGTTGTTTATTTATCTTCAGTTTATAATGTCAATGTCTAAAATGTCTAAATCCGGTAAACACCATGCTGATGCCATTTTCGTTGCAGCAATCGATGGATTCTTGGTCGCGTACCGAGCCGCCGGGTTGTACAATAGCAGTGATGCCCGCTTCGTGTGCCAACTCAACGCAATCTTTGAAGGGGAAGAAGGCATCGGAGGCTAACACGGCACCTTTCAGGTCGAAGTTGAACGAATGGGCCTTCTCTATGGCTTGACGCAGGGCATCCACACGTGAGGTCTGTCCAATACCCGAGGCAAAGAGTTGTTTGCCTTTGGCGAGGACGATGGCATTGCTGCGGCTATGCTTCACAATCTTGTTGGCAAAAATCATGTCGTCCACCTCGTCAGCAGTGGGTGCTTTTGTGGTGATGACTTTGAAGTCGTCAGCGGTTTCCGTATGGAGGTCACGGTCTTGCACGAGATAGCCGTTCAAAGCAGTTTTCACTGTTTGAGGCTTGTATTGGTCGGCTTTTAGACGCAACACCATTCGGTTCTTCTTCGAGAAGAGCAGGTCGAGCACGCCATTTTCATACTCAGGTGCCACGATGACTTCGATGAAGAGCTTGTTGATGTCTTCAGCGGCAGCCAAGTCGATGGGGCGATTGCTGACCAGCACGCCACCAAAGGCCGAAACGGGGTCGCCAGCCAAAGCGGCGAGATAAGCCTCTTTCACCGTCTTGCGGCAAGCAATGCCACAAGGGTTGTTGTGTTTGAGGATGGCGAAGGTGGGCTCGTCGAACTCACGGATGAGGTTCAATCCTGCATCAAGGTCAAGTAAGTTGTTGTATGACAGCTCTTTGCCGTGCAGTTTCTCAAACATGGCATCCAAGTCGCCGTAGAAGGTGCCTTTCTGGTGCGGATTTTCGCCATAGCGCAAAGTAGTGCCTTCTTCTTCAGTGATGCGCAGCGGCTTGTTGTCATCATCTTTCACAAACCAGTTCATGATGGCACTGTCGTAATGTGAGCTCACGCCAAAGGCGTAGGCAGCAAAACGGCGGCGGTCGTCAATGGAGGTCTCACCCTGCTGGTCTTTCAGCAGTTGGATGAGTTCGCCATAATATTTCTGTGACGGCACGATGAGCACGTCGTTGAAGTTCTTGGCGCCGGCGCGGATGAGCGAGATGCCGCCAATGTCAATTTTCTCGATGATGGCAGAGGCATCTTCAGTCTTGGCCACGGTCTCCTCGAAAGGATACAAGTCCACAATAACCAAATCGAAGGGTGGGATGTCGTATTCCTGCATTTCTTTTTGGTCCGATGCAAGTTGGGTGCGACCCAAAATGCCGCCAAATACTTTGGGATGCAAAGTCTTCACGCGACCGCCCAAGATAGACGGATAGCCCGTGAGTGACTCGACGGTCTTCACGGTAGGGTCTAACGGCTTGATGAAGTCGTATGTTCCTCCAGTGGAGTATATCTGTACGTCATTTTGCTTCAACAAGTTGACGATAGTGTCGATGCCTGTTTTATAAAATACTGATATTAAAGCAGTTTTAATCTTTTTCAAGGGTGTAAAATTTTGCTAATTTAGGACTGCAAGATTACGAAAAAACTGAAAGCGGCGCAACACTAAAACGACAATTTTTTAGGAAAGATATCAACAGATTTTGATGGCTACAAAAACCTGTTCCGTTATGTAGAATAGAATAATTTCTGAGTTTTAAATAATTGTAAAATAGAGAATTAAAAACAAATTTGAATATAAATTGAAAATTCCATTAGGCTGCATTAGTTTTTTCCTTATTTTTACAAGTTCAAAATTGCGTGAATGGAAACAAAGTGGATTTTAAATCAATCGGTTGACAAACAGCAAGTTGCCGAGATAGTCAAGGTGCTCAATATTGATGAGAACCTTGCCACTTTGCTTGTTCAACGTGGAATTACGAATTACGAAGAAGCCAAGACTTTCTTCCGTCCATCGCTTTCCCAACTCTATGATCCATTCCTTATGAAGGATATGGATAAAGCTGTTGAAAGGGTTATCCGTGCCATTAATGAAAATGAGAAGGTATTGGTTTATGGCGACTATGATGTGGATGGCACAACGGCCGTGGCCGTGGTCTACACTTACTTGAAGCCTTTCTTTAAGAAGAAAAAAATTGAGTTCTACATCCCCGACCGCTATGAAGAAGGCTATGGCATCTCCATCAAAGGCATTGACTATGCGGCAGATAACGGATTTAAACTGGTCATTGCCCTTGACTGCGGCATCAAGGCTGTGGAACGCATCGAATACGCTAACGAACGCGGGGTCGACTTCATCATTTGTGACCACCACCGTGCTGGTGACGTCATCCCGAATGCCGTAGCTGTGCTGGATGCCAAACGTCCTGACTGCAACTATCCTTACGATGAACTTTCGGGTTGTGGTGTAGGCTTTAAGTTGGTTACCGCCCTTTCGATGAAAGGCTATGGTACCATAGAACAAGTCTATGATCTGCTCGACTTTTTGGCCGTGAGCATTGCTGCTGATATCGTCCCCATCACGGGCGAAAATCGAGTATTGGCTTATTTTGGCTTGAAGCAACTCAACAAAAAGCCTCGTCCAGGTATTGAAGCTATTTTGCAACACGCCAACATCTACCGTCGCGACGAAGACCAACTAGCCGAAGACGAAAATGTGCTGACTAGAGAGCTGACCATCAGCGACTTGGTTTTCCTTATTGGCCCACGAATTAACGCTGCTGGACGTATCGCCAAGGCTTCAGATTCCGTGCGTCTGCTTATCGCCGACAAGAAGGAACACGCCGAAAAATTGGCTGCCTCCATCAACGACCTCAATGACGAACGCCGTGAATTCGACAATCGTATCACAGAAGAAGCCCTTGATATGATTGATGCCGATGCTGAGCTTCGCGATGCCAAGAGCACCGTAGTCTTCAACGAACGTTGGCACCGTGGTGTCATCGGTATCGTGGCCTCACGCCTCACCGATTATTATTATCGTCCCACCATCGTCCTGACGCGTGCCAATGGTTTGGTTACGGGCTCGGCACGTTCCATCAAGAGCTTCGATATTTACGATGCTATCGACAATTGTTCCGATTTGCTTGAGCATTTCGGCGGCCATAAATATGCAGCTGGTCTTTCGATGAAGCCTGAAAACCTGCCTGAGTTCCGTCGTCGTTTTGAGGCTTATGTCAGCGAACATCTTGTGGATGAGGATTTTGTACCCGAGCTTGAAGTGGACTTGAAGATCAAGTTCAGTGACATCACGGCTAAATTCATGCGCATACTGAATCAATTTGCACCTTTTGGTCCGGGCAACATGGCTCCTGTGTTTTGGACGGACAATGTTATCGACGTAGGCGGCTCACGTCCTGTTGGCGGTCACAAGCACTTGAAACTCACCGTTTCGCAAGTAGGTGATGCCGAACAAGGTGTGGCTCCTTTCTCGGGCATCGCTTTCCAGAAAGGCGACCTCTTCAACCGCATCCACAGCGGCGAGCCTTTCAGCATCTGCTACCACTTGGAATACAACACCTGGCAAGGCAAGACCAACTTGCAGCTTAATGTTAAGGACATTAAGTTTGCGGAGGAGTTGTAAGGTTTCCCTTATAGTTTTAGCTATTGTTTTGGCGGATTTGCAATCTGCCGGTTATGAATATAAGGATTTGTAATCCGATGAATTTATGTTTATTAAATGTTTATGTTGTAATTTGTTGTTGAGCGGATTACAAATCCGACCGAAATAAGAGGATAAAACCCCAATTTCAATTAATACAACTATCGAAACATCCATCCAACATTTCTCTAATTACTTTCAATGCTGTATCCAAATCAAACAATCTATCATAAGCCAGACGAACTTGTAATTTTTGGGGAAGAATGATGCTAAATTTTGCAACACTATCCCATGAAATTTTTTCTATACTCTGAATCAACAATTTCTCGTATTGAGTTCCAATTTCTTTGATTTTTGACAAGGTGCTCCTATACTTATCCAAATCTCCATAAACAATAATCTCTTTATCATGTCCTGACCCTTTATGCATAAAAGAATAAGAACGCAATAACCACAAAAGCGTTTTCTCAGCTTTTGTCCCACACAACAGAAGTAATGATATAGAATCATTATTGATCAAAAATGGAATGCTCGAATGTCCAATTTGTTGATAATTATTGTATTCAACTCTCAACTTTTTCAAAGCTTCAGCCCCTTGTGTATCCAAAACAGGATAGATTTCATCATCAAACAAAATTTCCGACATTTCTTTTTCCACTTCGTAACTGACATCGTATCCCCCCGTACCTTTAAATATAGGAGCATCACCTACAGAAGCGGTATCAACATAGATTCTCATTCTTTCGTTATCGATCTCAACAATTCTCCACATTTTGGCAGCAAGGAAAACGGTCATACCAATTTCAACATTCGTATCTGGACACAAACTGCCAATGGCTTGGTCGTTATAAAAAACTTCATATTCAAAAGAACTCCAAAATACAGTATACAGTTCTCCGGCATCAAAATACTTTTCGCCTTTCAGTCCCACAATGAGTTTTTTGCCAATCTCTTCAAGCATATCCTCATCAATCAATTTACGAATAATCATTTTTGCCGAATCAATATCACAATCACGAAAGGCTATGTTTTCGTGCAGTTCACGAACAAGTTCTTCAGCACCTATTTCTGTTCTTTCTTTTACTATCGAAAGCATTTGATGAAGCAAAATGTCATAAGGCCGTTTTATCCGTTCAGAAATGTCAAAAACACCCTTTTCGAAAAGTCGCCAACAAGCCAAAGCTTGGAGCAAGTCCCATTTATTCGTTGCATAAATTGTCAACTCACTCGTTGAATTCTGTCCTCGACCACTTCTTCCCATCCTTTGAACCATTGAAGACACACTATGAGGTGATTGTATCTGAACGACTGTATCCACGTTCCCGATGTCAATACCCAATTCTAATGTTGAAGTACAACAAATTGTGAATGGCTCATAACGAGAATGTTTAGCGAAAAAGGCTGCATACTCTTTTATATCCCTATCTACCGAAGAGTGATGGGAAAAATAATTGGAGTAACCACCTACCAACTCCGAAATTTGAGACAATTTTACCGAAGCATTCTCAACAAGAGTTCTTGTATTTGCGAAAACGAGGGCTTTCTTGCCTCGTGTTTTCTTATACAAATCTTTTAGCAAATCAACAGAGAGTTGAAGAGGTTCCGACGGGAAGTATTTGATTTCTACTTTATTAGGTTTCGGCGTATTATCAATCAAAACTTTAGTGCTTTCTGGTTGACCAAAAAACTCTTTTGCCAAAGTAAAATCTCCAATCGTAGCCGATAGTCCTACATATCTACATTTACCAACATTTATCTTTGATAACCTATACAGCAACGATTGCAAATGCACACCTCTTTCCGTACCGAAATAATAATGGATTTCATCAACGACAATGAACTTCAGACTTGAAAAGAGTTTTCTGACATAATTCGGCTTGTTTTGGAACATTGCTTCAATGGATTCTGGGGTGATGAGCACGATGCCATCGGGTGATTCTAACAATTTGTTTTTCTTTATTGCACTCGCTTCACCATGCCATTTTGTAACCGTCACATCCAAATAGGAACATAATTCCTCTACTCGTTCCATTTGGTCATTAATCAACGCTATCAAAGGCGAAATATAAAGCACTTGCACTCCCGGTTGGTTGAAATCCACTTTCGAAAAGATAGGCAAAAAAGCGGCCTCGGTTTTGCCTGAAGCAGTCCGTGAAGCCAACACATAGTTATTGTCGGTCGTCATAATTTTGACGATAGCCGCCGACTGGATAGGGGTGAACTTTTCCCATTTTCTATCCTTGACATAACGACGAATCGGCTCTGACAACAATTCGTAGGCTGTCATAGTTCGGTGATTGAATCAAGTAAAACATCTTCCATAGGTCTCTCGTCCTTGATCTCTATTTTTTTACATAAATCGCCAAAAGTTACCGATGGGTTTTGCCGTAAAGTACTCAAAACATTGAGGAAATCACGAATTACATCTCTCGGCATCAAAAATTCCAATGCTCCAGGTTTGTTATAGATTTCCTCCATAAAGGCACGAATGTCTTCATCAGTCACTTCCATCCGAACTGAATAATTGAAATCAAAAATCTCTTTTAGGTTTTTCAGCAAAATAAAGATATTGGTATGATCTATAGGGGTAATCTTTATTACAGGCTGCGCAAAATCCTTGATTCCATTGACTGCATATTTGTTAGGTTCTATTCTACTCTTCAATGCATTGTAACTATACAATCCTCTTTTTTGGCTTTCAAGAAACTCATTTGTACCTGCAAAATTCACGAATAAGTTGCTGCAATTCCCTTGGTAACAGTCATTGTAAATGGTCAGAATCTTTTCATAATTCTTTTGCCGAACTACTGAACTTGGTATCTTGTATAGGTTGATTGCTTCATCTAGATTCACCATAAACCCACTATAACCAATGGAGACAAACAGGTGACAAAAGTTCTTTATCATATTGTACCAGTTCTGGTCGTTTACAATATCCCGTACTCCCAAGTCCATTCTTGCGTCTGTTTTGTTCTTGTATTCGCCTTTCAACCATCTTAAAGCGTTCCGTTTCATGTTGTCATCGCTATTAATATGGCTTTCAAAATATTTTGCAATGACAACGCCAAAATCAAAACTATCCGCACTTGAAATTTGGTTGAGAGTTTCCAAAATACGCTGTTCAACTTTCTTATAACATTGAGGAGAAAGTATTTGTTCCATACCTACTCCCAAATCCAAAGCAGTTTTCACAACTACTTGGTCTATCCATTTCTCAATCAAAGTTGGCAATGCACCACCTTCGGGCTTAGTCTGAATGGAAATGTTGTCCATCAGATTCTTATACAATGCCAATGATTTTCCATCCGAGGCATATAACCTTACTTCAGGACTGAAATCCGCTTGCGAAACGACAAACTTCTGCTTCATTGCCACAACTTTCATCAAGTGAAGCATGAAAGACTTTCCAGATCCAAATTCCCCAATCCAAAACTTCGCGGCATTATGCCCGTTTTTCACATCTTCCAGCGTGCGTAGCATGGCCTGTATCTCTTCATCACGCCCCACGGCAATGTGCTGAATGCCAATTCGCGGCACTGTGCCACTAATCAGTGAATTGATGATTTCTGTCGCTTCTTTGGGTTTCACATTCATAGTATCTTGTTTTTGATTTGTTCGTAATAATACTGGTTCATCATCCAGCCATTTTCGCTTTCTTCAATCAAACAGTCGTCCAATAATTCAAAATATTCATCATTAATGCTGTCAATCATTGAGTTTGCCATTAAATTGTTTTGACGAGCAAATGCTGTCAAATTCTCTTGGTCAATGCAATAATCGAATTGGATGAACAGTTCAAACAATTCTTTTTTCCAATTAGAAAATGGTAAACTTGAACTTTTGAAAGTGTTTTTGTCTTTCATATCATCTTTATCTTCAGCAAGCAAGACATCAAGTGCTTGAACTGTATTCTTAAACCTCTTTCTTTCAGCCTCTAAATTGCCTTCATCAAGTTCAACCTTTTTCCTCGTCGACTCCATTCGCAGTTGAATCTTTTGGCCGCTTCCTGTTTCTCTATTTGGTTCAAGTTTGTTTTCAAAGAACAAATTCTTCAAAGTCCTATAAGCATTTCTACATCTCATCGAATCGAAGGGAAGCCCGCTCGATGTAAGAAATCCATGTTGGTTCAATTCATCTGCAAGTTTTTCCCAATTCCTTGCATTTGTGATTCTGTCATTCTCTGAAAATTTTCCGTTTTTTTCCTCAAATGCAATAAAGTATTGATAGAATTTCATATTGTTTTCATTATCCAAAGCCCTTTTTCGCTTGGCAGCAGCACTCGCGGCCAAGCATTTGTCAGAAGGTGCTTGACCGTTTCCAAGTTTGGTCACTCTGTTGCCGCTCTTAGAGATGTGGTAGCCAAATTCGTTAATTTCATCTTTAATTCTATCAATTGCGGTTTGCGTTCTTGTCTGAATTACTTCTTTTTCCATTTGCGCTATGGAAGCAAACAAATTCATCTGCATTTCAACCATCGGGTTGCTATATGAGAAGTCGATGTCAAAACCAACATTGCAGACAACAAGACGCAATCCATTTGGTTTAATACAAGTTTCTATTATCTCGCAAAGCTCGCTTATACTGTTTCTTGCAATTACGCTTACTTCTGAAACAACAATCCAATCTGCATTATTCAAGGTTCTACACAATTTCTGAAAAAGAGCTTGGTCATACTTTTTCCCTTTGAAAACCGCATTTTCCCTGACAAGCTTGTCCGCAACCAACCCTTTTTTGCACAGATAGGCATCAATGACTTGGCTTTGTTCCTTTTCATCTTTGTTTTTTGAAGATAGTCTAATGTACTTACAAATCATTTTTCATTGAATTACATATAGTTGTAAAAAGAAAGTTAAATATACAATCTTTCAGTTTCCATTGCAAAATTAGAACAAAATCCAAAATCATACAGCAAAGAATTGCTTTTTATCGAAACGATAGGTCTATCAACAACGGTTGTTGAAATGTTCTTGAATGTCTTGATTCTATTCTTTGTATTTTTGTTTTCAAAAGTGACAATAGTCATAATACGTATTATCCTATAAAATAGATTATTACATAAAAAATGCAATTCCGATACAATAATAACTACACAAAAAATCGTTTTTTTGCCGCATTGGACATTATGGGTTTTAAAAAAATAGTGGAAAACAAAAATGCCGAAGATATATGGATGATATTTCACTCCATCGTTGAGCAAATTAAAGAATACTTGGACAAAGAAAAAACAGGAATAAGTGTTCATGCCAAGGTTTTTTCTGATTCTATCTTCCTAGTTTCTGATGATGATAGCGAAGACGGTTTTTCATCTATCCTTATTGCTTCGGCACATTTTCAAAACTTATTGTTTGAACAAGGTTATGCCACAAATGGTGCTATTTCATTTGGTGAAGTTACATTTGATGACAAAAATGACATACTATTCGGCAAACCTGTAAACGATGCTCATTTATTGCAAGAAAGTCTTTTCTTCTATGGAATTGTATTGCATGAAACCGCTGTAATTCAACAAAAAACAATTCTTAAAGAAAAAACACCTTCTTATTGTAAGGAATTCCCTGATCTCATAATTGAAAGTCGTATACCATTAAAAACCGAAGGAATATCGATTTATAAAAACTTTAGCATAATAAACTGTTGTGAAAAGCTGATTGCTTTTAGCACTTTTGAGGATCAGAAAGAAGCTTACAAACAATTGCTTTACCAGTACTATCAGAACAATAGAGCGACAAGTAATAGAGTGCTACAATACATTCAAAACACGGAATCTGTCTACAAGGAATGGTTTGATTTTACTAAAGAACACTCTGCTTGCGACGGTTGGGGTAAACTAATTTCAATAAACGACGACATCAATTAATTTTGCTGCTGGCTGATTTTGCATCTCCCGACTATGATTTTCCTAACTAATACAAAAACCCCAGCATCCAAAGGAGCAGCTTGGCTCCGATAGGCGATTCGATGTCATCGGCAAAGATGTAGGAATCAGGCAAATCCGCATTCATGTTGGTTATAGGCAATACTTTTTATTAAAATATGTTGGTTAAAGGCGACAGAATCGAGTTTTTGAAAAGAGGAGGATTGCAAATTCAATCGAAAGATAAGCATTAAACAGCCGTGTCACTTACTTGGCTGTGCCGTTAGTTTTTGCTGTTAATTTAATGCGCATTAACTTAATGGCGGTTACAAAGATAGATACTCTTATCTAACAACCGTCTTTTTTTCAAAAAAATCTATGGATTCAATACGATTGGATTGCAAATCCGACCGAACGGCCGGGACACTAACAGCATTTTATTGTTTAACAACTTTCTTGAAAGCAATCCTTCCATCAGCAAACTGCACCTTCACCAAATACATCCCCGAAGGCAAACCGCTCAAATCCAACTCAAAGTCAGGACTTGAAGGCGAAGTTTCCTGCAAAACATTGCCCATCAAACCAGCGATTTGGCAATGAATGACGTTTTCCAATAAGGCGATGTGAATCTTGCCCGAAGTAGGATTGGGATAAAGGGCAATGTTTTGGTTTTCAATGAATTTGTCAATCTTTGTCAAATCATCGCCAATTCCCCAGTTTTCGGGCAAGCTATTGTCGGAATCAAGGTCTTTCAGTTCGAGATAAGGACCTTCGCCGTCGGCTTCCATAGGCCAAGGCAGGCTATCGGAGTAATGCACCTGGTCAATGATGTTGCCCCAAGCATCAGCCAAGACAAGATTTTCCGACTTGTTGTCGAGCTTGCGCGTGTATTGACCGAAAGGTGTGGTGTTGTAATACTCCGTGAACATTAACGAATCAGAGCAAAGCACAATAGCTTGTCGACCAGCAATATGCGCATTGTCCGGAAACTGATAGGTGACACCCAACTCGCGGAAATAAATGCCTGTCAAATCCACTTCTTCATCACCATTGTTGGTGATTTCGATGAATTCAAACAAGTCGCCATCGATATTCCACCAGTCCATGGGATGGTAGTGGATTTTGGAGATGACCAGAGGTGGCAGGTCGACATCGGAACAGCCATCGTAGGAGCCAATGTTTTGGTTCAACCAGTCGGTGCGCAGTTGGAGCCAGTTTTTCATGTTGTTGACATACTGCGCGTGTTGATTCATCTGGTTCCAACGTTGGTTGTCGCGAGGGATGGCCTCAGCAATCAGTGCATCGATTTCGTCAATGCGATTGCAGACGAAATCATAATTGAGAGGCTGTCCTGGCTCGGTCAGTTCAAACCATCGCTTGGCGAAATAGCAACGGAAGAGGTTGGTGTCGAATAAGTCTTTCCAAAACTTCGGGCCGGTATTGTCTTCGTTATTGAACTGCCACACATTGTACTTGCTACGATTGCCAAACGCATCGTAACCGAAAGCGAGGTTGTAGTCCCAAACAGGACCAGCCCGCAGTTTGCCCATTCTGTCTTTATGGAAAAAGGTGCTGAAGGCATAGACATCCACATTGGAGGTATATTCCGCAATCATCAGAAAATCGACGAAAGAAGGTATGTCGATGACCGAAGGGATGCCCGATGTACTAGATGTATTGTGGTGGTTGGCCACAGAAGCAAGATCCGTGAACACGCTATGGATGTAGTTGCTTTGTGCATTGGTGATGTCGGCAGGTTTGGGATAATGATGGATAAAATCTATGTAGTTGCCCCACCAACCTCCACCATAGCCTTGCATTGTCCAAGCCACAGGGTCGCCGTTAGACTTGTCGGCTTTGGTGATGTAGCCTCCTGTCACTTCAGGATAGTTATTGCAGGTTTGGTCCATCTCTTCGATGTTGACGCGGTTCTTGTCAGGCTTGATTTTCTCCATGAAGGCATAGAGCCCTTTATAGTCGCCGTTAATCACCACCTCACAATACACACTGCGCGAGGCATATTGTCCGAGACGGTTCGAAAGCTCATAGGCCAACACGTCACGCATCCCCGTTTGGTCGAAAGCCAAGGAATTGAGCACCCAGTCGTTCTCGGCAGGCATTCCCAAGATACTGACATTCCTAATGGTGATGTCATCGTCTTCACGGGTTTCAAGGGCGTATGGCTTCTTGTTGAGCATGGTCTGCGAAGTGCTGCCACGCATTTCGATGCCAATGCGACCGTCGTAATTGAGGAACTCGGGATTGTTGATGTCAGTCATGTAGTTGCGCGAGCCGTCTTGGTGCCAGATGATTTTCATCGTGCCAGGCACTTTAGGCTCATCAGGGATATTGACACCTCCATCCGTCTCGATGACCACGATGGGCAGGTTGCTGTCAGTGAAAGTCTGTGCCGTGACCGACAATGACAATAAGAACAGCAAAAAGACTATGATGCTCTTTTTCATATTTGTGCTTATTTCCAGAATTGCCACCATTTCTTTTGTCTTCCCTCCACCACTCGGGCATAACGGTTGCTCGATCTTCTCATTTTAGAGAAACTGGTCACCGTACCCGCCGAAGGACCTCTCAAAGTGGTGATGGATGACCGTGCAGCCACAAAACCGTTTTCGTCGGTGTCGTCCATGCCTCCATATTTATTCTTTTTCGAGGCATAGATGATGACATTGTCGATATACCAGCTTGTTACATACGCTCCATGTCCCGTAAAATAAAGGCAAAACTGCGGTGACTTTGTGGTCCATTCTTCCATATCGAAGGTAAGCAGATATTGGCTTTGTGCGATGCTACCCACCAATGTGTCTTCCCAAATGCTTTCCCAATCTTCACCATTTTGGGAAATACCGATGCCAATTTGAGCATTGATTTCACCTTGTGTGGCTTCGAGGGCATGGTTGAACTGAAAATTGATGAAATCGTATTTTCCTAACTCGACAATAGGAGTGACCAATCGAGTGGTGCCTTCAAAATTGAAGTCGGGGTACATCTGCATCTCGTGCGGCTTACATCCTGCAAAGGTTGTGTTGGAGATGTACCACACCACCCAATCGTCGCCTTTCGCATCCCAGCCTTCTTCAAGCCAAGGGTTGAAAAAACCCTCACATAGCACCACATCACCCTGCTGAGCAAATGTCTGCAAGGAGAAAAGCAATACGATAAAGGTGAGTAAACGTCTTTTCATTCAACCTCTTGATTTTGGGACAAAAATAGGAAAAATCTTAGACTCTATTCTTTTACGAGGCGTTTTTCTTATTTTTGCGGCATAAACAGACACTGGTCTGAGGGCCACAACTCTTACACGATTACCCTCATGGCGGAGGAACATCCGCCATCTCCCAAGCACAAGGGATTCGTCTTCGCGCTTGGGAGATTGCGGGTCAAGCCCGCAAGGAGGGTAAAGGGTGGGGTTGTGTACCTTGGCTAGTCATTAAGGCAAACATTATGGCAAAAGAGAAAACCGCCTTTTTCTGCAAGGAATGCGGCAACGAGTCGCCGAAATGGTTCGGGAAATGCCCCGCTTGCGGTGCGTGGAACACCTGTGTAGAAGAGACCGTCGTTACGGGAAAGGACAGTAAATCGGTGAAGAAAAGTGTCGGATTGGAGATGGACAAAAGCCTTCCTACGCCTATCAATGAGATTGGCAATGCCAAGGAACAGCGTATCATTTTGCCTTATGAGGAGCTTAATAGGGTGCTTGGTGGCGGCTTGGTGCTCGGCTCGCTGACCCTTGTAGGCGGTGAACCTGGCATCGGCAAATCCACTTTGCTCTTGCAGACGGCCTTGCAACTCGCTGGCAGAAAGATACTATACATCTCTGGCGAGGAAAGCCAGACCCAAATCAAGATGCGTGCCGAGCGCATCGGCATCCACAACACCGACTGCCTCATCCTCACCGAGACCAACACACAGGAAATCTTGAAACACTTCAAGAATGTGCAGCCCGACATCGTGATTGTCGACTCCATCCAGACGCTCGAATCGCCTTACGTAGACGCCACTGCGGGCAGCCTCTCGCAGATCCGTGAGACAGCCGCGGAGATGAACAAGATTGCTAAGGCGTATCAGGTGCCAGTGTTCCTCATCGGCCATATCACCAAGGACGGCAGCATCGCCGGACCGAAGATCTTGGAGCATATCGTCGACACAGTGTTGCAGTTTGAAGGCGACCGTCACTATGGCTTCCGCATTTTGCGCACCATCAAGAACCGCTTCGGGTCGGCCTCCGAGTTGGGCATTTTCGAGATGAACGCAACGGGCCTCCGCGAGGTGACCAACCCCAGCGAGATTCTGCTCTCGCAGCGCGACGAGGAAGTGAGTGGCATTGCTATCGCGGCCACCATGGAAGGGCAAAGACCTATGCTCATTGAGACGCAGGCTTTAGTGAGCAGTGCAGCCTACGGCACGCCGCAACGCTCCGCCACGGGTTTCGACATCCGCAGGATGAACATGCTTTTAGCTGTGTTGGAGAAACGCGCTGGATTTAGACTTTCAGTAAAAGATGTATTTCTGAACATCGCAGGCGGCCTCCACGTGGATGATCCTGCCATCGACTTGGCCGTCATCGCGGCTGTGCTCTCGTCGAATGCTGATATACCCATCTCTTCGCGTTATGCCTTTGCCGCAGAGGTAGGTTTGTCGGGAGAAATCCGCGCCGTCACCCGCATCGAAGCCCGCATCGCCGAGGCCGATAAATTAGGTTTTGAGAAGATTTTCGTCTCGAAATACAATGCCAAAGGCTTGGATACAAAGCGGTTTAAGATTCAGATTGTGCCAGTGGCTTCGGTTTATGAGTTGGGTAGTGAGTTGTTTGGATAATGAAAAAATGATTATTTTTGCAGAAAATCTGAATTACTATGCCTGAGATTAGCAGTTTTTACGGAACCGTTCGGAGCGGAAAGAGGCTTTGCTGAAAATCGAACCTTTGAAACAATATTGTTATGGTAGAAAAGCCTTTATTCATAAAAGTTACCAAAGCCGAATATGTCAAAGACTATATCCTTCGTCTTACTTTCAATGACGGGGCAGTGAAACTTTGTGATTTTCTTCCGTTGGCTCAAGAAGGCATATTTCAGAAATTGAAGGACTTGACATATTTCAAAAATTTCTCCCTTGACCCATGGACGGTGGATTGGAACAACGAAATCGGTTTTGCCCCTGAATATTTGTATGAGATTGGAATAGCAGCATAATTCTTTATGGCCTCAAATATCAATACAGAGAAAATCATATTAGGCATCGACCCGGGCACCATGGTGATGGGTTACGGCGTTATCCGTGAGCAGGGTAAGAAAATGGAGCTCATCACGATGGGGGTCATCAACTTGAAGAAGCTGGCGAATCAGGCGCTCAAGCTGAAGAAGATCTTCGAGCGTGTCTTGGAAATCATCAACGAGTACCATCCCGATGAGCTGGCCATCGAAGCGCCGTTTTTCGGGAAAAACGTGCAATCGATGTTGAAGTTGGGTCGCGCCCAAGGTGTGGCCATGGCCGCTGCGCTCTATCGCGATATCCCAATCTTCGAGTACTCACCCAAGACCATCAAGCAGACCATAACAGGTAATGGCAACGCGTCGAAGGAACAGGTGGCCAAAATGGTGCATTTTATCCTGAAAACTGACGAGGACCCCGAGTTTTTTGATGCCACCGATGCCGTGGCCGCCGCCGTGTGCCATTCTATCTCGAAGGGTAAGGACGTGAACTACACCAAACACACCACCGAGAAAGCCAAGGCGCACCGTCGTCCCGACTGGAGCAAGTTCATCGCCGAGAACCCTGGTCGCGTGAAGTCATGACATAATGAATAATGGAATAATATTTGTGGCACGAAAAGACACTAACTTAAAAATGAATTGATATGATCATCACCATCATTTGCATCACTATCCTGGCATACGCCATTGCAGGTAAAGACATCAACGGTTTGCTTGACAAACTGAAGAATGTGGATTGGAAAAGAAAGACTTCTAATTTATTTGGTAAGATAGGCACGTATGCCAAAAAGGCAGGCCGTGTCGCCACCAAGCCGCTGTTACAACTCTATTACGTGCTGACCATGGGTGAGACCACCACACTTGAGAAAGCGCTCATCGTGGGTGCTATCCTCTATACCATCTTGCCTTTCAGCTTGATTCCTTATAAGGCACACAAGATTCTCGGTCTACTCGACGAAGGTTTGGCCGTGCTTTATGTGGTGAAGAAAGTACAGCACAAGATCACACCCGAAATCAACGCGAAAGTGGATGAGACTTTAAATGCTTGGTTTGGTGCTGACGGGGCTGCACAAACTGTCTAACCCACCGAGAGTATTCGTTAGTTCCTATAAAATCGCCCATCTATGTCATTCCAATATGGAATCTATAGATGAGCGATTTTTATATTGCTAGATTCAGAGTCTTAGAGTTCCGAAGATAGATTGTACATTCCGCTGCCGTAAGTCTTTATCTCGTAGCCGTTTGCAGTGGGTAAGCAGACCTCAGCCATGGTATTGGCAGGGATGACGATGTCCCATTCGAAACGGTTGCCTTCGCGTTTCCAGTGGCTTTCGATGCGACCTGAGACGGAGTTGTAGGTGCAGTTCACAAAGTCAAGTCCTTCAATGGGATAAGGCTTGAGTTGGATTTTACTGTAGCCAGGCTCAAGGGCACGGATGCCACCGAGGTATTCGTATTCCCAAAGGATAAGGTCACCGAGCAGCATCACGTGGTTGCCCGAGTTCATGGCGGGGTCGGCAGTGTTGCCGTTCCAGAGTTCCCAGATGGTGGTGGCACCGTTGCGAACCATATAGCCCCAGCTTGGGTAGGTGTCGTTGGAGGCAATCTTTAAGGCGAGGTCGCCGCGACCATATTCCGTCAGGCAGCGCATCAGCTGTTGGATGCCGATGACACCTGTCGAGACATGACCGCCACATTCGTTCATTGTCTTGTTGACGATGCTTTCCAAAACCTTGTTTTCCAATCCTTTGGGTACCATGCCGAACCACAAGGGCAGGATGTTAGCCGTGACGGTGTTGTTGGCGTAGACACCCGTCACGCGGTTGAAATACTTGTCGTTGAAGGCGATGGTGGTGGTGGTGATTTCTTGGTTGAAGAAGTCGACATCCTCAGTGAAGCCTAAAATCTCGGCAAACTTGGCCATCTTACCGCAGAGGTAGCAATAGAAAGGCGTGGAAATCACTGTCGCATCGGTGATGCGTGTGGGGTCGCTGGAGTGGATGAGTTCGAGGCTCTCGGGAGGCATGCACCAGTCGCCGTAGGTGTCGCGGGGCATGAGGCCGGCTCTCATATAGTCGTTCTTCATGTGGAGTATCCACTTCTTCCAAGCCGCATAATGTTGACGGATGGGTTCAGTGTCGCCGAAGCGGGTATAAAGCATATCTGTCACGGTGACCATGGCACCTGGCCAGGTCATGTTGTCGGTGTAGCCGCGCCAGTAGGGCGGGACGATGTTGGGCAGTGAGCCGTTGTCCCATTGGCAGTCGTCGCCATCGGAGAGCCATTTGGCGTAGAGTTGGTGGTTGTTAAAGATATACGACTCGCCGAAGTTGCCCGTGGTGCGGTCGCCCGTCCAGCCCAAACGTTCGTCGCGTTGCGGGCAGTCGGTGGGCATGGAGCGGTAGTTGCCACGGATGCCCCAATAGGCGTTGTGGTACACCGCGTTGATGATTTCGTTAGAGGTCTCAAACGAGCCTGTCACGGGCATCTCGTCATAGATGACACATCCCTCGAAGTCGTCCAAATTGGGCGTTTCGCGCAGGCCGGAGATTTCAACGTAGCGGAAGCCGTGGTAGACGAACATCGGGTGCCAGTGTATTGTTGATTGTTGTTTGTTGAATTGTTTAATTGTTGAACTGGCGATGTATCGGTCGGTGTTTTCCGAGCTACGTAGGTTGGCGGTATAAAGTAGGCTATCGGGAGTCAAAAGTTCGGCGAAGCGTAGGGTGATGATGTCGCCAGGTTGTTGTCCGCGCGCTTTCATGTCGATAAAGCCGACCATGTTTTGGCGCATGTCGAGGTACCATTTGTCGTCTTTTTGGAACAGGCTGACGGGCTTCAGCTTCTCCATCACAGTGATGTTGGGGTTAGGTTGGGCGGAGAGTTGACCTTCTGGAGCTTCTACGAGTTCGGCCTGGAGCCAAGAAGAGGCGTCGTAGCCAGCGGTGTTCCAATCGCCGAGGTCAAAGTTTTCGTCGTAGGTCTCGCCGTCCCATTCATTGGCGGTACGGATAGGGCCACGGTTGGTGATTTTCCAGGTCTCATCGCTGACGATGGTCTCTTTCTGGCCGTTTTTGTAGGTCACTTCGAGTTGTAGCAGCAGTCGCGGTGTGCCGAAGCCAAACACGTGGTTTGTGCCGTCCCAGTTGGGGTTGGCTTCGTTGTAGCGGATGCTTGTGTAGCGACCGCCTTCGAGGATGACGCCGATGGCGTTGTCGCCGCTGTTGAGCATCTCCGTAACATCGTAGGTGTTGAAATACACGCGCTTCGAGTACCAGGAAAGCGTAGGTTTCAGCAGTTTATCGGGCGCGACTTCGCTGCCGTTGAGGTAAGCGCTGTAGACACCCATTCCACTGACATAAAGCCGTGCTTCTTTAATGTCGTTTTTGAGGGTAAAATCCTTGCGGAGATAACGGGCAGCCAAGCGTGTTTTGCCCACCAGCACATCGTCCTCAAACTCATGGCCAATCCATTTAGCTTGCCAGTCGTCTTGGTTCAACAGGCTGATTTCAAACGATTTGACTTTGCTTTCCACTTTGGCTTTCTTGCCCTTGGCGGCTACGGTCGTGATGACTTTCCAATAAGCATTGTTGCGGCTTTTCAGTTCCTTGCCTGTGTAAGGAATGTAAAGCATCTGGTTGGAAGGCACCACGCCTGAATCCCACAGGTCGCCGATATTCTTTTCGGCATTTTCATTGGTAGTTGCCACGATGATTCGGTAGTTTTGTTGGACTACCTCGTTTTCAGTGGTTTCATAGTTCCAGCTGAAGCGCGGTTGGTTTGTAGCCAAAGGCTGCTTGTGGACTTGTTGCTCCACATTGGGGTTGGTGATGGTGATTGTTGGGTTGTTGGTGCAGGTGGAGAAAAAAAGTGAAGTGGCTGCAATGGCGAAGAAGAGTAAAAGCCGATATTTCATGATGTTCTGTTTATCAAATGTTTATTGTTTGTTTTAAATTTCAAATCCGTGGGTTCGATATGTTCGGATTACAAATCCGACCAAACGGGAGATTACTTATCTTTTTTGCATAGCATCAAATAAAACAGCATCAAGTTCTGCGAAGTTTTTTATACCGACCTTTTTGCAAAGAATTGAAAAATGCTCACAAAGCAGCTTATACTTTGTCCAAATTTTTGTACCCTTTTCAAACTCAAAATGATACTCTTTAATGAAGTCTTCAACAACATTATTCCAAACCATATATAGTTTTGGATTATGTACGACCAAAAATTTTGTGATAAAGTTGATGCCTACTCCTTCAATTTTGTTTTTTTCGTCAGTCATGGCTTTTCGTATTCTATCTTCAATATCGATAGTATCATCGCAAAGTAGTCTAAATAATCTTTTTAATGATCCATTTTCAACCGCTTCATGCCATTGGTTTTTATAAATAGGTATGATATGTCCTAATTCAGGTTCTCTAAATGCGAAGCTATCCACATCAATGTTTTCAAAGTCGTTGTCATAATCCAAATATGACTTTAAAGCTTTCACAACCTTTTTTCTCCTTTTGATGCGTTCTTTGCAGGTTTCGTTTTTTAGTAATATAGAAATGCTTTTCAATAATTGTTCATTATCTGCAACAATAGCTTTCTGACTTTCTATAATGGCTTGTAGATGATTTCTTCTTTGTAATTTCTGCCTTTCGAATGAATTGGAATAATCTCGGTAGTTATTGAGAAAAGATGTCGTGATCTCGTTTGCTTTATCAAAAACAGTATTGAACCATTCTTTAATTCTTAGACATTCTTTCTGATTGTTTACTTGATAAGAAAGTTCTATGTTATTCGTCATACCAGCCTTGGTGAAATTACTAGAACCAATATATGCAACGTACTCTCCTGAAACAGATTGAAATAAGTACATTTTTGGATGGAAAAACTCACTGAAATATACTCTTGTGTTTCCAAATCTTTTTTTTAGTTCCCGCAAGACACCAATAGGAGTAGGAAGATCTATGCCAACCACAATGTTTACTTCACATTTTTTAGAAACGGTAGAAAGCAAATCAAGGGAATAGTCTCCTGCTAATGCTACAGCTATCCATATTTTCTTTGCTTTGATGATTTGTTGTTTTAATTTATCACCAAGGTATTCAACGATGGTGTCTGTTTCTGTATTCATACAATTCGGCTATTTATTGTGAATTATGACACTTTTATGTTTCAACGGATTTACAATCCACTGGCTTTGAATATAAAGATTTGTAATTCGGACCCCATTGTGTTTCAAATTAATACAATCACTTTATTTCCTCCACAATCTGCTCTCCCAATATCAATTGAATAAGAAATAAGTCATTCAATTTGTGGATACAACGCCCTAAACATCCTTAAAGTTTCTTTATTAGGTTTCTTGTACTCACAAGGTTCAAATCGACATTTGTAATAGAAGGGAACAGCAGAATAGTCTTGTTCGATGTACGCCTCTACGGTAAGAAACATACATCCAGCTATTTTTTGTTTTTGTGCCATATCTGCAATGGCATTCACAACCGCCTTACCAATCCCTTGTGAACGGTATTTTTCTTCAACGGCTAAATAAGCAATTTCCAAAGCAGGATAATGGTGCTTGCTCAAAAAAGTTTCAACATAACCTTGTGATAAATTGGGCTTATTGCCAGTATTTGAACCATCAGCCATTTCTTCGAGAGATTCCGAGTCCAATTCCAAGGAATCAAATCCAAGTGCAAACATAGCAACCAATTCGGAACCCAGAAAAACTGAATAAGAATTGCAATAATGGTTGCGGATACTCTCGGCCAGCCCCGAATGGATGAAATCGTCCATGGCTTGAATACCACAGTGAAAATCAGCCAAAAGCGATGCGTCAACCAAAGGTCGGATGGTCAAACTTTTCACAGCCATTCTACCTCGTATTTTGGTTCGGTTTCTTCAGTTTGGGCGGTTTTTTCTTTAAGCCACATCGCAAGCACTTCGCTCCATATTTTTCTGGCAAATTCTCCCGTGATGATTTCCCGTTTTGTATCAATTCCTAACATAATGCATTGATTTATGGTGCAAAAATAACAACAAATCTTTTTTGTCGCAACAAAAGTGTAATCTTTTGAAAAATATTTAATTGTGCTATGTCTCAAAGGTTTTTATTGTCAGTGTTTTTTGGCTTCCAAACAAACAACCCCACAGTTCCAGCAAGCGTCCGAATCAGTTCCAGCAGGTTTTTGGAAGGCGCGTAAACGGTCATACACATGTCATCGCGACTCAGAGTAATGAGGGCTTCTGATGTACCGATGAGGATGCATAAATGGTCTTGGTTGCCTTTGACAAGGTCGGCAAGCATTTCAGGCTCAGGGTTGAAGATACCTTCGGTGTCGTCGCCTATGAACAAACGCAAATCGTAGTAACAGTACAACTTTAGTAGGATGTCGGAAAAGTGCTCACGCAAAATGGCATAGCGCGTTGGTTCTAAGTAATACTGCTCTACGGAGAAGAACCTTCCGCCTCCATTCTCCGGCACTTGTTTGGGGAGGAAATCCACTACCCAATAAGGCTTTTCCAGATAGCTCTCTAACATCAGATTATCACTCAGGAATGACGAAAACCTCTGCTGGGACCTCCACGTTTTCTTGGAAATCAGTCACCTCATAATAAGTCTCCTGACGTCCGTTTTTCATAATGCTTTTCAACACGATGCCTTGATATACCCAAACGGTGTTGTAGATGACTTTGTTCCTCCTGCCCATCAAGGTCTCGTAAGTGAACTTGTGACATGTCCGACCCAAAATCACTTCTTCTTCGCCAGTGTCAACTAGTTTGTACTTTTCAATGACGTCTTGGGAAGGATTGATGAAAGTCAAGTCGGGAATGGGGTTGTCGAAACTCTTGGGTTTGCCAGCCTCGTTATACATCCATGCTTTTTCTTTCTTAGTGACCGTGGTGTTTTCATAGGAACCTAAAGCACCCATGTCGATGGTTTGTACAATGGCTTCGCTATCGCCGTAGTCATCGAAATAGCGTACGTCGGGAGTGATGTGTTCATTCAACTTGGAATACTCATGGATGATGCCTGACTTAATTCCATAACGATGACTGTTGTCTTGGGCGTTGAGGGTCAAAGCGACAACAAGCAAGATTGCAGATAAGATATACCTTTTCATGATGTATGTTTTTATTATTAATCCGTTGCAAAAATAATCATTTTTTAATTTTTCGCCAATCCAAACACATCAGCCAACTCTTTCATCTGCGCCTCGCTCATGCCTTCCGGCTCGAAGCCCATGCTGCGGGCACTCATGTAGATTTGCGCGGCTTTGTTCAGCACATCCACTTGGTCGAAGGCGGCCATGATGTCAGTGTCGACGGCAAATACGCCGTGTTTCTCCCATATCACCACGTCGTAGCCTTCATCCAGGGTGTTGAGGGTGGCTTCGCCTAGGGCTATACTCGACGGCAACAAGTAGGGCACAATACCTAAACCTTTCGGACAAAACGCCCGTGTCTCAGGTATCATCGACCAAAGGATTTGAGTCAACACGTCCTTTTCTAGGAATGGACGATAATGCGTCATCGCTACCAACTCGATGGGATGGGTGTGGAGCGAGGCTTTGTAAGGCAAGCCTTTGCCAATCAAGTAATTGTGGACGCTGAGGTGGGAAGGCAACTCCGAGGTGGGCATCACGGGTTTGTCGGCGATGATTTCGTAATGGGCGCAGTCGTCGAGGATGCGGATGACGGAGCCGTTGTCCATGGGCCAGCGGGCGAGGTCGCGCATGCGGCGGTTGGTGCCTTTGCAAAAGAAATAGCAGCCTTTTAGATTAGGTAATGTCGTTCCAATGGCGATTGGGGTTGTAGGGCTGTCACACTGTGGCAGCCGTACAAGTTGGGAGTTAAGTTGATCGGTGACATTGATGACGATATTGCCGCCATTGCGCTCGGCCCAGCCTTTCTGCCAAAGATAGTCAGCAACCTCGGCGACCTGGTCGATTTGGTATTTTAGTTCGGGATTAATATTAATGATGCTTTCCATTTTTCATTTGTTTTTCGGGACTGACGTCATTGCGAGGAACGAAGCAATCTAGATAAAAAACTCTATTTCTGGATTGCTTCGTCGTACCTCCTCGCAATGACGCGAAGCGACGCAGTGTCGTGTCTAATACTCTTCTCCATAGCGTTCCTTAGTGATTTGTGCCAGCGACTTGCCGCGGGTGTTGGGGCAGCCGATGACGCCCACAATTAACGAGATGAGCAGCAAGCCAATCATGCAGTAGGCGGCCATGGTGAAGCCTTCGCCGTTTTCGCCATAGATGAAAGCGAACACCAGCCCCCATACAGCCGATAGTCCCCTGACGACGAAGAACATCAGTCCTTGTGCGCCAGCGCGGAACTTGGCGGGAAACAACTCCGAGCCCCATAAAGCGTAGAAGATTTGTACTGACATACCGCCTTCGATGCCCCACAGGATGGTGAAGAGCCACAGCCCTGCGGTACCATTCACGCCGACGGCCACAATGATAACCCAGGCACTGATTGCAAAGAGTAGACCTAAGATATAGATTAGTTTATGACTTGTCCTGTCGATGACCTTGGAGAGCAGGAAGGTGACGAACACAATGATGGCCCATTGGATGCAGTTCATCCAGTTGGCTTGTTCGTTGCTGATGCCACCTGCCGTCTCATAGATATGCGGTTGGAAGAAGCCCAACACCGAGGCCACCAGGTTCCAGGTGAGGTAAATGACAGCAAGGAAACACGCAGTCTTGATAGCGGTTTTGTTGGAGAACAACACCTTGAAAGCGTGCCAAAGACCAGTATCTTCTCCTTTGGCCTTAGCGGCTTCTTGGCTAGCTTTCCACTCAGTGCTTTCCTCCAGTTTGCGCTGCAGGTTCCATGCGATGAATGCCACAATCAGCAATGAGAAGAAGACGATGCGCGAGCTGAACACGTTGACGGCTTCAATGGGCAGGTCGGCTCCGCCAAAGGTGTACGCTATGCTTTCGACCCAGCCGAACAGATAGCCATCGGGGGCGAAGAACATGCCCAACAGCAGGATGATCATCGGACCGAAGCCCCATGACATCTGGGAGATGCAGATGTTGCGGCCGCGTTTGTCGTTCTCGGAGCTTTCAGAGATGTAGGTCCATGAGGCCGGCACGCCGATGCCTACCGAGATGCCCGTCACTAAGAATCCCGCCAACAACATCGGGAAGCTGACGGAGAGCATGATGAGCAGCACGCCCACCATATACACAAGCAGGTTGTAGGTGTAGATGAACTTGCGTCCGTATTTGTCGGCCAAGAAACCACCGATGATGGCACCGAGGGCGGCACCCAAGCAGTTGGCACTGATGAAGTTGAGCCAGCCGAGATGCACCTCGGTGAGGCCCAGATATTTTTGCCACAACGTCAGGCCACTGGCTCCTGCGACGATAGCACCGGCATCCAAGTAGTTGGTCAGCGAGACGGCGATGGTGCTTTTTAGACTTCCTTTATTCATTGTTTAATTGTTTGGTGTTGAATTGTTTAATTGTTGTTTGAGGCGGGTCAAACGATTCAACAATTAAACAATCAACAATTCAACATCTTTTCATTGTCACTTCTCTTTCATATTGCTGTATCCTTCCGATAAACTCCTCACCGACAGGCACATCATTCTTCAGATTGAAGTAGTCATAGACGGCTCCAAAGGGCAGGGATTTCATCTCTTCCATCAAGGCTAATTTCTCAAAGCCTTGTCCCTTGTCTTCATATTGGCGCAGCAAATCAATCGGCTCCAACAAGGCTTGTAGCAGGCATTTCTGGGTGGCGCGGGTGCCAATAAGGTAGGCACCTATTCTATTAATGGACGCGTCAAAATAGTCGAGGCCGATATGAGCGCGGTGGAGGGCTTCGGCGCGGACGATTTCCTTGAAGAGGTCGAGGGTCTGGTCGTTCATGAGGGTCACATGGTCGGAGTCCCAGCGGATGGGACGGCTGACGTGCAGCATCAGCTCGGGCACATAGAGAAGCAGCGAAGGAATCATGTCGGAGACGTTTTCGGTAGGTTCGTAGTGGCCTGTGTCGAGGGTGTAGATGACCTTGCGTGTAGCACAATAGCCCGCGTAAAAGTCGTGCGAGCCGACGGTAAAACTCTCCAATCCGATGCCAAAGAGTTTAGCCTCGACGCAAGATTTCATGTCGGGCAGGTCGTCGGCCAAGATTTCATCCAAGGATTCAGCCAGCAGCTCCCGGTAGCGTTTGCGTTCCACGGTGAGGTCTTTCAGACCGTCGTGTACCCAGATGTTCATGATGCAGGGGTCGCCTTGTGCCTTGCCCATGGCATCGGCGATGCGGCGACAGCGTTTGGTGTGCTCGATCCAAAAGTTGCGGATGACGGGGTCTGGGTTGGCGAGGCTGAGGTCTCCACTCTTTGGATGGCCGAAGGAGGTAGAGTTGAAGTCGAGCTTCATGTCCACCGCTTTGCCCCAGTCGATCCAGCTCTGGAAGTGCTCCATGCCCACTTGGTCGCGGTCGACGAACTTGCCGCCGAAGTCGCCGTAAATTTCATGCAGGTTGACGCGTTGTGTTCCAGCGAGCAGCGAGTTGACGAACTCGAGGTCGGCGCGCACCTCGTCGATGGTGCGGGCGCGACCTGGGTAGTTGCCAGTAGTCTGGATGCCGCCCGAGAGGCCGGCGTTGCTCTCGAAGCCCATCACGTCGTCGGTCTGCCAGCAGTGCAGTGAGATGGGGGTCTTCTCGAGGGTGGCGATGGCTTTGTCGGTGTCGATGCCGAGGGCGGCGTAGCGTTCCTTGGCTATGGTGTAGGCGTTGAGGATGTTGGTGGTGTTCATAGGCTGTGGTGTTAAGAGCAAGGGTTCGCTTCGCTCACCGCCTGCTTAAGGTCCTGCGCCCCTACGGGGCTGGGTTGTATGTTTTAGTTTCAAGTGTCTGTGATATTATCTTGCGCATGGCCCAACGGTCGCTGACAAGTCCTGCGGCCTTGGCTTGGACCATGAGGTTGCCGATGGCGGTGGCTTCGGTAGGACCTGCCACCACGGGTATCCCGATGGCATCGGTGGTCCATTGGTTCAGCAAGTCGTTGGCCGAGCCGCCACCGATGACATGCAGCTTCTCGATCTTGAACGGCGCGACTTCCTGTAGCATATCCAGCACTTCTCTATAGCGCTCTGCGAGGCTGTGGTAGATGCAGCTTAACATCTCAGCATCGTTGGCAGGAGCGGAAAAACCTTTGTCGGCTAAAGCAGCTTTTATTTCAGTTTCCATGTCGTCGGGATTGGCAAAACGCGGGTCGTCGGGATTGATGCGACCTGCGTAAGCTTTTGCCAATTGCGCCATTTTGGTCATTTCGTCATAACTATAGTCGTGTCCTTGCACTTTCCATTTCTTGCGGCATTGCTCCACGAGCCACATCCCCGTGATGTTCTTCAGGAAGCGTGTGGTGCCTTCGATGCCGCCTTCGTTGGTGAAGTTGAGTCGCACGGACTGCTCGGTGATGATGGGTTCTGGTACCTCAATACCCATGAGGCTCCAAGTGCCGCTGCTGAGGTAGGCAAAATGCTCGTTTTCGGCAGGAACAGCAACGATGGCTGAAGCGGTGTCGTGACCTGCCACAGCTACCACAGGTACCTCACCTAAGCCCGTCTCCTTGGCGATGTTGAACCTTAATTTTCCAACCACTTCTCCTGGCTGTATCCTGTCAGGTATCTGGTCATCTGTGAGACCTACTGCAGCCATCAGCGAAGGTTCAAACTGTTGCGTCTTGGGGTTCATCAGTCCCGAGGTGGAAGCGATGGTATATTCGCATACCTTACCACGCGTCAATAAGTAGGAGAGGAGGTCGGGCATGAAGAGGATGCACTTGGCATGACGGTAGGCCACACTGCCTTCTTCGGCTTGAGCGAACATTTGGAAAACCGTGTTGAAGTTCATGATTTGGATGCCCGTCAAAGCGTAAAGCTGTTCACGCGATACGATTTTAAAGAATCTTTCAGGAACACCGTCAGTGTAAGGGTCGCGGTAGGCACGAGGCAAGCCTAACAACGTGCCATCATGTCCGATGCAGCCGAAGTCGACGCCCCATGTGTCGATGCCGATGGAGTCTAATGGGATGTGGCGCTTACCTAATTCGGTTAGGCATTTGATGAAATGCTCATAAATGCTGTAGACATTCCAATAGTATTTCCCGCCGATTTCGAGGGTTTGGTTAGGGAAGCGATAGACTTCTTCCATGCGGAAACCATCGTCGGCAAAAGTGCCTAAGACAGCCCTTCCGCTGGTGGCACCGCAGTCGAAGGCAAGAAAGCGATACTGCTTTTCCATGGTTGTCGAATTAGAACACCATCACGGCACCACCGCCTTTGGCGAGATGCACTTTTACCTTGTTGCCCCAAACCTGGGCTTGCTCGCTGACATAGTCACTTGCCACACGATTGGCGTTGATGCCGTCGCGGAAGATATGTCCCGACTTGGCGCCGAAGTTGGGCAGCACGCCAAGGTCGATTTCAATGTCGCGTTCTTCCCAGTTGGTGATGGCGCCCACATACCAATGGAAGTCTTTGCGACGGGCGATGACGAGATATTCGCCCACTTTGCCGTCCAGAACAATCGTTTCATCCCAAGTGGTGGGAACGGAAGCGATGAACTGTGTGCATTCCTCTTCTTTCATATAGTTGCTCGGACTGTCGCAAAGCATATTGAAGGGCGACTCAAAGATGACATATTCAGCCAGTTGTCGGCAGCGTGTGCCTTGGCTCATCGGCTCGGTGTAGATGGCAGCGAAGTTGTTCTTGTTGGCATTCTTCATCGCGCCTTGAGTGTAGTCGAGTGGACCAGCCACCATGCGTATGAACGGGATGGTGACTTCGTTGGTGACCAGGTCGCTCTCGTTGTCCCACTTGGCTTGCTCGAGGCCATACACGCCTTCGTGGTTCAGCACGTTGGGATAGGTGCGGTTGAGTCCAGTGGGTTTGTAGGCGCCGTGGAAGTCGATGAAAAGGTGGTATTTGGCTGCTGTCTTGGCCATACGGTTGTAGAAATCGACAATCATCTGGTCGTCACCGTCCATAAAGTCGACCTTGAAGCCTTTCACACCCATGTCGGCATAGTGTTTGCAGACATGTTCCATGTCCTTGTCGATGGCGGCATAGCCCACCCAAAGCACGATGCCCACGTTGCGCTCGGCGCCATAGTCCACCAGCTCCTTGATGTCGATTTCGGGCACTACTTGGAAGAGGTCGGCCTTCTTGTTGACCGCCCAGCCTTCGTCAAGGATAACATATTCGATGCCGTATTGCGAGGCGAAGTCAATGTAATACTTATAAGTGTCATTGTTGATGCCCGCAGGGAAGTCGACACCATAGATGTTCCATGCGTTCCACCAGTCCCAAGCCACCTTACCAGGCTTAATCCAAGAGATATCCTTGACACGGCTCGGCCATGCTAAAAGATAGACCAAATCATTGTTAGCCAAATCCTTGTCGTTTTCAGAAATGACGATACAACGCCAAGGGAATGCACGCCAACCGTTGGATTTGGCTATGTAGTTCTCTCGTTCTTTCACGATATATTGAAGGTTGTTGTGGCCACCTTGCTCGCGAGTCTTGGGATAGGGAGCGTGTACGGCGGAGAGACCATTTTTCCCGTTTGCGTTACGCAGATATAAGCCAGGAAACTCTTCCAAATTAGCCTCAGTGATGACGGCTTTTTTACCGTCATTGAGTTCGACCAATAAGGGGAGGAAGGCCAGTTTTTCAGGATCCATTTGGCTTAGGTTGGTACGAGTGTAAGTGTTCTCAAACGAGTTGTAAAATTGTTGGCTGATGAGGTCACCTTCTTGTCCGGCACGCCTAAGTACGTATGGTATAAGTGCTTGATAGTCTGAGTCGAAGTTGAAGTCGGCAGTTTCGCTTTCAACGATGATGGGCTTGTGGAAATCGGTTACGAAACGATAAGCCACACCCTCGTTGTAGGCGCGGAAAACGACCTTGTAGTTGCCTTTGAAAAACAGAGCCAATTCCTTGTAAACTTCAGGAATCTCGGCTTTTTTATAGAGAGGCGAAGCCAAAGTATTGTTGACGGATTGTGTCTTGGCGTTTTTCACGATAGGTTTTGTGCCGAGCATCGTGCCATCGCTAAGTTTCATTCCGATGGGCGACGGGGCTAAAACACAGGTGTTGCCATGCGTGACAGCGTATGTCAATTGTTCGCCCACTTCGATACTGACAGTAATCTCCTTGTTGGGTGATTGTAGCGTGAATTTCAATTGGGCGAAAGCGCTTGCGGAAAGCAGGAGGAGCGCTGAGAGAAGTATTTTTTTCATGATGGTGAAGATTTATGCTGGCAAAAATATGGAATTTTGTCGCACTTTACAAAAAAAGCCATCGAAATCGCTTTCGATGGCTTTAATGATGCTGTAGATTAGAGCTTAATCTCAACGCCAACACTCCTGAACTTGTCCGTCGTGACCCCAGGCTTGTACTCGGGCAGAAGGTTGGTGAAGACCCTCACACCATGGATGATACCAAGATGACGGGTGTTGAAACTGAGACCCACTTCCAGTTTCCAAGGGTTGAAGATGTTGTCAAGATGATCTTTTGTCCCAGGGAAGAGAACGAGACCAAAGGGCTTGGTTGGGTCTTTGCTAGTGACGAGCGTTTCCCCTAATAAGCGACCGCAGTACAAGTCCAAAGAGAAGCTCTCGGTTAGCCTTTTGCCAAGATAATAGTCCAATGAAACGGGAATGCCCATATATAGGTTATACAGTCGGTTGCGTTGATAGTCACCCTGGCCATCAACCACAATCAATTCATTGTTTTCGTATTTTACCTGGTGGCATAGCGACTTCCTATTCTCGTTCCATTGAAGGCCAGTGCGCAAGCCCCAGCGGTTGCCGAGTTTGAGATAGGTGGTAAAACCGATGTTGACGGACAATGTGCTGTATTGCAGGAAGGGACTGTCGGGATTTGTTGGCGTGTTGCCTTGTTGTATGCCGAGCCCTATGTCAACAACAAGCGCGTCATTCCATATCTTTCTGCGGTCGGTCGTAACCAGTTCACCATCCACTTCCTTGGCCTTGATTACCCTACAATCCCTTTGCATATATGGCCATTCAGAAGTGTTCCCATATTCTCTCAGCGTGATTTTGCCTCGCAGGATATTGGTGCCGTATTGAAAATCTCCTTCATAAACATTCATCATGACATTGCCTTCACCCGAAAGGGTATCGATAGTCAGTTGGGCATGGTCCCAAATAACCATGATTGGCGAGTTGTCGGGATTTGGGATGTGATAATGCCGGATGTGAAAGCTTGAATTCTTGGAAAGGTTAAGGTTGTTCAAGTCTTTCGGTACAGACGGCACGGATGCAACGACATAATCCGCTTCAGCCGTCGCATTGTTCAAAAGTTTGATTTGCCCGAAGGTCATGGGGCCTTCAATCTCCACCACAGTGCCTCGGGGCAACTGTGTGTTTTCAAGGATGGTCAAGGTTGAGTCTTTGACATTACAGAGTTGCACATTGTAGGCCCGTGCCGCCAAATCATCTTCGGTGATGATGGCCACGCGGTAGCCGCTGTCGGCCTCATGGTGAATCAGATGGACATCCCATCCTGAACTGATTTCCAGCTTGTTGATGCGCTGGTTGATGTTTTGCTCGATGGCGACTTCTTCCTGTGCGAAGCCTATCTGTGCAGCCAAAAGAATGGCTATTGATAAAATGATGCGTTTCATGGTTTCCAAGTTTTAATTGAGTTTGATTTCCAAGGCCAGCGATCCGTTTTTCATGTTCGGGTCTTGCGGCTGACCGAATAAGGTCCTGTCTTCCATGACAGGTTTGGTGAAGAATTCGGGGTCCTTCTGACATTCGTAGCACACCAGGTTGAGGCTCCGGATGACTCTCCGCTGGGGCTTTTGAACGGCTGAAGGCGTTTCGTTAGTAGTGGGTATGGTGTTGGATCCAATATTCGTAGTGTCATGGGACTCCGTCGGCTTGACCTCGGCTAGCATGGGCTGTTCGACCACTTCTTCGATGATTTGAGTCTTCGGTTTCTCTTTTTTCATCGGGGTGTTTTGTGGAACGACGGGTGTCTCTTCTGCCAAGTAGGTTTCGTTAGCAACGGGTTGTTCAAACACGCCATTGTCCACCTCGGTCTTGACGGAATCAACGGCTTTCGTTTCTTCAACAAGGATTTCCTGTTCCATTTCGGGTTGCTGTTTCGCGTTCGGTTTGACAAGCAGCCAAAGCAGAAGGCATGCGGCAGCCGCACCCATGACCCACCAAAGCGGGGTGAGTTTTCTATGCTTGCGCGGCATAGAAATCGTTTTTTCTTCATCGGCAAGACGATCGATCAAGTCGCCAAGTTCCTTTTGTCGGCGGGCGTTCTTCCCGTGTTCTTCCAGGCTGTCGAGCAGCTGGCGGACTTCCTCGTTCATTTCGTTTTCAGTATTCATCCTTGTTTCTCCTTATATTGTTTTATGGCTTCACGCAACGACTTGTAGGCGCGCGACAGCGTTGCATACACATGGGTGCTGCTCATGCCCGTCGCCTTTTCGATTTCCTCCACGCTGAGGCCTTCCTCGTATTTCATCAGGATGGCATCGCGTTGGCGCTGGGGCAGTTGTTCGACGAGTTTTCGGGCCAGTCGGTAGCGTTCCTCGTTGTCGTCCTGCGGTGGCTCGGCAAGCATCAGGCTCTCCGTATCGATAGGTATGGTGGGTTTTTGCTTCCTGAGCAAGTCGATGCTGCGCCGCTTCACGATGGTCAGGCTGAGCTTTTCCATGTCCTGGCTTTTTATCGTCGCGCGTTGTTCCCAAAGTGTGATGACGGCTTCTTGGACGGCATCCGCTGCGCTGTCGGCATCGCCGATGATGCTTTCGGCGGTCCGCTGCAATCGGGCTTGCAGTCGCAGGATGTCTCGTTTGAACTCTTCGGTCGTCATTACCATCGGTCGTTTGCTATTATATCGTGGAAATGGACGGAATCTTACATTTTTTGGAAAAAGAAATAAAAAATGCCACCGAAATCGCTTTCGATGGCTTGGGGGTAACTATGAAGTTTGTTTAGAACCGATGCTCATAACCCATCGTAAGAAAGGCACCAAAGAAACCTCCATAAAAAGAGGATTGGCCTTTTTCGGTCACATGGTTGTAACATAATAGAGATTGCCAACCTATACGGAGACGATCCTTTTCGGATAGTCGTATGCGACCGCCCAATTCCACTTCTGGGCCTATACCAAAGTTGATAGTCTCGTTGGCATCATAGCGTGTGTTTGTCGCGCGTTCCACAAAAAGTCCTGCATTGACATAAAACCACTTGTGCGTGAACTCGGCGCGAACAGGAATGCGGATGAAATGCCGTAGTCCTTCCCTGTGGTCGTCTGGAATAATATAATCGCCTTCGGAAAAGCCCCATCGGTAATTATACTCAACACCAGCCAGCAACGACCAATGCTCGTTGAAACTGACTTTGGCGTCCACTCCTGCATTCGCGTGATAGACCTCATCTAATAGTCTTACCGAACCATCCAATACATATCCTATTTTTGTATAAGGAATAATTGACCATTCTTTCGAGTCCTGTGCCTTTGCCGTAAAGCCACAAAGCAAAGCTATGGCCATTGTGGCCAAAATCTGCTTATTGAAATTAATTGTTTTCATAACTTATTGATTTTAAAGTTACATATTCTTTTTGCCTCAATAACTGAGCCAAACATACATTTCTTTGGCAGCCTTTATCTAATCCTAAATCCATAATTAAACTCCACACCAACATAGCTAAACCTCTGGCTTAATGTCCCATAATGCGTATCAGGTTCGCAACCTTTCCAGATTTCGCCTACGCCTATTTCCTTAAACGAGTAATCGTATAAGAGATTGAAGCGAAGCATGTTGCCTCTGCGAGTCGACCTCTCCAAGCCGATTTTAGCAAAGCATGACACGGAAATAGGATCGTCCAACACCAAATAGTCGATGATATACCCGTCAGGAAGGCAAATTCCGTTTTCATCGAGGCCATACATCATGGTGTACTCGTATGTGGACTTATACGGTTTGTACAGCCTGCCTCCAAGTTCGCCAACCAGCAAAAAGCCGTGTTTTGTCTTGACGGCAGGAAAAGCCTTCTCGATGGAGAAAGGAAGGCAAATCATCGGGGTATATATCGTATAGATATCTTTCACCTCCGAATCTCCAGTGTTGTCGAAAACAGAAGGCTGAAACTGTGCGCCGAAGCCCACATTAACGCCAAAGTGATAAGGCAGTCGGTGGTAGTAGGAAACTTCAAGGCCACCACCAATAAATGGATAGGAGTTCACAGCGGCTGCCTTGTCCGACGACTTGACCTCTTGCGTCAGGAACGCGTTGATACCGATTTTGATCATAGACTTGGGTAACACCTGTTCATGTTCCTGTCCAAAAGCTTTGCCCCCGAAAATTATCAGGATTACAAGCAAGGCATAAATTCTTGTCGTTTTCATAGTCGTATGTTTTTGATTACTTTGTTACCGTGATGCGTTTTGTCTTCGTGGTTCCATTAACATCTGAAATACGCAGTAAATAAACTCCTCTCGCCATATTTTCCACACTGATTTCATTTGAGTTCCGCACCGTCTTCACCAATTGCCCGAGGGCATTATAAACCTGAACTTCGGCGGCTTCAATACCGTCAATCGTCACTTTTTCCTTGGCAGGGTTGGGATAGACAGAGATTTGGATATGGCTTGCTTCGTTTTCGTCCACTGACATCAAACCGTCCTCGATGAAGTTGGTGAACTCGTTCCAATAAGGCGCGCTCTGATAGTCGGCAAGCGTCCCGACGGGGATGTGGACGGGAATGTCTTTATTCACACCATAAAAGGCATTGTACCAAGCCG
>CAMJRR010000015.1 GCA_946408345.1 uncultured Bacteroidales bacterium | reverse complement strand
ACTTTTCCAGCGCGGAGTTGAGCCGGAAGAGAGCATGTACACCCGTGGTGGTGGCACCCCTGGCGTACCTGGCCACGGTCTGTCAGATAACCAGGATGGTAACGAGACTCCTCTCGGCACCGGCATCGCACTGCTCACAGCTCTCGGCGCTGCCTACCTCGTCGGCAAGAAACGCAACGAAGAATAAGGGACGAACCTTATATTATCTGGAAAAGCCAGCAGCATCCCGCTGCTGGCTTTTTTGTTTATAATTATAAGTTGTGAATTGCTCAACAAGAGCATCAATTTGTCTCGTAATGGTTTCTACCTGGCAATGCCACAATCAATTTCTTGGTATAGTCGTTTTGTGGATGCTCAAATAAGATATCAGCGTCGTTCGTCTCCACAGGCTTGCCATTATACATTACCACCACACGGTCGCTCATAAAACGTACCACACTTAAATCGTGAGAAATGAAGATATAGGTAAGTTGTCGCTCTTCCTTCAGTCGGTTTAGCAGATTTAAAACCTGTGCCTGTACCGAAACATCCAATGCCGATACTGACTCATCACAAATGACCAAACGCGGGTTGACTGCCAAGGCGCGTGCAATGCAGATACGTTGCCGTTGTCCACCAGAGAACTCATGTGGATAACGGTCGTAATGCCCGGCTTGCAACCCCACTTGTTCCAACATGTCACAAACCGCATCCCGAAGTTTACCTTTATTTGTTTCAATTCCATGTACACGCATGGGCTCTGCAATGGCTTCACCTATGGTAAGACGAGGATTTAGTGAAGAGTAGGGGTCTTGAAACACAATCTGAGCCTGTTTGCGAAAGTCACGCAATGTCTGCCCTTTCAGCGCTGTAACTTCAATGCCATCGAACCATACTTTGCCATCTGTAGGCTCAGCAAGACGCAAAATACTGCGTCCCAATGTGGTTTTGCCGCAACCTGACTCACCCACAAGTCCAAGGGTCTCGCCTTCGTATACTTCGAGTGTAACGTCATCTACTGCCTTCACATGATCATACACTCGGTTGAAAATGCCCTTGCGCAATGGATACCAGGTCTTCAATCCTTCAACTTTTAGGAGAGGCTTTTTACTATAAAGTTGCCTCAAATGGTCTTGCCGTTCCGCGTTTGTGATTTGTAGGTCGTGCAGAATTTGCTCTTTACCACCTTGCCATTGCCCATCGAGAAATTCTTTGACAATAGGCAGGCGTTTCAAACGCACATCCATGGGAGGACGGCATGCCAATAATCCTTGGGTATACGGATGCCGAGGTTGGTTGAGAATTTGTTGCACCGTGCCACATTCCAGTATCTCACCATTGTGCATGACGGCCACGTCATCGGCGATTTCGGCCACCACGCCAAGGTCATGGGTGATGAAAATCATGCCCATTCCCGTATCGGTTTGTAGTTTGCGCAATAGTTTCAGGATTTCCAGCTGTACAGTCACGTCCAAGGCAGTGGTAGGCTCGTCTGCAATAAGAAGCTTGGGGTTACAGGCAATGGCTATGGCAATCATCACGCGTTGTTTTTGCCCACCCGAAAGTTCATGTGGGTAGCTGTTATAGATGGCTTCGGGCCGAGGCAACATCACTTGTTTAAATAGGTTGATAACGCGCTGTTTGGCCTCTGTCTTGCTCACAGTTTCGTGTTGCAGGATTATCTCCGACACCTGATAACCGCATTTATAGACGGGATTGAGGGAGGTCATAGGCTCCTGAAAAATCATGGCAATACGTTTGCCACGCACTTCGGCCATCTGCTTTTCGGTGAAATCTTTGATTTCCTCACCTTCGATTTGTATGCTGTCAGCTTCAATGCGGCTCTGTTTTTCGTTTAACAACCGCATCACAGATAACGAGCTCACCGACTTGCCTGATCCCGACTCGCCCACGAGTCCCAAAGTCCGCCCGGCAAACACATCAAGGTCAATGCCATGCACAGCCTCAATCCACTTTCCCTCATGAATAAATGAGATTTTGAGGTTTCGTATAGCTAATAGGGACGACATGTCAACTAATTTGATGCAAAGGTATCAAAAAAATGACTACTTTTGTGGAAAATTCTCATGATATGAAAAAGCCATTGTTTCTTTTCCTCGCCTTTATGCCGATAATAGCATGGGCTCAATTTGACAAGTATTTTACTGAAGCTTCTCTGCGCGTCGATTATTGCTTGACGGGCAACCAGAAAACAACCATTTTCTCTCTAAAGGAACTCATCCGCGAACCTTTTTGGAGTGGGTCGAAGACCAACCTTATCGACAATTTGGAATATGGAAGCTACATTGTTAAAGTGTACGAGAATGGAACGGATAATTTGATATTTTCAAAGGGCTATCAAAACCTCTACGGCGAGTGGCAAACCACCGATGAGGCCAAGCAGGTTACAAAGACTTTTGACGAATCCGTTATTGTGCCTTTCCCAAAGGTGAAAATTGATATAGCCTTATGTTATAAGACTTGGGAAGGACAACTCACAGAAGGGATGCGTTTCACTGTAAGCCCTGACGACTATTTCATCCGTAATTACAACAATCTCAACCTCCCCGTTTATGAAGCTTGGATTGGAAACAAAGACATTACCAAAGCTGTTGACATCGTCATCTTGCCTGAAGGCTATACCCAAGCCGAGATGGGTAAGTTTATCAAAGACTGTGACTTCTTTGTGAAGAGCATGTTCAGCTATGCACCTTACGACCGATACCGTGAGAGCTTCAACATTCGTGGTGTCATGGCGCCTTCGTTAGAAAGCGGCTGCACTATGCCAGGCTACCACATTTACAAGAACACTGTCATGCAATTTAGCTTTTGGACTTTCGACTCAGAGCGTTATTGTATGAGCACTGATAACCGTGACATCCGCGATTTGGCCGGACAAGTGCCATATGACCAGATTTATATCCTCATGAACACGGAGAAATATGGTGGCGGTGGTATCTATAATTTTTATTGTTCCAGCGCGAGTAGTAACGGATTCTCAAGTGATGTCATCATTCATGAATTTGGACACGGTTTTGCAGGACTGGCTGATGAGTATTACGACGATGACACATACGGTGACATGTATAACAACGACCTTGAACCTTGGGAACCGAACATTACTACGCTCGTCAATTTTGATGCGAAATGGAAGGATATGATGGACAAGAAAACGCCCATCCCGACACCTCGTGAAACGAAATACGAACATACTATAGGAGCATTTGAGGGTGGTGGCTATGAACCTGAAGGAGTCTATAGCCCTCATATGGACTGTCTGATGAAGACCTTCAAAGGTCATGATTTCTGTCCTGTATGTCAACGCGCTATCGAAAGGATGATATTGTATTATTCGAAATGAATTATTTGGACATCATATTTGCAATAGTCTTGTTCCTATTCGGGTTTAAAGGCTTCCGCAAAGGTCTTATCATCGAGGTGGTCACCTTGCTCGCTTTTGGTGTTGGCATCTATGGTGCCATGCATTTCTCCGACTTTACTGCGTCCCATTTGCAGGAATTTATGGAAGTTAATCCAAAATATATTGATACCATTGCTTTTATTTTGACTTTCATACTGTTAGTCATTATTGTCAATGTCATTGGAAGGCTTGTTTCCGATGCGGTGAAAGCTATGAACTTGGGCATTTTCAACAGGTTGGGCGGCTTTTTGTTTGGCTTAGCCAAAGGATTGTTGCTGTGTAGTACTTTTGTCTTGGTACTTAACAATCTGCAATGGGCGGGGCTGGTCAAAGAGGAGGTGAAGCAAAGCTCGTATTTGTATCCTTACGTGGAAAAAACAGTACCGTATCTTTACAAAGGTTTTGATTTGGTGAAAGACTACGCCAAGGAAGTGCTGCCAGAAGAACAAGAAGAAAAAGGAAATGAAAAAACGGGGCCTTCTGGTCCCGTTGTAGATGCGCGGATCATCTCAACGCCTAATTCGTATTCATGTTTTAGATAACCCCCCGTTCCAATAAGGTCATAATTGTCTCGATTTCATCGTCCTCAGGGTTGTTGTGTGGATCGTATTCCGTCTTCAGGTTGTATCCCCACAGGCGTGCGAAGCCTTGGTAGAAGAAAGCGCGAACTTTGCCACGTAGTTCTTGCACGACCTTATAGGTGGTGCTTCCCGTTTCGCGGTCGATAAGACGGACAAGAATGAGTCCTTGCGTGATGGTGAGGTCTTTCAATTCATCGGTATATTGGTCGGTGATTTCCTTTTCGGCTTGTTTCATAAGGCGGTTGCGTTCCGACGTGTCTGAGATGTTAGCCAAAATGGAGTCGTATTCTTGCATCTTTGCACCAGCGAGTTTGGCGTATGGGTACACTTTCTTTACATTGTTAGCCAAACGACGGCCTTGACGGGTGTCTATGATTTGCAAATAACGTTGCATCAAGTCGATGTCCACCTCGGGTAGGTAAACCATGAGTGTAGTGTCGCCATTTTCGTCGATACAGCCATAAACCACACTGCCTTTGACTGGGTCAGGGGGATCGCTGAAATCAATCACTGCCGATCTTGACTGGGCAGACTCTGACTTTTTGACGATTAAAACCTTCTTCGCTGTGCTTCCTTTGGCTATCATTTGTGCGAAGCTAGTGAGGCTCGTCAAGACTATCAGTACAGCTAAGACTATTCTTTTCATGGCGATGTGGTGTTTTTAATTGTTAAACGCTGAAGAGAATGCAACTATTGTGCCAAAAAAAGCATCGAACCGAAATTCGATGCTTTTTTTGATAAAATGCATTTTGGCTCAGTCACCTACATGTAGTTTTTGTAGTCCGGATTTCTCAAGTTTCGCCTCAGCATAGGCACGGTCAATAACTAACTCTGTAGCGTTGATGTCGGAAGGCATTTCAAACATTGCATCATTGAGGATGGCTTCCATGATGGAACGTAGTCCGCGTGCGCCCACTTTGAATTCGATAGCTTTCTCCACTACGAAATCAAGCACCTCATCTTTAATAACCAAATTGATGTGGTCCATGGCGAAGAGTTTTTGAAACTGTTTCACCAAGGCATTCTTAGGTTCAATGAGGATGCGTTTCAGTGCTTCGGCATCCAAGGGGTTGAGATGAGTGATGATAGGCAGACGGCCAACGATTTCAGGAATTAAGCCGTATTTTTTTAGATCGGCAGGTGAGAGGTATTGCAGCATGTTGTCTTTGTCCAATGCTTCGTTGCCTCCGGAACCGTATCCAATGACATTGGTGCGTTTGCGCGCTGCAATAAGGCGCTCAATGCCATCAAAAGCACCTCCTGCAATGAAAAGGATGTCTTTCGTGTTGACTGCAATCATCTTCTGTTCTGGGTGTTTGCGTCCTCCTTGCGGTGGGACGTTGACGATAGAGCCTTCCAATAGTTTCAGCATGGCTTGCTGCACGCCCTCTCCCGACACGTCGCGGGTGATGCTGGGGTTATCGCTCTTGCGAGCAATCTTGTCGATTTCGTCAATAAATACGATACCTCGTTCGGTAGCGGCCACATCGTAGTCGGCGGCTTGCAGTAACTTGACGAGGATATTCTCCACGTCTTCTCCCACATAACCTGCTTCGGTGAGTACCGTAGCATCAGCGATGGCAAAGGGCACATTAAGCATTTTGGCTATGGTGCGCGCCAATAGAGTCTTGCCTGTACCTGTCTCGCCAACGAGTATGATGTTTGACTTTTCGATTTCCACCTCATCGGCTTCCACTTTTTGGCTAATGCGTTTGTAGTGGTTGTATACAGCAACTGCCAAGGTGCGTTTGGCTTCGTCTTGTCCGATGACATACTGGTCAAGAAAAGCCTTGATTTCGGCAGGTTTTTTCAATGCAAGGCCTTTGGAGTTGAAATTTTTATTTCCTTCTCCAAACTGCTCCTTGACGATAAGGTGAGCCTGTTCGGCGCAGTGGTCACAAATCTCGGCATCGATGCCTTGGATGAGCAACCGCACTTCAGAGGCTTTTCTTCCGCAAAAAGCGCAAACTCCTGACTTTTTTGCCATGGATTATGCCTGTTTGTTCTTGATAAGCACTTCGTCGATCATGCCGTATTCCTTGGCTTCGGCAGCGGTCATCCAATAATCGCGGTCACTGTCGGCCCAAACCTTGTCGTAAGTTTGGCCAGAGTGTAAAGCGATGATTTCGTACAACTCTTTCTTTAATTTCTGGATCTCACGTGCCGTGATTTCAATCTCGGTAGCTTGGCCTTCCACACCGCCCATAGGTTGGTGGATCATGATGCGGGAGTGGGGCAGGGCAGAACGCTTGCCTTTTGTTCCGGCACACATCAGAACTGCGGCCATTGAAGCGGCCATGCCAGTGCAGATGGTAGCCACATCGGGGCTGATGAATTGCATGGTATCATAAATGCCCAAGCCAGCATACACACTTCCGCCAGGCGAGTTGAGGTAGATTTGAATGTCACGCTTCGAGTCAGTCGATTCAAGGAAAAGCAGTTGGGCCTGGATGATGTTAGCCACATAGTCGTCGATGGCGGTGCCGAGGAAGATGATGCGATCCATCATCAAGCGGCTGAACACATCCATTTGAGCGACGTTGAGTTGACGCTCCTCGATAACTGTAGGACTAATGTAGCCACTATTATTGATTTTGGAAATATACTGCTCGAGTCCTAAGGTGTTTAAGCCTATGTGTTTGGTGGCGTATTTGAAGAATTCGTTGTTCATTTGTTAGGAGAGTTTTTGAGTTAAACAGTTCTTTTAGTTGCTTTTGACTTATAACTAATGGCCTATGGTTTGCCGTTCCATAAGGGCAAACCATAGGCCATTAGCTATAGACCATTATTTAGATTTCCGCTCCTCTTCGAGTTTCTTTACGAAATCAGCGGCAGTGGTCTCAGTGTAGTTGATATTCATTTTGCCTTTCAGGAAGGCGGTCATCTTGATGTCGGCAAGTTGGTTCCTAAGGCCGTTCACCTGTTGCTCGTCTTTGAGGTAGTTGGCGGCAATCTTGTCCAAATTGGCTTTCATGTCGTCTTCAAGCGTGGCGTAGTCGATACCTGGGAAGATTTGTTTCAGCACGAAATCCTTCACTTCCTCATCCTTGATAATGAGTTCTGGGTTGGCCTTCACGATGCTGTCTTCGATGAGTTGCCAACGCAACCCCTTCACATAGTCTTTTTCGTAGTTTTTCTCGATGTCTTCAGCAGTAATCTTGCCTTGGCTGTTGTCCATGAGCCAACGTTTCATGAAAGCGTCGGGCAACTCGAATTTCACGGCGGCCACCAATTCGTCAATCATCTTGTTGAAGAGGATGGGGTCGGTCTCTGCTTCATGTTGTTTTTCCATCTCAGCTTTGACAGCTTTCTTGAAGGCTTCAAGATCCTTGATTTCCTCTTTTGGGAAAACTTTCTTGAAGAAATCTTCGTCAAGTTCAGGTTTTTCGTCACGAATGGAGTCGTCAATGATAATGTTATAGTCGCTGGCGGCGGGAGCGTCATTGCCCAGCACTTTAGTGACAGCTTCTTCGCTACCGAAAGCCTTGGCCAAATTGATAATGAATTCGGAGCCCACTTCTTTGTCGATGAGTTGCTTGCGGCTTCCCTCATCCTTGATTTGATCCATGTGGATGTATAAGCCGTCTTTTTCAAAACCGCCTTCCACTTCCTTGCCATCTTTGGCTTCCCGCACTTTCATCTCGAGGCGGTCGTTTTCGCCTACTGTCTCAGGATGGCTTGTGTTGGGATTGCGTTGTTGCAAGTCTTCTACGACTTTGTCCACTTCTTCATCGGTGGGAACGATATGGTAAAAATCGACCATTGTGTTGGTGAAGTCGACGTTGATTTCAGGACGAAGGGCAGCTTCGAAATAAAAGTCGAGATCGTCCTCTTTTTCAAGGTCAGCGGGTTGTTGCAACTCGGTATCGCTCAGCGGATAACCAAGAAGGTCGAGTTTGTTGTCTACGATATGTTTATTGAGGCTATCTGAAACCACGGTGTTCAATGCTTCCATTTTTGCGCTGGCGCCGTACATCTTCTTAATCATTCCCATAGGCACCATGCCGGGACGGAAACCGGGGACGTTTGCGCGCTGGCGCATCTGTTTCAAGGTCTTCTCAACGGTTTCCTGATAGTCAGCTTTTTCAACGCTGATTTTGATAGAAAGGAGGTTTTCTCCTTTTGCTGTTTGTGTGATATTCATTTCTAAATTATTGATTGTCTATAACTAGTGCGGATGAAGGGACTCGAACCCTTACTTCGTGAGAAACCAGATCCTAAGTCTGGCGCGTCTACCAATTCCGCCACACCCGCATGTAGGTCAGCTTTTGAGGGCGCAAAGATACAACTTTTTATTGAATGCAGAATTAAGAATTCGGAATTATGAATGACGAAATCTCGCATTCAGTAATCTTCTTCCACATTACTGCGTTAATTTTTGACATCTAGAGCTTCGCGCAGCGCATTTCCAATGAGCATGAACGCCAAGACCAACAACATAATTGCTATACCTGGCAGGATGGCTAAATAAGCTGCGTCCAAGATGATGAAAGCATAATTCTCCTTGATCATGCTACCCCATGAGGGCATAGGCGGCTGTACGCCAATGCCCAAGAAACTTAAGCCTGCTTCAAGTAGGATGGCAGAGGCAAAGTTGGCCGCTGAGACCACGATGATGGGGCTGAGGATATTGGGCAAAATATGTTTGAAGATAATGCGCAAGTTCTTGAAGCCCAAGGCGCGGCCTGCCTCAACAAAGGTGGTTTCACGAATGGAAAGAATTTGTCCGCGAACGATACGTGCCACTTCTACCCACATGGTTAATCCGACTGCTATGAAAACCTGAGCGATGCCTTTGCCCAATGCGAAGGTGATAGCAATGACCAACAAGAGGGTAGGGATGGACCAAACCACGTTGATGAACCAAACTACCGCGTCATCAACTTTGCCTCGGAAAAACCCGCCCAAGCTACCCATTATGATGCCAATCATCAGGCTTAAAAGCACGGCTATGAAGCCTACAGTAAGGCTGATGCGGCTACCCAAGACCAAACGGCTGAGAAAGTCTCGGCCAAACTGGTCGGTGCCGAGCAGAAATTTTCTGTGCTTCACGCAATGGCTTCTTATATATGTGTCAGCCTCAGCCGCAGAAGCAAAAATTAAAGTTTCCGAACCTTGGGCCTGTCGAAGTGTTGAGGAGCTAGCCTTAATAAGTTCTTTGTTGTCAATAATTTCTGTTCTTACTGTTGAGCTTTCCTCCGCTTGATAGAGAAAAACAGTTGTTTGCTCATTATTAATATGCAAACTGTCGAAGGGCAGATAAATACAGTCATCAGGTCGCCCATTGAACAGGAATTGGGAAAAAGGTGTCGGTGTGGGAGGCGTTTCTTTAGGAATCATCAGCATGTCAACCTCAAAACCTGGCTTTTTCGTACTGATTTCAAGGATTTGTCTGTTAGCATTGGGTGTCTTGTCGGGGATGATGACATAGGCAAACAGAGCAAGCAAAGCCCAAAGGATGACGAAGCCACAAGATGCCATTCCAAGCTTGTTGCTTCGGAAACGCTTCCACGCCAATGCTTTAGGTGATTGTTCTTGTTTCGGTTTGCCTTTCATGATGTATCATTCGATTCAACCGTCAAAAATACGCAAATCCACCATGATTTTGAGTCAAAAAAGAAAAAATCGAAAAATTTGCCTAAAAAACGTCGTTATATCGGAAAAATGTTGTATTTTTGCAGCCGCAAATCAGATGGTGGATTTAGCTCAGCTGGTTAGAGTACCGGATTGTGGTTCCGTGGGTCGTGGGTTCGAATCCCACATTCCACCCTGAGAGGAAGAGGTTCGCAAGAGCCTCTTTTTTTTGTTTTGAATCTTTTGTTTTTGCATTTTGAAATATGTTAATGCGAACTGATCCAATGGAAAAATAATTCCTTTTGACGGTCAAGTCGGTTTATTGCTATTTCAAATAATAAATGTTTGTAAAGTACGTTCATCTAAGGAATTTTCTTATTTTTGCACCCTATTTAAAAAGGAATGAGAAACAACTCTATCATACGCAAAGCCTTATTGCTCATTTTAGCCATTACTTGCTCGGCTTTCTTGAAGGCGCAAGACCCCTGCGAAATTACATGTAGTGCCGAAATGCCCATTTGCAGCGAATCGGCGGTGACGCTCAGCGTGCCCAACAATTACCAATATACATACCTGTGGACGCCAAGTGGTAAAACCACCAATAGCATTACCGTACGTCCATTTGAGACAACGACTTATCAGGTGATTATCCGTGACCAAGACTCAATTGTCGTCTGCAATCCGCAGATTACGGTTGAGGTGATGCCACGTTTTGAGGTGAAATTCCGTCAAGTGAAGCTGACTTGCAGCAACCACGAAGAGGAGAATGGACGCAATGCACAAGTGATGGCTGCAGTCGACAGCATTTCTGCCGTTTACGAGCCACCTTTCAATTACCAATGGGAAATCAGCCCCTTGCATATCGCACCAGGTGACCCCACTTGGGCTATTGGCTTGGAGGCTTACAAATACTATTTTATTAAGGTGACCGATGGACGCGGCTGTGTGCAACGCGACAGCATCAGTCCCAAGGCTTATCCCAATCCTCTTGTAGAAATCTCTGCTGACCCAGGTGATACTGTCTATTTGCAAAACCCACATGTGACTTATTCATACGAGAATCTCTCAGCCGATACATTGGATATCAGCAACTTCTATTGGATTCTTAACCAACAATACAACATCACTTCGACTGAACTTGAACCTCGCTTCACCTATGTGGAGACGGGTGAGTTCAGCACGGAACTGAAAGTGTATAATCCTCAAGGTTGCGATACCACTTATCGCCATACTATAAAGGTGGAACCGGTGAAATTGAAGATACCGAATGTATTCACTCCTAATGGTGACGGTACCAATGACTATTTCATCATTTCTTTGGATGGAAGTAGCGATATGCCTTCGGGGGGCGATTCACCTAAATACAGAGACGATGGAGGATCAGGTTTGGAATATGAGAATTATGAACCTTTGAGTCGCTACTATGAGTCTACAGAGCTGACCATCTTCAACCGTTGGGGACGTGTTGTTTACCATTCCAAAGACTACCAAAATAATTGGGATGGTGGAGGTTTGTCAGATGGTACCTATTTTTATGTTTTGAAATGTCATGGCTTGAAGAATGATGCTACTTACCAAGGCTCGGTCATGATTATCAAATCCCAAAGACAATGAGAAAATTATTGAATATCAAATATTTATTACCAATCTTCTTCATAGCATTAGGTCTAATGTCGGCATGCAAGGAGAAAAGTGGCGGCAACCTTTCCACTGATTTGGTGACCAGTCCTAAATCGGCTACCGAATCCTCTAACAAGCAAGCTGCCATCAAATTTGACAAGGAGGAACACGATTTCGGCACTTTGCTTCAGGGTGAAGTGGTAACCTATTCCTTCCATTTTACGAACACGGGCAATATGCCTTTGATTATCAGTGAGGTTGGCTCAAGCTGTGGGTGTACGGTTGGCGACTATCCTCATGAGCCTATCGCGCCTGGCAAGACAGGCGACATCAAGGTGACGTACAATAGTGCAGGCCATCATGGCTTCCAAAGCCGTTTCCTAACAGTCATGTCAAACACCAATCCTGCCAAAACCACTTTGCGTATCAAAGGTACGGTGCAAACTCCTGATCAATATTAGTTGAGATTTGAGTGTGTAGAGTGTAGAGTTGACTAGCTTTGTATCACTGCGAGGAACGAAACTGTCCAAAATCTTGAATCTTTGATGTTAAATCTTTAAATTATACAAAATGAATAACTTACTTATTTTACTCCAAGACCAAGCCCAGCCTCAACAAGGCGGCTCCATGTTGTCAAGTCTGGTTTTCATCCTCCTTCTCATCGTCGTTTTTTGGCTGTTTTTCATCCGTCCGCAGTCGAAGAAGGCCAAAGAGGAACAGAAATTCCGCGATAGTCTTCAAAAGGGCGATAAAGTGGTTACCATCGGAGGCTTTCATGGTAAGGTGGTCGAAGTGAAGGAATCTACCGTGATTATTTCACTTGCCCCCAACATGGAAGTGGAGGTTGAGAAGACCGCCCTCGTTCAGAACGGCAATCGGGTTGGCCAAGCTTAATACAACACTTTGTGTCATCGCAGGGAGGTACGAAGAAGCAAATTGAAGATTGGCATACGCCGAATAAAAATTTTAACGGAGTTAATCCAGAACTATGGACAAACTGGATGATATAAAGCAGAAGATGGAACGCACCAACAAGCATTCTTTCTTCACGTTTCTTGTGTTTTTAGCCATTTCCACTGCGGCGTGGTTTTTGGTCAAATTGTCGGAGGATTATGTGACCCAAACCACCTATCGCCTGCTTTTGGTGGAAGCACCTGCTGATAAGTGGGTGTCGGCTGAGGGGCAACTGGTGAAGATGTCATTGAATATCGATGGTTTCCATACGCTTCGCTACAAGATGATTCGTGAGCCTAACCGTGTTGTCACTCTGCCCCTAGACGAGGTGCCTTACCGCCAAGAAAGCGGTAACACCTATTCTTTTAGCAGCCAATATGTGGCGGAGAAACTAGCTGAAAGTCTTGGCATTTCGGCGACTGACATTACCATGAACGATGCTAAGGTGTATTTTACAATGGATGCACTGAAGTCGAAGGTGGTACCTGTAGTTTTGCAGTATGATATTAAGACTGTGCGGCAATACGATCTGTATGGCATCCCTATGCTCGACCCGTCATCGGTTACAATTTTCGGTCCTCAGGAGGTTATCGACACGATTAAGGTGGTGAAGACAGAATCGCTCTCTATGTCTAATGTGAGCCAAAACTTCAGTGCGATAGTGCCACTTGATTTGTATGGAGGGCAAGTGAAGTCGAACATTAAAGAGGTGAAGGTTGATGTTCAGGTGGAGAAGTATACGGAGATGGATATTGAGGTGCCGATTAAGGCTAGTGGCAACATGCGATTACGTTTTTTCCCAGAAGCTGTGTCTGTAAAATGTCTTGTGGCTGTTAGGGATTATGCCACTATCACGCCCGAGCATTTCAGCGTTGTGGTCGACAAACAGCAGTTAGAGGCAATGCAACCTTTGTTGGATGTGCGCCTTGCCTCATGGCCGCCTACTGTCCAAATTTTAAGCACTCGTCCCGATAAGGTAGAATACCTCATTGTGCAATGAAAAAAGTCGCCATTACAGGCAATATCGGTAGCGGCAAGTCATGGGTCTGCGAGTTGTTTAAACATCATCTTGGCATTCCTGTCTACAATAGTGACTTTGCTGCCAAACAGATGTATTTTTTGCCCGATGTGCGCAAAAAGCTAGTCGGCCGTTTTGGAGATTTAATTTATCTTTCTGATACTGAAATTGATAGAAAGTATTTGGCTGATTTGGTTTTCCATGATGAAAACGCCCAACACGAATTGGAGGCCATTCTTTATCCTGCTTTGTTCGTCGACTTTGACCAATGGATGGTAAAACAGGATTCGCCATACGTCTTGTTCGAGTCGGCATTGGTGTATGAGAAGCGTTTGGAAAAGCAGTTTGATGCCATAGTGATGGTATCGGCCTCGGAAAAAACACGTTTGCGCCGTGCGATGGAGCGCGACCATTGTGACGAATCGACTGTCCGCGCTCGCATGGCCAAGCAATGGCCCGAAGAAGGCAAACGCCTGTTGGCTGATTATGTCATTTGGCACGAAAACGACGACGAAGACGATGTGTTGATGCAGCAAATCATGGAAGTGCATAAGTCTTTGTAAAGTTTTTCTTGTTTGTATCGAATTATTCCGTATCTTTGCCCAAATCTGAGGAACTAGGTCGGCTCGTGTCTCATATTACTTCGACAAGTTCAGTAAACTTGACACGAACCCCCTTGAAAATTTGAATCTTAAATTTGAAATTTAGATACTAGATATGGAAAAATTATTGCTTTTAGGCGATGAGGCCATTGCACAGGGCTTCATCGATGCTGGCGGCTCGGCCATCAACAGCTATCCGGGCACGCCTTCAACCCAAATCACAGAGTATGTCATCAACTCGAAACAAGCCAAGGAACTCGGCGTGATCGCCAACTGGTGCGCCAACGAAAAGACGGCCCTTGAGGCTTCGATCGGCGTAGCCTATGCTGGCAAGCGTGCTATGACCTGCATGAAGCACGTTGGTCTCAACGTGTGCGGCGACCCCTTCATGAATGCCGCTATCATCGGTACGAAGGGCGTTCTCATTGTGGTTGCCGACGACCCGAGCATGTTCTCGTCGCAGGACGAACAGGATAGCCGCTTCTATGGTCATTGGGCTATGATCCCCATGCTGGAACCCTCCAACCAACAGGAAGCCTATGACATGGTGCATTATGGCTATGAACTGAGCGAGAAGCTCGGCACTCCAGTGCTCTACCGCATCCCGACCCGTTTGGCTCACAGCCGCGCTGGCGTGGTGCGCAAACCCGTCCGTCCGCAGAACGAGCTCACAGAGCCCGCCGACGCCAAGTCATTTGTGTTGTTGCCCGCCAACGCCAAGCGTCTCTATCGCGATCTCATTGACAAACAGCCTGCTTTCACTGAGGCTTCTGAGACCTCAGGCTTCAACAAATACATCAACGGCCCGAAGAAGAACATCGGTATCATCACCACAGGTATCGCCTACAACTACCTGATGGAGAACTTCCCGAACGGTCAGTGCCCTTATCCTGTTGTTAAGGTGACGCAGTATCCGCTGCCTTATGATATGATCAACAAGCTGTACGACGAGTGTGACGAAATCCTTGTTCTCGAAGACGGTCAGCCTTTCGTTGAGGAGCATATCAAGGGCTTCCTCGGCAAGGGCAAGAATGTCATGGGCCGTTTGGATGAGACCATCCGCCGCGATGGTGAACTGAACGCCGAAAAGGTGGCTAAGGCTCTTGGCATGGATGTGCCGGTGATGTATAAGGTGCCGGAAGTGGTCACCAACCGTCCGCCTGCGCTGTGTCAGGGTTGCCCGCATGTCGACAGCTATAATGCTTTGAACGCCGTCATGGCCAACCATAAGGGTGGCAAGGTGTTTGGTGACATCGGCTGCTATACTTTGGGCTTCAATATGGGTGCCATCAACACCACCGTGTGCATGGGTGCTTCCATCACCATGGCCAAGGGTGCCAGCGAGGTGGGCATCTTCCCATCAGTGGCAGTTATCGGTGACGGTACTTTCGGTCACAGCGGTCTGACAGGTCTCATGGACTGCGTCAACGAGAAAGCCAATGTCGTGGTCATGATCCTCGACAACGACATCACTGCCATGACGGGTGGTCAGCCATCGTCGGCACACAACAAGATCCGCCGTATCTGCGAAGGCCTCGGCGTTGAACCAGAGCACATCCGCGACATTATCCCGTTGCCCAAGAACCACGAAGAGAACGTGAAGATTATCGAGGAAGAGGTCAACTACAATGGAGTGTCGGTCATCATCCCGCACCGCACCTGCATCGTGGAACTCAAAAAGCATATGAAGAAGTAACTATGGTCTATAACCAATGGCCTATGGCTGCCTCAACGTAAAGGCAAGCCATAGGCCATAAGCCATGAGCCTTTGTTAATAAAGCAACTATAAAATATTGAAGTTTACATCTAAATTACAGAAACAATGAAAAAAGATATAGTACTATGCGGCGTGGGCGGCGACGGCATCGTGTCAGTGGCCAAGATTATCTCTGACGCTGCTTTGAATATGGGTATGAACCTGAAACAGTCCGAAATTCACGGCATGTCGCAGCGTGGCGGATCGGTGTTCTCGCACCTCCGCATCTCCGATGACGAGATTTTCGCTGATGTCATCCCTGAAGGCCAAGCCGACATTATCCTCTCTTCCGAGCCTATGGAAGCCTTGCGCTATCTGCCTTGGCTGAGCAAGGAAGGCTGGGTCATCACCAACAACGATCCCTTCGTCAACATCAGCAACTATCCTGATATGGAGAAGATCAACGCTGAGTTGGGTAAGCTTGAGCATGTGGTTTCCTTCAACGCCAACGAGATTGCCAAGCAGTTGAAGGCTCGTTCCAACATGGTGCTTTTGGGTGCCACGGTGCCTTATCTCGGCATTTCCATGGAGAAGGTGGAAGAGGCCATCGCCCATATCTTTGGCAAGAAAGGCCAAGAGGTCGTTGACCTCAATATTCAGGCTGTGCGTGCCGGTTACGAGCAGGCTACTGCAAAATAAACCTTTGTAGAGACGCGCCATGACACGTCTCTACCATAATAAATGCCCGATTGGTTTTTTCAATCGGGCATTTATTATGGTTCTTTTGTGATTAGGATAGAGGTCCCTGAGCTTGTCGAAGGGCCTTGTTCTTCTTTAAAAATACCAAGAACAGCACCAATCCTAACAAAGTGATGGCAGCGCCAATGCCGTATCCGACAGGGCGAGGTAGGATGGAACCGAGTCCACCATCGGCAGCCTTGGCCACAAAGAGGAAGCAACCCGTTACCATGGTCATGAACAGGGCAGGGATGAGGGTGATGAGATACCAGAGCTTGCCTTTGTTCTTGGCTAAATAAACGGAGATGGCCCAAAGTGTGACCGTAGCCAACACTTGGTTGGCCCAGGCAAAGTAGCGCCAAATGACCTGGAAGCCTTTGGCATCGGATATGCTGTAGACCAAGATGGCAGCAGTGACAACAAACATCGGGACAGCCACAATCAAGCGGTTCTTGATGGGCTTTTGGTCATAGTGCATGAAATCGGCGATGATGAGTCGCGCCGAACGCAGTGCCGTGTCGCCTGAGGTGACGGCAGCACTGATGACACCCAAGATGGTGATGGTGGCAATGATAGGCGTGAACCACGTGTTGGCGATGACGCCCACGATGGCGGCACCGCTCTTGCCTGTCACGTCGACGACGCTGTCGGGACCAAAGAAATAGGCGGCGGCAGCAGCCCAGATGAGTGCAACCACGCCTTCCGTAATCATGGCACCATAGAAAATCGGGCGGCCTTGCTTCTCATTCACCATGCAACGCGCCATCAATGGCGACTGCGTGGCATGGAAACCAGAGATGGCACCGCAAGCGATGCTGATGAACATCATCGGGAAGATGGGGTTGTTGGCCGCGTCAGGGTGGCGATTCTGCATGCCGCTCCACAACTCAGGAATCTCAGGCTTGTAGATGAGGAAAGCCACAAAGATGGCCACAGCCATGCCCAACAGCAGGATGCCGAAGATGGGGTAGATCTTGCCGATGACTTTGTCGATGGGTAACAAGGTGGCAATCAGGTAGTAAGCCAAGATGATGCCAATCCAGATATAAGGATTCCAGCCCTGTGTAAAGTGTGCGTTCAGCAGTGTGGCTGGGGTGTTGACGAAGACCACGCCGACCAAAATCATCAAGATGATTGTGAAGGCACGCATCACCTGTTTGGCACCATTGCCTAAATAAGTGCCGTGGATTTCGGGCAGACTTGCACCCTTGTCGCGTAAGGAAATCATGCCAGCCAGATAGTCGTGGACGGCACCGGCGAAGATGCTACCCAACACAATCCAAAGGAAGGAGGCCGTGCCGAACTGCGCTCCCATGATAGCACCAATGATGGGTCCGACACCCGCAATATTAAGGAACTGGATGAGGAAAATGCGCCAGGGCTTCATCGGCACATAGTCGACGCCATCGGCCATGGTGGTGGCAGGTGTAGCCCTTTGTGGGTCGGCACCAAACAACTTTTCAACAAGTCTTCCATAAACGAAATAGCCGAGAATGAGTACGGCCAAAGCAATAAAGAAGGTGACCATAGGTTTGTCTGTTTAATTGCCGCAAAATTACAGTTTTTGAAAAACAAAATGTACGGTTGGGCCTAAAAATACAAACAAAAAGCGGCCTGAAGTTTTTCAAGCCGCTTGATGGTTTGTTGTTGAAAACGCTTAATCGTCGTATTCGAGGACACGGAATTTCTTGTCAAACTTGATTTCCAGTCTGTTGCTCAACTCGATTTCCCAATCTCTGCGATCCTTGTCAATCTTGATAATGTCTTCATCGGGGAAGCTGGCTTTCACATAGTTGGCGATTTCAATAGGAATAAGTGCATCGGGCACGCTGGTATAAACATTAGAGTGCTTGCAGTCAATATGTTTCCACTCGCCTTTACGGGTAAACTCGATTTCCGTGCCGTCGCTCAACCTAACCTCATATTCGCCTTCATCACGTTGGGTGAAAAGGATGGTGGTTTCGGGGAAATAGGTTTTCACAAATTGTTGAATTGTTGGGGTCGGGTCTTTGGCAAGCATGGCCAAAAACATGGTGATGATGGTTAAAGTTTTCATTGTTTTTGTTTGTATTAGTTATAGATTTGAAGATTAAATGTTGCTTATTGAGCAATAATTGTGCCAGTTTATTCTTTTTTGCCTCCGAATTCCATCAAATACGCCTTGAGAAAAGCATCGATATTGCCATCCATAACGCTTTGAACGTCAGAGGTCTGGTAGTTGGTGCGATGGTCTTTTACACGGCGGTCGTCGAAGACATAGGAGCGAATTTGGCTGCCCCACTCGATCTTCAGTTTGCCCGCCTCAATCTTGTTTTGCTCTTCCATGCGGTGACGCATCTCGCGGTCGTAGAGTTGCGACTTCAAAAGGCGCAAGGCGTTCTCGCGGTTCTTGGGTTGGTCGCGGGTCTCGGTGTTCTCGATGAGAATTTCCTCTTCCTCGCCCGTGTAGGGGTCTTTGTATTGGTAACGCAGACGCACGCCCGACTCTACCTTGTTCACATTTTGTCCACCGGCACCACCACTGCGGAAGGTGTCCCACGACAGGCGCGACTGCTCGATGACGATTTCGATGGTGTCGTCGACGAGCGGGGTGACGAACACTGAAGCGAACGAGGTCATACGTTTGCCTTGAGCGTTGTAGGGGCTGACGCGCACCAAGCGGTGCACACCATTCTCACCTTTAAGGTAACCGTAGGCATAGTCACCTTCAATCTTCATGGTCACCTGCTTGATGCCAGCATCGTCGGCTTCCAAGAGGTTGGAGATGGTGAGTTTGTATTTGTGGTTTTCGGCGTAACGCATATACATGCGCATGAGCATCTGTGCCCAGTCTTGGGCTTCGGTGCCGCCTGCGCCCGCGTTGATTTTCAGCACCGCGCTCATAGGGTCGGCCTCCTCACGCAGCATATTCTTGAACTCCAGATTCTCCACGATTTGGAGGGTGGCGTTGTATTGCTCGTCCACTTCCTCTTCTGTGGCTTCGCCTTCCTTGGCGAAATCGAAGAGTACAGAGAGATCGTTACCAGCATCTTCGGCTTCCTTGTAGCCATTGAGCCAGCCTTTCACCTCACGCACTTTTTTCATAGTGGCCTCTGCAGCCTTGGGGTCGGCCCAAAACGCTGGGTCTTGGGTCTTCTCATCTAATTCTTGGGCTTCGATGGTACGTCGGTCGACGTCAAAGATACCTCCTCAAGGCATCAATCCTCTTACATAAGTCTTTTAGTTGGTCTTGGGTGATCATATTAATTAAGGTGTTTGTCTTTTGAGGCTGCAAAATTAAGAAAAATCTCTCAGTTTGTAATAAATCCCTACCTTTGTTGTCTAACATGATGAACGTTGCAACGGAAAACGCATTATGAACAACGACAAGGAACATCAGTTTGAACTTTTGGTGCGGCAGCACAAGCGGACCATCTACACGGTGTGCTACATGTTCTCGCGCAACAAGGCCGAAATCGACGACCTGTTTCAGGAAATCCTTATTAGGCTTTGGAACGGCTTCGACAACTACGAGGGACGAAGCACCGCGCAGACTTGGATTTATCGCGTCGCGCTCAACACGGCCATCAACCAGGACAAGAAGGAACGCCGCCGCATCGAGACCGTACCGCTGACCGTAGACATCGACCCCTACGAGGCCGACGACCCACGGACGCAGCAAATCCGCGAACTCTACGACCGCATCTCGCGCCTCGACCTCATTGACCGAAGCCTCATCTTGCTTTGGCTCGAAGGCATCACTTACGACGAAATCGGGGCTATCATTGGCATCACGCCGAACAATGTGGGGGTGAGGCTGGCGCGCATCAAGGACAAATTAGTGAAAATGTCGAAAAACGAATGAAAGGAAATCATCATGGAAAACAACGAAAACAACAATCTGAGCGAACTCGACCAACTGAAAGCGCAATACGAAACGTTGAAGCAACAGTTTGACCAACAGGAAATCGTCAACGATAGGTTGATGAAGTCATCCATCAGGAGCAACGTGGATTTCTTTATGCGTTACCGTTGGAAACAATACATACTCTATCCAATTGCACTCCTCTGCGGTCTGCTGATCACCAAATGGGAATTTGGCAACAATCTTTCGCTGAAGTTGTTTTGGCTGTCCTACTGCTTGGTGAGCTTTGTCGTTGAGATGTGGATGCTGAGAAAGCTGCACGTCAAAACCCTAGAGAACAACGACTTGCTGACACTTTCCAACCAAGCCCGCGGCTTCAAGGTGTTATACACTATGTTTTCGATCCTTAGCGCCGTACCGATGTTAATCCTGACTGTCGGCTTGTTTTTCCATGCTGGATCCGATCATCTGCCGAGCTTGGGCTCGCTCCTCTTAGCGTTTTGTCTTACGCTGGTGTTTTTTGTGAGTGTGGGAATAGCTGATATAAGTCATAAGACCAAACATTGCAACGAAATAATCCAGCAAATAGAAGCTACAGAGATAACAGAAAACAAGAAAACCGGTTTCAACATGAAGCAAAAATGGTTCATCGTCGCCATGGTTGTTGCTTTCCTTTGTTTTGATGTTTGGACTTATATGATTGTGGCTTCGCATAAGAAACTGCCGCCGATTTGGCATACTATGAAGTATGTGCGACCAGCGGATGACTTTACATCAGGAGGCACGTTGGAGTTTTGGGAAGTTTATGCTGATACGCTTGTGGCAGAGAAAGATGTCCCAGTTGTGATGGAAAACTGGCAACGCAGTGATTCTCTTGTTGTTATGAGAAGCGATTGCCGACCCGATCCAATAGAGATGAGCCATGGTACCTCTCGACTTTATGCGTTGAAAAAGACTACGCCAGAAGGCCCGGCCATCAGTTCGGCAGTTATGCACGGCAAGCCCCTGGTGGCATACGTGTCATTTACCTATCCACGTAGTTTCCCTGACACCGAGCCTGTGCCGATGTTCGTGTTTCTGACTTCTGAGGCACGCCAACTCTGGTATCGATTTACCACTGAATTTGCGGGGCATAGGACAGCGATTGTCATGGATGGTCTCGTCATTCAGGATTGGCAGGTGATGTGCGGCATCGAAAACGGCAAGTTTATGATCATGAGAGAATGGTCATCGAATGAAGAAGTGGAGGCCTTCTGCAAGCAATTGATAAAGCAGTGAAAACTTATGATTCTGCGTTTGATAATCAATAAAAACTCGTAATCCTATGGAAAGAACTATTGAACAGAGAACGAAAAAACCGAAGCTTTTTAGATGGGCTTTATGGTGGGGACTTGGCATCATTGCGGTTTGCCTTACTATTTTAATAATTAAAGGTGAGAAATTGGAAGGCTTTGACGGTCCAATAATGAATGCTATTTATAGTATGGTATATCGGTTTGGCATTTTACCTGTCGTTCTGTATATTGGCATCATTGGCCCAGTCATGGAGGAGTTTGTTTTCAGGTTATGGGGAAACGGAAAACTATGGACAGGCATAACATCAATAATACTGATGGCTTTGTTTGCTCTTGCTGTTGGATGGTGGTTGTCTTTATTAATCGTAGTTTGCGGAGTCTCTATACTCGTCTGTTTCCGTGACGACAAGGAAAAGAAGTTGTTCTCTCTGATGCTGCTGTCATCGGTAGTGTTCGCAGTGGCCCATGCAGGCAATTACAACGGTGAAGGACAGGAATTCATGTTGTTCGTTTCTGTGTTGCACAAATTCGGTTTCGGCTTGGTGGCCTCATATCTTGTGATCAACCACAATCTTTTCTGGTCGATTGTGTTGCATGTGGCAAACAATTCAATTCTGGCCATACCCTTTTTCATTGGCTTCAAATCCATCAATAATGAGGTGAGGGTCATCGAAAACGAAGATTTCCGCCTTGAGATGCGCACGGTGTTAGTTAAGGATAACACGTTGAACACGTCAAAACAATTTCAATATGGCGCCACTGGCACTTATTTTGGGAATGTGGCTGTCTTTGCTCACCAAGCCATGTATTTTGATGTGACGGGCCAAGGTATTAATCCCAATTATGATACGCTCATTATGACTTTGCCAGACTATGCAGCCTTCCCTTATTGTGATTTCAATCTGTCATTTAAGAAAGAACCCTTCAACTATCATAGGCTCCTCAACACACTCGTAGCAGAGGGTTTGATAGAAATCGACACCACGGTAACACAAGCCTATAGGATGCACATAACCGACCAGTCGAAGCTCGTTTATGGCCAACCGGGAGGGTTGATGCCTTATAATATGCTGATTGGGCTGATTCGTCAGGATATAGGCCTGCCGGTCTTTACCGAAATCCCAAGTGATACTTATATAGGGACCACTACTAATGCCTATGCAGGAAAAAGCGTGTATGATAGTTTGTATGTGAAGGATATTGGTTATTCGAATTATAGAAAGGATTACGCCATTGATGATTTGAGGACGATTCTTGAGCCGCAAGGCATCGCTATTGAACCAACGGATAGGAAAATGACGATTATTGCCATTAAGAACAAGTACCATCCGTTGGAGGAATTGGAATGAGAGTCCTGGATTGCTTCGTCCCTCGCAATGACGTACCCGCCGATAAAAAAACAAAAAAAATCATTTTTTTTCTTGACATATTCAAAAAAGTTGTACTTTTGCAGTGTTCTAATAAACTAATACACTAATGCTAAAAAGCACAACATGCGGATTGTCAGGCGAAAACGGAAAACGGCAATTATTTTTGTCAGTATGTAACAAAAGCGTACTCTCTCCGTATTATTAATGGGAAATGTGTTGTGTGACGCGAGACTACGAGACTACGGGACTGCGAGTCGAGCCAGGCCCAGAAGTCCCGAAGTCTCGAAGACCCGAAGTCAAAACAGATTGCATTTTACTTTTGAACAGTTAATTAACAAGGCGATGATTCGATTGGAGAAAATAAACAAGACCTACTTTGGAGCCCAGCCCTTGCACGTGCTGAAAGGCATCGACTTGGAGGTTGCAGAAGGGGAGATGGTCAGCATCATGGGGGCCTCTGGCTCGGGGAAATCCACCTTATTAAATATATTGGGCATCCTCGACAATTACGACTCAGGTGAATACTACCTCAACGGAAAATTGGTGAAAAACCTCAGCGAGAACGAAGCCGCCGACATGCGCAACCGTACCATTGGTTTTATCTTCCAGTCGTTCAACCTTATCCCCTTCAAGACGGCGATGGAGAACGTGGCGCTGCCCCTCTATTACCAGAATGTGGGTCGCAAGAAGCGCAATGAGTTGGCGATGGAATACCTGGAACGCTTTGGCCTGAAGGAATGGGCCGACCACTACCCCAACGAACTCTCCGGCGGACAAAAACAGCGTGTCTCGATGGCCCGCGCCTTGGTGACACAGCCGAAAGTCATCCTTGCTGACGAGCCTACGGGTGCCTTGGATAGCAAGACCTCCGCCGAGGTGATGCAAATCCTCCGCGAAGTGAACCAAAGCGGCATCACCATGATCATCGTCACCCACGAAAAAGGCATCGCCCTGCGCACCAACAAAATCATCCACTTGAAAGACGGTGTCATCGAAAACATCGAAATCAACAACCCCGACAGCATCGACTTTAGTAAAGAGATAAAGTAAATGAGTAAGTTTAGTTTATATGGACGCGAGACAGTGTTTGGCTTTAAGCAATCAGCTATAAGCTATAAGCTTAGATGTAACCGAGCTTATAGCTTACTGCTTATAGCTTACAGCCGCCAATGGCACGCGTCTAACCTTAAATCATATTTCAAACTAATTTAAACCGTTCACTAATGGACTTCTGGCGCGAAATATTCATGGCCTTGAGCCGCAACAAGTTGAGGACTTTCCTCACGGGATTCGCCATCTCGTGGGGCATCTTCATCCTCATCGTGCTGCTTGCTGCCGGCAATGGCATTATGAACGCGATTGGCGAGGAGTTCAGCGACCAGTCCAGAAACGTCTATACCATATATTGGGGCGAAACCTCAAAGCCGTTCAAAGGGCACGGCACCAACCGCGCCATCTATTTTAACGACAAGGACATACGTTTTTTGGAAACCGAAGCCAAGCATGTTGATCAGGTGTCGCCGAGCAGCTATTTCAGTGGCACAGCCATTTTCAACGACAAATCGAACAGCATTTTTGTGAACGGCGTAAGGGCTGTCTTTAAGGACATCAACAATGTCAAGATGTTGGAAGGACGATTCATCAACGTACAGGACGAGAAAAACCGCGAAAAGTTCATTGTTATTGATAAAACTTTGCGCGACAAGCTCTTTGGCGAAGGCGTGTCGCCGCTCGGCCAGTTTATTATCATCAACAATATGGCTTTCAACGTTGTAGGTGTTTGCGAAGCAGAAAGACACTCCGATGGCGGCGAAAGCTACATTCCTTTTTCCACTTTGAAATCCATTAGGCGGATCAGTCGTTACTGGAGGCTGAGTTTCACGGTCAATGGATTGGAAGCCAAGGAAGACAACGAGGCGTTCACCAATTATCTACGCACACAATTGGCGCATTTGCATGAGTTTGACCCCGACGACACCTCCGCCGTTTACATCGGTAGTACCCAAGAGGAATACCTTCAAACCATGAAAATCCTCCACACGTTTGAGCTTTTTATCTGGATTATCGGTTTCGCCATGCTCATTTCGGGCATCGTGGGCGTGAGCAACATCATGCGCATCACCGTGAAGGAACGCACCAACGAAATCGGCATCCGCAAGGCCCTCGGTGCCAAGTCGCGCTCGATTTTGGCCTCCATCGTCACCGAATCCTTGATTATCACCACCATCTTCGGCTATATCGGGATGTGGCTCGGCATGATTGCGGCTGAGGTCGGAGGCAACGTACTGGCTAAGGTTCAGGAAGGTAAGGAAATCTCCTTGAATATCGTCCCGAGCATCGACATTCGCATCGTGCTGATGGCAACGGCTTTGCTTATCGTCTGCGGTGTTTTGGCAGGTTTCTTCCCGGCCCGCAACGCCGTGAAAATCAAACCTATTGAAGCAATGAATTACCGATAAAAACCACGCATCATGTTCGACTTCGACGGCATACACGAGATTTGGCAGACCATCACGCGCAACAAGACCCGCAGCTTGCTGACGGCCTTCGGCGTGTTTTGGGGCATTTTCTTGCTTGTCGTGCTGTCCTCGACGGGAAACGGCTTCGAGAACGGCCTGATGCAGCAGGTGGAAGGCGTGACACCCAACACGGCTTTCTTCTTCACCGACGAAACCAGCGAGCCTTATAAGGGCTACCAGAAAGGTCGCTCTTGGTCTATGCAAATGGCTGATTTGGAGGCTATCAGGGAAACATTCCCGTGTGTCAAGGCCATCTCGCCTGAGGCCAGCGTGTGGTCGAGCGAGGACAAGAATGTGATTTACGGCAGTCGCGGTGGCAGTTTCTCAGTGAAAGGCGTACTGCCCGAATACAACGAGATCGAAAAGTCGAAGATTCTGAAGGGCCGTTTCATCAACGATACCGACATCTCTGCCAACCGCAAGGTGTGCCTCTTGGGAAAGAAAGTGTATGAAACCATGTTTGAGAGAGGCGAAGACCCATTAGGTAAGATGGTTAAAATCAATGGAATATATTTTCAAGTAGTGGGGGTGATACGTTCCTACACGGACAATGTCAACATCAATGGCTCCATTGACGAGTCGGTTATCTTGCCGTACACGACCATGCAGCAGGTGTATGCCTTAGGTGACAAAATACGTTTCTTTGCCATCGTGGCTGACGACGAGACACCCATCACGAGCTTTGAAGAAGACCTGAAACAGCTCATCAAGCAGCGGCACGACATTGCGCCCACCGACGAGGATGCCATCAACTCATTCAATGTGTCGGAGATTTTCAAAGCCTTCAAAGGCCTGTTTTTCGGCATCCACATCCTCATCTGGATTGTGGGCTTGGGCACGTTGATGTCGGGCATCATCGGAGTAAGCAACATTATGCTCGTGACGGTGAAGGAACGCACCCGCGAAATCGGTGTAAGGCGCGCTATCGGAGCCAAGCCCAAGAATATCATCGGCCAAGTGCTGTCGGAGAGCCTGTTGCTCACCACTTTGGCGGGTTTGGTCGGTTTGTGTATCGGTGTAGGCATTATGGCTATCGTGGGGATGATTACTTCCAACATGCCGAGCGACAACATGATGTTCCAAGAGCCTTACATGAGTTTCAAGGCGGCGGTTGCGGCCACGATTATAGTCATCTTATCAGGCCTTTTGGCGGGCGTGTTGCCTGCTTTGAGGGCCATTCAAATCAAGGCGATTGATGCAATTAGGGAGGAATGATTATGAAAAGGAACTACGGATTACGCGGATTTTACGGATATTTCTCGGATGAAATTTTGCAACTTCGTTGCAGATTGGTACGGATCTGTAGAAATCCGCAGCCTTGGCTGCCAAATTTTCATATTGGCATCTGTTTAATCCGTTTAATCCGTAGTTAAAAACAGAAATCACAAAATCAACAATACCATGAAGAAATTCTTTAAAATCTTGTTTTTCATCTTGTTAGGAATAGGAGTCATTTGGACTTTCGTATATCTCTACAAGAAATCGAGGCCGAAGGAGGTCGTTTATGTAATCGAGACGGCCAAAATCGACACCATCCAGAAATCAACGGTGGTGACGGGACAAATCGACCCGCGCGACGAGGTGGCCATGAAGCCCCAAGTGTCGGGCATCATCTCCGAAATCCTGAAAGAGCCTGGCCAGCAAGTGCAGCAAGGCGAAGTCATCGCCGTTGTGAAGGTCATCCCCGACGTGAGCAACCTCGCCGCTGCCGAGTCGCAGGTGCGCGTGGCCAAAATGAACTTGGACAACGTGGAAAAAACCTACCAACGCCAGCAAAACCTGAAGGCTAAAGGCCTGATTTCCACCGAGGAATTCGAGAAGTCGCAACTCGAATACCAGCAGGCTAAGGAAAGCTACAGCAACGCCCAAGACCAGCTGAACATCATCAAGGAGGGTATCTCAAAGAACGCGACGGGCTACAGCAACACGAAAATCAAGGCCACCATCTCGGGCATGATTCTCGACATCCCCGTGAAGGTCGGCAACTCAGTCATCAACTCCAACACTTTCAACGACGGCACCACCATTGCGACCATCGCCAACATGAAGGACATGATTTTCAAGGGCAAACTCGATGAAACTGAGGTGGGCAAAATCCATGAGGGAATGCCCATGACTTTGACCATCGGTGCCATGAACGACCGCAAGTTTGATGCTGTGTTGGAATACATCGCGCCTAAGGGCACACAAGAGAGTGGTGCCGTCTTCTTCGAGATGAAAGCCCGCGCCATCCTGCCTGACGACATCTTCGTTCGTGCCGGCTATTCCGCCAACGCCGAAATCATCCTCGACAGGGAAGAAGGCGCCGTGACTGTGCCCGAAAGCTGCATCAGCTACGAGGACGGCGAAACCTACGTGTATCGCTGCACCAAGGAAGACGTTCCGCAACAATTTGAGAAGCAAGCTGTTAAAGTCGGCCTTTCCGATGGCGTGAATATTGTCGTCAAGGAAGGACTGCAGGTGGGCGACAAAATCCGTGGAAACGAAAAAACTGAAGAAAAATGAAACGCACATTTCTAATGACGCTCTTGATAGCGACCGTGCTCAGTGTCCAAGCCCAAAAGGTGTGGACGCTTGACGAGTGCATCAACTATGCCCTTGAGCACAACCTCGACCTGAAAAAGACCCAATTGGCACGGCAGCAGGCTGAATACCAATTTAAAGCCAGCAAAAATGCTTGGCTTCCCACCTTGAGTGCCAATGCAGGCGAATATTTTGGTTTTGGTCAATCGCCTTCTTATACAGGTGTTTACGTGTCTGATAATTCCTCTTCGGCTTCGTTTGGTGCCAATCTTTCACTGCCGCTGTTTCAGGGTATGGGTCTCTACAATACCGCCAAAGCCGATGCTTTGAATCTGCAAGCCAGCGAGATGGAGCAGGAAGCCGCCCAACTCAACCTCAAACTCAACGTGATGGCGTTTTACATGCAAGTGCTTTACGGCAAGGAACAGGTGGAAATCGCACGCAGACAAAAGGAACTCTCCGCTGAGCAGTTGCAAAAGACCCAACAACTTTTTGAAAGCGGTCGCCTGGCCGAGGCCGATGTCTACGAAAGCCAGGCTCAGCTCGCCTTAGACCAAGCCACACTCACTCAGGCAGAGACCGATTTGGCATTGAGTTTGCTTACTCTGACGCAAGTTCTTGAAATTGAAGACAGCGAGGGCTTTGAAATCAGCGAGCCGGAAGCATTCTTCGCCGATCAGGAATTGCTTTCCTACACACCGCAATCCACCATTGCATACGCTTTGCAGAACCAACCCGCTATGGAAGCCGCACGTCTGCGTTTGCAAAGGAGTCATTACGACCTGAAAGCCAGTAAGTCGGCATGGCTTCCCACGTTGGGTTTCTACGCGGGCTATTCCAACGGACTTTACCGTTATTTTTCCGAAAACTATCCCAACACGCCCGTCAACGAGCAGTTGAAACGCAACAGCAGGACGCAACTCGGCGTTTCGCTCAACATCCCGATCTTCAACGGAATGAAGACGAAATACCGCGTGAAGATGACAGAACTTTCCATCGCCGACGAAGAGCTCAACCTCGAAAACACTGAGAAAACGCTGCGCAAGGAAATCCAACAAGCCTACGGCAACGCCAAAGCCGCCGAACAGAAAATGACCGCCATGGAAAACAGTTTGGAAGCTTCGCGCATCGCCTACGAATATGCCAATGCAGGTTTTGAGATGGGGAAAAAGACCCTTTTGGAACTCAATGAGAGCAAAATCCGCTACCACAAGGCCGAATCTGACTTGCTCCAAGCGCGTTACGAATATCTTTACCGTTGCAAAATCATTGAGTATTATAGGAATGTGAAATAATAATTCGAATCAATCATCGTTAGTCAATTAAATTAATAAACACAAACTTCAATTATTCAACTTAAAAGAGCTATGAACAAACGTTTTTATATCCTTTTTGCACTCATAGGGTGCTTCGTTTTGTCAGGAATGGCACAAAGCAAAGTGACGGGAACCATCGTCGAAGAGTCCAACGGCAAAGGCATTCCTTTCGTCAATGTGGGTCTGTTCCGCCAAGCCGACAGCGTCTTTGTGAGCGGTGCTGCTTCCGACGACAAAGGACGTTTTGAACTTTTGGCACCTAATGGTGATTACCGTTTGGCGGTCTCGGCCATCGGTTTTCAAACCTTCGAGCAGGAACTGACCGTCAAGGGTAACCAAGACCTTGGTCAACTTAAACTTAAGGAAGGCTCTACCAAACTCGGTGAAGTGACTATCACAGAGAAACGGCCTTTATTTGCCGTGGAAGGGGAGAAGACCATGTATAATACGGCGGAAGATCCGAGTATCCAGACGGGTACCTTGTCCGATGCCTTGCAGAACGCCCCCGGTGTGAGTGTTGACGTGGAGGGCAACATCACCTTGCGAGGAACCTCTAGCGTGGAGGTGTGGATCAACGACAAGCCTTCGCACATGACTGCCGAGAACCTCAAGACCTACATCCAGACCATGCCGGCCAACAGCGTCGACCATGTGGAGGTCATCACCAACCCTTCGGCACGCTATGGTTCCAAGGCCGACGGCATCATCAACATCGTGACGAATGCCAAAGTGCAGAAGAACGAGTTTTTCAGCTTCGGTGTGAATGGCTCCACCCGTCCTTCCGTAACTCCTTGGATCTCCTACGTGTGGTCGAACGACAAGCTGACTTTCAATGCCTATATTAATGGTGGTTATTCACTTTGGAATGGCCATAGGATTACCGACCAGTCGCTCTTCACCGAATCAGGGATGCTGGCCAATCACGAAGTCGACACGGCCAGTTATGGCAGCGACAACTACAGTACGGGCGGCTATTTCAGCCTCGATTATGAAATCGACACGGCCAACAGCCTGAATTTCTGGATTAGCGCATGGCCCAGCTGGGGCAACAACACCAACAACGTGACCATGTTCCGCGAGGAGTTCCTGCCCAACCCATTGACGGCGGCTTTCAATGAAAGCGCCACCGCCTACGACCGCAATTTTTTTGCCGACGGAGGCCTGTATTATCAACACAAGTTCAACAACAAGGGCCATAACCTCTCGGTCAGCGTCAACGGCATGGGTTGGGGCAGCGCCAACGGAGGCGATGTGAAGAGGGAATACACCTTACCTACGACCTACACCCATCAGATGCGGCAGGAAAACACGGACTCTCACACAGGTGTGGAAGGGGAAATTGTCTATAATCGTCCTTATTCCGAAAACGGAGAGATCTCCGTGGGACTTAACTCAAGCTATACCCCTGACAGACAGTATCTGAGAACCGACTCCATCGTCGATGGTGAATGGGTGAACGATAATTACCGTACCTACCATGCCAACTTCTCCGACTTGAGCAATGAGGCCTTCATCACCGTACAGCACAAGTTCGGCGGCTTCACCGTGAAGCCGGGCATCCGCTTCGTCAGCGAGCTGGTGAATGGGGAATATCCCGACTCTACCCAATACAATTTCAGCAAGCATTTCTTCAGCCTGAGACCCTCGATCCACCTGTCGTACCGCACCGAGTCGATGCACAACTTCAACTTGAGCTACACACGTCGCATCAGCGCCCCTGGAGCGTCAGAGTTGAGCCGTTTCCCGATTTACCACATGGACAGCTACAGCACCGGTAATCCCGACTTGGATCGTGTCTTCACCAACTCAATCGATGCGGGCTGGACCAAGTATTGGAACGACTTCGGGTCGATCGGCATCTCAGCTTACTACCGTGGCAAGACCAACCAAGTCAGCGAGATACAGATGTCCGACACCACTCTTTTGTGGCTGTATGGACGTGTGGTGCCTTACAGCTATCCCGTCAACGTGGGCAAGACCCAACAGCTGGGCGTTTCCTACTACATGATGTACCGCCCGAACGGCTTCTTCAACTTGCGCTTCTCTGCCAACCTCTACAATTCAAATATTGAAACGGTGTTTGGCGGACAGGAGTACAAGTTCAATGACTGGGCTTATGCTTTCAGCTTGAACCTCTGGACGAAGTTGTGGAACAGGCTGGAGGTGACGGCCTCGAGTTACTACAGCTCGCCTACACCTTCGCTCTTTTACGAGTGGCATTCCCGTTTCGGTGTCAACGCCGGCCTCAAGGCTGATTTCTTCGACCGTAAGATGTCGGTCTTTGTCAACGCCAACGACATCTTCAACTCCAACAGATGGGGTGAGACAAACTCCAGTCCCTACGTTCAGTCCAATACCGATGCGAAGTACAACAGCCGAAGTGTTTCTGTTGGTGTGACCTTCCGCTTCGGTAAGATGGAACTGGAACAGATGGCCCGTCAAGGCGGCGAAGACGCGCCAAGCGCTCCTCAAGGCATGGGCGGGATGTAAAAACCTGCCCATAAATCACCACAGAGACGCGTTTTTTTCGCGTCTCTTTTTGTTTCATTTTGGCATTTTCGCCACAAAAAAGCCCGAATTTCGCCACAAATGGCCGAATTTCGCCACAAAAACCCAGTTTTGGACACATTTTCCACAAGGCATTGCACGATGCTGTACTTTTGCAGCGTTTTTAATCAAAATCAAAACCGAAAACGACTTTTTAATTTTAATCGAAAACGAAATGAAAATTATTGGAACAGGAAGCGCAGTGCCGAAACTTACAGTCACAAACGACGACTTGGCCTCTTTTTTGGACACTAACGATGCGTGGATTTCATCTCGTACGGGAATCCAAGCCCGTCATCTATTATCTACTGAATCTTTGTATGACTTGGCCGTTGATGCTGCCGACAAGGCTATCAAAGCCTCGGGACTTCGTACCGACCAGATAGATTTCCTGTTGGTCTCGAATGTGGCAAACCAACATGTCACCCCTGGATTGAGCTGTATCATTCAAAAACGTATCGGTGTTACCTGTGCCGGCCTCGATATCAATGTGGCTTGCGCGGGTTTCGTCAACGCGTTGATGCTTGCCGACAGCATGATTAAGGCGGGTCACGCCAAGAATATATTAATTGTGTGTGCTGAAGAGCCCACCAAATACTGCAACTGGCACGAAAGAGACTGTAGCGTCCTCTTTGGCGATGGTGCAGGCGCAGTGGTGCTCACTGAAGGCACTGCCTTTAAGGATGTAAAGCTCACCATGATTTCTGACCGCGACGTTTTGTACTACGAACGCGGCATGGAAACCACACCATTTGAACAACACTATACGAAAGGTCAGCCTCTGGTGATGAAAGGCAAAGAGCTGTTCAAGACCGCTGTCACCGAGTCGGCCAAAGACATCCAAAACGTGTTGGATTATAACCATCTGACCCATGAGGACATCACTTGGTTCTTGCTGCATCAGGCCAACAAGCGCATCATCGAAGGCATCCGCCATATCATTGGTGGTCCTGAGGAGAAGTATCCGACCATCATCGAGAAATATGGTAACACCTCTTCGGCCAGCATCCCGATCATGCTTGACGAAATGCTCAGGGCAGGCAAGATCAAAGAAGGTGACAAGATCATCATGAGTGCCTTTGGCGCTGGTTTCGTGTCCGCTGCCTGCTTGTGGGAATGGGAGTTTTAAGAGTTTAGAGTTTTAAGTTTAGAGTTTAGAGAAAATGGAAAACAATAATAGAAGAGTAGTAATCACCGGCATGGGTGCTGTTTCACCGATTGGCAACGACCTGCCGACCATATGGGATAACCTGATGAAGGGCTATTGCGGCATCGACTTCATCAAATCATTCGACACCACCGACCTTCCCGTGAAGATCGCCGCCGAGTTGAAAGACTTCAACCCCGAGGCTTGTGGCGTCGATAAGGCTTTTGTCAAACGTAACGACCGTTTTGCGGTTTATACTTTGGCCGCTGCCTATCAAGCTATGAAAGATAATGAGGACATGCAGATGGACCCCAGCCGTTTGGGTGTGTATGTTGGCTCCGGCATCGGTGGCTTCGACACCATTATGAAGGGCGTCAAGACCTATTATGATGAAGGTGCGCGTTGGATTTCTCCTTTGATGATTCCGACCATGATTGGCAACCAAGCCTCTGGCAGTGTGGCCATCCGCTATAACGCACAAGGTCCCTGCGTCCCCATCGTGACGGCTTGCGCTACGGGAACCCACTCCATTGGTGAGGCCTATCGCGCCATCAAGCATGGCTATGCCGATGCCATCATCGCTGGTGGTTCGGAGGCTGGCATCAATCCAGTGTCTATTGGCGGTTTTGCCAACTGCAAGGCTTTGACCAAGGCAGAAGACCCGAAACATGCTTCCTTGCCGTTCAACAAAAACCGCGCTGGTTTTGTCATTGCTGAAGGTTCGGGCATCGTACTCCTTGAAGAATACGAACACGCTAAGCAACGTGGCGCGAAGATTTATGCCGAGCTTTGCGGCTACGGCAACAGTTGTGATGCCTATCATAGCACGGCTCCCCGTCCCGACGGCACTACCCAAAGCTTGGCCATCAAGCAAGCCCTCGAAGAAGCCCAATTCAAGGCAGGGGAGAGCATTTACATCAATGCCCACGGTACAGGTACGCCGATGAACGACAGCGGTGAGACCCGTGCCATCAAGATTGCGATGGGCGATGAGGCTTACAAAGCCCACATCAGCTCTACCAAATCGGAAATGGGCCATGCCCTCGGTGCTGCGGGAGCCATCGAGCTCATTATCAGTGTTATGGCTTTGAACAACAACATCGTTCCTCCGACCATCGGCTTGGATGAACCCGACCCTGAGTGCGACCTTGACTACACGCCCAACAATCCGCTCAAGGTGAATTTGGACATCGCCATCTCCAACTCCTTGGGCTTCGGCGGACATAATGCTTGTTTGGCTATCCGTAAGGTAAAGTGAATAGTAAAGTCGGCGTTTCGACAGGCTCAACGACCTTAACTTTTGCAGGTCCCTGAGCCTGTCGAAGGGCCGTCAACTAACAATTCAACGAATAAACAATCAACGATTAAACAACATAAAATGAACAGAGACGAAATCAAACAGTATCTCCCGCACCGCGAGCCTATGCTTTTGGTCGACGAGATGACCCTCGACGAGAACCATGTGGCCCATTCCAAGTACCATGTGACGGGCGAGGAGTTCTTCCTGCAAGGCCATTTCCCGGGCGAACCCGTCGTGCCTGGTGTCATCCTTTGCGAAATCATGGCCCAGTCGTGCGCCCTGCTGATGAAAGACGACCTCATTGGCAAGCTGACCTTCTACACGGGCATCGACAAGGTGCGTTTCAAGAACAGCGTCAAACCGGGCGACACCGTCGAGGTGGAAGCCACACTGACCTATCACATGCGCAATATCTACATCTGCTCCGCCGTGCTCAGCGTGGGTGGCAAGATGTGTGTCAAAGGCGAGCTTTCGTTTGCCTTGCTCCCCGACACTCGCAACAAACAATCTTGAATTTTGAATTTTAAATCTTAAATTTGAGATGGCAACAATTCAAGACAAGGCACGGGCGTTGATCGCATCCAAGATGAAACTTGATGAGAAAGAAATCACTCCAGAGAAGCATCTTTTCAACGACTTGGGTGCCGATTCACTTGATTTCGTGGAGCTTTCCATGATGTTGGAGCGCGAATTCAACGTGAAGTTCTCTGAAGACGAAATGGCCAACGCCAAAACCGTCGGCGACTTGTATGAACTGATTGAAAAATACACAAAGAAATCATAGGACTATGACCAGCGACAAAGACTATGACAGCTTCAACTATGGTGAAAGCAGTCATTGTCATAGTCACAAGTCATAGTCAGAAAAACAGCAACAATCTTAAATCTTGAATTTTAAATCTTTAAATCTGAAATATAATGGGACTTTTAGACAATAAAGTGGCTCTGATTACGGGAGCTGGTCGTGGCATCGGCAAGGCCATCGCCTTGCGTTTTGCCCAAGAAGGCTGCAACATCGCCTTCACCGATATCGCCTTGAACGATGTCGTCATGGAAACGGAAAAGGAACTGGCAGCTCTTGACGTGAAAGTTAAGGCTTACGCTTCCAATGCCGCCAACTTCGAGGAGACGCACCAAGTGGTGGACGAAATCGTCAAGGACTTCGGCCGCATCGACATCCTCGTCAACAATGCGGGTATCACCAAGGACACTGCGCTGAAGCGCATGACAGAAGAGCAGTGGGATGCCGTCATCAATGTGAACCTCAAGTCGGTGTTCAACTTCACCAAGGCCGTGCAGCCCGTCATGTGGAAGCAGGCTGGTGGTAGTGTCATCAACATGAGCTCGGTGGTGGGCGTTTCGGGCAATGCCAACCAATGCAACTACAGCGCTTCGAAGGCCGGTATCATCGGCTTCACAAAGAGTGCAGCCAAGGAGATGGGTGTGCGCAATATCCGCCACAACGCCATCGCTCCTGGCTTCATCATCACCGCCATGACCAACGCCCTTCCTGAAGACGTCCGCAAACAATGGGAAAGCCTTATCCCGCTGCGTCGCGGTGGCACGCCCGAGGATGTGGCCAATGTGGCCCTTTTCCTCGCCTCCGACCTCAGCTCGTATGTCACGGGTCAGGTGATTCACTGCTGCGGTGGTATGAATTGCTAATCTTATATATTTTGAAAACGATAGCAGAAAGGAAGCCTCGCATTTTGCGGGGCTTTTCTGTTTAAAACAAACTATCAATGGTCACGATTTGTTGGAAAATGCCGCTATGGGCGTTTTGCTTGAGACCGACGGTGGTGACATATAAAAATACATTGATTCGGCTGAATAAATACTATATTATTTAGCCGAATCAATCAAAAAAATAACGTTTTTGGCTGGTTTGATTTTTTACTTCTTATTAAACGCCTCCAACACTTTCGCAGAATATGTCTTTGAAACAGGAATGGAATCCAGTCCCTCACGCTCGAAGTCGATGACGAAGCCGTCCGCCTCGTTGTGCAAAACGCTCACCTTTTTTATATTGACGATATAGGAGCGGTGGCAGCGCATCAAGCTGCTGGAATCCACACAGTTGTCGGCAATGGTTTGCATCTTGCAGCGTAGCATGTAACTCGCGATGGCACCGCTACGTTGGTAAAACACGTTGATGTAGTTGTCCTCCGCCTTGATGTAGTAAAGGTTGTCGAGCTTGACGGACAGCTTCAGGTTTCCGTTGTTGTCCATCAGGTTGATGATCTCGGTGTGCTCGGGCATCACCTCATCGTCCGATTCCACTGTGTCGCTCTTGGTGAGCATGAGGCGTTGCCGCGTGTCTTTCAGCAAGATGGACAATATGGTGACGGTGTAAGGCACCGCCAAAGCGATAAAGGTGATGAGAACGCTTTTGGCATAGAGATAGCCGAAACTATGGTCGGTGGCTCTAATCTCAAAATAGGAGATTAAGGTGTGGCACACCGCGATAATCATGATTTCGAGGAATAGCCATAAGAGGTATAACCAAAAGGGAAAATGTCGGCTTTTTCGGATGACCCAGTTCATCAGTATTCGGCTGAGGATTAAAAACATAGCGCCCGCACCTACAAAAGCAGCGGTTATGAAGAAATAGTGTCCTCTTCCCACTTGGAACCATGCCGTTTCCGAGAACGGGACGTAAGCCGTCAGAAACACCAACGCAAACAACGTCGAGATAATCACATTAAGCACTTGCCCGATGGGTTCTGTCAGGCACTCAGGGGTTTGCGTTATCAGGCGTTTTGGGAATTTCATGGTGTTGCTCACAAAAGTGCGGCAAAGATACGAAAACTTGTCAAATTGCCAAATCCTTTAAGGTCTCCCAAACTAACGAGCCCTCAAATCCTTTCTGCATGGCGTAGGCGGCCAATTTGCGTTTTTTCTCGAAGTCGGAATCGGCTTTTACGGTCTTGGCTTTCGTTTTCAGAATCTCAATGAGTCGCTGGCGGTAGGCTTCTTCGTCAGTTTGTCCTAAAGCTTCTTCGATGATGTCTTTGTCGATTCCTTTCTGAATGAGATGGAAACGAATCTTGTTCACACCCCAGCCGCTTTGGTTGACTTTGCCACGGACAAAGCTTTTGACAAACCGCTCATCATTCACGAAACGGTTATCCAACAGATAATCAAGGATTTTTGCCTTTTCCTCTTCTGGGATTTCGAAAGTCTGCAGCTTATCGCGGACATCTTTCACACATCGTTCTTGGTAGGCGCAATACTTGGCCATCTTGTCAAGAACTTGGTCAGGAGTGAGCGGCTTGTTGGCTTGCTTTGCCATCAGCAGTCGATTTTGAGGTCGCCATCTTTAATCCAACCGATTTTGCGGAACACTAAGCCGAAAAGCCAAGTGAGGACAGCAGGCATCACGAAGCAGACAAGCAACATGCCAATCCACATGTTGGCACCACCTTCAGGCATAGCAGTGTAAATGCCAATAGGTCCGACGAGGCCGCAAGTGCCCATGCCAGAGCCGATGGGAATGTTCTCCAAATGGAAGATGCAGGTTGAGATGGGACCAGTGATAGCCGCAGTGAGGAGCACAGGGATCCAAATCTTGGGGTTCTTTACGATGTTGCCCATTTGCAACATTGAGGTGCCGAGGCCTTGCGCCACCAGTCCGCCCCAACGGTTTTCTTTGAAACTCAATATGGCGAAGCCAATCATCTGGGCACAGCAGCCTGCTGTGGCTGCACCGCCAGCGATACCGCCTAAGCCGATGGCGAGGCAGATGGCCGCCGAACTGATGGGTAAGGTGAGCACTGCACCGATGACTACCGAAACGATAATGCCCATGAGGAAGGGCTGCATTTGCGTTGCGTTTTCAATGAAGGTGCCGAGGGCGGTCATCACCTTTTGGATGGGTGCCCCTACAGCGTAAGCCATCAGCACGCCGCTGATGATGACCACGGCGGGTGTGACAAGGATGTCGACTTGCGTCTCCTTGTAAACCATCTTGCCTAACTCGATGGCTATGATAACGGCAACATAGGCACCCATCGGGCCACCCAACTCATTGCCTGCGATTCCAACGGCGATAGCGCTAAATAGCACCAAACCTTCGCAGCCAAGTTTGTAGGCAATGGCCACGGCGATGGCGGCTCCCGTGGCGGCTTTGGCGTATTTGGCAATAGTGGTAAAGGCTTCAATGCCCGTCTTGTCGCCCAACGTCTGGAAGATGGTGCCGATGAGTAGTGAAGCGAAAAGACCTAACGCCATAGCGCCAAGAGCATCGACAAAATAGGCCTTCCAGGTCATGTCGACGCCCTTGCGTTGTAGGAATGATTTAAATATGCTCATGTTTTTTGACTGTTGACTATGACCATTGACAATGACTATGACCGCTTTTACATAGAAGAAGACATTCCTCCATATGATTTAAGCGGTCATTGTCATAGTCACAAGTCATTGTCAAAAAAACTAAAACTCAATGCCTTGGATGCCGTTTTCCTTCATCAGGTCGGCGAGTTTGGTGTCGTTGTCGTCGACGGCAGCGAGGCAGTTAGTGACGATGCGGACTTGTTTGGCGGGATAAAACGCAATCAGGTCTTTAGTGGTCTCGTAAACGCAATAATCGGTTGCGATACCGCAAATGTCGATGCCCTCAAAGTGCTCGAACTCTTCGATGGTCCTGCGAAGTTTCTCTCCGCTGTGTTCGTTTTGGAAAATGCTGAATTCTTCCTTGTCGGCGAGGTCGCCCTTTTGCATGTAATGGATGTTCAATCCGTAGTTGCTCTGCATGAGGTGATCCAAAACTTCTTGTAAAGCCGGGTAAACTTTCATGCCTTCGGTGCCTTGGACGCAGTGGGGCGGGAACACACCACCTTGCTCAACAAACGAGCAGTGGTTTTTCGGGTGCGCATCTTGAGTCACGATAATCCAGCTGTAATTCTTCCAAGCGTTATCGGCAAGGGCTTTAGCAAGGTATTCCATGGAAGCGGGACCTTTTTTGGTGGCTAGGCTTCCCGTGGTGAAGTCGACTTGAGGGTCAACGATGATGAGTAAACGGTTGGGCAGCTTGACTTCCTCAACGACAGTTTCAACTGCTTTGTTTTCAGGTTCTTCGGTTTTCTGTTTTTTGTTGTTGCAGCCTGCAAAAGCAAGGGCAGCGACGAGCACGATGGCTCCGATGAGATTTCTCTTCATTTTGTATTAGGTTTTAGAAATTTGCGGCAAAAATAAGGATTTATGTTGAAGTGTTGATTGTTTAATTGTTAAATTGTTGATTTCAGGGCACGAGACTTTGGGACAATTAAACATCTCCTAATATTAATTCCTAACTGAAAAAAGTCTCTTAACCCATTCTGGGTGGCCAATCTTGCGAAGGGCGTTCTTTACCCACTCGCGATTTTCGGGTTTGTACCAGAAGAAAAATCGCTGTTGGGCAAGCTTCTCCTCTTTGGTTTTGGCGCAAAAGACGGGCTCCAAAGTGTAGGGGTCGTAGCCGGAATAGTAGATTTCAGTGGCCAAAGTCATTGGGGTGGGGGTGAAGTCTTGCACTTGCTCCAGATGATAGCCTAACTCCTTGGTTCTCACGGCAAGGTCGGCCATGTCTTCAAGATAGCAGTCAGGGTGTGAGGAGATGAAATAAGGGATAAGTTGCTGGTTGAGATGCTCCTTCTCGTTGATTTGGTCGAATTTCTTCTTCAGCTTGACGAACATGTCGAACTTGGGCTTGCGCATAAGTTTCAGCACGGCATCGCTGGTGTGCTCGGGGGCTACCTTCAGCCTTCCGCTGACATGTCGCGTGACCAACTGGTGGAAGTATTCGTCGTAGCCCATGCCCTTGTTCTCCTCGGGTGTGCTGTCGTGTAGAAACAGGTCATAGCGGATGCCCGAACCGATGGTGGCTTTTTTAACTTTCGGGTTCTTGTCCACCTCTTTATATATCTCAATGAGCGGGTGGTGGTCGGTGTTGAGGTTCTTGCAGACGTTGGGTTGTAAGCAGGTGGGACGGGCGCATTTCTCGCAGAGGCGTTCGTCCTTGCCTTTCATGCGGTACATGTTGGCCGACGGACCGCCAAGGTCGCTAATATAACCCTTAAAGTCCTCCATTTCAATGACTTTTTCCACCTCACGCATGATGGACTCCTTGCTGCGTGAGGCGACGAACTTGCCTTGGTGCGCCGAAATCGTACAGAAGGCGCAGCCACCAAAACAGCCTCGATGCAGGTTGACTGAGTGACGAATCATCTCGTAGGCAGGAATGACACCGCGTTTGGCGTATTTTGGATGCGGCAGTCTTGTGTAGGGCAAGTCGAAGGAAGCGTCAATCTGCTCCGTGGTGAAAGTCGGTAAAGGTGGGTTAATGACAAGCCGTTGGTTGCCAATATCTTGAATCAGCCTTGCCGCGTGCTTCTTGTTCGATTCCTCTTCGATATGGCGGAAGTTGGAGGCGTATTTCTTTTTGTCCTTCAGGCAGACTTCGTGCGAAACGAGTTCAATGGTTTCGCCTTCAAAGTCGGGAAGCGGCTGCTTTTTGTCTTGCAGGAAGAAAGTCTGCTGAATATCGGTCAATTCACTGACTTTCTTACCGCTTTGTACGGCTTTGGCGATTTCTACCATGGTGAGTTCACCCATGCCGTAAACCCCAATATCGGCCTTTGAGTCAAGCAAGATGCTGGGCTTCAGGCAGTCGTCCCAATAATCATAATGCGTCACGCGTCGCAGCGAGGCCTCGATGCCGCCGATGACGACGGGAACATCAGGATAGAGTTGCTTAAGGATGTTGGTGTAGACGATGGTGGCGCGGTCGGGACGGAAGCCCGCCTCGCCTCCAGGGGTATAGGCATCGTTGCTGCGCAAACGCTTGTTGGCCGTGTAGTGGTTCACCATCGAGTCCATGCAGCCCGCCGAAACGCCGAAAAACAGCCTCGGCTTGCCGAATTTTTTGAAATCGCGCAAGTCATCGCGCCAGTTGGGTTGAGGAATGAGAGCCACGCGGAAACCGTTGTGTTCCAGTACCCTCCCGATGACAGCCGCTCCAAAAGCGGGATGGTCGACGTACGCATCGCCAGTGACGAAGACTATGTCCACCTCGTCCCAACCGCGCAGGTCGGTTTCTTTCTTCGTTATGGGGAGCCAGTCGAGAAGAGTCATTCCGTGAATTTTTTGCAAAGGTAATTATTTCTTTAAAACACTTCATTATCTCAAAAAGATTTCCGACCTTTGCAGCCGCAAAAATTGAAGGTTAATTTAATATTAAAAAATTAAGAATCAATAATTTATGAGTAAGTTTAACGACATAATGAAAGAAATTGGCCAAGCTTTGGTCAGTAAAAAGTTCTGGGTCGAACTGCTAATCATGACTTTCGGCATGTTTATGACGGGCGTTTGTGTGTACTATTTCCTCGTCCCCAGCAAGCTGATTGTGGGTTCTATTTCGGGTCTTTCCATCGTATTGACCAACATTTTCAACGGCATGGGCATCAGCATCAGTCTGTCCATGATGATTTCCATTATCAATGCTATCTTGCTGATTTTAGCTTATTTGCTTGTCGGAAAGGAGTTCGGTCTCAAGACGGTCTATTGCGCCATGATTCTCGGTCCCATGACTAAATTCTGCGAGTGGCTGTATCCCTGGCAGAATTTTGCCACCCCAAACGATTACCTGGTTAATATGGGTGTTGCTCCCGACCAAGCCTTCTCTGTGATGGGCAACCCCTGGTTCGATTTGCTTTGCTGTGTGATCATCCTCAGTGCAGCCCAAACGCTGATGTTTTCCATCAATGCTTCCACGGGTGGTCTGGACATTTTGGCCAAGATTGTCAACAAATACCTGCACTTCGATATGGGTAAATCGGTGAGCGTGGCGGGTGCCATCATCTGTCTCACGGCTTTCGCTATCAACCCCTTCCAGATGGTCATCATCGGCCTCATCGCCACTTGGATCAATGGCATGGTGGTGAATATGTTCACTGCAAACCTCAATCAGCGCAAGCGTGTTTGCATCGTTTCAAAAGACTACGACCGCATTCGCCGTTACATCATCGACGAGCTCCATCGTGGCTGCACCCTTTACGAAGTCATCGGAGGCTACACCAACGAAAAGTCGATTGAGTTGGAGTCTCTGCTCACCAATGATGAATTTTCGAAGTTGATGGAATACCTTGGCAAGAACGAAATCAACGCTTTCACCACGGCTGGCAATGTCAGCGAGGTGTACGGATTGTGGTCCAAAGACCGCCACAGAGCGAGAAAACACGCTGAAAAGCGTTAAATGTAACTGTTTTTTTCATGGTACCGCAGTTGGAGTAATCTGGCTGCGGTTTTTTTATTCCCCTGTATTCCTTAAAAGAGGGAACGGACTCGCGTCAATAAACAATTAAGCATTAAACATTCAATAGTTCAACAGAAATCCTTATTTTTGTGCCAAATTAAACCGCACGAAAATGGAAAAGCTATTAGACAAATTCTTGAGATATGTCTCCGTGGAGACGACCTCCGATGAAAACTCCGAATCGCAGCCCAGCACTGCCAAACAGTTGAATCTGTTGAAGATGCTTCGCGATGAACTGCAAGCCATGGGCGTTGAAGCCACGCTTGACGAATATGGCTATGTGATGGCGACCATCCCTTCCAATGTCGACCGCGACATTCCCGCCATCGGCTTTATCGCTCATGTGGATACTTCGCCTGATGCTTCGGGTGCTGACATCAAGCCGCAAATCATCCCGAACTACGATGGCAACGATATCGTTTTGAACAAAGAAAAGAACATTGTTCTGCGTGTGTCGGAATTTCCTGAGATGCAGCAATACAAAGGCCAGACGATGATTACCACCGATGGTACGACCTTGCTCGGCGCTGACGACAAGGCTGGCGTGGCCGAAATTATGTATGCTGCCCAGTATATGATGGAAAACCCCGACTTCAAGCACGGTGAAATCAAAATCGGTTTCACGCCTGACGAGGAAATCGGACGTGGTGTGGTGAAATTTGACGTGAAGAAATTCGGTGCCAAGTACGCCTATACTATGGACGGTGGCGAAATTGGAGAATTGGAATACGAAAACTTCAATGCCGCAGGTGCCAAGATCCACATCCAAGGCAGCAATATCCATCCTGGTTATGGCAAGGACAAGATGGTGAACTCCATGCTTATCGCCATGGAACTCAATGGTATGTTGCCTGTGGAGCAACGTCCACGCTTTACGCAAGGTTACGAGGGCTTCTTCCATTTGACCGAAATCAACGGCACGGTGGAGGAGACCACGATGTCATACATTATCCGCGACCACGACCGCGCCAAATTTGAGGAAAAGAAAGCCTTAATCACTGCTGTTGTTGATTTCTTGAACAAGAAATACGGCAATGTGGTGAAGTTGGAACTGAAGCACCAGTATTATAACATGCGCCAGGAAGTGGAGCCGCATTTCTTCATCGTCGAAAGAGCGATTAAAGCCATGGAAATGGCCAATATCAAGCCGAAAGTTCAGCCCATCCGTGGTGGTACCGATGGTGCCAACCTTTCGTTCATGGGTTTGCCATGCCCCAATATCTTCGCTGGCGGCCACAATTTCCATGGCAAGTTGGAATATGTGCCGCTTGAGAGCATGATGAAAGCTTCAGAAGTGATTCTGAACATTATCACTCTATTCCAAGCGGAATAAATAGCAGCCGGTATGAAGGCGATGACCTTGGGTAAGCGGCAGAAAAACATCACGCTTGCATCGGTATTCACCGTTGCAGGCGTTTTGTATTGCCTCATCTCCTTGGTCAACCATTTCCTTTTCAAGACGTATGCGCTTGACTTGGGGTTGTATACCCATGCGATGTATGACTATGCACATTTTCGCATTGATGATTGTAGCATGTTCAAGGCTGTTCCGCAGAGTATTCTTAGTGACCATTTCGATTTGTATTTGATTATTTTGTCGCCATTGATTTATGTTTTTGGAAGTTATACATTGCTTCTTGTGCAGATTGTGGCAGTGCTGTTGGGTGGTTGGGGCATTTACAAGTTAATAGACCTCTATACAGATGATAACTGGATACCAATTGTGGCATCTACCACGTTTTTCTTTTCCTTTGGAATCATTCAAGCTTTGGCTTTCGACTATCATTCCAACGTGTTGACAGCCATGATGTTGCTGTGGCTGCTTTACTTTCTCAAAAGGCGGAGATTTGGTCTCTCAACATTATTTGTAGTATTGTTTGTCATTGGGAAAGAGAATATGTCGCTGTGGTTGCTTTTCATCGCTATCGGTTTGATGTGGGATTATAGAAAAGACAAACAAGCTATTTGGCATTTGGTAGCCTATGCTGTTTTTTCTATGGCTTACTTCCTTATTATCAATATGATAGTGATGCCGAAACTGGGTGGGAATGGCGGTGGTTTTGTCCGTTATGCACATTTGGGCGATAATTATGTGGACATTGCCACAAGGTTGGTAAAGCATCCGTTTGAGACCATTCAAATGTTGTTCACTAATACTAATGGCATTGCGAACTATGATGGTATAAAAGAGGAGTTTTATATATGCGCTTTGGCTTCAGGAATGCTACTTACTTTGTTGAAGCCCAACTATTTGATAATGATTGTCCCTCTGCTCGCACAGAAAATGCTTGCTGTTGACCCTAACTTTTGGGGCGTTTCTTTCCAGTATTCGGTTGAATTTGTGCCGGTATTGGTGGTCTCCTCGTTTTTGGTGCTTGTCAAGTTGAAGAACGGTAAGTGGCGAAAGGCATTGGGTTTTGTCTTGTTGCTTTCTACAGTACTGACTACCTTTTATACGATAGGAGTGCCTAAGTCTGCCATCCTGGTCGACCAGTTATGTGTGTATCAAGGTCGTCATTACGAGCAGGAAGAGTTTGATGTACGCTATGCCCGAGAGTTGCTAAAGATGATTCCTGACGATGCTTCAGTGAGTGCTACATCTAATTTCGTACCTCATTTGGCTTTGCGTGAAAGCATCCAAAACTTTGCGCATGCAACCAAAATCGATGCTGATTATGTGCTGATTACGGAACATTATGTCAACCTTGAGCGTAATGGCCAAGTGGTGTTTACCAACCGTTCGGAGTATGAGACCTTAGCTTCCGATGGTCGTTTGCATCTGCTTCGTCGGAAGTTGCAATGAAAATTACTTTGAGAAGTAGTTGACAGAATAGGGATGTTCGTCTTGTTCCCTTTCCAATCGGAAGCCGTGGTTTTCTAAGTATTCTCTTAATCCGTTGATGGGCATGTCTTTGTGATATGGAAATACTACTTTGTCGTAGGCACTTAAATCCGTTTTTTGGTAGTTGATGTCGTAATAATAGCCCTGTTTCAGCAGATAATCTTGAAACACATAATAATTAGAGGGTTGGCTTTGTGTGCGGAAAGCCTCATGGTTTTCGTCCAAATAATAAGTGAATTGCTTGTCGAAATATTCGGGTAATATGACGAGCGCTTTTTCGTTTTCCTTTGCTTCAACTAGTTGATGGACAATGGGCTTAACATTGTAATGCCATCCACTAAAGTGATTGGTGAAACTGTCGGGAGAGCAGGAAATGGCCATTGCTATGGCAAAAATTCCCATGAGTGAGAGTCCAAAAGCCTTTCTTTTTGGGAACAGATAGAGGCAATATGAGGCGATGGAAAGATAAAAAATGGGGAAGATGAAGTAGAAATAACGGTCGAGGAAGAAGCCTGTGAAATAGGAAAGTACAAATGAAACCAGTAGCGGAACAACCCATAGCAAAGTAAGGATGCCAATATTCCCGAACTGATATTTCTTTTTGAAAATATTGATAATCAATATGATAAATGAAGAAAAAAGGATAACAACAGCCAGCACTGTTGTGACAGGAACATTGCACATGCGCCATAGGAAATCATATAGCGCTTCGGGACTGGTGGTCTTAGCAATCCAAGTGCCGTGTATTCCTGAGTCGAAAAAGCGTGTGAACAACACTGGAAACATCGGCACAAAAAGTAGGATAAGCGATGCTGCGTGAATCAGATATGGCTTCCAAATCTTCTTTCTTATAGGATTGATTGCCAATGCAATAAGAAATTCCATTACGATGATCCAAACGGAAAGGTAATGCCCGTACATGAGCATCAAATTGACTAAGGTCAATAAGATGAATTTGAAGGTTTTAGGATTTTTTATGATGCTGATGAACAAGAAAGCAGAGCTTGCTGAGAGGAATCCGATGAGGCTATAAACGCGGCATTCGTGTGCCAAATAGATGGAAAAAGTTGAGAAACAATAGAATAGGGAGGAGACGAGACCAATAAACCTATGAATGTACTTTTCACCGAGCAAATAAATCGGGATAATGGTCAATGTGCTGAAAATGAGTGATAAGGAACGAATGGCGACTTCAGAGATGCCGAATGGCTTGATCCAGAAATGCAGTAGCACTTCCCAGAGTGGAGGATTGTCGCCTTTGCAAAGCATTCGTATGGCGTCAGGTAGGCTTTGCAGTGCCATATAAAGCGAGAAGCTTTCATCATACCCAAGGTCGGTTTTGCCTACATACCAAATGCGAAGCACGGCAGTGATGACAATCAATATCAGGCACTCGATAATGGTTCGGCGACGGTTTGTCATCTGCAACTGTTTCATGGTTTCCTTATTTGGCTTTGTTATTTTCGATGGTCTCGGAAACTGTAGGTTGCCTGTAAATCAAGCCTTTGCAAGCATAGACGAAGAAGTTTTTGACTGGTTTTCCTCCTCGTTCGATGGTGATAGTGTCAATCGGTATGATAGACTCGAAACCTCCTGGATAGAGTCCTTCTGGGTTTTTGAGATAACGGCTGTCGGTAAGGAACCAAAAGTCTTCTCCTTTTTTGAATCCACCCCGTTGCTCGTTGATCCATAGATACTTGTGTAGTTTCTCAATATAGCCTACACCCATTACTTTCATGCCTAAAGGACGGGCCACATAGTAATCAAGGTTGGCCAGAGGAAACCATTCATCGGCCACTATGCCGTCATCCTCTTTCACCACGCCTTCGGCGTTTTTTTGTTCGCGCAAATCGGCGAATTTTGTCTCTAGTTGTCTCCAGCCATACATGTCCAGTGTGAAGTCATTGCGTCCAAGCATTTCGGGTTCGGTATGGCGGTCGAGAGGAATGAAGCCCGTGTTGATTTCGGCAATGCCAATGCCTACTGTAAATATCAGGATGCTAAGAGCTGCAATGATGCTTTTGGGAAGCAGGAAGCTGCCATTCGATTGTGGATTCTTTTCGCATAACCAGCAGGCACTCAGTAAGATGAGAATAGAATAGGCGGGAGCGTTCCAATGGGGAAGTGTTTGACGGGTCAAAGAGAAGAAAATGAAAGTCAAAATCAAGGGAAGTGCAATGCAGAGTACCAGTCGCAGTGCGGTTTTCTCCATCGTGAGTCTCCCTTTGCAAGCAGCGATGACCGCAATGATGGCCAAAACGAAGTTCACGGGGTTGTTGTAGAGCAATTCACCAGCTAGTTCGGCACCGAAATAGCCTAAGTTGGGTTTACCAAACAAGCTGACGCGGTCGCCATGGAAGTTGAAACTGATGAAACCGTTTTGAAAGTTCCAATATAAAATAGGAATGCAACAAATGGCTGAAATCAGTAGGGAAAGATAGAGGTAGGGATTTTTTAGTGTTTTTCTGTTGAAAAACAAAACATAAAGCATTATTCCAATCCAAAGGAAAATCCCGGAATATTTGGAAAGCATAGCAAGGCCTGCGAAGAGTCCGAAAAGTAGCAAAAATCTAGGTTGCTGAGTACTGAGCTTGTCGAAGTATCGAAGCACCGCTTTAAAATCTGTTGGCCCTTCGACGGGCTCAGGGGCCTTAAACTTTGTGTACTTAATAGCCATCCAAATCGCTAATAACCAGAACAGCATCAGTGGCGTGTCAGGCATGATGAAAATTCCAGTGATGACGAAGGCGTAAACGGATGAAGTGTATAGCAATGCGGCATATAGCCCTGTTTGAGCGTCCTTGATGTCTTTTCCGATGCGAAATATAATATAGGTGTTGGCTGTCATGAAGACCACTGAGGCCAATCGGATGAAAAATTCGCTGTCAAACAATAGGTTAAGGCTAAAGAGCTGTATCACCCAGCCTACCATGGGGGGATGGTCGAAATGACTCCAATCGGGGTAGAGGGCGTAGGTCCAATAATACACCTCGTCGTTGCCAAATTCAATCGAAGTTGCCGCGATGCCTCGAACAACAGCACTGATAACCAAAAGCCAAAAGAGTATTTGGTTGATTTTCTTATCGTTGTCCTGGATTCGAATCATTCTTTTTCTCTTTAGCTTTTTTGATTAGATACCAGACGAAAGCTGCCAATGCTACGGCATAGACGAACCAATAGAGCCCAGTCTGTGCGTAATTGATGCTGTCCAAGCGGCGGTCATCCACTTCTGGTGATGGATGTCGTGTGACAGGATTTAGATAAAGGAAATGTCTGCCGTTCAAGTCAATACGGGTTCTGACATAAGGGTCTTCAGGTTGGATGACATAATGTGCTGTGCCAATATTCTCCTCTGTTTTCAGTACTTTGCCGTCTTGTCCGATGAATTGAACTTCTTTCATGGTCTCTGCCGAGGTGGATATAAATAAGGTGTCGCCAACCAATTGGGCCTGAGTTAGATAATCTAAAGCGCGTGCATCTTTTATCTTATACTCGAGGGTAAGTGGATAATAATACCAATTGTCGAACTCCACAGCATAGCACAAGCCTTTGTCCAAGGACTCATATACATGTTCTGGATTGAGATCTGGTGTGTTGACCATGGTCAGGTTGCGGCATATTTCATGTTCGTTGTTAATGTTGTGCGTATCATCGTTGCCGAGGGCATACACACGATGACCGTTGGAGAGGGCCATGTCCCAGTGTTCAAACGCGTTTCCGTATGGGTTGACCACTTCAAGTAGGCGGTAGTTACTCAACAGCATCATTTCGTTTACCTTATATCCTTTGGTGAACGATGCATGGGCAGGCATGACAAAGCGGCAGCGTTCGCCCAATTTGTTGATCAAATGCTGCTTCATGTTGAGGTTTTGCATGAAGGGGAAATCTGGCCAATACACTGACTCAGCTCCGATGCAGATTTGGTGGGTTTTGCGGAAGAGCCCGTAGCCATGTTCGTAGGCGGGGATATAGTCTTCTCTTTCCGAACCATGCTTGTTGATGCCCATATAGTCGGATATGCCGTAATGGTCGTAGCCCAAGGCTTGATACACGCTGTCGATAGTGGCTTCCTTGCTCTTGCGCCCATTGGTCACACCAAAATACTTACGCGAATGGCAATGAAAGTGATATTTCTTCCATTGGTCGGGATTCATGTCCTGATAAGGGTTGTATAGATATTCGCCACTGAAGGGACGTGGTTCCTTGAAACTATAGGTGGGCACGGAGAGGTAAATGTACAACACCAGTAGCAACAAGGCTATGCCTAGACCGCAAAAGAAGCGTCCTACATAAAACCAAAAACCGTGTTTTTGTTTCCCTTTGCTCATTTTGGGTTATTTTTAGCGCAAAACTAAAGAAAATTCCGAAGATTTAAGGTATGGCAATCAATTTCTTTTTGGCAATCAGACGATTGTAGCGTTCAAGCACCTCACCGACGACATCTTCCCAAGAGCGTACGATGGAATGCGAGGCTTGCACACCCACGCGGTGCACCCGTTCCGGATCGTGAATCAACTCGCGCAATCGCTTGGCGAAAGCTTCCAAGTCGTTTGGAATCAGAAAACCATTCTCATTATCGGTGATGATGGAGGCCGCAGTGGCAGTTTCCACCATAACGGAGGGCGTTTGCAGCGCTGCCGCTTCTTTGACGACCAAGCCGTCAGTGTCGTAAAGCGAGGGGAATAGGAACAGGTCAGCCGCTGCATAATACTGCTTGATAACTTCGCGCTCAGTGACAGTGCCCACAAAGGTGACTTGGTTTTCGAGGCCTTTTTCTGTCACCATTTCCTTCATCGCATCAGCTGCGTAGCCGTTGCCGACAAAATACATCTTAAAAGGTGTATCTTTCACTTTTTCAAGGGCTTCGATGATGAGACGAACGTTTTTCTGCCAAATATGCTGTCCAACGAAAAGGCAAACGAAGTCGTTGGTAGCAATGCCTAACTTCTTCCGTGCATCAGCGAAATAAGTCTCGGGATAGTCGGCCACGAGGTCGCTACCATTGGGCACAACCTCCACATTGCCTTTGAATCCGTAGTCTTTAATTACGTCTTTTACAGAGGCTTGTGGCACCCAAACCTCATCCGCGCGTTCATAGAAACTGATGATGCGCTTGATGATTTGTTCCACGACGGCTTTGGAGGGAATGGTTTGGCTGAAGTCGTCGCGGTATTTGGAGTGGAATGTGGCTACCATCGGGATATTGAGCCTTTTGGCAACGTTTGAAGCCGCCATGCCTGCTGCAAAAGGCGAGTGGGCATGGACAATTTTGAAGCGACGTTTGACGATTTTCGCAATGAAGGCAGGGTCAACTTCTGCAATTCCAGTGACATACGGCTGACGGAAAGGTACAGGAACTGAGAAATAGTCGAGCACCTCGTAGTCGTATTGCTTGTAGTCTGCCCCTGGAACATTCGGCGTGATGACGGAAACGCCGCCCACTTTTTTCTGCATCCAGTAGGCATAGTTCTGCACACAAATGGCAACGCCATCCATCACGGGAGGAAACGATTCATTAAAAAGTCCGATGTTTAAATCCATTGCTATTGAAATTTGGCGCAAAATTATAAAAAAAGAAGCTTTCTAAACCATAATAAAATTGTATCTTTGCAGCCTAATTTGAAATCATTCTTAATAAGGAAGAAGTTGGGTCCCTGAGCCTGCGGTTGCTGAGCGCAGCCGAAGCATCGAAGGGCCCGCTCCAAAATAGAAAACTATGGATCAGAATCCGAACGAAAATATCATCAGTGAAGTCACGAATAAGGAGTACGAATACGGCTTTGTGACCGACATTGAGACTGATTTTGTGCCGAAAGGCTTGAACGAGGACATCATCCGCCTCATCTCCAAGAAAAAAGAGGAACCAGAATGGCTGCTGGAGTTCCGATTGAAGGCCTTCCGCCACTGGCAGACGCTGAAACAGCCCAATTGGGCGCATCTCGATATCCCCGAAATCAACTATCAGGACATCATCTATTACGCAGCGCCGCGCAAACGCCAACAGAAGCAGAGCCTCGATGAGGTAGACCCCGAACTGTTGGCCACTTTCGACAAACTCGGCATCTCACTCGACGAGCAGAAGAAACTCTCGGGCGTGGCGGTCGACGCGGTGATGGACTCCACCTCGGTGAAAACGACCTTCCAGGAGACGCTCTCCAAACATGGCGTCATCTTTATGTCGTTCAGTGAGGCCGTGAAGCAGCATCCCGACCTGGTGAAGAAATACCTTGGCAAAGTGGTGCCTTACACCGATAACTTCTTTGCCGCCCTCAACTCGGCGGTCTTCAGTGACGGCTCGTTCTGTTACATCCCGAAAGGCGTTCGTTGCCCCTTGGAGTTGTCCACCTATTTCCGTATCAATGCGGCCAACACAGGTCAGTTTGAACGCACGCTCATCGTGGCCGACGAAGGCGCATACGTGAGTTACATGGAAGGCTGCACTGCTCCGCAACGCGATGAAAACCAACTTCATGCGGCCATTGTGGAAATCATCGCCGAGACCGATGCAGAAGTGAAGTATTCCACAGTGCAGAATTGGTATCCTGGTGATAAGGACGGCAAGGGAGGCGTATACAACCTCGTCACCAAGCGTGGTCTCTGTCGTGGTGACCGCTCCAAGATCTCTTGGACACAGGTCGAGACGGGTTCGGCCATCACCTGGAAATACCCTGGCTGCGTGCTATTGGGCGACAATTCGGTGGGCGAGTTCTATTCCGTCGCCGTGACCAACAACTACCAGCAAGCCGACACGGGCACCAAAATGATTCACTTGGGCAAGAACACTCGTAGTACCATCATATCTAAAGGTATCTCTGCGGGCCACAGCCAGAACGGCTATCGTGGCTTGGTGAGGGTTGCCGCCAAGGCTGAGAATTCGCGTAACTATTCGCAGTGCGACTCGTTGCTTCTGGGCGACAAATGCGGTGCCCACACATGGCCTTACGTCGAATGCGGCAACGAATCGAGCATTCTTGAACACGAAGCTACGACCTCGAAAATCTCTGAAGACCAGCTGTTCTATTGCCAACAGCGTGGCATCCCTACTGAGAAGGCCATTGGTCTTATCGTCAATGGTTATGCCAAGGATGTGTTGAACAAGCTACCTATGGAATTCGCCGTTGAAGCACAGAAATTATTGTCCATCACATTGGAAGGCAGCGTCGGATAATGTAGGGACGCATCGCATGCGTCCGAAAATATAAAACCATGCAAACCGCCCGTTCAAATAACACCCCCTTTTGGTTGCTTCTCATCGGATTGTTCCTCATTCTGGTGAGCAAGAGCCTATTGACCGAAGGCATGTTCTTTGACGGCGTGACCTATGCCAGCATCTCGCGCAATATGGCGGAAGGGCAGGGGACATTCTGGAATCCGCATTACACACAAACCTTGTATCCCGAGTTTCGTCAGCATCCACCCTTGGCCTTGGGCATGGAAGCTTTGACATTCAAGGCGTTTGGCGATCATTGGTGGGTCGAGAAGACCTATTCCATGCTGATGTTCCTACTTTCGGGTTTGTTCATCGCCTTGATTTGGAAACGCACCACCAACAACATCCGTTGGACTTGGCTGCCGTTGCTATTTTGGATTGCCATGCCTTTGGTTTCGTGGAGTGCGACAAACAACCTGCTCGAAAACACCATGTCGGTCTTCGTGCTGCTGTCGGTCTACCTGATGATTGTCGGTTACCAGCGCAACCACAAGATTTGGCTGTTCTTGTCGGCTTTCACTCTGTTATTGGCCTTCCTCTCCAAAGGATTCACGGGGTTGTTCCCCTTGGTGTTTCCGATTCTTTATTGCGCTTTCGACCAAAAGCGCAAGTGGATTCAAGGTCCGATTGACAGCTTGATCCTGCTGGTTGCCGTGGCGGTGTTTGCCGGAATTATGTTCTTGGCTTGCCCTGGCTCTTTTGGCTATATTAAGGACTACATCCGATTACAAGTCATCGGTGGAGGGTTGCACGAAGCGACAGCATCTTCAAGGTTCTATATCGTTTTCGCTTTATTGCAACAACTGATGATTCCGTATGTAATTGCTATGGCTTTGGTGATTTGCAAAGCGAGACGTAAGGTCAACAATAAGGTCTTTGAGTTCCCACCTGACAAGGCTTGGTTCTATGTCTTCTTGACCATGGGACTCGTGGGTGTGCTGCCCATCATGGTGAGCGTGAAGCAACGGGATTTCTATATGCTTGCTGCCTTGCCTTTCTTTGCCTTGGCCTGCGGGCATATCACCCTCTCGATGCTGACTTTATGGTTGCCAAAAATATCACCAAAAGTCCGCAGATGGATGACCCTTGGAGCAAGTTGCATCGTGCTGTTGGGATTGGTCTTGAACGTGGTCCATATCGGGAAATACGGCCGCGATGAAGCATTGATAGAAGAAGTGAAACAAAAGATTACGGAATCTGAAGGCAATAATGTCATTGAGATATCACAAGAAGAATATACACAGTGGGCCAAGCATGCCTATTATATGCGCTACGGCAAAATCAGCCTAAGCCCAACTGAAAACTGAACAACTGAATAACTGAACAACTGATCAATATGTTACTGAACATCAAAAACCTACACGTCTCCATCGGAGGCAAGGAAATCCTGAAAGGATTGAATCTGGGCGTTAACGAAGGCGAAATCCACGCCATCATGGGTCCCAACGGAACAGGAAAGAGTACGCTGGCAGCGGCCATCACAGGTCGTGAGGGCTATGAAATCACCGAAGGTGAGATCTGGTACAAGGGCAAGAACATCGTTGGGATGTCGCCTGAGGACCGCGCCAACGAAGGCATCTTCCTGAGTTTCCAATATCCTGTTGAAATTCCTGGTGTGAGCATACAGAACTTCATGCGCACGGCTGTCAACTCAAAGCGTGAGTACCAAGGACTGCCGCCAATGAGCACTGTCGACTTCATGAAGATGATGAAGGAGAAACAGGCCATGGTGGAAATTACAGAGAAGCTGCAGAACCGTTTCGTCAACGTGGGTTACAGCGGTGGCGAGAAGAAGAAAAACGAGATCTTCCAGATGGCTATGTTGGAGCCGAGCCTTGCCATCCTCGATGAGACCGACTCGGGCCTCGACATCGACGCGTTGCGCATCGTGGCCCATGGCGTCAATCAGTTGCATAATGCTGAGAACGCCTTCGTGGTCATCACGCACTATCAGCGTCTGCTCGACTATATTGTCCCCGACTTCGTGCATGTGATGTACGACGGACGCATCGTCAAGACGGGCGGCAAGAACCTCGCCATCGAACTCGAAGAAAAAGGCTACGAATGGATTAAGGAACTTTGATTATGAACAACCAACTTATCTTAGCCGCCAACCAAAGCCGCGAAATCATTGAGTATGACGATGACGCTCACCTGTCATCCGAGCCGAAGGTCTCCGAAATCATCCTCAATGAGAATTCGAGCCTTGAGTTGTATGTGCTGCAGAATGTAAGCAACGAGGCCTCCATCCAAAGGGAGTTCAAGGTCAAGCAGCTGGCCGACAGCCGACTGAAGATTGTGGTCATCACCTTCAACGGCGGCGATGTGCGCAACACCTATCATGTCGACTTGGATGGCGAAGGCGCCGACACGCAGGTACATGGTCTGTATCTCATCGACAAGACCCAGCACGTAGAGAACTTCTTGAAGGTGAATCACAATGTGCCTCATTGCACCAGCAACGAGAAATTCAAGGGCGTTATCGATGACTCGGCATCGGCGGTGTTCAACGGCCATGTGTATGTGGCCAAAGACGCTCAAAAGACCGATGCCCACCAAAACAACAGCAACATCCTCCTGACCTCGACGGCCAAAGTCAACAGCCAGCCTTTCCTTGAGATCTATGCCGACGACGTGAAATGCTCGCATGGCACTTCCACGGGCCAACTCGACCAAGAGGCCATGTTCTACATGCGCCAGCGTGGCATCAGCAAGGCCAATGCCAGGATTCTGTTGATGTATGCCTTCGCTGCCGAGGTGAGCAACCATATCGGAAACGAGATGCTGCACGAACACATCGATGACATGATTAAGCGTCGTCTGCGTGGTGAATTGTCGAGCTGTGAGAACTGTGTGTTGCGCTGCAGCCATCCGAAGGATTATAATTTTGAAATTGATTATTCTAAAATCTAACTGGTAGAGACGTAGCGCGCTACGTCTCTACAAACGCAATAAAATGAACATCAACGAAATAAGGTCTCAATTTCCTGTCCTTGATCAGCAGGTCTATGGCAAGCCCTTGGTTTATCTCGACAATGCCGCCACCACGCAGAAGCCTTTGTGTGTCATCGAGCGTGAGCGTGACTATTACTTGCACGAGAACTGTAACATTCACCGTGGGGTGCATTATTTGAGCCAGAAGGCAACCGAGGCCTACGAACATGCTCGTCAAACCGTTGCCGATTTCATCCATGCCAAGGAAGCAAGGGAAATCATCTTCACGCGTGGCACCACAGAATCATTGAATTTGCTTGCTACTGCCTTTGAGCATCTGGATTGCTTCGTTCCTCGCAATGACGCGAAACGGCAGTCAGACTTAAAGGTGTTGGTTACGGCTATGGAGCACCACTCCAACCTTGTGCCTTGGCAGCAGATGGTCCAAAGGCATCATGGTCGACTGCTTGTCGTGCCAATGGACGACAAAGGCGTCCTGGACTTGAATCGTTACGAAGAATTGCTGAAAGAAGGGCCGAAGGTGGTGTCGATTGCGCATATTTCCAATGTGTTGGGAACCATCAATCCAGTAAAGGAGATGATTGCGATGGCGCATCAACACGACATTCCTGTCGTTGTCGACGGTGCCCAATCCATTGCCCATCATCCCATTGATGTTCAAGACTTGGATTGCGACTTCTTCGTTTTCTCCGGCCATAAGATGTATGCGCCTATGGGTATTGGTGGCTTGTACGGCAAGGCAGAATGGCTTGAGAAATTACCTCCTTATCAATTCGGTGGTGAGATGGTCGATACGGTGAGTTTCGAGAAGACCACTTTCAATGTGTTGCCTTACAAATTCGAGGCTGGTACCCCAAATGTGGGTGCTGCCTTAGGCTTGGAAACAGCCATACAATTCATGCAAGGTCTTGACAGAAAAGAGGTTGAGCAATATGAAGCCAAGTTGTTACAGTCGGCTGTTGAACAACTCTCTGAAGTCGACGGTATTCGTTTCATTGGGGAGGCTGAGCGTCGCTCAGGTTTGGTTTCTTTCATCATTGATGGCATTCATCCTTATGACCTGGGTACCATCATCGACAAGATGGGTGTGGCGGTGCGCACAGGTCACCATTGCGCAGAGCCGGTGATGACACGATTCGGCATCCCAGGCACGGTGCGAGCTTCGTTTGCGTTGTACAATACGATGGAAGAGGTGGAAATCTTCGTTAATGCAGTTAAAAAAGCTGCGATGATGCTACGTTGAAATAGAAATGATGAATTCTCGAAAAAACAAAAAAACATATAGCCATATCATTTGACACAGCTTATATGCTTAAATTTCGATAAAAAAACTCCAAAGAGGTTCGTCTTATTCTTTTCTTCGTTTGCCAAGAAGATAGGCGCCACCAAGACAACTCAGAAGCAATAATTCTCCTCCTAATGGAGCAAGATAGTCGATGGTGATGTTCTGCTGATCTGCTTGAGGCATTTCAACAATTTCATTATTAGCCGAACGCATTTCAACACCCTCTTCTCCCTCTTCTTCATCTTCTTCCTCGTACACTACTATATTTCCTTGTACTTTCTCTTTCTGTAGGACTTGAATCTGGGCGTATGTTGTACCAGTCAGCATCGAAAGTGTGGTCATCAAACCTAACACTGTAATCAGTTTTTTCTTCATGATGCTTGTTATTTAGTTGATAATAATCGTTCTAATATTTAGATAAATAATGTGCAAATGTATAAATTCTATCAATATGTGGTGTTTTATCATATTAGTAAAATTTACAATATTATATTGCAAAATTTACAATTTTTAATTTTGACCAAGTAAATTATTTATTGTAATCTATTGATTTTGAGTGAAATAATTCTATTTGTTGTTTGACAAAATTACCGTAATCTGTAAAAAAATTGTAGTTTAAATTGATGCAAATCCGACGTAGCAAATCCATATCCATCGACGTACGTTTAAGAATTCTATTGAAATTTCCAGGGTCACAATGAACTTTTCGAGCCAACCATGCTTCGCTTCGTTCTTGTTCTTTCAGAACTTCCTTAATAGCGTTACCTATATGATAATCTTCAACTTTCATTTTTGAAATATAATATCATCACAATTATCAAAAACCAGAATTATGGTTGCAAAAATAGGTAATTTTATTCCATAACAGATGTTTCTTCTGTTATTTCGGCTGTTTCAGCTGACTTTTCTTCTTGTGATTTCGAAGGTTCTTCTTCCACAGCCTCCATTTGAAGTTTGCCATCCTTCAATTTAATTTTCTTTTTCACTCGTATTGGTGCGATAATCAGCACCAAAAGCACTTCAAGGGCATATTTCATCAATGGAACCAACCCTGTTTTATACAACTGAAATCCGATGAGCAGGATGGAAAATCCCACAAAAAGCGCTTTACCATACACTTTCTTTCTGAACACTTGTATGAGACTGAAGACCAATACAACTGATAATGCCAGTTGGATGATTTGCGTCCATAATTCTTGTATTCCTTCGTCGGTTTGTCCTTGATTAAAATAATAGGAATCAATAAAATAGCGACTATAAACTAGGGTAAAAACTTCATATATGAGTAGTAGCCCATAATAAGTAATAGCAAAACTTGCCGCCAACATCATGGCTGTGGTAAGTTGTGGCTTGACATTGAAGATTTTACTCTCGTATTGCTTCATGGTTACTCTATATTTTGAGTTTTTTTCGACATACCCATCCGTTTGAAATACAAATAGTAAAGCAGGATGAAGATAGCGGTGAGCAACAGGTCTGATACGAATGGTGAAGGCTTCTGTAATGGATATACAAACACGGAATGGGCAATTAACATGCAGAGCTGTGCAATGGAATAGATATGGAAACCACGCTTGTCGTTTTTAAACATTTTGATAACACCAATCAGTGAGGCGATGAATAGTGCCAATAAAATCAGATAGTAGTTGGGGTTTATCTGAGTTAGGATGTTCATGCTATCGGTCATAGCATTGGTGAAGTCCTCTCCAAAAGATGAGAAAGACTGGGTCATCTCTTCAAATTGTCCGTCGTCAAGCATTTTTGTCATGATTGGTGTGGTGAAATACATGATAATGGACCTAAGAATATTCCAACAGGCATTGATGAGCGACAGAACCAAAAGGATGGTCATTCCTGTGGGACGTTTTTGTTCGATGGTTTCCATATTGTTCAGTATTTGTAGGGCTGTCACATTAAGGCAATTGTAGGGCTGTCACATTAAGGCATCCGCTGATTTCCACCAAGCGGCTGCCGTGATACGACAGCCCTACAAACCAATCATTTGTTTTGCAAATCATCAAATGCCAGCGGATAATTCTTCACGAATTCCACGCTCTTGGCGATTTCGGTGTACATCACCTTGTCGATGCGCACAAATTCCACCTTCTTGCGGTATTCGGCAACGAACTTTTCAATGATGGGGGATGACTTCAGCGGACGGCGGAACTCAAGGGCTTGGGTGGCGTTGAACAATTCAATGGCCAACACGCGTTCCAAGTTCTCAGCTACGCGCAAAGCCTTCGTAGCAGCATTGGCACCCATGCTGACGTGATCTTCCTGTCCCTGCGACGACTCGATGCTGTCGACTGAAGCGGGCGTGCAGAGTTGTTTGCTCTGGCTGACGATGCTGGCGGCGGCATATTGCGGAATCATGAAGCCGCTGTTGAGGCCGGGCTCAGCGACGAGGAACGACGGCAGACCGCGCTTGCCACCAATCAGTTGATAGATACGACGCTCGCTGATGTTGCCCAACTCAGCCAGGGCAATGGCCAAGAAGTCCAGAGTGATGGCGAGAGGCTGGCCGTGGAAGTTGCCGGCACTGATGACTAGGTCTTCGTCGGGGAAGATGGTCGGGTTGTCGGTGACGGCATTAATCTCTTCGCTGAACACAGAGGCCACATAGTCGATGGCATCCTTCGAGGCACCATGTACCTGAGGCATGCAGCGGAAGGAGTATGGGTCTTGCACATGTTTCTTTTCCCTGACAATCAGTTCGCTGCCTTTGGTGAACTCACGCACGCGCTTGGCAGTAACGATCTGTCCGTTGTGGTGACGGATCTGATGCACTTGGTCGAAGAAGGGCTCAATGCGGCCGTCGAAGGCTTCCAAGGAAACTGTGCCAATGAGGTCGGCCAGATAGCTGAGGCGGAAGGCTTTCAGCAAAACGTATGTGCCATAGCTGCTCATGAACTGCGTGCCGTTGAGCAGGGCCAGACCTTCTTTCGATTGCAGCGTGATGGGTTCCCAACCGAACTTCTTGAGTACCTTTTCAGCAGGAACGATTTTGCCTTCGAAATGCACCTCGCCCAGACCGAGCAGAGGCAGCATGAGGTTGGCTAAAGGTGCCAAGTCGCCGGAGGCACCGAGTGAGCCTTGGTTGTAGACCACGGGCAGCACGTCGTTGTTGAAGAAGTCGATGAGGCGCTGGACGGTCACCACTTGCACGCCGCTGTTGCCGTAGCTGAGGCTCTGCACCTTCAAAAGGAGCATGAGGCGGATGATTTCCTCGGGCACCATCTCGCCCGTGCCGCAGGCGTGCGACATGACGAGGTTCTTCTGCAAGGTGCTCAGGTCTTCCTTTGAGATGCTATGGTCGCAGAGAGAGCCGAAGCCAGTGGTCACGCCGTAGATGGGCTTTTCGGGGTTCTCCATCTTTTTGTCGAGGTAGTCGCGGCATTTTTGGATGCGCTTGATGGCATCGGCGCTGAGCTCGAGCTTGTAGCCTTGGGTGAGTATTTCGTTTACCTGTTTGAAGGTCAGTTCCTTCGATGAGATTTTATGGACTTTCATATTGTTGATTGTTAAATGTTTAATCGTTAAATTGTTGTAGAGACGCATTGAATGCGTCTCTTTTTATAATTGATTATTGGTTTTGAGACGCATGCAATGCGTCTCTACGGGTTATTTCAATATCGTTTCCACCAATTTGTTGGCGTCAACGGTTTCTTGTTTGCCTTCCTTCATCCATTTCACGGTGAACTTCTGCTCGGCCACCTCGCTTTCGCCAGCGATGACCACAATCGGGATGTGGCGTTGGTCGGCGTATTTCATCTGTTTCTGAATCTTGGCGGCATCGGGGTAGATTTCTGCGTTGATGCCGTGCTTGCGCACCTGATGGAGGTATTTCAGGCAGTATTTCTCCTCGTTCTTGCCGAAGTTGAGGAAGATGACCTTGGTACTTTCCGACATGGTCTCGGGGAAGAGGTTGAGGCCTTCCAACACGTCGTAGATGCGGTCGGCACCGAAGCTGATGCCTACACCCGAGACGTTGGGTAGGCCGAAGATGCCTGTGAGGTTGTCGTAGCGACCGCCACCCGAGATGCTGCCGATGGCGAAATCCTTGGCTTTCACCTCAAAAATGGCTCCTGTATAGTAGTTCAGGCCGCGGGCGAGGGTGAGGTCAAGTTCGGTGTCGATGCCTAATTCCATGTTTTCGATATAATCGAACAAGGTCTCCAATTCAGAGATGCCTTTTTGGCCGACTTCGTTGTCAAGCAAAGGCTTCAGTTGTGACAATTTCTCGCGTGTGTCACCCTTCATGAAGAGAATAGGTTGCAGCTTGTCGATAGCAGCTTGCTCCAATCCTTTCTCGGCAAGTTCCGCGTTGACGGCCTCGATTCCGATTTTGTCCAACTTGTCGATGGCCACGGTGATGTCGACCAAAGCGTCCGACTTGCCGATGTATTCAGCGATGCCCGCCAACACCTTACGGTTGTTGATTTTCAGCGTGACGTTAATCTTCAATGCATGGAACACCTCATCAACGATTTGCACCAGTTCTGCTTCGTTCAGTAAGGAGTCGCTGCCGATGATGTCAACATCACATTGATAGAACTCGCGGTAACGTCCTTTTTGAGGACGGTCGGCGCGCCAAACGGGTTGGATCTGGTAGCGCTTGAAGGGGAAGGCTATTTGGTCGCGATACATGGTGACGAACCTTGCAAACGGCACAGTCAAGTCATAACGCAGGCCTTTCTCTGTGATCTTGCTGGCCAACTTCAACGATTCAAGCGGCTCGCCATTTTGCTCCACGCCACTCATGAAGTCGCCTGAGTTGAGCACACGGAAGAGGAGTTTGTCGCCTTCTTCGCCATATTTGCCCAAAAGGGTGCTGAGGTTTTCCATCGAAGGGGTCTCAATCGGTTGGAAACCAAAGCGTTTGAATACGGTCTTAATGGTATCGAAGATATAATTGCGGCGCACCATGACTTCCGGAAGGAAGTCGCGGGTGCCTTTGGGAATACTGGGTTTTTGTGCCATTTTTGAAAATTTTTGCAAAAGTACGAATTATTTCAATTCAAATTCTTCACCCGCTTCAGGAATGACAATGTTGTCCCAACCTTCTTTGCGAAGTTGCCGTTGGTAATATTGCTGGGCCTCAAGGTCACCGTGCACGATGAAGGTCTTCTTTACTTTGCTCGAGTCTTGGCAGCTCAAGTAATGAATCATTTCCTTGTAGTCGCCGTGACCGCTGAAGGCATCAATTTCATAAATCTCCGCATTGACGTTGTGTTCTGTGCCAAAGATAGAGACGCTCGCGGGTTTCGGTTTCTCTAACAATTTGGCTCCCAGTGTGGTAGGCGAACAGTAACCGATGGCAAGGATGCTGTTGTTGGGGTTTTCGATACTATTGGCGATATGGTGCTTCACGCGGCCGGCTTCCATCATGCCTGAAGCAGAGATGATGATGCACGGTTGCTTAGTGGCATTAAGTTCCTTCGATTGGTTGATGTCGCGAATAAACGTAAGTCCATTAAAGCCAAAAGGATCAGGGTCGTATTCGATAACATCTTTCACATCATCGTTGAATAGATCGACGTGCATGCGGAAAATTTCGGTAGCATTAACGGCCAAAGGACTGTCGACATATACTGGAATCTTCTCGGGCAGTTTGCCGTCGTTGTAGAAGTTATTCAACAGATACACAATCTCTTGTGTGCGACTTACGGCGAATGAAGGAATGATGAGTTTGCCGCGTTTTTCCACGCAAGTGTGATAGATGATTTCCAGCAGTTGCTGTTCTGCGTTGGTGCGGTCGCTGTGGAGACGGTTACCGTAGGTGGCCTCGGTAATGATGTAATCGCAGTGCGGGAAGGGCTCAGGCGAGCGTAGCAAGTAGTTGTATTCACGCCCGATGTCGCCAGTGTATCCGATGCGGGTCATTTTCCCGCCTTCGTCGATTTCGATGACGGCGCAGCCGCTGCCAAGTAGGTGCCCCGTGTTGTTGAACTTCACCTTTATATTATTGTCGATGTAGAAGTAGCGGTTGTAGGCCACGCTGACAAACAACTCCATACTGGCGCGGGCATCTTTTTCGGTATAAATGGGCTGTAAGGCGGGAAGTCCTTGTTTGCGGCGTTTCTTGTTGAACCATTCCATATCATTCTCCTGGATGAAACCGCTGTCGGGGAGCATGATACTGCACAGGTCTTCGGTGGCTTTGGTGCAGACAACTTGGCCTCGGAACCCCAATTTGTAGAAATAGGGAATGAGGCCGCAGTGATCGATATGGGCATGGGTGAGGATGATAACGTCGATTTCTTTGGGGTCGACCATGATATTGCGGTTGGCCGCATCGGTCTCGAGGCCTTTACCTTGGAACATTCCGCAGTCCAATAGGATTTTCTTGCCATGGTCAGTGGTGATGAGGTGCTTGCTGCCCGTCACTTCCTGGGCTGCACCGATGAATTTGATTTTCATAGGCATGAAATCGTTAGATTCAACTTCGTTAAATTTGGCTTCAAAGATAGATAAAAAAAGTGAGGTGGCAAGATTTTGTCACCTCACTTTGGGATTTTTGTTTGAAACAATGCGGCTTATTCCACCACAATCTTCCTGACAGCATGACCACCGTTGGCCTCGATGTGCATCATGTAGATGCCCTTGCCCATGTTCGACAGGTCGATGCGGACTCGGTCGCCTTCGAGGTCAGCATTATAAACTGTTTGGCCGTAGGCGTTCACGATGCGGACGTGGCTCAAGCTTTCTCCCGAAAGGGTGACTTCGCCCTTGGTCGGGTTGGGGAAGAGGTTGACTGTGCAACTTGTCTCGTTTACATTGGTGACTTCTACTGTGGCATAAACAGGCTCTGAAGTGCAAACCTGGCCGTCAAAATGGTATTCGGCGGTGAGCTTGTAGGAATAGGTGCCTATCTCAGTCATGTCGAAATAGGTGTAAGAGGTTCCTTCGGGCTGGAGGTCGGCAACCAGCTCATATTCGGTGGTGTTCCTCTGCTTGTAGAGGTGGAAATAATCGGGATAAATGGGTGCCACCGAGTTCCATTGCAGTTCCACACCGTAATGGGTCTCGTCTTCAAAGACGTATTCCGCAGTGAAGTTGGCAGGGGCGTTGCAAGGGATGTTCAGCACCGCACAGGCTTCCTCGGAGGGGTCGGAGTCGCCAGGGCCGCATTTCGCGACTATGGTGTAGCAATATTCGCCGTAGGGCAATTCGGTGTCGTAGTAATTGCCGACAAAGGGGAATTCTGAGGCGATGCAAGTGCCGTTCCGATAGATGTCGTAGGCATACGCAGTGGAAACGGCGTCCCAATTGACGTAAATGTCAGTATAGTTGATGGCTTCTGCCGTAACGTTTGAAGGTGCCTCGCAATTGAATTCCTGGAAATGTGCGACATAGTTCCCCGATTCCGTCACGGTGAAGGTGTAGGGGGTAGTTGCACTGACTTGTGTTCCGTTTTTGGTCCAATTCTCAAAGACATAGCCCGCACTGGGTGTGGCTCCCAAAGTGCAGGTTTGTCCGTAAGTGTAGGTGCCGCCTCCCGTCACAGTGCCACCGTTGCTTGGGCTGGCCGAAGCAGTGATGGTGTATTGCTGTTGCGCGAAGTTGGCCACCAAAGTGCGGTTGCTGTTCACGGTGAAAGTGTAGTTGGCTTGGGTTGAAACCACATTGCCGTTCTCCGTCCAGTTAGTGAAGGTGTAGCCCGTGTTTGCCGTGGCATGTACGGTGCATTGTTGTCCTTGTTGATAGGTACCACCGCCAGTGACGGAGCCACCGTTGTTCGGATTGGCCGAAACGTTGATGGTGAAAGTTTGGGGTTGAGCCTGGAAATTAGCCACCAAAGTACGGTTGCCGGTGACAGTGAAGGTATAGTTCCTGTTGGTAGAGACCACGTTGCCATTCTCAGTCCAGTTGGTGAAGTTGAAACCACTGTTAGCTGTGGCTGTCACGGTGCAGGATTGACCTACTTGGTAATTGCCGCCTCCAGAGACGGTGCCTCCGTTGGTTGGATTGGCCGAAACGTTAATTGTGTATTGTTGTGTGCCTCCCTGCATGATGTCGATTTCGGCAATATAGGTAATCTTGTTGTAGCCAAACACTGTTAGAGTGGCAATGCCAGAAGTGCTAGGTGCGGTAAAGGTGATATTGCAGGTGCCATTCACAATGGTAGCCGAACCCATAATCTCGTTGTTGCGGGTCAAGGTGGCTAAGGCACCGTTGCCGTTGGTGGCGTTCACGGTGAAACTCGTTGCAGTTGAGCTCATTGAAGGATCGTGGGTCACGTTCATGTTAGCAGGAACAGCATTGCGCAAAGTCAGAGTCGGGTCACCATAAAGGATCCACGACATGTAGGTTCCGTGACCTTGTCCTGCACCTTGACCATATTGATCCAAAATCTTCATGTTTCCGTCAAACGAACAGCCGCCAAGGGTGCGCTTGATGTTGGTGCTGTGTTGCTCTGTCAGTACATCCACCATCTCGTCTTGGCCGTACATTGGGGGAACCCAAGGTTGTGAGATGTAGGAGAACATACCACCGATGGCACCGGTAGGTGTGCCGTTGCTATTGTTCGTGGCACGGAGCCAAGTTTCGGCAAAACATGGCTGATAGTGGTCATATTTTCCATTCAGACAAGCCACTGACCAGATGATGGGCAGCTTGTCATCGTTCACCAAAGCGTTCACATTGGAATTGCTGTAGTTGAACACGCCCCAGCTGGTCTCAGAACCGTGGTTGCAGTAATTGATGATGCTCACACCGTTGTTGATGTGTTGGGTCAGGGTGGCAGAGTTGGAGTTTGCGCCACCGCCGCTGGGATAGTCTCTGAAGACTTCGGTGTAGTTGTAAGCAAGCAGATCATTGCGAATGTTGTCGATATGTTGCCAGTCGTCCTCACCGAAGTGACCACCGCTGCCGGCTACGGTGGCCACACCCGTACCAGTGCTCAACCACGTATCGTTGGTGTTGATGTCTCTCTCGTAATGGATAACCTTGTTCACTTGGGTGGTGACATGGGTCTCGTTCTCGGCGGAGAAACGACCGATGATGATGTCGTTATAGTAGTCGTTGCCCGCTACTTGACCGTACCAGTTGTCGGACTTGCCGCCATAGCTTCCTGAGGAATAGTTGTGTCCGGGGATTTGGGCCACGTCGCCGACTAACAGCACATGGGTGAGGTTGCTATTGCCGTCATATTGGCTTTGAATATAAGCTTTGATGGCGGTATCGGTGTTACCAGTAGTGCTCGTGCCGACCATGGTTGTGGGACGGCCAATCTGTTTCTTCCAGTTGACGAAAGGCTGCATGGCACTCATGAAAGCATCGTGGCAGATGATAAGCAACTCACCAGTTTCAACCACGGGCGTATATTTGCTCAAACTTTCGCTGAAGTTGATAAAATGGTTGCCATACAGGGCTTCGGTTTCAGGATCCATCTTCACTTCTGAGGAACGGCGGTCTATGATGTTTTCGCTTGACAGGCCATCGTTGTACATCTCAATGGTCATGTTGTAATACACGCGGAGGGTCTTCGAAATCGGATTGTAAGCGAAAGGATAGACGACCATGTTTTGCCCACGGAAGTCACGCAGGATGTAAGGATCGTAAAGACCTACATTCTGAGAGGGGAAGAAAGCGTCGTTCGAATAGGCCTCGCCGTAGGTGTAAGGAACATCCTCAGGATTGATGGTGCGCGGGAAATCGCCTTTTGAAGGCGCGACCTCCATCGGGAAATCAGTGTATTGCGCATCAACCAAACGAATGCTGTAATGCTGACGGTCGCCAACGATGGCCGGAACAGCAATCATAGGCAGGTTGGGCTCGCCAGCGGAAGCAGTGCTTACCGTCTTGGGAACCGAGATGATGTTGGCTTCGCCACGCGGTGTGGTCACCGTTTGGGTAAAGAAGCCTGGGACTTGCAGGTTGACGGTGATTTGGCTCTCGGAAGAGGCAACCAAATTCGTCTGAATAGTGCTCGGGGTGTTGCTCTTGAGGGCTACCCACTGCTGACCAAAAGTCACAACTGTCAGCATGACGAGCAGTAGCGTAATTAAGCTTTTTTTCATAGATTGAAAGTGGATTAGTTTTAAAGGGCAAAAATAATGCTTTTTGTCGAATATGGGTCAATTTTTGTTGTTTTTCTTCGTAAAAGCGACAGAATCGCCCCAAGCGTTATATAAGACCTTATGCCCGATGGCGGCCAGATGAGTTTATTCCACCACAATCTTCCTCACAGCCTGCCCGCCCTCAGCTTTGATGTGCATCATATACACTCCTTTGGCCATTTGCGAAAGGTCAATGCGAACTTGTTCGCCTTCTACCTTTGCGTTGTAGACGGTCTGTCCGAAGGCGTTCACGATGCGGACATGGCTCAAGTCTTCGCTTTCAACCATGACTTTGCCCTGCGTCGGGTTGGGGTAGATGTTGGCGGAAATACTGTTCTCGCCAATGCTTTCAGTATATTGGAAGTGAGCAACAAGGTTGCGGTCTCCTGTGGCAATGAAGGTGTAGGTCATTTCTTCCGAAACCACCTCATCGTTTTCAGTCCAGTTCAGGAACCCCCAGTCTTCGTTGCGGTTGATGGTCACGGAGATTGTGTCGCCGTAGTACCAAAGGCCTCCGCCAAAAGCCGTTCCGGCCTCTTCTGGGGTCACTTCAGCAGTGATGTAACATTGCTGCACAGCAAAAGAGGCAATGTAGGTGTGGTTTTCAGTAACAACGATGCTGCGAGGGTTGTCAAGGTTTCCATCATCCCAGGTCAAAAATACATGGCCGATGTTTGGAGTGGCCGCAATTTCTATGGTTTCGCCATAGTTGAAAGTGCCGCCGCCGCTGACGTAACCCCAATCGGGATTGGCGCTTTCGACGGTGATGGTATAGCTCTGTACTTGGAAGTTAGCCACCAAAGTGTGGTCGCCAGTCACCGTGAAGGTGTAACTAGCATTGGTGGAGACCACATTGCCGTTTTCGGTCCAGTTCGTAAAGGTGTAGCCAGTGTTCGGCGTGGCGTTCACGGTGCATGATTGTCCTTGCTGATACGTGCCGCCACCAGAAACGGTGCCACCGTTGTTCGGGTTGGCCGAAACGTTGATGGTGTAGGTTTGTGGCTGTGCTTGGAAATTGGCCACCAAGTTACGGTTGCTGTTCACGGTAAAGGTGTAGCAGGCTTGCGAAGAGACCACATTTCCGTTCTCCGTCCAGTTGGTGAAGGTATAACCGCTGTTGGCAGTAGCATTAACTGTGCAC